>NZ_JABXKJ010000009.1 GCF_017115085.1 Nostoc sp. NMS7 | reverse complement strand
CAGGGCTATGGAGCTTATTTTATCAGTATCCTAGCCTTTTTTGTCGCCCCGTCAGCAGCAATATACTAGTGCATTAAAAGCAGCTAAAACAGCTTATATCGACGATTTCTATTGGCAGGGAGGACAGCCCTACAAAGCTCAAGAGATGCAAGTGGGTGAACAACTTCATCAAACCCGCAAAACAAAAAAACGGCAACGTGTTGAAGGAGTTGTAAACATATTAGGCTACATACTCTGGCAGTGGGCTTAATATTTCTTTACCGATCCCGAAAAACCGATTTGACACTGATTACTTTCAGTTATTTTGGAATCAGGCTAATTGAAAGCCTGATTTTTTATTACTTCCTGTCCCAATTTACTTGCTACTTAAGCAACTTAATTAGGCATGTTTTTTGTAGCCAATTACTAAGTGTATAGGGCGTATTTTGATTAGCTTCTCATTCTGTTTATGCTTAATTTGTGCATAGCCGGCCTGCTTTGTGTATGCACAAAATGATAGACTAATTCTAAGCTTTAATCCTAAAACTCATCATCTATTGGAGCGACTGAAACCTTTGTTGAAGTTAAATCAGGGAGTAAAAATGAAAAGAATAATTGGTTACGCCAGAGTATCTTCTCGTGAGCAAGCCGAAGACCATCAAGCTTTAGAACAACAAATCGCCCGTCTCAAAGCAGCTGGAGCGACTGAAATGTTTGTTGAAGTTAAATCAGGGCGGCGAGATGATAGAGCCAAATTAAATCAAGTTATGATTTTAGTGCAACTAAAGCAAGTTGATGGAGTAATTGTCACCAGAGTAGATAGAATTGCTAGGTCTTTACCCAAGTTGCGACAGGTTATTGATGTTTTTCTAAATTCTGATGTCAACCTGGTCATCTTAGATCAAAGTATTGATTTAAGTACATCTCAGGGGAAATTAATGGTCAATATACTCGGTTCCTTTGCTGAGTTAGAAGTGGACATGCTATCCGAAAGAGTCAAACATGGAAAACAACA
This sequence comes from Nostoc sp. NMS7, assembly GCF_017115085.1. Taxonomy (GTDB): domain Bacteria; phylum Cyanobacteriota; class Cyanobacteriia; order Cyanobacteriales; family Nostocaceae; genus Nostoc. Next base: position 55,057 of record NZ_JABXKJ010000009.1, on the reverse strand, counting down.
TGGGAGAAATCAAGTAAAAGCTTGTGAGCAAGCTCCTTGGGGTTATGTTGTTAAAGATAGCAAGTATGTTTTAGATAACAGTCCCTATCTTTGCCTAATTACTGAAGATAGACCAAAAAATTACCTTCAGTTGAAAAAGTCTGATATACCTCTTGAACAACTTCCGGGAAGAACTGTAGCTCAACTAGGAAAGGAATTTATTCAAAGCTACATCCAAGAAAAAAGCATCAGAGGAGCTTTGAGATGTGTATTTAAAAAATATGGAGTAGGTAAAACCAGTGCCAAAATCAACTCTCATGACCGAGTATTTTATTGGACACAAAGAGGTTTTTCTCTTTGGTTAATTAATCCTGTACTTTGTGGACACACATCTTACCTGAAAGAGAATAAAAGAAATCACTTAAAACATCCTAGTGAATGGACAACTATTAAAGATACTCATCCAGACCAAAGACTGATGACTGATGAAGAGGCAGCAGAAATTCAATATCTGCTTGAATTCAATAAAAAGATAGGTAGCGGAGCCTTGGGACAAAAAGCTGATGTCAACAATCATTACCGAGAGTATGCTTATCAAGCAGGAATGATTTTTTGTGGAGAATGCGGCTCCAAATGTACTATTAAATATACTTATAGTAAGAAAAAACGGTATTCTTACTATGCCTGTAGATATTCCCAATTAGGTTGTAGTAATTCTCGCTCAGTTATGCCGCAAAAAATTGAAGAGAATTTAATTAAAATTTTAGTTCGGAAGTCTCAGAAGTTTGCGATAGGCTCGGACTTTGATGATGACTATATTTCACCCAACTCAGACCGAGTTAGTACATTACAAGCCAAGCTAAAAACGGCATCAGAAATTTCTGACTCCGATCCAGATTTGGAGAAATTTAAGCAGAAGCTACGTCAGCAGATTGCATCAGCAGTTGATTCATCTAGTGAAGATTACCTGAGTAGTTGTACAGCTAGTGAAATTCTGCGGACTGGGGACAATTTAGCTTTCTGGCATACGCTGTCTAACGACGAGAAAGTTGGAGTTTTTCCCCGATTGGTTTCTCAAATTTTTATCCACGATGGAGAAGTGAAATCGGTTGTTTTCATCGATTAGTAGACGTATCTTGAAAGTCTACTTTCACCCAGGATTGTGAGAGCAGTAACCGATGTACTCTCTTGCAAAAGTCCGTGGACTGCTCTGTTTGGGGGAAAATTTAATACCTTTAACCCTTCTCCCAACCCCCCATTTGAATAATTTGTCTAGTTTCATCTCTAGGAGCGTATTAAAGATGATAAATTCTCTTGAACAATTTCAACTAAATAAACTTAGAACCCAGATTGCCTATGCTATTGTGCTGAAAAAAGAGAATTTTCGGAAACCAGAGGTAATTGGTTCGCTTAGCTGTCCCTTTTGCCAATCCCAGCTAGTTTACCAGAGGATGCAGCGCAAAGATGGCGATACCCATATTTGTCGCCAATGTCAACACAACTTCTCAATGGAGTTGGTTGATGGGTGTAGATGTTGGTTTCCAGGAAAGCTTGCCAAATGTCATGATTGTTCTCGCTTTCAAGCGATGCTACCACTGCTCAAGGAAGCGAATGATGGTTTACGTAATCTCAGTCGCCAAGAGTTAGAAAGCTTATTGTCTCACCTCTATAAACAGGGATGAAATGAGCATCCGAATTTTTCAATGACCAAAATGGTTTTATCAATAGGTATGAAGTTAACCCCAGATGGGTGGTACGATTCATGAATTCTCTGTAAAGAACATGAATCTTTTTCGGAACTTGCCACCACTAAGGCTGTATATCCCTACATACCGAACCACTTATACAGTAACCGGGGCATTGAATTTATGAAGCCCCATGTAAATTTCTAGCTTTACTAAAACTGCTCTCAAGTCAAAACTTGAGAGCAGTTTTGCATTCTCAATCAGTAACAGCAAAGCGCTCGCGCTTTGTCCAAACGGATAAACACCTCGCACCTAGAAAAGCTAACTTACATTTCCTGACTTCCAACTTACTTAGCCGGGATACCTGTAAAATAGGACACGTTGTAAATTTTTGTTGCAGAGCGTGTTTTATTGATTTACCAACTTGCCCATAAATGATATCGGGGCAATCAAATTTTTGCACGATAAAATCAACTCTTCACCCCAATAGTCCCTTAAGCTTGCCCATAAACAATCATTTTTGGTGATGTTTTCATCTTGAGTTGACATCAAAACCATGTTTTAAAACAACGCTAAATCAATGGTTTTAACTCTTTTGCTTTACAAAACTTCACAACGTGTCCCAATTTGCACGTATCCCGGCTGTACCCCTAATCTACTGAGATTTTAGAGTTTTAATCAGGGAAGCAACCGCACCAATTACGATTGCAACACTTAGGGCGATCGCAAAGGGACTATAAGGGTTTTGCAGCAATACAGGTGTAATATCAACTTGGTATGGCGCATTGCCAGAGCCAATTACTGGGATAGCTTGCTGCGGCTTAACATCAAGTCCTTTGACTGCCTTTATCACTTGTGGCGTGGGTTGGTTTTGATTGGCCTTTGTCATCGTCATAATTCCGTCTCAATTGGTTATGAGACAAAGTTACGTTGAGTGAGAAGTGAAGCGCTGGACATTTAGGGACTGGACGGGGACAGAGATTAATTGACCTTTTCTGACCCAAAAAAAATCAACGAATCCCCTAAAGTAGAAATATCTTCATCCGCACAAATAAATTAACTATGGGGGAAACACGGAATCGCAATAGTGTTCGAGTCAATGAAGAGGGAAAAAAGAAACTTCTAGATGCGAAGGCTGCAATTGGTAAGTATGAAGGCAAGCGTCTAACTCAATTGGAACTTGCCGGACGTGCCGCAGTGGGTGAGAAGACGGTTAAACGCTTTTTTAGTGGTAAAGAAGATGTTGATTGGGAATCTGCCAGTGCGATCGCCAAAGCCTTAGATTTAGAACTAATAGACTTAATCGATGTAAAAGCGACGACTCTGCCACTTGAAACTACAGCTACTTCTATTGACTGGCATGAAGTGTGCAGCACCATGCTAGAACCGCAGCGCCGGATGACCAGCAACCCCTTGATGCAAAATGAATCTGCTAAAAAAGAAAGAAAGCAAATTTATGTTCCCCTAGCACTGGTGCAGAGGACGAAAACAGATAAACGCAACAAGGAAGATTTTTCCCCAGATGCGGGAACACGTCTTTATGAGCCGGAGTATGAAACGCAGCAGCGATTTGAGCATGAAGCTTTCCTAAGTCAAATTCTAGAACGCGGCTCAGGTAAAACCAAAGGTCAGCAGATAGCTGTGATTGGGGAACCAGGTGCAGGGAAGACAACACTGCTGCAAGCGATCGCTTTTTGGGTTTTAGAGAAAGACTTAGGATTGCCCATCTGGGTTTCTCTGGCAGATTTGGGACGAAATGGAACTTTGACAGATATTCAAACATATATATTTAATAGTTGGCTTGAGCAAGCAATTCCCCTAACACAGTTAACTCAAGAAACACGGGATGACTTGACAAACCAAATTCAGCAGGGGCGAGTGTGGCTGCTGTTGGATGGGGTGGATGAAATATCTGGAGGGGAAGCTTCTCACCAGCCATTAGAGGAAATTTCTCGTCAGTTAACTGGATGGGTAGGGCGTTCATCGCGGGTGGTTTTAACTTGTCGGCTGAATGTTTGGCAAGCAGATCGTAATGCACTAGAAACCTTTGAAACCTATCGCTTACTTGACTTTGACTATCCCCAACAGGTACATCAGTTTATCGATAATTGGTTTGTGGAAGATATTGAAAAAGGACAACGGTTAAAGACACAATTAGATTCATCTGAACGGGTGCGCTTGCGGGACTTAGTGCAAACTCCCCTGCGGTTGGCGCTGTTATGTGCTATTTGGGAAAGTGAGGAGGGTAATTTACCAGAGACAAAGGAGGGACTGTACCATCAGTGTGTGCAGCAGTTCTACAAATGGAAACAAAACTGCACAGTTCCCTTCCGCACCAGCATCAAAGATCAATGGAATTTAAATCAGGCATTGGGACGTTTAGCCTTGCGGGATATCAATGAAGGCAGTTCACGGTTCCGGTTGCGGGAAAGTTTCATTATTAAGGATAAGGAATTAGGCTATCCAGATGATGAGACTTCGTTGTTTTACAAAGCATTAAAACTCGGTTGGCTGAATGATATAGGGATTGCGGCGGAATCTCCCAGCAAAGAAAAAGTTTATGCCTTCTACCATGCGACCTTTGAAGAATATTTCGCAGCGTTGGCTGTTGACGAATGGTGCTATTTTCTAAAACACGTTCATGAGAACCCAGAACAAGGAACCTATCGCATATTTGAACCACAGTGGAAAGAGGTGATTTTGCTGTGGTTGGGGCGAGAACATATAAAAGAGCAGAAGGAAGAATTTATTAAGGCATTGGTACAGTTTGAGGATGGGTGTAATAGTCAGAGTCAAATTCCTGACTGGAAAGGATTTTATGAATACCGAGCCTATTTTCTAGCCGCAGCCGGGATTGCCGAATTTAAAGACTGTAGTTTGGCAGATGTAATTGTGGCACAAATAGTTAAGTGGAGTTTCGGTTATTTCAATTCTGAAAAGCAGGAATGGCAGAAATTTAACATAGAGATACAACATAAGGCTAAAGCAGTAATAGAAGAGACGGAACGCAAAAAAACTATCACGGTATTAGAGGAGTTAATAAGAAATTCTCTAGATGAAGATACTTGTATGCAAGCAGCAGTAACTTTAGGGAAAATAGCTAAAGATAATCCCATAGTTGTCAAGGTATTAGAGGAGTTAATAGGAATTTTTAAATCTGAAAGAATCGGTATACAAACAGCATTAAATTTCGGGGAAATAGCTAAAGATAATCCTATAGCTATCACAGCATTAGTGGAGTTAATAGGGAATCCTCAATCTGCAAATAATCGTATAGAAGCGGCAGTCTTTTTAGAGAAAATAGCTAAAGATAATCCTATAGCTATCACAGCATTAGTGGAGTTAATAGAAAATTCTCAATCTGAAGATACCCGTATACAAGCAGCAGAAATTTTAGGGAAAATAGCTAAAGATAATCCTATAGCTATCACAGCATTAGTGGAGTTAATAGAAAATTCTCAATCTGAAGATACCCGTATACAAGCAGCAGAAAGTTTAGGGAAAATAGCTAAAGATAATCCCATAGCCATTAGGGCATTGGTGGAGTTAATAGAAAATTCTCAATCTGAAAATACCCGTATACAAGCAGCAGAAAGTTTAGGGAAAATAGCTAAAGATAATCCCATAGCCATTAGGGCATTGGTGGAGTTAATAGAAAATTCTCAATCTGAAAATACCCGTATACAAGCAGCAGAAAGTTTAGGGAAAATAGCTAAAGATAATCCCATAGCCATTAGGGCATTGGTGGAGTTAATAGAAAATTCTCAATCTGAAAATACCCGTATACAAGCAGCAGAAAGTTTAGGGAAAATAGCTAAAGATAATCCCATAGCCATTAGGGCATTGGTGGAGTTAATAGAAAATTCTCAATCTGAAAATACCCGTATACAAGCAGCAGAAAGTTTAGGGAAAATAGCTAAAGATAATCCCATAGCCATCACGGCATTAGAGGCGTTAACAGAAAATTCTCAATCTGAAAATACCCGTATACAAGCAACAGAAAGTTTAGGGAAAATAGCTAAAGATAATCCCATAGCCATCACGGCATTAGTGGAGTTAATAGAAAATTCTCAATCTGAAGATACCCGTAGGCAAGCGGCATTAACTTTAGGAGAAATAGCTAAAGATAATCCCATATCCATCACGGCATTAGTGGAGTTATTAGTGAATTCTATGAATGTATTTATCCCTATACAAGCAGCAAAAAGTTTAGGGAAAATAGCTAAAGATAATCTCACAGCTATCATGGCATTAGTGGAGTTATTAGGAAATTCTCAATCTGAATATATCCGTTTACTAGCGGCAGAAACTTTAGGGGAAATAGCTAAAGATAATCTCACAGCTATCATGGCATTAGTGGAGTTATTAGGAAATTCTTTGAATGTAATTACCCAGATGCAAGTGGCAGATAATTTAAAAAAATTGTTAACAAAATCTGAAAATATGAAAGTAGTTGTCATCGTTTTGAAAAATCACTTATCAAATCAGGCTTACGAAGTTATCTGGCACTGCACCCAAACTATGACTTATCCAGCCTTTTATCAAGCTTGGCATCGCTAGTCAGCATTGAGCCGAGATACGGATACCGTTGACGAAATATCATTTTGAGGCTCTGATTACACGTAATTGCCCAAATGTGTAATGCAGAATGACTCAAAAGGTGTAACAATGAGCTAACTACAAATTTTTACCTTAATTGCGAAATTTAGCCTATAAACCATGTAGTAATAGGTAAAATAGGATGCCGCGCTTACGAGGTAGCACATGGAGCCATTAACTGCTGGTGCGATCGCTTTCACAACCTGGGTAGTGGGTAAAATCATTGACTGGTCAACAGACAAAACCTTCGATATAGCTTCAGAAAGGCTGATGCAACTTCTGAAGCAGAAATCCCCAGATACAGCCAAAGCTTTAACGTTAGCAAAGGAAAACGCCGCCTTACCACCAGGCGAACGAGAAGATATTGGTGAAGCTGTTTTGGTAGAAGAAGTGAAAAAGGCAGCAGCCACAAACCCAGAAATTAAAGCAGCAGTAGAAGCTTTAGGAAATGATATCAATCAAGTTGTAACTGAGAATCTCGAAGTAGAAAAGCGATTAACAACTGTGATTGAAAATTGGCAAGGGATAAATATTAAAGGCGGAAAGCCAACTATCAAGAACAACACCCTTAACTTTTGTACAGTGACTTTTTATTTGTCGCTGTGCCAAATTAATGTCATCAAGGGTATGAAGCCTGAACTCTCTAGCGTTCAGCTTAGAAGCAGTACAGGTAACTTACAGGCTATATCAACACACATTGCTGCAAACCTAAAGTGGGTAAGGCGTAGCTTAATGACATGAATTTATCTCAACGTCATTTAATTTGTCACTGTACAGCAAGTGTGATCGGATGATTATTTTAATTTTATTTTTATTTGGTAGTTTTTATACTCAAATGGCAGAAATCATAAAGTTCTTTTTGCTCATCCTGATGAGTAGCAAGATAATCTTTCAACCAAATACACCCATCCTGCATAAGTTCATCTAAATATTTAATCTCCCAAACTATTGCTGTACCATCATCTCCTGCTGTCACGAGACGTTTTCCATCTTTGCTAAAATTTACACTTCTGACAATCCCTTCATGCCCTTTCATATCTGCTAAAAGTTGCCCAGAAGTAGTCCACAGTTTAACTGTACCGTAACGACCAACAGTAACTAAAATATTATTTTGATTATTTGGGGTTTCTCTAAAACTAACATTTTTGACACTGCCTTGATAAGTTTTAGTTTCTTGTAGGAGCTTTCCTGATAAATCCCAGCGTCGAATTATGCCATCGTCACCAGCAGTAATAACTTCTTGGTCGTGATTAATAAAACTGACCCCATATATATTTCCGCGATAACCTTTAGATTCTAATTGTATTGCTTTTCTATCTTGAATTTTCCAGAGTTTTGCTTTACCATTTTCCCCAACTGCGACCAGAAAATCAGAATTACTGAATCTAACAGCTTCAACTTTTGCCCCCAAAGTGAATGGGTCATATGCCGATCTCCCAGTACTAAGTCTCCATAATTTTACTGTAGCGTCGTCTTCACTCCCACCTGACGCTAGTAAATCGCCACTTTGATCAAAATTTATACTCCAGATAGCACGCTGATCTGTTTTAATCAGTTGCGGCTCACTGGAGTTTGCTCTCCATAGTCGGATAATACTATCACTTCCAGCAGCAGCAATCACATTTCCATTGGGTTGAAAGCGAACACTTTTCAGTTGAATACCTGGTTCTTTGATTATTTCTTTATATTTAGGTTCAGATTTAGTTGATATATCCCACAACTTAACTTTCCCATCATCATCAGCTGTCGCGATTGTTTTTCCATCCAAACTAAAACGAACGCTATATATTGGTTTTCTATTAGTGTCTTTTTTTCCTAGAACAACTAATTCTGGTCTTCCTTTGACAAATTTATCGACTTTCCAAATTCTTACAAGACCATCATTCTTCCCCGCAGTAGCAAGTTCTAGTTCGCCTTTATTGACATCATCCGAAAAACGAAAACTAACAATACTGCCTTGATGTCCCTGAAATTCTGCGAAATTGTGATGCTTAATTAAAGAATTATCTTCTTCTATTTCCCACAATTTAATCATGCCGCCTTTACTGGCAGTTACCAAAATATTAGAATTCTCTGTAGGGCTAAAACGAACAACTTCAACACCTTCTGGGTCTACTGGAATGGTTAATAATGCTTTATCTGGTTTTAAGGGATTCCATATTTTCACTGTGCCGTCATCCGAGGCTGTGGCAATTTTACATTTTGAGTTAGTAGTATCTTTACATTCATGGCTAAAATTGACGCTGTTAATCCTTTTTTCATGACCTTTAAATTCTTGAATCAGCTTGATATTATCATCATCTAATTCCCATAACTTTGCGATTCTGTCATCTCCACCGGAAACAAATCGCTTGTTATCATTACTCCGATTCAAGCTTTTAATACTTGGTTGATGAGTATCGCACTCATCAGTATTATCCTGTTTATTTTTACAATTTTTGTGAGCATTTTCTGTCGCAATTAGACTTGCTTGATTGCCTGATAAATTCCACAATTTAATGCTTCCATCTTCTCCAGATGTTAGTATTTGATTATTGCTTAAGAATACAACATGGTTTATTCCTTCCTGTTCGGTGTCCTTCTCTAATAAAGGCTCTTTTCTTCCTGCATATATAGATTTTATATCCCAAACCTTGAGTAGCTCATCTTTACCACCAGTTGCAAACTTAGTAGGGTTTTGTTCAGGTGGAAAATCAATAACTCTAATTTCCTTGTCGTGAGCATTAAATTTTATCTTTTGATTATTTTCTTGATTACTTTTATTAGAATTGATGGGAGTCAGTTGAACTGTACCATCCTGACCAGCAGTTGCTATTTGGGTATTATTATTGAACCTGAACCAACGTAGACTATTTATCCCTTCCTGACCGGGATTATATTCATTGCTTTGACGGAAACGTTTGTCATTGAGAATTGTCTGTAATGCTAGTAATGGTGTCACAGTTGGATATTCTTGAAAATTATTGCTATTTCCAACCATGTTTTTCAAACCTTTTCCTACATTCATCGCCAAAGACAAGGATTCGATTTGTGCATTTTCAAATTCTCTTAATGCTGTTAGAGCAGCTTGTTCTAGCTTGGTCGCTTGTTCTGCTTGTTGTCTCTGTTGACTGGCAATCAATACTGTACTGGCAGCTATAACAAAAAAGAAAAGCATTATCACAATGCCTATACGCGTTAGTTTGTTAGCTCGTCGTTTAGCATTATCTATAGTACGTTTAGCTTCTCTTTCAGCTTCTTTTTGTTCTAATTTTTGACTATCTGCTAAAAATTGATAATCTCTAACACTTAAACTTTTGTCTGCTGACCATTCTTGAATTTGTTGTAATTCACAACCAGTTAGTAGTTGGAATTCATCTTGACGGTTAGATTGTAACCAAGCTGATATTTTTTTGACATAAAACGGAGGATACAGTTTATTTTTTTCTTTATCAATCCAATTCAGGTTAAAAACTTGCTCATAAATATAATTATATACTTTTAATTTTCCTTGTTTCTTCGTAACTAAACCAGATAAACGTAATTCAATTTTTTCTGCATTACCATCAGCAATAATTTCTTTATTTTGTAAAATATCTTCGTACAATTCCAGTAGTTTCAAGCTCCCTGGATTACTTTTTAAGATGCGATCGCGTATCGTTCTTAAATGCTCTGGTTCGTCTTGCGCTTCCCAATTTTCGATAATGTGGTGTTTCACAAAATCCTTAATACCTGTGACATCAATCCCATCTGGAAGAAATTTACAAATCTTCTGGGTGAGAAAAGGTTGTCCACCTGTGAATCTTAAAATTTCCGCCATTACCGCTTGAGGATTACTAACTCTACCTATTAATCCTCTAACTAAAGGTTCTGCATTTTCTAATTGAATGCCATTTATTTCAATTGCTCTACCAATATTAAAAGGTGTAGCATTTTCATCAGCAATTAAATTCGATGGAGTTACTACTCCTAAAAGGGTAAAAGTTAGACGTTGATATTCGGGATTATCAGCGCGTTGATTATAGCAAGAACGAATCCAAGCAAAAAAATCATCTGTAAAACTGAGTCTACGGATGTAATCTATTTCATCAATAAAAATGACAATATTTCCAACAGCGTAGTTAAAAATAATCTCTTCAAGAAACTTGCCCAATCGTCGTAAAGAAGGCAATGAATTATGACTAGACCACCAATCATCACAATCAATGGTTTCGTATAATTCTAAACTGTTAACCAAACAATCAAAAATTCCTGTGTACCATTTTTCTTGTGTAATATCAGTCACACCAATTAGAGTGAGATCGATTGCCGCACAGGTAATACCTTCTTGCTGCAATCGTCGCATAGTTCGCACCTGCAAGCTGGATTTACCCATCTGTCGAGAATTGAATACGTAACATAAATCTCCTAATTTTAAAGCTTGATACAAATCTTCATCAGCTTGTCGCGCAACATAAGTAGGGGAATCAGCAGGTAAACTTCCCCCTACTTGGTATTGGTAGTTTGGATTGAGATTTCCTTGCATCAATTTCCCTCTAAACTAAATGCTCTCGAAAGTAAAACCGATACATATCGCACACTGGCACAACATTATTTACTGCATATTTAACTAGTCCCATACTGCGTAACTGGGCTGCTATCTCATCATCTATGCTTATTGGGTTATTAGCATTTACCACATCCTTCATAGCTGTAGATAATTTTGGATTTTTTTTCAAGTTAGATAAATGATTCCGCAAGTGATTACCATACAAACCTTCATCTGTGGATGCTTTCTCTAGCAATTTTTGCAGTGTTAGTTCTTTATGTGCGATTTTGCGGAGTCCTAACCGTAGTAAATAAGGATGTCCACCAATCATTTCTATTAGGCTCTCTATTTCCTTTTCAGTCCAATTAATTCCGTGACGCTGTACTAAATCATTTATTTGTTTTTGCGTAAAATCCTTTAATTCAATTATTAATCCAACATTAGATAAAGATGATTGATTCAAGGAAGTGTCAACCCTATGGGAATGTGAAATTACTAACCTGATTTTTTCCCATATTGGCTTTGTTCTAGAAGCTTCATACCAAGTGCGTAATAAGCCAAAAAACTCGTTTGCAATCTCTGGATATTGAAAAATTAAGTCTACATTATCTAATGCTAAAACGAGGGAATTATTGAAATTTTGTAAAAGATATCTTTGAAAGTAGTTTGTACAATTGATTTTTGGAGACCTTGAATCTTGCCAATAATCTACCAAGTTATCCTCTATATTTAATTCATCAGCTATATTTAAACAAAACCATTGCAAGAATTTATCTAGATTAGTAAATAAATCTTTTTCTGTATTAAAAAGGTTAATACATATAGTTTGATAACCTTGTTGTTGAGCAGCATCAAGAATCCTTACCATTAAAGAGGTTTTTCCCCATTGTTGGGGAGCTTTGATTCTGATTAATGCTCCAGGCTGTAAAATTTGGCTGTGATAATCAGATTCAATAGTCGGATTATTGATATAGAACGGAGAATTCAAAGGTACTGACCCTTCTGGATTTTCCAAGAGGGGTATAAAGTGATTAACACTACCGTTTTCTTGTGGCGAAATCGTGACGTAAGTAATATCTCTACTTTTCAATACTGGGGTTGCAGATTCAGGAATCCCTTCGAGTGCGATCGCGCTACAACCAAACTCATAAGCATCTTCATAGCTGCGGTTTGCCCCTAAAGCATCATAAAACCCCACCGCAAACTTTATCGCTGCTCTATCCCCAATTACCTGATTCATCCCAATCACGCGATCAACACGCTGGAAAATTGCCTCTGCTTGAGCTTCGCTGTAGCAAGCATTTAACAAAACACATTCAGTTTTTTCAAATAACCCAAATAACCTTGCCAACGAATTAGTACTTACTGCTTGTATTGTTCCTGCGCTGTTCTCTAAACACAAACCATCTTTCCTCAATCCATGTCCGGAAAAATGGACTATTTCTGGTTCGTGGTCTAAAAGCGCACGACGCAAGTCATCAGTACGTACTGCCCATTTTGTAATAATTTCAAACTTATCTCGACTTCTCGCACGTTCCAATCCTGCCTGAATTTCCCGCACTTCTTCATCCAGACGCAGCTTTGATGTATTTATAGGATTCGCGGACAAAATCAGAATTTTCTTCATATTTCTAATAGACTATTTGACAAATAGGCAGATATATCAAGTTTGATAAAGTATTGATCGTGTTTAATTATAAGGATTTTAGGATGGTGTTTTTAGGCAGTCGAGACTTTCTCGACAACGAATCTTCAGTACATTCCGGTAATAAACTGGACGAATTGTATCTCCCCAGGTTTTGGATTTTTTCACGAATTGCCAGACGATGACCAAAACCGGGTCTCTGACCACTGCATTAATTGCATTTAACAGCAAATCCAGGTTGACCATAACAAGACTCATATTATCAGTAAACCACAAAGTTTTGAAAACGAACGTAAAAATAGGGGTTTCAGCCATCGGGAATCAGTCAGCAAACACTATTGGTAATAGAGCGATCGCTTCCAGGTAATTAGGGGCATCGTCTGAAATGGTCAATTTAACGTTGTTTTGTGAGTTTTGTGATATCCCTGGCTTTAGCTGAAATGTCCAGATGGTAAGACTTTTAAAAAACTTTTTGGTTTACTGATTATGGACAGTCTACTACGCCACAAGCCCCATTACTCCGTTGAGAGACACGCCACTAAGAAGTTATTGCGAACTATTATCAATTAAGAAATATGTCCGCTTTTTTGAGTCGAGATGAATTAGGCATCACCGTGCTAAACAGGGATGCTCCCGTTTATTCAGTCACGGTCAAACGTGAAGGCACAAATTAACGACCTTACAAAACTGTCGCTTAACTGGTGGCAGGAACTAATATTTATTGCGAGGAATAGGAAAGGCGATGCCCTCTGATCGCCTTTCTTTCGGAAACTTGTTTCCTATTTAATTTCTATCTTTCAGGTGGTTTGCTGCAAGCCTCTTTGTTAAGTTTAAAATCCAAAGGAGATGAAGGAGAGGACTTGAAATTTACTGATATTCCGCAGTCAGATGATTCAACCACAGAAAGAAGGCGCTCGGACACTACTGCACCAACAAAAAGGCTACCCATAACAACTAGAGATGAGATTACTTTGGGAGTTTTCCCCAAAATACTTTTAGCTCTCGTAGCGAGGCTAACTTTGGGCAGTTCAGCCTTTTGTTTATCATTGGAGTTAGAGTTAGTTTGGTCAGGGTTGGTTTTGTTGCTCATTTCGGTTTCCTTGTTTTGTAGTAGCAAGCCAACTTGGGAGCTTAAAAACGTCCAGAGTTAAGAAGGCATCTTGGGAGCCTGAGAAACGTCCAAGTGAATTCATTTCTCTAGAGTCTATTAGCTTTACCGGGCTGTGCTGGCATTGCAGTAAAAAGTTGGCAATCATAGTGTTATGATTGCCTTCATAATATTGAGTTCAAAAAAAGTGATGCTTGCGGCGGTAAACTATGCACCCATCGCATCAATATAGTTTTTTGATCAAAGCCTTTTAACTCATAGGGCCAGCTTTTAAACCCATAGTTCGACAATTGTCGCTATGTTGAACAATCAAGCCTTGCTTCAGACTCACCTTGCGGGTAAACAATATCAACTTGCCATCCTAGCTGCACTAGTGCTTCACCCACTTGATGCATATAAACATTTTGTCCCCCAGCTTCTTCTTTCTCTATTTCAATCGCCGAGTCTCCGTGGACGGAAATCAAGGCGATACGTTTTTCGGTGATAGAGTTCATAGTTTGTGTGCTGCTGATTTTAACAGAACTTTAGGCTGTTCCAAGTTTGTACATAGCATACTTGCCTGAATTGCTTAGGAACCTTGATTTATATTGATTTTAATTTACTACGCCTAATATTTTTTTACATCTTCTGCCAAAAGTATACGTTTATGGGCAAGCTTGAGGCATTGAAAGCGGTGAAGAGTTAATTTTAGCGTGCAAAACTTTGATTGCCCCAATACCATTTATGGGCAAGTTGGTAAATTAATAAAACACGTTACGCAACATTTATTCACAGCGTGTCCCAATTTACACGTATCCCGGCTGAACCCCATTCTTGCCAACGCTCAAACAACCGTCGCCAGTCGTCGGGGTTGAGAGTATCGGTGGATGTTTCTGGTGCGATATTTGCTTCTAACAACATTAACTCCAGCAATGCTGCACTCAAGCCACTATAACTTTTCAGTAATTGCCGCTTGATTGCTCCTGGCACTAAACTTACCCGTTCTTGCCAACGTTCTTGAGATTCGCTCAAACTGGGGACAGTTCCAGTCAGTTTTGGTGGTGTTTCATAAGGTTGTCCGGTTTGGATGGGACGGACACTAGATTGTTGCTGACTAACTTGATGGGCGGCGGTGATAATTATATTGCTAGCGTCGGTGAGAATGACGTTGCTATACTTGCCCATGATTTCTGCATAGACATGATACACGGTGATGCCTGATACAGGGCGCTTTCTCCGGGACGACGGGCAAATTGCAAATCAATAACACGCTCCCAAGGCGCGATCGCTTCAATACCCACCAATGCCAAACCAGGCATCACCGTGCCAAAACGGGAAAATTGTACGCTAAGGCTGAAAGCTTTACCCAGCAAGCATCTTAGACACTCATTTTCACAGCACCCGTGAGCGGCTGTTTATCCTCAGTTCATTGGTGCAGAGTATTGGCAGTACTCTGCACCATCTGGAAAGGCGTTAGCTAGTCAAGAGTGATAAATAGAGGTTGGCACTTGCTCTAAAATTTTTTACACCCCACACATTGTTTACATTGGTTTAAAAGAAACCCAGCCTTAGATTTTTGCTGTGGAGTGGAATTAGTGTCTCTAAGAGTTCTGCCAGCATTACCAGAATCTATACGGTCAGGGCATGGCTTTTGAAAACGATTACTCATACTTTGTACTTGCGTATTGTGTGTGTACGCATTTTAGCGCTCTCGTTCATTAAACACAGTCAGAGCAAGGATTTCAGCCTTAGCGTACAATTTTCCCGTTTTGGCCACGGTGATGCCCATCTGGAAACCCACCTTCCAGATGATTAACGAAAGAATCAGTTTTTCAGACTGCATCTGGAAACCCACCTTCCAGATGATTAACGGAAGAATCAGGTTTTCAGACTGCATCTGGAAACCCACCTTCCAGATGATTAACGAAAGAATCAGGTTTTCAGACTGCATCTGGAAACCCACCTTCCAGATGATTAACGAAAGAATCAGGTTTTCAGACTGCATCTGGAAACCCACCTTCCAGATGATTAACGGAAGAATCAGGGTTTTAACTCTCACCGGGACGGGCGTGTAAATATCTGTTAGTTGTGGCGATCGCTTTTTCTGGATATCCAGAAAATTATCGACGAACAAGCTTTGAAGAAGAACGAACTAGGATCGGCGATCGCTTACGGAACAAAGATTTTCCCGCAGTCCTTGCATTTGAAGCGTTGCTTGATTCCGCGCTTGTCCTTTCCCCATCGGCTCAACTTGGTTGATCGGCACTGAGGGCAGGTATTGATATCTGTAGCGGATTCCCCCGCCCATTCCCATGAATAAAAACTGTGTCGTAGCGATCGCAGGGGGTAAAGTATGTCAAGACTTAGGCAAAAGTACGTCAAGGGTTGGAGGCTGGGGAGTCAGGCGATCGCTTTACTGATGAACGAAATAATCAGGGTTTTGGGATTTCATCTGGAAACTAGGTTTCCAGATGAACCCTCAAACCATTGTTCTGCTGTTGGTATCAGGGTTTTAACTCTCACCGGGACGGGCGTGTAGATATCTGTTAGTTGTGGCGATCGCTACTTACGCTCATTCAATGCTGGTAAAGCGGTTACAATTTTCATGCTTTCCAGGCTGACTCTCACTATACGCTTCACCAAATCAAGAATGTATCTAGGATCTTCTGACCAATCGTTAGGATCTTTGGCAATTTGACTATCCTTGTCTTTGGTAAACTGGTAACTTTCCATAATCCACTCAAGGGCTGATTTCCCATTTACGACATAATCGTAAGTTTCAAGAGGAATACCAAACAAGGTGATTTTGCTGTTATAGATGATGGTGGTTTTATCTATAACTTTAGGCCGTCTCCCAAAACTCATTTTTTCAACACGGTAATCTTCGTTATCTAGGAAGAGTAGTCCTGAATTGTCTTCCGTTAGCGGGTAAGGTTCAATGGTTTCATAGTTGAGATGCCAAGAAGCTAACTCACGACCTGCTTTGCTAAATGCCCAAAATTCCTGAGCGTAGGGGATACGAGGTAACATCTTTTTAAGGTCAGCTTCAAAGCGACGTTTATATTCGGGGCTGTGCAGGATGCCATAGACATAGTAGAAAATATCTTCTTTGGCAATAGTTTTATCCCTGTAGGTTTTTCTAAAATCAGTCAGGATTGTGTCAGGAAGGGGTTCAGCCGGGATACCTGTAAAACGAGACACGTTGTAAAGTTATGTAACGCAAATTAAGCAGAACCCTTGATATACGGTTGTTTCAATCCCAAGCTTTACTTTATTCTTCCAGTTGAAACATTCCCAAAAATGATTGTTTATGGGCAAGCTTGAGGGGCTATTGGGGTGAAGAGTTGATTTTATCGTGCAAAATTTTGATTGTCCCAGTATCATTTATGGGCAAGTTGGTAAATCACTAAAACACGCTCTGCAACATTTATTTACAACGTGTCCTATTTTGCGCGTATCCCGGCTGAACCCCTACTAAAGCAATGGTGGCGCTTCTGGAGGAAATCAAGATGGTTAAGAAACTTTTGGTATTTTTTCAGGTACAGATAAGTAGGATCACAGAGAGTATCGGTCTTATCTTATATGATGTCGCCTATGATGTCGCCAAACTATCAATTCCCGACATCACCGCCCACAGCCTACAACGTTTTTGACACTGCGATATTGAAAACGGCTCATCAAGTCCTAGCGCGTAGCTTTCGGAATTACCGCTCAAAGAGAAGGCGTGTGTTCCTGGTCTGGTAACTCTGGTAACTCAATCCCTCGGTTTTGCAATGCTTCAACTATCTGAGATACAGATTTATTTCCCCTTGGTGTAAGGTATTTTCTACACCTGTAATGCTATTTTCATAAAATTTTACGAAATTTAATTATGTTACTTACTTAATGAACATCCTAAAAACTGGAAAATCAAGCAGGAGGGTAAAGTTTTGATTAAAATGGGGTAAGATTTTAAAAAATCTCTTAAATATTTATTTGTATGTATGGTTGAACCTATTTATGATTAAGCGTCTAGTTATTTCATCTTCAAAGCTATAGTAAACTGTACCTGTGAATAGATAGGTTTTTATATGGATTTCAGCATTTATGAAAAAGAAATAACTAAAACTGGATTTCCATTAGAATTTAATATCTCAGAAATATTACGTCATGAAGGATGGAGTATCATCAACAACAAGTATTATATTGATGATAATCAACAAACTATACGTGAAATTGATATAGTTGCTTATAAAGTTAAGAGAGTAAAAGATTTTGCAGTCTTTACTACTCTTATTATTAGCTGTAAAAAAAATACAAGTAACCTTTGGGCTTTACTTACTAAACAATATGATAAAAAAGATAAAAATTTGCAATTAAATCCCGTGCATATTTGGACTAATACTCCATCGTTAAAATTTAGTATTTCTGAAGAAAATTGGCAGAAAAAATATTATGATTATCTAGCTCAAAAAAATATCAAAAAAGCTATATGTGAACCAGAGTTTCAGACTTTTGCTTTTCAAGAAATGAGTATTCAATCTGGAAAACCACAAAATGATAAGCCTATTTTTGATTCAATTACTTCTCTAATGAAAGCTCAATCTTATGAATTGGAATCTTTACCAAAAAGACAAAATGCAAGAGGTAATAAACAAAAATATATATATCAGTATAATTTGATATCAATAATAGATTCGGAACTAATTAGAATTCATTTTGAAGATAAAAATATTAGTGCTTCAGGGCTAGACCAAGCTATCTACATTTCTGGATATATTATAAAAAAAGAGCCAAGTTTTGCTTCTATTAACTTTGTAAAAGCGTCTGTTTTTGATAGTATTTTAAAAAGCTACAATCTTTTACATGAAGCTAATTGTTCATATTTTGAGCAAGAAGATCAAATCTTTTATCTTGATGCTGTATCAGACTACAAAAAAAGTAAATTTTTAATACAAGATTTCACTCAACATATTAAATTTAATTTAACTTTTATTCTGCACAAAGAACGAAGTAATCTAGAGATTAGAGATATATTAAAAGAAATGTATCTAAATTGGAATGAGGAAGATAAAATCTTAGAAATAACCTTGGTTAATCTACTAGAAAAACAAATTAAACGATTGAATTCAGATGAACATTTACTTGCAATTACGCAAAAGTCTTTAAAAGTTATTTATCACTATGATGGGAGGTTTAAATTTTTATTATCTTCATTTTAAAATTATTTTTAATAATATGCATACCCCAATGCGCTTATAGGCTTACCGTAGTATCTATTTTTTTAAGAGATACAAGAGATACAGCAGTTTACAAGTAAATCAACTACAGGGTCTAGGTTCAAAAGCTATATATGTATGAAGCCTTTTTTACTTCTGGCTGCTGACGAACAACGCCTGAATTCTGCTGTATCCGGCGTTTGAGTAGCATCCGTGCAAGAACTTACGCTAAGACCAAAAAGCAGGCATAGCAAGCCTTCTAGCAACCGTTAAAGATTGCCTAGTTTATATCCTTTTAGGTAAAGTCAAATAACCTTTTAACAAAACAATCAGGGTTGTAGCTTCTTCAAAAGATGCCAACCAGGTTCTCTTTTAGGCAAAGTTTGTCTTAGCGTAAGTTTTTGTACGATTGCTACGAAACCCCCAAGTCCTAAAATCAGAGGAACTAGAAAAGCTACGTAATTTTTTACGCTAAATATCATCATTTATTAATTTTTGTGTATAGCATAATAAGTTAACTGTTGTGAACTGCGATTAAAGCAATTTTGAAACGATAAAAATTGTAACAAAGGAGCGTCGCAAAACCATAATAACTGCCACTACACTGCAATCAAGCGTGTCAAGCCATAGTTTTTGTAACTATACTAGAAACCTTATCTAGAACATTTTGGGATTGTCGCAGTTATGCATTATTCATTTATAACCGGAATAGATATCCTTAACCGTTACAAGGCGGAATTGGCAAAAGGACAGTTTAAAGTATTAATATTTTTTCTGGCAACAGTTTATGATAGTCAGCTTCTAGAAGATATAAAAAGGTTAGATAGAGATATTGACAGATTAACGGGGCCGCACGCTCTCGCTATAGCTTTTATGCCACCTTCACCGAATGATTCGCTTCCACATCTTGGCAACGACTTCAATAAAAATACAGACTATTTTGAAGCTGCTGGTAGGGATTGGAACGCAGGAGATTTTGATAGTTTTGCTAATGCGATGACACAAAATACCTATGATCTTGCTGACCTATTTAACATCCCTTATAATGACTTGCCTAGTATTGTATTTGTTAATCCTCAAGATATTTTAGAAATAGCGACTTTAAAACTTGATAATAAAGGGCTTTCTCCTGTTTATGAACGCATTCGTCAAGTCTTCTGGGAGTGGTACAACGAACACAAAGAAATGCTCGATAAGGCAGATCAACTTCTTATTCTTGCAAATAATACCTTAACTATTGACTTTTCTAATAGCTCCTCATCATCTTCTCTTAGAAAGCACTTTCAAACATCTCGTATGCGTCGTTTATTTGACGATTTTATTAGGGAAAAAGTTTATCCAATTGTCGAAAAAGGTATGTTAGAGCTTATTTCAAAAGCTTCTGTAGACGAGGAGAGAATTAAGCAGCAACTTATCATGCTTTATAAATCCCCTCTCAAGCTAAAAAGGCCGCAGAACAGGATCTTACAAAAGCAGCGTTTGGTAGACTTTTTACAAGAGGAAAATCTATCAATTAATTTGATAGGAGAGCAAGTTACTGGGGATAGGTTTCAAAGCCGCTATTTTGAACTAATTTCTAATGCTGCCAGTCAAGAATTACAAACAAGGAAAGTCAATCCTCCAGCGTTTCCACTGCATAAATTAAAAAATATTGACAAAAGCATAATGTTCAAAAAACCTTCTAAATCTCGGCTCATAAATGCTTTACAGGCAGGGGGAAAAGAAGCATTCAAAGAAGTCATTGATCATCCCCTAGTCAATATTTTTGTAGCGGTTATTGAGGGGTGGCAAGAAGCAGATTAATCGCCGATGGCAAGGATGTGTAATTAGAGCCTCAAATTCTTCTCGCTTCATTTAGCGCAACAATGCCCGAAACCCAGCTTGAACAAAATGTAGATCAGCAGTAACTGCATCTGTCAAACCTTGTTCCCACATCACGACAAAAGAAATACAGTCTGTTAAACTGTAATATATAAAATTAATGTAGTGGACTGGCCTACTTGGTTAAAGCGTTTTGGTAGAAATCGTGATACAGATTGTTTACATTTTGTAAACAGATGTGGCTGCTCGCATTCTTAGAGTAAGTAGTTTACTTTTTAAAACAATTTTTCAATATGCAAACTTAATGATAGTCTCCGGTATTTTTCTGAGGGCAGCATTTTTAGCCAGAGGTTAGATTGAGCGAAAATAAGCACTTTTTAAAATGGCATCTATATTTCACAAAGATTCCCTGTTTTGGGCAAATACAGTAGTTTTTGATAATAACTACAATGAAATTGCATGGGAGGATTATCTCTTTACAGTTGAGCGTTTCAGCGAGGTTTTTTGGTACATTTCAAATCGAATGGCTCAACTTAATGATTATTGTGTGTTAACGCTACAAGAAACGGAAAATCATTATACAAGATTGCTACGACAGAGACATAAGCTTGAAAATGATCCAAATGCACCAGCAGAAGATTTCGACGTGTTAGATTACAACTTGCCTAAATGGGAGGATACTATTCACACAGTATCACGAGCAACTTGTATTCTTCTACTCTCAGCGTTTTTGGAACACTCATTAAAGCTGCTTTGTGCAGAATTTACTCCGGGAGTACAGGTTAAAAAACTTAAAAGGGCAAGTGATATAGATTCCTATTTGGCACATCTCAAGCATCAAGGCGGACTTCAATTCCAAGAGTATACTGACACTCTTGAGCTAAGAAATGTGATCAGGAAAGTAAGGAATGACTTTGCACATGGAACCTGGGATAACGTAAGAATTAACTTAGCTCAACTCAATCTTAGAGATGCATTTGGTACAGTCAGCAATTTACTCTATAAGATTGAAGATGCTGCATGGAATTCAGAATGGGGCAGCAAAACGTAATGCAATGTGCAACTCAATGATGCCCGTTTCCAAAGCTGTGGCTCAGAAGATTCTGGCGATGAAACCTCCTAACTAAAACTGATGTCTGATATCAACCTTGATATCAAGACTCCACCTAGATGGTTTCTGCGTGGAGCTTTTGATTTGGAGTATGCTCTCTTGCGATCGCTTGGAGCAATTTTGCTAACATTTGGCACGCAACATAAAAAGTAGTATCAATAACTATGCCGATTGACATCTTTGACCACAAAGCCGATGCTTTCGAGTCAAAATAATTACAAAACTCACTTAGAACCCCAGAAGTATTAACCCAAGTCATTCCTAGAATCGGAAAAATCTCTTTTTGTGTTTGGGATAGAAGGAGTTTAGTGTATTTTGCGTTGGTGATGTGTGTAATGATATAACACGTTAACGAAAAGGTGCATTGTCATAAACGCTAAAAATGAATAAGTTAAGTACATATACTGAAAGTTCTCTGACTCAAGTTGCCAGTCAGCTCCTTGCGTCAAATGATTTTTTGGCGGAGTTGCAGCAGAAGGCGTCTACTACTCAACGGGGGTATGCTGGCAATATACGGATATTTTTTGAGTATTTTTTGCAAAGGGAACCGACTCAAAAAGATGTCTCTGAGTTCTGGGGGTTGGATGACCAGACGGCTAATGGGTTAATCCTCAAGTTTAAGAATCATTTGGTGGCAGAGGGTAGGAAGGCGGCAACTATTAACCGTTACTTGGCCGCCCTCAAGTATTTAATTAAGGTGGGTCGCAATCTCAAACGCTGTCAGTTTTATTTTGATGGCGACCGCATTGAATCAATGATTGTGACTAAGTACAGGGATACGCGGGGTGTTGTAGTTGATGAGTACAACAAAGTTTTTGATGTAATTGATACCACTTGCACCAAGGGAAAGCGGGATTATGCTTTATTTCTGCTGCTTTGGGCAAATGTTTTGCGACGGGGGGAGGTGGCGAAGTTAATGGTGGGAGATTTTGATTACCACGATTTGACTTTAACTGTTTACGGCAAGGGTAAGGGCAATGATTCTACTAGGATTGACTTAAACCCAGAAGTTGCAGAGGCGGTTAGCGACTGGCTGGGCTGTCGTACAAATATTAAGCCCAGTGATCCTTTGTTTATTGCGCTGGACTTCCACAATTATGGACACCAACTCACCGGGGACGGCATCTACGCCATTGTGAGAAAAACCTGTGAACGCGCTGGCATCAAAAAGCGGATGACACCCCATAAAATCAGGCATTCGGGGATTACCGAGGCGCTGGATTTGGCTTCAGGAGACTACCGGAAAGTGCAGCATTTGAGCCGTCATGCTGACCCCAGGACTATTTTGGTTTACGAGGACAATAAAAATCAATATCAATTGGAGTTAACTAATAAATTAGCAGCCCGTGTGGGGAAAAGGCGGTAATCCCAATAACAATTTTCGGCTCAAATAGGGAATTATGCTCTGATTAAAATAGCAGCTAATGAAACTCGTAAGCTTGTAGGTTTAATACCTTCATTTGCAATTAAGTTGAGTTTGTCAGTATCTTGTACTAACTGCACTAGAAAAGTTTCATCATCAAAATTAGCTTTACTGCCTTCTGTATACTCGCGCAGAAGCTTCTGGACTTGTTTTAGTTCCTTGCAAGCACTGAGTTTTTTGATAGTGTTCTTGACTGTAATCGCTTCTAATCCTCCTGGTAAGCTATCAAATTTTTTCAACCGTTTTTTGATGGAATTAATGCGTTCTGAGGTAATATTGAGATTTTCTAATGTCTCTTCCTGCTGGAGTTCAACAGCCCAATTTTTTTTGAGGTTAACTAATTGGTTATAAAGGTTACTGGCAGATGAAAGCAGATATTTAGCAGAGAAAACGTCACCAGATTCTGGGGTTTTAAATGCTGTGGCAATCGCCATCCCATAACCATCTTTTTCTCCAGTTTTGTCATTCCAGAAGATAGTTTGTGTTTCTGAAGGTATTGCTTCGCCATTGGGGCCGAAATATTCCACTGTTAATGCTACTAATCCAGTAACTTCCTGTTTTTCTCCCGTGCGGCGACCTAAAGTAATGGGATTAGCTTGATAATCTTCCCCCAATTCTTTGAGCAGTTTGCTGAGTTCTTCACTATGTAAAATTTCATTGTAAGTGTAAAGATTGTTGCTAGTTTCCTGTTTTTTATAGGCTGATTCTTGTAAATTGCCCTGCTCCATCTTTCTAGCTTTAACTAAGCTTTGCAAGAAGTCGATATACCCTGGTAGGACTTCATCATCAAATAAGGTATCGCCATATATCGAAGCACCCAGACGCTCAACATTAGAAATCGTGGGGATATCTCCATCTTCCGATACTAAATCTCCTACCAGTTTTTTATTCAGGTTAGCGAGGCGTGAAGCTTGCCTCAATAATTGGTTTTCACTGTTAGCGTAATAGATATAAATATTTTTTGCTTGATGCTGCTTAGGTCGGTCAATTCGACCTATGCGCTGTTCCAAAATCATCGGATTCCAGGGCAGGTCAATATTAATTAAATAGTCTGCATCCTGGAGATTTTGACCAACTGAAAGAGTTTCTGAACCAATAAGAACTGCTAGTTCTTCATCTGCTTTTGGTCGTTCGGCTGGGTTTTTACAGTTAGCAGCAGGAGCAAATAAGCGAAATATTTGTTGACGTTTAAGATTAGTTTGATGCTTAGTTATTCTCAGGGCATTATTGGGATTAACTACAATTGGGTTATTGGCTGAATTGTTGGGATAATACCGTTTGGTAGAGCCAATAGCCATGCCAATACCTTTGGCTGCAATTGTTGTATCTTTAGCCATGTAACGGTAATAGTCAACCACTGTGTCACTAAAGGTAGAAATCAGCAACACCTTATGACCAAGGCTGACTAATTCTTTGACTTTATTGCTGACTTGTTCACGTTTATGGTCAATGACAAATTCACCCGCTAACAGGTTTTGAATTTGTTCTAATTGTTTGATATCACCTTCACAATCTGAGAGAATTCTATTATAAATAAGTTGTGTTTTGATGGAATCGTGGCGTAAGGCATCAATGACCTTTTCAATAGAACTTCGCAATTGTTGGCGTTTGTGTTCTTGTTCATTGCTATTTTCTTCGTCTTCCTCCTCGTCTTCTTTTTCATAATCTTCATCCGAGTCTTCGCGGTCAGAAAAATCAAATAAATCCTCTTGTTTATGCTTTTTTTCTGATTGAAACCCGTAGTGGATGAGTAGAAATTCTTTCAAGCCGTCGGCATCAGGAGCAACATTTTCTAAGCGTTGCTGAAGCAGCCGAATCTTATCCCCAAAGCTTTTAATAGTGCGGTTAAGGGCATACATACTCGATTCTGCCCGTTGCAGGAAAAAGCGTCGCTGGTTACTCAACAAACTACGCTGTTCTGGATTACCTGTAAGGTAGCGAATCGGGTCAGCAAAGGGGATATAAAGACTGGTTTCAAATTGGGTGAAAATTTGCTCTAGTGCTTGTTCTGTGGCGGGTTCAAACTCCACTGGCAACCATTCTGCTACCCGTTTGGCATAGAGATTCAGGTCAGGGGTAGCATCGCGCAACATCTGGCGAGTGCGCTGGAGAAACAATTCTCGGTAGGTGCGGCGAAATAGTTCAGTGTTATCGGTAAACGGTTCTACACCAATCTCGCGGTTTTGGAACCAGTGGAGAAGTTCTGGGGGAAAACCATGTTCACTAAAACCTTCAGGGCGGCTCAGGAAAGGTGAGAGGATGTTATAGATATCTTGCCGACGGTTGTTCCACGGGGTAGCGGTTAGTAGTAAAAAGTGTCGCTGCTTTCCTGATTTGCGATCTTGTTCTTGAACTTGCAAACAGGTCTTGTGAATGCGATTATTATAGTTGCGGATGCCTTCGTGTGCCTCATCAATAATAATTAAGTCCGCACCACCGTAGCGAATCAGATTTTCAGTAAACCCACTACCTTTACGGCTCATCAGGTTTTTATTGAAGAGTTCGTAGTCTTGCTTTTCATAATCAAAACCCAACTCTGCCATTTCTCGGTTCCAGTTATCATGCAATTTTTTGGCGGCAATAATGGCGATTTTGGCGCCAGGGTTTGAGGCGCGGTAGAGACGGGCAACAGTCGCGGCTAATCGACTCTTACCCAAGCCCACCGCATCCGCACAAACAGAAATACCAAAGTCTTGCATTACCCGCAGGCAGTGTTGCGCCCCAGATTTTTGATGTTCAAACAAGATATCTTGGTTAACTAGTTGGTCTAGCAAGTCACTGCCTTCGACTCGGAACTGGCGGGGGCGCTGCTGTGCCAGCCAATAGAGGAAATCATTAGGTGTGCCGTGATTGCCTGCCAGGATTATTTCTATAGCTGGCTTAAAGCCGGCGATTTCGCTGTAGTCAGGAATTTCTAAGGATTGGCTGACAGATACAGGTATTTGGGGAGATGTGTTGTAACTACCAGTGCTGGTTTTGACTCGAAAATCATTTAATTTCGTGGGTGGGTGGTCGGCGTGTACCTCAACTTGACCAACAATGCGTTCTGGTTCTTTGCTGTCGATGGTAACTTGCACCAATTCGTCATCAGCAATTTGAATATCTTCTATTTTGTCGAGATTTTTACCCGTTATTTCAACAGTGGTGGTTTCCCCTGATGAAAATTCGTCAGGGGTAATAGTCTCAATCACTGGTTGTTGAAGTTTAGTACGTCGTTCTCGTTCTGCGAGTACCTGCTGTAAAAATTCTTGGCTGAGGTCGAAAGTGATATCTTCTCGTTGCCACTCTGCATCAAATTGTTCGATGCTGTTGGCAATTTCTTCTGCATCTAATGGCGAATCCCAGGAGTAGAGAAATGTCACGCTTTCGGCATTTTTGGTATAGGCGGCACGGGTAAAGTTATCAGAACCTTCATGCAGGATATGATTTTCTAGAAGGTCGGTAAGAATACCAGTTTTTTTGTGATAGATGCCTCGCCCTGAGTTCATCTTCACCAGTTTGATTTGCAAAAACTCCAAGCGGACTAACTCTGCCATAATTCCAGTACCAGAGAAGGCGCTATCTTCCAAACCCTGAAGGAATTCAGTTAAGGTGCGGCGGGTAAATTCAGCGCGGTAATTCGGGTCTTGTAGTTTTTCTAGTTCTTCAATATCAGCACTTTTGGTAAAACCCTGCCAGTCCATTAACAGGCGAATTTGACCTTCGGTTAATACAATTTGTTGGAGTGGTTCTTCATATAGCTTTAGTACTCCACTATCAAAATAGGCAGTGGAACGACGATAGATTTGGGTACGTTCTAAGATGCTAGAAATAAAAGGATGATATTTATCAAATTCATCAGGTAAGTTTAATTTCCGACGGCGACCTTTAAGTTCTAAAAAACTCCCGACTTGTAGTGATTTTTCTTTATAAAAACTTTCTTTTTTCAGGAATTTTTCAATAAGATTTAACTTGCTAGTTCTAAGTAGAGTAGCGCTGGGTAAGTTTCCATCTTTGAGGGGAGTATATTCAAAAACCTTGGCACTTTTAGGTTCAATTCGCAGCAGTCTATAAGCAGCGTGTTTGTCACCAAGTCCCAGAAAAGTGATGATATTATGCAGGCGATTTTCAGCGTCTCGATGCTTGAATATCAGCCAATATTGATTGTCAACGCCTTTGATGAAGTTGCCTTGTAGTAAATAGTAGGGGCGTTGTTTGCGGATAATATCTTGAATGGCAGCTTCCAGCATAGGTAGGAGTAAGAAGTAGGGTTTACAGCCAAGATTCAACGGATAATGCTTTTACCTGTATAATTCGCTGAAAGTCGCTGTCGGCTGATACAACGGTAAAATTATGTTGTAGAGCAACAGCAGCAATCCAGAGGTCATTTTCATCAAAACCCAGGTCTGTTATCTGAGTTTTTCTCCGCTTGCTTTTGTCTTTGGGGCCAAATTGTCTCATCAACGCTGCTTTGAGTTGACCATAAATGGTAGCCGTGTCCTCTGTAACTCCGTAAATGCCTATATCTTCAAGAAATTCTGTCAACCGAGCCAGATTAGTTTCTCTGTTGGCAGAATTTTCCATCATATATGTAAGTTCTCCCTGCACAATTACGCAGGTGGCAATGTTTAATTCTCCTACCTCGGCTATTCGACGAATGACGTTTGGTTCACCGAGGATGATAGCGCTACAGTGGTTTGTATCTAGTAAATACATTAATCAAAAGGATTTAAATCATAATCGAATTTGGCTTTGCCACGAGTGGCGTAAACCGACTGAAGACACTCTTGAAAGTCATCGCCTGACCAGGTTCCGGCGTGTCTGAGGATGGAACGTCCAGAAGCTGGACGGTAGGATAGTTGAGAACTGTCACTTGGGGTACTTATGGTTTTCAGGTGTTCTAGTAACGAACTGCCTGTAGACTTAATTTGAGTGTGAGCTTCTGATTCTATATGTTCTTGGATTTGCTTTGTCTCGGCGATTTGTTGGTGTTTCGCTTGTAAAAATTGAACAAAGTCTAAAATTTCCTGCAATAGGGGTTCAGGTAATTTTTCTAGTTCTTGGGTAATCTGTTGTTTAATCGTCATTGTTTCCTTTTGTGTTTATACGACTGAAAAACTTTACTGTACTTTTTACAAATCTTATACTTTACTTCCCTCAAAAGGATTTAAGTCATAATCAAATTTAGCATCTTGCCCTGAGAAATCGCGGCTGTACAAAAAAGTGCAATGATTTGTATCAAGCAAATATATTCTTAAAATTCCAGTGGCATACGAGTATCATGAACAAGCTGAAGACATTCTCTAATATCATCACCTGACCAAGTTCCGGCAAATTCTAGTAAATCTTCAGCTGTAGAACTACGTAAGTTATTTGTATTTGACTGTTTTGCTGTATGACTGGTTTTGATTTCTCGAATTAAATTAAGTGCTTCTGTTAGCAACTCTGGTGGTAAAGTTTCTATTTCTTGGATTAATAATTCTTTGCTAGTCATCTTTTACCTCTAATCATTCCCTCTTTATTGTATCGGGAAGCCTGGAATCGCTTGGTCAATTTTGTGCATCAGTTTGATTGTTTGTTGCAATGCTACTACAATTCGCTGGTAGTGTTGGATGTCGTCATCGCTTAACTGTCTACCTTTGCGGTCTTTAAGCCATTTTTGGCAGACTTGATAAGCTAATCGGCATTGAAGTTGCATGATCAAGGCGGGCAAGATGCCCACCCCACAAGAATTTGATAAAATTTAATATGCAAATTAGATGTGTTTTAGCTTAACCACCAATTTGGAATTTCCAGACTTCTTCCGGGACACCAGTAAATTTGTCACCTTTTCTGTTGATGGTGACAGCATCTTGGTTGTATTTGGGATGTCCAGCATCGACTAGATTATTACCGTCATTCTCAATAAATTTAGTGATGAAGTTGTCGAGTTGGGGTGATTTCATTAAGTGGAGTGATACTAATTCTTCACCATAATTTGCTAGTTGCTGGAAGAGTTCGTTATTGCTGGTGAGGGGTACGCGGGGGAAGTCGATTTTGAGGAATTCGGCGTAACGGGTGCGGTAGGTGGGTGAGTGGAAGATGGCGTAGATGTAGTAGAAGATTGCTTCTGGTGTCGGGGTATAGCCTAGTTTTGAGATGATGTCTTTGAGGAATGCGGGGGAAAGATTAGGGCGGCGTTTTTGTTCTAGTTTTGGAAATTGATATTGGTCATTTTCGTTGTAGAGATAAAGTGGATAACAATATCCAGCACCTTTATTACTTAAAGTAATCCTACACTCTACAACGGCATTCGTAGCGAATACGTGATTAAATATTCCTTCTGCAACCTGACGAACGCTTATTAAGCCTAGATTATCTTTTCTAAAAATATGTTTTTCAAGTAAAGGTCTAGGATAATCCATCGATACAGTGCTGAAATAACATGGTCGCTCATCAAAAGGGCGGTACAAACAATGAATTAACTTACTTTGCCACTCAGCATCACGACGTAGAACTTTACGAGCTTTACTTAATTTCCAATCACGGTTATCTTGGAGCATATATTTCTGAGCATATTCATGATCTGAAATGCTATCATCACGCATTTCTTCAATTTGCTTGTAAAGTTCCTCTTTTTCAAAATTGATGGCAAAATGGTCGCGGTGTGTCTGGAAACCAAGCACGTTAACTGGAAAAATATCTGGTACTTTCCATCCTTGCTCGTATTCTCCAAGCAAATTAATATTTTGTGGGATAAACAAATAAAATGGTGACTGTGGCTTCAGTTGTGTCCATTGGGTTGCTGTTATATCATTTTCTTTCAGCCATTGATATTTACTTTCTCGTAAACCATACAGGTCTGCATGATAAACATTAGCAACTTCCTTATTACCGTCTTGCCGTTTAACAAAAATACTAATAGCTACACCCTGCTGGATATCAAAAACGTTTTCATCCTTTGAACCATCAATACACTTCTCTTTTTTCTTGCTGTTCCCATGTAAATCAAGAACATAAATGTCGTCAAAGGTGTTCATCAGACTTTGACGCATCCCGCGAAATGTGGGGTTATCCAAATATCCGTGATTAGTGATAAATGCTAGGATACCGTAACCTGTTTGTTCAATTCGCCACTGAGCAAAACGAATAAATTTTACATAATCATCATTTAGCCATTTAGGATTTCTTTCACCCAAAGGTTTACCATCAACTTCAAAATAACTGCTAGTTTTTTGGTGAGTGATTGTATCTATACCCTTGAGTAGATTACTAATCCAAATGCCATTATTAGCAGAATGACCAGAGTAAGGTGGATTTCCCATCACAACCATTACTGGTGCTTCTTGCTTAATTCTGTTAGCTGCATCGGCTTCATCTCGAATCCAATTATCAAAATCATCAGCAGGTGGAATTTGAAATGCTTCTTGTAAAGTATTAGTTAGATAAATTCTTAGTCTCTCATTGCTATCAAATTTATATCCTAATTCTGTTAGCTGTAACCCCAATTTCATGTGTGCTACAGCATAGGGTGCCATCAATAACTCAAAACCAAGAAGTCGTGGTAATAAATGTTGAGATACATAATCTGACCATTTATCTGAACTTAAATTTAAAGATTTATATATATGGTCTACCGCACTAGATAAAAAAGTTCCGGTACCTGTAGCAACATCTGCGATTAATACCTTATGAATTTTACTCTTGCCATCTAATGTTTTTACCTTTGTCGCATCAGCAAGCCCATCTGCTAATTTAAAGTCTGTTTTTAAAATGTAGTCAACAGAATTGACGATATAAGAAACCACAGGCTCCGGTGTATAATAAACACCCCGACCTTCGCGCATCTGTGGTTTATAAGCTGTCAAAAAATCCTCATAGAAGCGAATAACAATATCTTCCCGGTTCATCTTCAGTTGAAAATCCGAGAGAATTGCATCCATCTTGGCTGCCCGGAGTATACCAAAAATATCTGCGATCGCACCAATTAACTCATCTCCTAGTTCCTTTGGTGTCTGCTGAGAAATATCCTCAAATAACTTACGCAGAAATGGGTTAGTTTCCGGTAACTGCTGCCAAGCCGATTCTCTATCAAAATAAGTTTCTTTTTCTCTACTTTCTCTCTTATCCTTTACATAGCCAAATACTCTAGCAGTAAACAACGCATAGGCAATAGTTTGGGCGTAAATATCCGCAAAACTATAGTCTTTCTCATTATCTGAAGTCAGTTGCAGTGTGGGCAATAACTCCCTTTGAAAACTCTTCAGCAACTTGTGCAGATAACCATCAGTTCCCTCATTTTCCTCATTTTGATAAACTTTGGGGATAGCTTGCTCAATCCGCCGTGCTGCCTGGGCCAGCGCCCTTGCCAGTTCGCCTGCTGTTTTTGCTGCTGGGTAAAATACCCAATCTACCTGGGGAATGGCACAGAATGATTTAGTCGCAATGGGCAATTCCCCTTGCTTGAGGCGATTTAAACGGGCTATCAGTTCTGCGTCGTTCCACTGGAAAGTTTCAATGTGTCGCTGACGCAGCCCCCCTTCAGTTGGCAGCACCAACGGTACTCGCCCAGTCCCTTCGGTTGTGGGTAGCAATAAATACATTACAGGCTGCTGTTCAAATTCTCTACTGGCGTAATGACCATATATTTCTTGCTGCTTTTCTTTTAATGTCAGATTTTTTTTAATTTTTTTATCTGTTGCTTCATTTAATTCTGAGTAAAAGCCAATAGCAATTGGGCAAGTTTCTAAAGCTTCATTTTCATTTTTACCAGGACGCAAATACCAAAAAGCCGAACCTTGAGGGTCATGTTGCAACACTGGATATCCTAATAGTTCTTTTAATGCTTCAACACGATCATCCTCAGTTCCAACCATAAAGGCATAAGAATTATCTTGGTTGAAAGTCATAAACCACCAATCTCTTATTTATCTAATTTTTTGGGAGTTGATTGAGATGTTTATTGGTGGGATAGTTGGAGAGAACCTATGCACAATGCTGTTGCAAGCGCTAATATAATTAAACACTTGCAACAAAATTGCTACAGCTAATCATGTCTGCACTAACAACAAGTTTGTGTATCTGACTTTTCACGGTATCTGGAAAACCTCTCTCTAAATCTCTCTCCTAAAAGGAGAGAGACTTTGAATTTTCCCCCTTCCCTCGTAGGGAAGGGGGTTAGGGGGTTAGGTTTTCCGTGGCTTTGTTACATAACGTGAAAAGTCAGGTTTGTGTATTGCAGACATTAGCTCTAGAAAATATAGGAACTCAGCCCAAAAATTATCCTAAATAAACTAGGGAGTCGAATGTTTCGCCAGTAATTCCTGTCCGCGATCGCCCATCTCAAAAAGCAATTTTTCTATCTGCTTCATGGCAATAGGTGAGGGCTGATTACGCCGATTTTCCCAACGATTAACAGTGGGGAAAGTTACACCTAATGCTGCTGCAAACTGTTCTTGAGTTAGACCCGTTATTAGGCGAAGTTCGCGGATAAATTTGCTGACTTCAGGCTGCTTAATAGCTAACGGCTTTTTGAAATTCATTTAAATTAATACTCACTACCAAATCCGGTAAGTGATATATCAAATTACATACTATCTACATAAACTCCGTTTTGCCGAGAGAGAATTTACTTAAATTAAAATTTCTCTATTTATGTAAAATCAGTAATATTTATTAGTAAAGTTCTCTTCAAATAAATTTCAAAATAACAATTAGACGTTATTAATAAGTAAGCTTACCCTTGAATTTCGATAAATATAGTGTTAATAATATTACATTATTTTTATTTCTACCACCGGGTAAACCAGGGTTTATTAAAGGTGAGACTCTACTGGTATAAATGTCTGGTGGATTACTATCTGATACCAGTACCAGTGACCAGAAGCCAATCCCAGTTCCTCATCAAAGGAAAAAGGACTGCTCAGTATTTTCAGCGATCGCCTCAGTTGCTAGGTTAAACAATACAGTCCCTCCCCTCCGCACCTGATTCTTCTGGCTCTCCTCATTCAGCAACGACTCAATCTAATTTAGAATTTCGCCTTGGCGTAAATTCGTCAATTAGTAAATCTATATTTTCACCTTGCTGCAATTTCACCCAGACAGCCATGAGAAAATCTACCAATTCGCTTTTATCAATCTCTACGCCACGCCTTTTGAGTTTAAGTAACTCTTCCTCTACATCTAAATCTGTTGAGCGTTTCACATAGTAGGTGCGCCCAATCCAAGCATCATCAGACCGCTTTCCAGTTGCAGGTCTGCCACGTTTGCTCTTTTCAGAAGAAGTTGGTGCTGGTGGGGACGGTGTTGGAGTTTGTGTCACGTTACTCTCTGTGATTACTTCTAACGCTTGTTCTGGCTCAAGTTGTGGTTCCTCTTTGGTTTCAAATAACTTTTTAAAAGGGCTAGGCTTAGGGTTGCTCATGACAATATCTCCTTACCCACCTGTTGATACTCCCGCCATGCTATTTTGCTGCTGCGGTCTTTGACTTGGTAAACTGGCAGCCCCTCCAGTGCCGCTTTTTCATAAACAGCAAATCGTCTAATCCCATGTTGAAATAGTGGTATTCCCTCTGCCTCTAATGCTTCCCGTGCTTGCTGTCCAGTTAAGCGGGGGGCTGGGGGAATGATTGTGAGCAACACACGATAGCGATCGCTACCTAATGATTTAAGTGCGCCTACAGTCTGCAACAGTGCATCCATCGCTAAAGCATCAGGGGTAGTAGGCAAGATTAATAAATTACACCCATCAGCAAGTGCTTCTAAATCTTCGTGGCTTGGCCTAGCTGCTGTGTCAATGACCACATGATCAAAATTACGGCTGTGCATAGGAGCTTGTAGTAAATCCACAACTTTAAAGGGTAATGCTCCTCGCTTTGCCCATCCTGTGGCACTGTGGTTTGGGTCGCCATCAACTAGCAAAGTGCTGCCTAGCTGAGATAGAAAGCAAGCAATATGGATGGCGCTTGTCGTTTTAGCTACGCCACCCTTGAAACTAGCAAGGGTGATTATCACTCCATGTACTCCAGTAAATGCTGCTAGTTTACTCTTAAAATGGCGAAAATTTGTATTTGTTTATTTATGGAATGTTAAATTGGCGACAATACAAATTGCCAGCAATTCGCTTTTTCAACAATTCATATTTTCGCCAATTCAAAAAAAGCAGCATACTCAGGTATTCTCTAGACCTGTAATGCTTGTTAGGTAGACGAGTTGGGGGCGGTGGCCTCATTTACTCTTGCTGGTAGTGTCCGGTGTACGCGCCATATTATGGACAGTCTACTACGGTACGATGCTGATTATTTCGTTGAAAGACGCGCAACTCAAAAGTTATTACAAACTATTATCAATTGATAAATACGTCCAGGGGTATGAGTAGCATTCGCGCAGAAAACCGGGTTAAGAGACATAACACCAGTAATACAAACATATTTCAAAGCTGAAACCCTTATTTTCTCGTTGAGTAGTGACTCGATGATAAGCAGAGCGTCAATGGACTTAGTTCTGGATATAATCCTTATCTAATAAGACTTTCAAGCTTATCCCGGTTTTCGGTTCGCCTGCTACTCAAGCCCCGATGATTGCTCTAAAAGCGATAGCTTAAAAGCTTATACAGTAATACTTTCAGTATATCTTGCACCTCGTGCCAGCTACGCTATATTTACCCCAAATTCCCCACTAGGATAAACAATTCTCGCCCTCTGCTGACAGCAACATTGAGTAGATTTGGTCGCCGATTAATAAACCAGAGGCTATCAGTTGGTTGACATTGGCGAGTCGAGAAAATTATTACTGATTTCTGTCCACCTTGGAACGTGTGAACTGTGCCAATGCTCTTGGGGGAAAAATCTGACCAGCGAGATTTTAAACGTTGAGTCAGCGCATCTACTTGACGGCGATAAGGTGAAATCACGCCAATTGTGTTGTCAGAGTCAGGAGAATTTAAGCAATAACCCGCCCCTGATTGGCAAAAGGGGCTTTATCTTAACTTTTCACGGATGGGTGCGGTAGAATTTGCGTTAACCTAGTTGTCTACTCTACGTTTAAGGATAGGAGTATGCTTTATCACAGACAGGTCTCGTAAATCAGAAAATTCTTCTAGAAACCAGTTGTGCAATAAGGAAGCTGCTTTAATTAATTCTGGCTCCTGAAGAGAATTAACTAGTCTTTTAGCTGTCACAGTGGCTTTTGCAACTTTTTTCCGTATCTCAATATTTATAATGCTTTGCGGACATTTATTATACTCTTCTTTAAGAATTTTAATACAGGATAAAGCATCGACACTATTACGTTGTTGTAGTAGATAATCTGCTTTTCTATGAAAAAACTGAAAATATAGGTTATATGATTTTCTCCGATTTATTTCTGATATATCTGTACGAGTTAAAAGTTTATCAATAATTTCCTTCGCTATTTGAAAATTTCTAAGATACAAATTTGCGCGTGCAATTTCTATTTGAATTTCTGAAGATTGTGGATCTATTTTCTCTGCTTCTTGAAAATTTTTAAGTGCATTTTCATTATCATCGAATTTTCTCATTAGAAAACCACCATACCAAGCTCTCAAAGGAGCATGATTAGGTTCTAGCTCGATAGCTGCTTCATAAGCTGTTTTAGCCGCAGGAAAGTTCTCTTGAAAATCTCTAACTTGTGCTTCAACTCTATACACTTCAAAATATCCTGGAGACAAACGTTTAGCGCTAGCCAATAGTTCGTCTGCATCAGAAAATCTCTTTGAACGCCCAGCCTCTACTGCGTCTTTCAAGTATTTTGCTGCAACAAATTCACTTCTTGAACGAATATTTATTGAGGCGTAAGCATAGGGATTATCTCTTTGTGAAGCTTTAAATTCTTCAACAGTAGAAATTAATTTCTGCTTTCTCTTACTATACTGCTTATGAATTTCTGCCGAGGCTGGATGGTGTTTTCCCAAGTATTCTCTAGACATATCCGTCAAGCTGTACTTTGACTCAAAGGAATTACCTATTGGTTGACTTGACATGACAATCATGTTTGAACGTAGTGATTCTTGAATTGCTTCTTGCAAATTAATAACATCCATATCTCCAGCCAAAAATGTCAGTTCAGCTTGACTATGCTGGCCTGGTACGGAGAGCATAAGTTCAAGAATTTTTCGGGGACTTTCAGATAGATACTGGTAAACATTGGACATGCAGAATTCTAGAAACATCTCAGGCTCTGCGAGAACCTCTTCTGGACGTTTGCCTGCCCGAACAGCAGAAACAAACCACTTAATGTACCCAGGACTATTTTTCATGCGGTTACAATATGCTTTTAACTGATCATTTGGCATATTGATTAACATATCTACTTCACGAATCCTGGCAGTTGCTCTTAATAAAGCAACGGCATCATTCTGATCCATTGACTCCAATTTTACAGGGCGTTCAAAAGCACCCAAGCCAATTCTGCTTGTCAGCAATATCTTGCTTCCCATAGGTAAATGTTCTAAGAAACTTCGGATGCGTTCATCAAGGATTGTTTCAAGATTATCAATAATTAATAGAATTTTAAAATTACTTAGATACTCAATAACTTCAGAGAATGGATCAGAAACTTGCATTTTATCACCTAAGAAGAAGTCGGAAACATTCTGTAGCATTCCTAAAGAATCATTAATAGCACCTTCAATTCTTTTAATTTCAAATGGGGTTAATTGTTCTGTTTTTGAAGATGTCCATACAATGGCTTCAAATGGACAATTTTCTTTGTCAAGCATCTCATAGGCAACTTTTAATGCTGTAGCTGTCTTTCCAATTCCTCCATCTCCAATGATTGTAATAACAGGATATGGGCCTAAGCAGAGCTTAACTAAATTATCTACTTGCTTCTTGCGACCGATAAAACCAGTTTCATCAAAATCAGGTATCGGCAAGTTATGGTTCCCTGACGACTCGTAGATGGGTATATGTAAGTTCAGTACAAATGTAGGTTCTGTTTGAAGTCGCCCCAAAACTTCATTAAGGTTGCTCCAAGTATGTTTATCACGAATCAGTAAACGTGAAATATCAGTGGTATTTGATAAATCTTCTGGGTCTAATGGACGAGAATGCATGACTCGATTGCGAACTGGCACTAGCTTCTCAAGTTGTTTTGTTACGTCCTGAAAATGCTTTGCGATAGAACTGGGTAAGAGATTTCGATGAGCATTAATAATTTGAAATGCTTCAGCATAATCAATGTATTCAACTAAATCCTCATTTGAAATATTAGCAGCAGAAACCTGTATATCTTTGCTTAATCGCTCTCGGCTTTTCTTTAAAATCTCCTCTCCAAACAAAGAATTTGATTGGACTTGAGGCGCGAGATGTGTACAAATAATTTTTCTCATATCTTCTTCTATATTTGATAGGATTGCATATAGAGTCAGACGTGAAATACTAAAACCCATAGTTGTATCATCCTTTAAAATCTGGGTAGTGGTATAGAAGTAGTGATAGCAGAGACTGAAACCCTTGTTCTATAAAGACTGGCAAGAGAAAAATCATTACTTCTATACCACTAGTAAAAGCTGTCGCTTAAGTATAATTCATTAGTGGGGGTTTAAGTAGCATCCGATGCTGTTAGCGAATTCAATGATGGTACATACTTAGCCCTTAAAGTCGGTTTAGTGTCTATAACAACATCCAGAGAGAAGTATCTACTAGCAAATAACTAGCACGTCAGGTTCCAGCCAAGTCAATCCAGACCGAAAAATTTTTGAAGAATCTCCCACTCGGTCACAACCTATATCATTAAAATTTTTCAGAAAACAGCAGCTTTATCTCTTTTCAAGCAGTACCGATTGTCCCATCAACAGTTATCTTTAATTGTAACGGCGCAGGTAAACCAACTCACTTATGAGCCGAATCATCGCAGTCTTTAATCAGGCGGGAGGTGTTGCCAAAACCACCCTTACCCAAAACCTGGGCTACCAACTAGCACAACTGGGTGAGCGGGTGCTGTGGGGGAGGGGCAATAATTTACTCGTAGAGTGGCCAAAACTCAGCAGTCTACCACCCGCACTACTCCAGTTCTTAACATCTAAGGAATTGGTTTTCTAACGATTAATCATCAAAATCAATTGGCTGACCGTTAAAATGCTTGTGAATGCTTTCGGGAGTCAGCCAACCAGGAATTGTCACCTTTTTATCTACTTCTGCATCACCTTCGGAATTGTTTAAACCGTTAATTATTGCAACTTTTAAAGGTATCTTACCATCGGCGGTTTTGCGGTCAATTTGAATAGTTCCTCTGGCTCTACCTTTAGCAGTTCCATCACTTCCACCAACAGCCGTATTAGTGAAAAAATGGGCGATACAGACTAATCTTTCTTCAGCTTTTCTAGGGTCACTAAGAGATGCTTTAACAAACTTTTTGGCAGGCTCCTTTGTCATATCTGACTCAGAATAGTTAGTGAATTCATCAACTAGTAACTGTTGCGATTGCTTCTCAGGTTGATTATTAATTCTGTCTAGCCATCGTTCACGAGCATCATCAAAAGCTTGACCAATCTCTTCTTCTGTTTTAGCTATCAACTGAGGGCTTAAATATCTCCAGGCGTTTCTGAGATTCTCCCCGGCGTGTGCATCTATAAGCTGATACAAAGGCATATCAAACAGATATTCTCTGAGCATGACAATTGAAGCTGCTAGGGTTGATTTACCGCTTCCCGCTTCTCCTAGCACCCAAAGGGGTTTTTGATTGTCGATAATCTTCCACAGCCAGCCGCCTTCATGATTCTTGAGCGCTTCGATTAAATTACTGATGAGGTGCTGGTCAGTCAAAGGATGATTGTCACTGTCTGCGATCGCGCTCTTGGTTTTGCCCTCAATCTTGCCGCGTTCCTGGTCGGCTTTCGCCCTGTCTCGAAGGTTCTCAGAGATGGTTTTATCCATCACAGAATGATTAACAGCACGGGCTTTCATAAAATCCTCTAGCTGAATTCGAGCCTTAGCACGTTCGTTATCCTCATCGGTTAGCCCCAATTCTTTACGAGAATGAACGTCTAGGTCAGTTAATCCATCTTTTAAGCGTTCAGTGTAAAGCTGGGTTGAATGCTGCTTAATCTCACGTTTGTGCTTATTTTGCTGCCAAGTTGCATAGTCGCCAGTCTTTTCCAGTTCGCCCAGTTCGTAATCCGTGCGCTTGAGGCGTTGCGAACGCACGAGCAAACAACCCACAATACCCCATAGCCCAATAACTGCAATCCCATATCCAAGCAACTGATTAGGGTTATCTGTGGGCAAATCACGCACCCATTGAATTGCATCGCCCTTGTACGGAATGATGCTGCCATACAGTCCGTAGCGCTGCCATTCTTCAGTAAGGACAAAACGCGGTTGGTTGCAAAAACGCTTATCCAAAGCTATTTGACTGTGTACGCCGTTTGCTGACCTTGGGCAAAATTGAATTTGTGTCAGGTCGTAAGGCTGACGTGTTTGCGATGTTGCTAGCCCGATGATTGCGGCTACACCACACACACCAGCCAGTACTAACTCGAAAACACCCTGTTTCATTCCCGCCCCTTAAAAATAATTGCAATAGAGCCAATGAATAAAGCCAACGCGACTGCAATACTTACCCAAGGGTCTGATTGCGGGTTCTGTTTTTCAATGGTTTGAATATCTTGGCTAATCTGCGTGACTGTTTCTTTAGTCAAATTCTCAAAATATTGATGGTCTTTGACTGCTAACCAAGTTGTGATACCTGCAAACACCAAGCCTCCAGCAGTTTTTATAAGATTTTGCATATTATCTACCTCTAGTCCGTCACTGTTGTAATTAACTCTCAAGCCCGTTAACCCAGCCAAAGAGCCAACGCTGCATATAGAAAATGAGAGCGAAATTGCCAGCCAGAGATTAACGCCACCGCCAGTTATTAAGAGATATTTAGCTATAAAGAATCCCGTAGAATTTAGCGACCAACCGACAAAGAATCTCGTCAATTTTTCAGTTGTATTGATAACATCTTTGCGGTGCTGCTTGCGCGACTCTAAATGTTCTATCAAGTCTTTTGGTAACGGCGTATCTGGGGCGATTTCGCTTACTAATTCCTCTTGATCCTCTTCAAGGTCGTATGTCATATAACTGTTATGATATTTACTTGCCCGACAGTTAATTCAGGCGGTAACTGTCGGGATTGAACTGTCATAAACCTAGCAGAGCATCCTTGATTTTTTGCACTATCGAGCGCCCAGCATATTGTTTTTTCGGCTTGAAGTCATCACGAGCGTTATCACCCATTTCTAAGTAATACTTGCCCAGTTCTCTATCATGTTGTAGGTCAATTGTTTGTTGTCTAATATCTGTCTGCAATTCCGCCTGTAACATCTTGTATTCACCGTCAACTTGCATCATGTGTTTGTCCACCCATGACTTGAGCAATAAATGGTCTGTTGATTGTTGATGGCGCAGCGCTTCTTTCTCCTTGGATGAAGCAAAATCAAGCTTCATCTCTTCTAAGATATTCGCTAGATGAGTATCAGCTAAAATTGCTGACTGTACTGCTCTTTCAATCTTCTCGCCGCTAACACCAGCTTGTTTGTAGATGTCACTCAGGACTACGTTTAAGTCCTCAGTCCCCTTGATAGCAGCTAACATCTGCTCTCTAACCTGTGGGGCGAATTCGCTAATCTTCGCCCCGTCATTACCCATTTGTCCTATCAACTTTAGGGCGGATTTATCGCCTGTTAGCGCTCTGACTACTAAGTTGGTAGATGCATTGAATTTAGTTTTTAATTGGCGCTCTAGGTGGCGTGATTTGGAAGTTACCAGATTCTTTAGCTTCATTGAACTTTTCACAGCGATATTCCTTCTCTGGGGTAAAGATTTGATTGCAGTGGTACTCCATTCGCCTTACATATTGCTCAATAGCTGACTTTCGTTTGAGATATTGCTGATAGCTTGATTGCTCTAGAATTGGCAGATATACCCAGCTATACAAGGGTAAAATCACAGCACCGAGCGCACATAAGCTAACAGCAATTCTTGAGAAGTAGCTCATCCTCACCCAACGAATAAACAAGCACTCAAGCAGCGTCAAGTCATCACTATTGAGCCGCCTTGAGCCTTGCGAGGATTGAGAATTTGGTGCTTTTAATGTTTTGGCGGATGACTCCCATATCCGCTTTGATGTCTCCTGAAAAGTTGTTAACCTTTTGGTTCAATCTAGAAGCTCTGTTGCTTACGTGTTCTCGCAAGTCTTGGGCGTTAGTTTCAAATGATTGCTCAATGACATCAAATTTCTGATCAACGTAGCTCTTGATTGCAGCCGTTACAGTACTGATGAATTGGCTGTAGTCGGTAAAAGTGTCGTCAACGTTAAGAGCAATGCTCAATGTTTCTTGTTCGGTTAACTCAAACCCCAGCGCCGATGATTGGGCTGTTACAAAGGAACGCTTATCTGAGCTTGTTACAGTGATGCTGTTAATCTCTTGGGAAGCGACCGTAAGCTGACTGTTATCAAGTTCCGGGTCAGGTTGTGCATCTTCTAACCCTACTAGAAAGGTTTCTTCAACGAGTTCATCAACTACAGATAATTGGCTTGTCGATTTGACTTTGAGATAGTCAACGGCTTGACTCAATTGCTCTTTGGTTGGATTGTCAAGGTCATCGCACTCGACAGCAAAAGCTGCTGTTGTGTAATCGTCTTTGGTAAATCCTTGATAACCCTGTTTGTACAAACGAGCGCGGACATTGTTAGTAAATTTGTCAGACATGATGATTGCTCCTTAAAGGGCTAGTGTTAAAACTGAGATGGTTGCGGATTTCATGGGCTGCGTTCGTCTGTTGATTGCCCATTTAGCAGCAACAAACGCAACAAGGGCTAAATCTTTGCTGTGGTAAGTATGAAGGGCGTTATAACTTAGAGTTGCTTGGCTAAACCAGTAATAACGAGTGCTGCGGGGTACGTCGTCAAGGTTGATTTTTAGATAGTCTGCCAGCGCTACTAGGAATTGTTGACCTGTGTATTGAACTTCTTGGGCATCATAGAAGTGTTTAAAGGCTTGCCATCGAGAGTTAAAATCAGAGGTTCTAAAAGAAAAGGCTGGACACTTACGCTTCATGCCTGCATAGGTTTCAACAATGCTTATGGCTTTTTCGGATTCAATGGAGAGCGAGAAATATTGCTTCAAGGATGCGACTGTGCGATACCAAGTGATATCTGAAATGCCTTTTTCCGTGATGCCCTCGTAAGTTTCTTTGAGCAAGCGATACTTAGCTACATATTTTTTTGTTGCCACATTAACTCTGTTTTATTACTTGAGTGTGTATAAAATTGACCGACTATCCGTAAATTCCAGTTATTTGATAGGCTAAATTAGCTAGAAACAGTTATCCTGATACGCCAAATTAGCTAGGCACTATCAATAACCTTGGATCTTGGACTTTAGACAAATGTTTTAGCCTTGGTTTTATCGGCTATAACCATGCAATAACAAGGGTTGTCAGCTTTGATGACATACTGACACTTTCTCGTTTACCCCCACGAATACGCCCCTTTTGGACTAGTTGACGCGCTTGTACCAAAGCCTTTGGATGTTTTGCGCGGTACTAGATGTTACCAAGGGTTAGAACAAACTCAACTGTATTGAGTTGTTAGTTATCTCTGCTGTATGCTGTTTATATAAGCTCGGCACTTCGTAGCAGCGTCTTAGCACCTTGTCACGATTGAGCTTTAAGTCAGCGCTCTTAGACTGACGCGGTAAAGGACGGAAATAATATTGTGTGTGTCTGATACTGTCACTGCTTGTTAAATATCTGTACAGCGTTCCATTAATCCAGTAAGTTTTGCTCTGGCTCAATAGCGTGACGCATCCTACAAGCTCTTTATCAATCATCATTTTTATCTCCAGCCGCACACGCGCCTGTTAAGCTTGCACCTAAGAAGACCGCGATAGATGCGATGGCGCTTCCTTCAAAAATTTTGGCGTTGTAGATCCATGTGGGTTGATATTGGTCGCCTCTACTTTCCTCAATGCGGTCAAAGCCGTGACAAAAGATAGAACCAACAACCATAAAACCTGTTGTTAGTAAGCTCAGAATTGCTACTTCTGACGCAGCATCTTGAATGAATGAGTTAATCTTTTCACGCCAATGAATTACACGGCGAATGTGCATTACTGGCTTCTGTTCTAGATATGAATGCCACTCTTGATCAGTAAAATTCAAGGGCTTGGAATTACAATGAACGTGAAAGTCAAGTAGTTCGCCCACTGCTTGTATTGCATCCCCTATCATCACATCTGGAGAGTATTCTAGTTGTCTGAACTCTTCCGAATCTCGAATTTCTCTGAGCCAGCGATCTATTGCTTCTAACCTTCGTAATTGATTTTGATTAAGCATTGTTCTCTCAAGAGGTAGTTCGTTGATTGCTTCTTGCGTTGCGTAAATTGATATGCATGAATCCTCGCTTGTGATGCTCCCACGCACAATTACCACGACCGCAGATATAGAGCGGACGCAATACAGATAATCTGTGTTTATAGCTAGATAACTGTGTCCGGGCTATTGACGTATCGATAACCCGGACACTATGATATTAACTAAAACCGCTCATTAATGTCAAGCGCTCATTAATATAAATCGATTGGCATTTACTAACGGTTGGAAATTAGCAATGATAAATGGTTGTATTGATAACCGTTTATTGTTACTGAATGCCTATAAGGAACCAAGTCAAGAAATTTGTAGACGGTTTGGGGATTACTCGCTATCGCTTTCAAAAAGATACGGGCATAGCACCCAGTACCGCTTACAACTTATACGATAATCCTGATTGGATACCACAAGTTACAGCTTTAAACAAAATCTGCGATTTTTACCGTGTCCAGCCCAGCGAGTTAATTTACTGG
This sequence comes from Nostoc sp. NMS7, assembly GCF_017115085.1. GTDB lineage: Bacteria > Cyanobacteriota > Cyanobacteriia > Cyanobacteriales > Nostocaceae > Nostoc. Next base: position 11,190 of record NZ_JABXKJ010000009.1, on the reverse strand, counting down.
GTTCCACCAGAAGAAATTAAAGAAGACAAGGAGGATAAATGATCAACACCGACCAGCCACAGGACATAACAGAGCGGCTAAACGATATAGACGAGCGCTTAAAACAATATATATATACAGTTGCCCCGCTTACGGGGTTGATTATGCGAACTTGCGGATGTGGAGACTGAAGCGGGAGAGCAATGGAGCCTGGATAGGCAAAAACGCTGTCCCAGTAAGGCGTGAAACTGGGTGTAATATCCAAGAGCGACAGGGCAAGGATATGAGAGAGCCAAAGGGCAGACAGTTAGCCAAATGTTTGCCCCGTGTTCCAATCAAGAAACCCGCTCGGACGGGAATCTAAGCGGGTTTCTTGATTATTTGGCTGTACACAAGCGGTAACTCCGAAACGAAATTGTCTGTGGTAGGACTTTTCGGAACCGCGATCGCTGACTCTATGATAAGCAGTTCTGCGTTCGCGTTGCAAGGGAGTTATCCGAAATATTACAAATACTTCGGAATGTAACATAATGAACTCTCGAAATGTAGAACAAGCACATGGCTATATAGCACATGACGACAGAGATGATTTTAATTTTATTTTTGTCCACAAAGAATTAGACGATTTTGGGCTTGATCCATATTCATTTCGTATATATAGCCGAATCGTAAGACGTGCTGGCAAGGGAGAAGCCTTTGAAAGCAATAAGAACATGGCGGCAGGTTGTCGGATGTCGGAAGCGCAGGTCAAGCGATCGCTAAAGACTTTAACGACACATGGCTTGATTATCAAAGAGTCTCGCCCCGGTACAACTTGCATTTATCGTGTTGCGCCTAGACGCAATTGGTCAAACCCTATACCGATTATTAAAGAGTTTTGTACGGATAGCTCACACAGACCTACCCTTACCCAGGTCTCTCAGAACGGGGGGGTAGGTCTGACAGAGCTAGGGGGTAGGTCTGACAGAGCTAGGGGGGTAGGTCTGACAGAGCTAGAAAGTAATTCCCTCTTAAATACCTCTAATAAAGTCAATCCCTCTAAGAGCGATGGAGGGAAAAAAAAAGAGGAAAAGAGGAACAAAGAAACTGACCAAGAAAAAGCACTTCTAGATAATCACTACGCTGTTAATAAAGAGAAAGTCTCTGCAACTAACGAGAAATCCACTCATGAGGATCTAAATTCCGGCGCGGCGCGTGAGAATCATTCTCAAATCTTGGTTTTCAGTGATGACCCAGTTAAAGAAGTGGATTTCCTGCTTTACTATCAGACCTATCAGCGATCGCAGAGCAAAGACATTAATAACGTAGCCCCATACGTAGCCACAGTGCTTTCTAAAAAAGATGAAGGTAGTACAGAGATATTTTGCTTATTTGAGCAATGGAAAGCGGGTTGCAGGACATTACATCGCAAAATTAACAACTTCGCTGATGACCCCGCAGAAGTAGAGAAACAGCGTCAGCGCTACGATTTTCCTAGTTGGGAGGCGTGGCTGCACGATCACTACTACAGTATGCTCCAGTCTGAGGGACTATCTAAGTTTTGCAAGCATAAAGTATCTGCCAAATGGTACGAATGGGCAAGCGCCAAGTTTCCTGAAAGATTTGTAGATATTCCCGATTGACCAAGCCCCTTCTCTTCAGGGTTTTGGATGTATGACTGTAAAAATTTAGACCTAATCGAACTCAAAGGTTAATATGTACGCCAGTGACGACAACGTAATTCCTTTTGCTACGATAGCCAATAAGCTACCACCACAGAGCATTGAATCTGAGGAAGCGATACTTGGGGGCATCTTGCTTGACCCAGTAGCCATAGAACGTGTCCGCGACATTTTGAAGCCGCATCACTTCTATATCAGCGCTCATGGTCGTATATACAACGCAGCGCAGAGACTGAATGCCCAAGAATTGCCCACAGATTTGTTGATGATCACGAATTATTTAGCCGATAATGGTTTGTTAGAAATTATCGGCGGGCGAAACAAGTTAGCATCGCTGGTTGACTCTACAGTATCAGCAGTTAACATTGATGCGCTGGCAGGTCTAGTTGTGGAAAAATGGAAGCGCCGGGAACTAGGTAGACTGGGAAGCCTTGCAAGTGAGTTGCAGCACAAATCCAATGAAGAAACGCCCTTAGAGGAAGCCTTCTCACAATTACAGGACTTTATTTATGAGTTGCAGCGTTCGTCTGATAATGCGGGGGCCAGCCACATTTCCGATGTGGTGATTAATCTGTTTCAGGATATTGAAGACCGCAGCCAAGGTAAGGTATTACCTGGCATTCCCACAGGCTTTTATGATCTTGATGCAATGACTTGCGGATTCAACCGCAATGATTTAGTCATCGTTGCGGGTCGTCCGGCGATGGGGAAATCAGCGTTTGCGGCTCAGATAGCTTTTTATCTCGCCCAAGCTTACCAGTTTCCGGTTGTCGTGTTCAGTCTGGAAATGTCAAAGCTACAGATTGCCATGCGTGCGCTTTCAGGTGAGGCTGGCATAGAAAGCGGCTACTTGAAAACAGGGCGCATTTCTAACAAACAATGGGAACCACTATCACAGGGCATCGGTACACTATCAGAGCTACCTGTTTACCTCGATGACCGCCCAGACCCATCACTGAGCTATATAGAATCTGAGTGTCGTAAAATCATGGCACAAGAGCGCCGTGATTTGGGGTTAATCGTTGTGGATTATCTGCAACTGATGGATGGTAACTCCGGGGGCAACAGAAACAATGAGATAGAAAAGCTGACACGCGGACTGAAGCGTTTAGCAATGAAGTTACAGACCCCTGTTATGTGTTTATCGCAACTATCAAGAGCAGTAGAAAACCGTAATAACAAACGCCCCATGCTCTCAGATTTACGTGACAGTGGCGGGATTGAGCAGGACGCGGACAAAGTAATCATGTTATATCGTGATGAATATTACGACCAAAACACGCAAGAGAAAGGAATTGCAGAGATTATCCTTGCTAAAAACCGCGATGGGGCCACAGGCACAATCCAACTACTGTTTGATGCACACTTAACAAAATTTAAGAACATGGTGCGATCACAGTCTGCACAAAGTGACTGGGATTAAAAAGCATGGTCAGAGTAACGTTTCTCTGACCTGCCTCTAAGCAAAACTTGTAAAGGTATTTCTTAATTACAACTTGAAAGGTAGGTAGAGAGAGACTTCTGAGAGCCATTACTGTGCATCGCTGTTGCCCGGTCGGTGCTATTTCTTACTTTTTGTGATTGAAGGGATGGCAAAGAAGTACAAAGCAAACTGTCTTATACAAAATGCTGCAATATATCAATATACTGAAAATTAATCCAAATTTTCTTGTCTCTTATGAATAGCAACGCAAAAGTCAGAAAAATTTTAATTTTGGCAGCAAATCCCAAAGAGACAAAAAATTTAAATTTGGCTGAGGAAGTGCGTGATATCAAAGAAGCGTTGCAGTTGGCACGGTATCGGGATCAATTTCTTATTGAACAAGAATGGGCAGTACGTCCAAAAGATATTCGACGAGCGATTCTAGATTTTCGACCGAATATTATTCATTTTTGTGGACATGGTGTGGGAACTCAAGGTTTATGCTTTCAAAATAATGTGGGAAATCTCCAGTTTGTGACGGGGGAAGTACTAGCAGATTTATTTAACAATTTTGCTACACAGATTGAGTGTGTATTGCTTAATGCTTGTTATTCAGAAGTTCAGGCGAACGCTATTGTCCAACATATTAATTATGTGATTGGGATGAATGCGCCTATTAACGATAAACCAGCAATTGAATTTACTGTAGGTTTTTATGATGGTTTGGCAGGTTACGATCCTGAACAGGATAAAGTTTCACCTGTGGAGTTTGCTTTTAATCTTGGTTGTAATGCCATTGGTTTAGCTGGGTTATCAGCCAATGCTATCCCTGTACTTAAAAAGAATCCTAATTTTGAAAATAGAATAATTAATCCACTAGTGATAAAACCACGTACTAATAATATACAAATTTCTGGTCGAACTAAAATTTTTATTTGCCAAAGGTTGACGCAAGATTGGCAAGTTTTAGCAGATTATTTCGAGATTCAACCACACGAACTTGCTGGTTTTAAACCGGGAAGAGAACCCCAAAGTATTTGGGAGTGGTTAGAGCAAAGAAATCGACTTGGTGAACTAGAATCAGCTTTGATTGATATTAAGCGAGGTGATTTAGCCGAGGAATTAAAAAAAAACTAGTTGATGATGTTGAACCTGAGGCATCATATTTAGGTAAACTTATTGGTGATGTACCAAACTTACCGCCACACTTTTTACCCCGTCCCGAACAACTAGCTCCTTTAAAAAAACAAGTACTTGATGGCACAAATCAACATATGGTAATTACAGGGAAAAGCCGAAGTCTTGGTGTGCAAGGAATGGGGGGAATTGGAAAAACAGTCTTAGCTACAGCCCTGTCTCGGGATGAAGAAGTTAGAAAGGCGTTTCCTGATGGGGTGTTTTGGGTAACATTGGGAAAAGAAAATAACCAGATTTTAACTTGGCAATCCTATCTTGCTCAAGCATTGGGCGATAAGCAAGCGGCTTTTACCAAAATTGGATTGGCGAAAGCGCGGTTGCGGGAGTTGTTTGCAGATAAAGCTTGCTTGCTGATTCTGGATGATGTTTGGCATTTGGATGATGCGATGGCGTTTGATGTTTTAGGAGAACGCTGTCAAATGTTAGTTACCACCCGTGATACAGCGATAGTTACGGGTTTAGGAGGGGAAGAATATCATCTGGCGGTTTTAGATCGACAACAGGCGTTAGCACTTTTGGCAGATTGGGCAAATCAACCAGAGATTATGTACCCCAAACCGCAAAATGATGTCGCCTTACAAGTAGCGCGGGAATGTGGAAATTTGCCCTTAGCATTGGCGATGGTAGGGGCGATGATGCGGGGGAAACCGCCAAATCGCTGGCAGAATATTTTAGAAAAACTACGTAGTGCTGATTTAGAAAAAATTAAACAACAGTTTCCCGATTATCCTTATCCGAATTTACTCAAGGCAATTCAGGTGAGTGTGGACGATTTAGATGAGAATTGCCAACAGCGATATTTAGATTTTGCGGTCTTTCCTGAAGATACACCCATATCAGAAGTAGTTTTGCAGACTTTTTGGCAACCCTTGGGGTTAGATGAGTTTGATACCCAAGATATCATTGATGAATTGGTGAGTAAATCTCTGGCTTTGCGGGATGAAGTGGGAAATTTGCGGTTGCATGACTTGCAGTTTGATTATGTCAGAAAGCAGCACACCACCTTAGCAAAAGAAAGTTCGGGGATAGAGTGTTTACACAATCGCCTATTAAATGCTTACAGCGAAAACTATCCTTCAGGTTGGCATAGTTTAGATAATGACGGTTATATCTGGCAAAATTTAGCCTATCACTTGCTAGCAGGGGGAAGGGACAGAGAATTACAACAACTGCTGTGTGATTTTCGTTGGTTAGAAGCGAAGTTGGAAAGCACTGATATTAATGCTTTAATAGCAGATTATAATTTTTTACTAGAAGATAATAATTTACAGTTAATTCAAGGTGCATTGCGACTTTCGGTACATATTTTAAATCAAGATAAACAGCAATTGGCAGGGCAATTATTAGGACGGTTGTTGGGTTTTGAAAGTTTAGAAATTAAGAAATTATTAATTCAAGCGCAGCAAAGTACAACTCCTTGCTTACTTCCACAAACAGGAAGCTTAAATCCTCCTGGCGGCTCCTTAGTAAGTACCTTGGCGGGTCATAGTCATCGGATAAATGCAGTTGCGGTCAGCCCAGATGGCAAGTACGTAATTTCTAGTTCCAATGACAAGACCCTCAAAGTCTGGAATTGGCAAATAGGAGAACAACTGCGTACCCTGACGGATCACAGTAGCTCGGTAAATGCAGTCGCCCTCACCCCAGATGGCAAGTACGTGATTTCTGGTTCCTCTGACCAAACCCTCAAAGTCTGGAATTGGCAAACAGGAGAACAACTGTGTACCCTGGTGGGTCATAGTGAGTTGGTAATTGCAGTTGCCGTCACCCCAGATGGCAAGTACGTGATTTCTGCTTCTTTTGACAAAACCCTCAAAGTCTGGGATTGGCAAACAGGAGAACAACTGCGTACCCTGACGGGTCACAGTAACTCAGTATTTGCAGTTGCTGTCACTCCAGATGGCAAGTACGTGATTTCTGGTTCCGATGACAAGACCCTCAAAGTCTGGAATTGGCAAACAGGAGAACAACTGTGTACCCTGGTGGGTCATAGTGAGTTGGTAATTGCAGTTGCCGTCACCCCAGATGGCAAGTACGTGATTTCTGCTTCTTTTGACAAAACCCTCAAAGTCTGGGATTGGCAAACAGGAGAACAACTGCGTACCCTGACGGGTCACAGTAACTCAGTATTTGCAGTTGCTGTCACTCCAGATGGCAAGTACGTGATTTCTGGTTCCGATGACAAGACCCTCAAAGTCTGGAATTGGCAAACAGGAGAACAACTGCGTACCTTGGCGGGTCATAATCGCCGAGTAAATGCAGTTGCCCTCACCCCAGATGGCAAGTACGTGATTTCTGCTTCCAATGACAATACTCTCAAAATCTGGAATTGGCAAACAGGAGAACAACTGCGTACCCTGGCGGGTCACAGTGGCTCGGTATTTGCAGTTGCCGTCACCCCAGATGGCAAGTACGTGATTTTTGGTTCCTCTGACCAAACCCTCAAAATCTGGAATTGGCAAACAGGAGAACAACTGCGTACCCTGGCGGGTTACAGTAGCTCGGTAAATGCAGTTGCCGTCACCCCAGATGGCAAGTACGTGATTTCTGGTTCCTCTGACAAAACCCTCAAAGTCTGGAATTGGCAAACAGATGAACAACTGCGTAACCTGGCGGGTCACAGTAGCTCGGTAAGTGCAGTTACTCTCACCCCAGATGGCAAGTACGTGATTTCTGGTTCCAATGACCAAACCCTCAAAATCTGGAATTGGCAAACAGGAGAACAACTGCGTACCTTGGCCGGTCACAGTGGCTCGGTATTTGCAGTTGCCGTCACCCCAGATGGCAAGTACGTGATTTTTGGTTCCTCTGACCAAACCCTCAAAATCTGGAATTGGCAAACAGGAGAACAACTGCGTACCCTGGCGGGTCACAGTGGCTCGGTATTTGCAGTTGCCCTCACTCCAGATGGCAAGTACGTGATTTCTGCTTCTTTTGACAAAACCCTCAAAGTCTGGGATTGGCAAACAGGAGAACAACTGCGTACCCTGACGGGTCACAGTAACTCAGTATTTGCAGTTGCTGTCACTCCAGATGGCAAGTACGTGATTTCTGGTTCCGATGACAAGACCCTCAAAGTCTGGAATTGGCAAACAGGAGAACAACTGCGTACCTTGGCGGGTCATAATCGCCGAGTAAATGCAGTTGCCCTCACCCCAGATGGCAAGTACGTGATTTCTGCTTCCAATGACAATACTCTCAAAATCTGGAATTGGCAAACAGGAGAACAACTGCGTACCCTAGCAATTCACAATAGCTTAGTATTTGCAGTTGCCCTCACCCCAGATGGCAAGTACGTGATTTCTAGTTCCTTTGACCAGACCCTCAAAGTCTGGAATTGGCAAACAGGAGAAGTAATTGGGAGTTTTACTGGAGATAATCCCATCTTTTGCTGTGTTGTTGCACCCGATGGAGTGAGAGTTGTTGGTGGGGATTTATTAGGAGGAGTGCATTTTTTTCGATTGCAGGTACAAAAGAGTAATTTATAATTTGGGGTAGATATAGCGTCTTGAGGCTGATGATTGCGATTACTTGCACTCCACTGTTAACCTACCAACAATGCTCGCTCCTTGAAAAGCAGACTCTAAAGGAATTGCCAGCAAATTGTGTTTCTCAACTCGAATAAACGATTGGTAAGGTTTCTGGAAAACTTTTCGGTCTACTAATTGTAGGAGTTTCGCATCTCAGGACTGTTCTTTAGGTTTCCATTTCATTGTGACTTCTATTTGTGCGCCTGTACTAGCTTTTGCGATAACTGCACCAACCTCAGAATCCAACTTGATGGCAAGTTTAATTTCAAATTCCTCTGGTCTTGTAGCTTTATCCATCTGTTCGACACTTTGGACTACTCGTTTTGCACAATCACGAGTTAACCTCATGGCTTCACCGAAGACATCACGAACTTTATCTACAACTTTGAATGTATCAATACCTCGCAATTCTCCATACTCATCACTAACTATAGAAATTTTATCTACTTCAATATAAATAGTAACTTCTTCACCATTAACTGAGTCTTGACTTTTGATAATAGCCATTAATATTATTCTTTTTCAATAGTGGATTAAAAAGCTTTTGTTAAAGCAAGAGTGATGCTCTCACCAGCAGTAAGTGGCTTCATGTGCTACTTGGTTAAGCGGCATTATAATCTATTACCATATAATTTTGATTCTTAATACAGTAATTAAGTAAAAATTTATAGTTAACTTATTGTTCCGTCTCGTAATTCGTGCAGTATTACACATTTAGGCTATTTGGTGTAATGCAGACCCATTTCTTCTAAATCAGCTTTGAAACAGCAGATTTTTACCGCCGCCTAGAGTTTGGATCTGGTATTGAGCCGAGATACGTGTAAAAACCTGCAAGATGGTCTGGAAAGCCTTGCTATATATACGTTCTAGTATTTTTGATGTCTAGTAAGAATTTGTGCATGAATGCACTGGCACTTCTGACCCCATATTTGCTTTTCGCCTACCCAAGAGAATTATAAATACTCTGTGGTAAGATGCTCTCAATTTGGCTACAAACCTTTCTATACAATAGTTGCAGACAATTAAAGGCAAAAGATGGTCAAAGTCCTTGCTGTAAAACCTGTAAATAAAATTAATAAATACTCCAGTTCTTGTAGCGATACATACCCAAGATTTGCGATCTTCTGCCAATTTTACTTAAAAATGCCTGAACCCTATATATAGCATGAGTTTCCAGACCATCTTGCAGGTTTTTACTTGTATCTCGGCTCAATACCGATCTGTCCCCAAACGTTTTTCAACCCGTTGCAGCTTAGTATTAGTCCAACCAGTCTGCTCCAAAATCTTTTCCAGAGACTTGGTAGTTTCATAAGGAACACTGATGGGAAAAAGGTGTGAATAAAACCAAAACAGAATAAAAAATGTGACCGGAGAAAAAAGCCGAATAATAAAAGCTCTCGCCCAACTTTTAGCGTCTGATTCCACGCCTTTTTGGTTCATTAGAGAGATCATCTCCTTGACTTCTTTCAATTCCTCTCGCAACGGTTGGCTCAATGTCTCTGGTTGCCTGGGGGAGATATTGTTCAAATTCTCGGAGAGTTTGGTTAAGCTCGTTAATTGCTTGAGTTGTTGCTGAGATGTTAGATTTAATGCGCTCAAGGCTGTCCCTAGCTGATTGCAACTGGTCGCTAGATTTTTGATGTTCTCCGTGTGGTCGGCTTGAATCTTCAATTGCTCCGCCGTCAGTTGGCTCCATTCGTTTAGCTCTACCTGTAAATTTTCAAACAATAATTTCCAATCGTTTGGAGCAGTTTCTGTCAGTTGTGCCAAGTACCCAATGTACTGCACTAACCTAAAAGCTGGGTCATCCTGTTTCATCCCAGAATCCAGCGCAAATCGCAACACCTTAGCTTGAAACTCCGGCGGCTTTTCTGACAGCAACCTATCTAAATGAGATACCGCACCATTCCCCTTACCATTTGCGATCGCCATTACTCTAACCCCAACTGTATAGCCGCCTTAGAAAACTCAGTTTCAACCGCATCAATCCAGCCATAAACTCTCGATTGATTACTCAAACTAAAATCCTCATGCTCTAGTGCCTCCCTGAAAGTAAGATCCTTCGAGTCAACGAGGTCAAAAATATCGTCATATAACTCAGGCAATAACAGTTCAATCGCCCCCAACGCTTCCACAGCCTGCTTCATCTTAGAATTGTTGTAGCGAGTGAACTTGTGTTCATCACCCCAGTAGAGATTTTTCACCACCACATAATCAACTTTGTCGCCGCAGAAATCCACCAGACGTTTTAACTGCAATAAACTATCCTTGACTCGACCCAGCACCGACACCATAGTGATGCGATAACCCAAACGCTGGGCATTCTGAAAAAGAAAAATATCCTTAGCCACGCGTCTACATTTAGAATGAAATAGCCCTGAGTTTATATAAGGCGGACAAAGACCGAAAGCTCTTTTTATCGGTGCAAATTCTATGTACTGTTACCATTCACCTCATAATATCAATAACATGAGTGAGTCGGAAATTCTTGAGTGGGCAGAGTCTATGTTTGAGAGACCAAAAGCCTTACAAGAATTGCCACTCATTTTAGCTCCCAAATGTTTGTTTCGAACTCCACAAAAACTGCGTCGGCAATCGCCTGTTATCAAATCCGACTTGGATGCGTGGATGAACCGTGCCAGAGAAGATGATGAACTCTTGCGGATTGAAAGACGTCTTATTCCCTTCGCCGAAATTTACATTCCAGACACCTCTGACGCAAAGCAATTTTTTACCATCGCTAAGGCTTTTGGCGAAATTTCAATGCTAGCAGGAGTCATACCTAAAAACCAGAACCAAGGCTACTGGCTGAAAACTCTCCATTACTTACATCAAGCTAGAGGGGTTCTATTTGCTCATAAACTTTTGGGTGTGATTCCAAATCCTCTTGAAAAGCAAGGTTTATTCGAGGAATATCTGCCAGAAACTAGCATCCACAATCTTGATCTCATTACCAACGTTGACTTAGCAGAGTATCAACTCATCAAGAGTGGAGAATGCTACATTCAGCAATGGGTTGCCAAACACAATATTGTTTACCCATTTAAGAATCCATTTGAATTGTTTCTCTCAATTCACAAGCAAGCTTTCTTGGACGGTTGGACTTTAGGACCTGCTTGTCAAGAATCTAAGTGGTTCTCTATCGAGCAACAAAAAGAATTCCTTGCAGTACGTATTCGTTTATTAGAACAAATCCCTTGGATTAAACGAGAGGATAAACGAGGAACATATCAACAGCAGGAGCAGGAATACCTCAAGTTCCTTAAGAATTATCAGTGGTACGGTTACTTCATTTTGGCATTGCGATCGCACCACTGGAGCCAAGAGAAATCTTGGCAGCAATATCTGACGGGGCGACAAAATAGGCTAAAAAGCTTATGAGATAAAGAAAGCAGCAATT
>NZ_JABXKJ010000252.1 GCF_017115085.1 Nostoc sp. NMS7 | reverse complement strand
ATTGATTCAACAATCGCTAATAATTTTTGCTTACCGCAACTTATTGAGCGGATACAATAACTCCATCTGTAAATAGCAAATCTAATTCTTCTTTAAAAGATTGTTCAACAGGAAATCCTAGTTCCAACATAAAGTTAGACTGTACATATTTAATTTGAAACTTGTTAATGACTGTGCTAATACTTTTATAATTACTAAATGCCATTTTAATTTACCTTTTATTGAAAACTCCGTCACTTTTTTTAATAAAATGTGAGATGCAAATTTAAGTATTTTTTCTAGGACTTTTGCCTAGATCCAAGTTTACTCGCGGTAGAGCCGCAATGAGGTGCAAATCTTAAGTAGGGGAGGCAGGTGTAGCTCAGGCTTCCTTAGATCATAACTGCCGTTGCGTTACAACCTTATGTCTAACGTACTGCAATAGAAAGAAATCAATTATGAATAAAATGATGTTATAAAAGTCATCAAAGCAAACATCATTTGCTAGAACGGTATGGAGCAACAGACAGTTCGCACAACGTTGATCCTCCCAAAGGATTTGTTAGAGGCAACGGATAAAGCCATTCAGTCAGGAAAAGCCAAAAGCCGCAACGAGTTTGTAACATGGGCATTACGGCGTGAACTAGCTGCTGAAAAACGGGCAGAAATTGATGCAGCCTTAGCAGAAATGGCAAATGACCTAGAATATCAAAGGGAAGTTTTACAGATGGAGGCAGAATTTGCCCCAGCTCAGTGGGAAGCTTTGAAGCTTGAGATTAATCCCTTCACCTCACCAACTGCGTGGCAGAATTAAAAAACTGACGACACAATCCCTTCGTGACTAAAACTGTTGTCAACAAGTTAGCGAAAGCCACCATGAACATAATCAAAATTTCGTAGGATACAGCATCCAAGGGTTTAACAGCAGCTAATAACTGTCCGGTGGTAATTCCTGGTATTGCGACCATACCTATGAGTATCATTTGATTGAGAGTGGGAATCAATCCGGCTTTGATGGCATCTTTACGATACTGACTAACTGCTTGCTCTGGAGTTGCACCTAAGCTCAAATGGGTTTCTATTTCCAGATGGCTGGAGTTAATGGTGCTGACAAGGCGATCGCCTGCGATCGCAGCTGCATTGGTAGCATTACCTAAAACTATGCCTGCCAGGGGAATTATATAGTGTGGTTCGTACCATCTCTCTGGTTGAATGATCAAAAAGTTGGTGTAAAGCACTGTCAGGGCGGTACTAATTAAAATTGCACCCCATACCAAAGGCAATAGATGAGGAATTTTTTGGCTGATGCGATTTCGTGCGACAATCGCCGTAATTGTCAGCATTATTGCTAATAGCGCCAAAACTGCCCAAGCATTGTCTAAAGCCAAGATGAAATCTAAAATGTATCCCAATACAAGAAGTTGTAAAATGGTTCTCCCAGTAGCAAGGGCTAAGTTCAACTCTAATCCTAATTTTTCCCAGGCAGATAAACCAATGGCGAACGCCATCAATCCCACAGCAATAGCTAAATCCACAAAATCCAGCTTGATTAAATCCGGCATGAGTTCTCTATTTCCTGGTATTTTCTTTTCAAAGCAGCGCACACAAGAGGAACTTTGATCCGATGTGTTGGATCTTGGTTGATATATATCACTTTCATCAATTCAAAATGGTACAACCTTAAAATGGCAAACACCTAGTATGCCTACTATCTGTAAATTAAATGTGCGGTAGTTTCCCGCCCGACGATTTAAGTAAAAACCCTAATAGATGCGTATCTTGGGCGATAGTCTTTCAGTAGCTCCTATTTGATTAAGCAAAAATTGACTGTCGAAGTGCATCCTTATGTATCTCCCGATAAAATCAGAACTCATGATCCAAAGTGTAAATCCCATCCCTGCCTTTGATATCAAGCAGCAATACACCAGCATTGAAGCAGAAGTAAGTGCAGCCGTCTTAGAGGTTCTGGCTTCTGGCCGCTATATCGGCGGCCCCTTAGTCGAAGGCTTTGAGCAACAGTTTGCTGCTTATAATACTGTTAGTGAATGTGTGGCTTGTAATTCTGGTACTGATGCGCTCTACTTAGCGTTACGAGCCTTGGAAATTGGTGCAGGCGATGAAGTGATTACAACGCCTTTCACCTTTATTGCGACATCGGAAGTGATTAGCGCCGTGGGTGCAAAGCCTGTTTTCGTTGATATTGACGCTACTACGTTTAATTTGGATGTGGAGCAAGTAGCGGCGGTGATTACACCCAAAACCAAAGCGATTATCCCGGTTCACCTATTTGGACAACCTGTGGATATGACATCATTGATGGCGATCGCTCAGTCTTACAATTTATCAATAATTGAAGATTGCGCTCAGTCTACAGGCGGAATTTGGGCTGATCAAAAACTTGGAAGCATTGGACATATTGGTTGCTTTAGTTTCTACCCTACCAAAAATCTTGGTGGTTGTGGCGATGGTGGGGCAATAACGACTAATGATCCAGCGATCGCCACTAAACTGCGAATACTACGGGATCATGGTAGTAAAATTCGATATTTACACGAAGAAATCGGTGTAAATAGCCGCTTAGATGCTCTCCAAGCGGCTATTTTGCAGATTAAGCTACGTTATTTAGATATTTGGAATGATCACCGACGAGATATTGCCAACTATTACTACCAGTTCCTCAGTAAAATTCCAGGGATAATCCCGCCCCAAGAATTACCTGGGGGTATTGGGGTATGGAATCAATACACTATTCGCATCTCAGGCGAAGGGCGAAATGGTTCTAGCGCCAAATATCGAGATTGGCTGCGTAGTCAATTGCAAGAACAGGGCGTGAGTTCAATGATTTACTACCCCCACCCTTTACATTTGCAGCCAGTTTATCAAAGTCTGGGTTATCAAATTGGGGACTTACCAATAGCAGAGCAAGCTTGCCATGAAGTCATATCCTTGCCTATGTTCCCAGAACTCACACAACAGCAGCAAGATCAGGTGATTTATGCGTTGAAGGAAGTTAGGAGTTAGGAGTTGGGAGAGACGCGATTAATCGCGTCTGTACAGGAGTTGGGAGTTTTGAATAAATAAAAGTTTCTTCAACTCATAACTCATCACCCCTAACTCATCACTCATTTCATTACTGCATTTGCAGTCGCTAACGCTTCCACCAAGCCACGCACGGCAGCAATCATGGCGACTTCGCTATTGAGTTGGTTAATGGCGGAACCAACACCAACACCAGCCGCACCAGCAGCGATCGCTAATGGTGCGGTAACGTTAGAAATGCCGGAAGCACACAATACTGGCACTGACACCACGCGGGAAATCTCAAAAGCTGCTGCCAAGGTGGGGGCAGCTTTTTCAATTAATCCTAAAGTTCCTGGGTGAACTGGATTACTGCTAGTGCCGCCTTCGGTTTGGATAATGTCCGCTCCCGCTTTCACTAGTTCTTCTGCTAGCTGTACCTGTTGATCTAGTTCCAAGATGTGGGGAACCGTGACAGATAGGGTGATTTCCGGGAAGAGAGCGCGGGTTTGCTTAGTCAGCGCTAGCACTTCTGGAGCCTCAAAGCGCCGTCCTTGAGCATAGAAGGAATCGAAATTTCCGATTTCAATTAAATCAGCACCAGCTGCCACAGCTTGCACAAATTTATCTGGTTCTACTGCCGATACACAAATTGGTAAATTTGTCAAACTTTTAGCTAGCTGGACTAAGGTTGCATCGGCGGCAATATCGACAAAAGTAGCACCGCCAAAATCAGCAGCTTTAACGGTAGCGGCGACACTAGCGGCGTCGAAGTTATTTAAGCCGGTGATCACTTTTAGAACGCGGCGGTTATTAAATGCACGTTTGAGTGTAGAATGCATCGTCATAGTTTGGCTTTTGAAGGTACGAAAATTAGGTATATTCTACCGTTACTCAGTTGATCAGGGACTAAATCACTATGGTAGTTGCCAAATCTTGATAGTTTTATTCTTTTTTCGGAATTGCGATCGCTAAGTACAGCTTTGCATAAGTTCGTAGCGAATCGTTTATAGCTTTTGGGTTAGCATTTATAGCTTAAATAATTTTGCGTAACCACTTAATCTTGATCTTGTAAAATTTTGATCTTGGAGTTTACTCTCCTAATTCAATAGGGCATTCAATGTAGTACAGGACTGCAAAATACCATAATTTTTAGCAGATATCTATGTAAAAATAATTAAGTTATTCTTTTCAGGAGGAAGATATGACTGAAGAAATAATGGCAAACATTAGCGAGAAAGAAATACTTGAACTCTGGGATAATAGAGCTAGAGACTGGGATATTCAAGTTGGCGAAGATGGCGACGGCAATCGAATTCTCAACTCAGATCCAGTACTATGGAGTTTCGCTGGTAATGTTGCGGGATTGTCTGTCCTCGATGCTGGTTGTGGCACAGGATATCTGGCACGCCAGCTTTGCCTTAAAGGAGCCAGTGTAACTGCTGTAGATTTTTCACCTCAAATGATCGAAATTGCCCAATTCAGAGCTAGCCAAAATAATCTAGATATAGATTTTCATTTGGATTCATGCACTGAACTCAAATCGCTTCCAGATGAACAATTTGATCTGATCATCTCCAATTACGTTCTCATGGATTTGCTTGATCTCGAAGGAGCAATAAGGGCATTTAATCGAGTTCTCAAGCCTAGTGGTATTGCAATCCTGGTGTTCTTACATCCTTGCTTTCCCCAAGGCGACTCGACGACTGTAAATGAGGATGGGACGGTTTGCTATAGTTGGGCTTCTTCTTATTTTGAAAGGACGCAACGCAATGACCAACCTTGGAACCATTTTACAACACCATTTATCTGGTTTCATCGTCCTATTTCCGATTACTGGAAAGCTTTTAAGGCAGCAGGTTTTTCTGTGGACGAATTTGAAGAGCCAAGAATTACCCCAGAGCGATATCATCTTGCAGAAAACGACCAGAAGCTTTTCAATTCCAAAACACGTCCATATTCGGTAGTTTTTAAACTCCAGAAAGTTAAAATAATTCGTAATTCGTAATTCGTAATTCGTAATTCGTAATTCGTAATTATCCTAGTCAAACTCTAGAGGCCACAAATCTGCAATTGGTACTTCCCATCCTGGGAGCAGTTCGGGAACTGTTAAAATATCGCCATCACGAAGTATTATTGCCTCTTGTCCAAAGTTATAAACTTCAACAATCCGTTCATCTGGATTGAGCAAAATTCCTACCTTAGTTCCCAAACTCAGAAATTCTTTAATCTTGGCTCTCAGATCCTCTAATTTATCACTAGGGGACTTCACCTCGACAGTCAAATCGGGAGCCAATTGAGCAAAAGACTTGGGACTGCGACGCAAGCGTTCGGCTAAAACAAATGAAGCATCCGGTGCGCGCAAATCTAAATTTGGCAATCTGAAACCAGCGCTAGAAGCTGCTGTTCGTCCCAGTTTGCGCGGTCTAACCCAGTTACGTAACTGGGCTACCATTTCAGCTGCGACCTCATCTGATTCGTATCCTGATGGACTCATAACAATAATATTACCCTTGACTAGTTCCATGCAATAGTCGGGATACTGTTGCTGCATTTTTTCCAAGTCTTCAAGCGTCAGGGACATAAAACCTCTGTAGGAGCGATCGCTTTATTTTGCCTAGAATTACTATATCGTAATACTTATAGACCTCTCCAGGAGCGATCGCCCCATGAATTTCCCAGTCATCGCCAAACCTGTCACTCCAAAGACTTCCTATGTTTTGCTGTATAACGTCAGCTGGGATGAATTTTCCAGACTTAGATATAGAGTTGTTCGCGCAGTATTCGCGCATGGCAGATCAATATGATGCAGTCAATGAGTTTAGCCAGATGATTCGAGAAGATGCTTAACAATTCAAAATTCAAAAAATCGAATAGTATCGCTTATGTTTCAAAATACTCCATTGCCGCTTCTATTTTCTCAACTTGCCTGGGTGCTTGCATTTCGTTAAAAAGTGCGATTGCTTGCCCAAAATTTTCCCTACTCCGATCAATTTCACCCATTCTTTGATAAGTCAATCCTCTTTGATAATAAGCTTCAGCCAAGTCTGACTTAGCACCTATTTTATCAAGGATTTCGATTGCTTCTAAATGATAAAAAAGTGCGGTAGTAAATTCTCCCTGTTCTCGATAAAGCACAGCTAGGCAACTTCTAGCTTTAGCTTTTATCTGGGTAAAGTTGTTTTCTTCAGCATGAAATATAGCTCGTTGGCACAACTCAAAAGATTTTTTCAGATTACCTAAATTTTTATAAGTTAAGCTGAGATTTACTAAACTATGCCCTATTCCCCATAAAGTTACTCTACTTGATGATGACATAGTAGAAAAGGCATTTTCAGCAAGCTCAAAAGCATCTTCTCTGCTACCAGCACATGACTTAATTAAAGCTAAACAGCATTGAGCATAAGTCATTTAATCATCAAGATTAGTATTTTGTTCAGCAAGGCTACAAACAGAATTGAAACAATATTCGGCTGCTTCTATTTCCCATAATTCAAGTTTGCAAAGTCCTGCATTGAACAAAATAGAAATTTTGGGGATTTTTGTTGGCTTTTCATCTAACTCGTCTAATATTTCTCCTGATTTATCATAGCATTCTATAGCTTCTCTAATACACCCGATAATTTGATATGTATACCCAAGTATATTGTAAAGTTTAATTAGTCTTTCTGGCGATTTTATCTGCTCTATTAACCGTTTAATTACAGAGAAATTTTTCTGGAGCAGTCCCAGTTGGTAAAACGAGCAACCTAAAGGCAATCCTATACTCCACTGTTTACCTCGCCCTTGTAAAATTACATCACCAGCTTGCTCAAAATCACTAATTTCTACATAGTGATAATAAGCTTCTAAAGCCGTCAACGCATCATTGATATTTCTGACTGTTTCAACTAGTTGCGTCCAAAAGTCTGCGACTTTTCGGTTTACTAATTCCCATTCTTCACTAACTAACCTTAACCGACTAATCGCTTCATCACGAATTACAGGATGCAGCCAGTATTGCCCTTTTTTCGCTTCTATTAAAGATAAATCTTGGAGAGCTTTAATTACACCTTTACGTTTTGGTTCTAGTACATCCCAAAGCAAACATAAAACTCCCTCAATCGGTAATGAAGTAATATCTTGATAACGATAGCATCCTAAACGACATAGGAGGCGATAGGCTTCTAAGTCATTTTCTTGGAGACGGGTAAATTGACTGGCGACTAAATCTTTTAATTCTCTTTCTATTAATAAATCTGTACAGTTATCCTGCCAATAAGCATATATATCACCGTGAAAATCTGTCAATATTGCTCCTCGGAGAATTTGCATTGCTTTGGCGTTACCTCCACAAGCTCTGCACATTTCACTCAGAATAGTAGAATCACAATTGATGTGCCGACGACTAAAAAACTGTCGCCACGCTTCATCATCTAAACCTCCGAGTGGATAGAGATTAACCTCTACACTAGACTCACACAAACGCTCACGACTTGTTACTAAAGTAACTGAATGCACATCGACATCTGCTAATACTCTCAATAGCTGAACATAAGGACGACGATATTCTAGGAACTTGCCATTTTTATCGAGAGCAGTTTCAAGATTATCGATAAACACCCCAATTTTTGAAGTTTGCTCTCGCAATTTCCGCCGTAGTCGCTCCAAGTTGATGCCAAAATCGCGTCCCGGTTCTTCGTTAAAGTCTCGCCGCAGCCGTTCTTCAACCACACTCTCTACAGGAGTGATGTTTTGGATTTCTGTGGCCATCCACAGTTCCAGTAAAAAATTAAACTTTTGAGTTTTAAAATACTTGCGTGCTAAGGTGGTTTTACCAACACCGCCTTCACCCTGGATGAGAATAACTTTTGCTCCCCGACTGACAAGGGTGTGGAGATCGGCTATTTGGCGATCGCGCCCGACAAAGTTAGAATCTAAATCTTGGGGTTTAGCCTCATTGCCCGCTAAATTGGGAATATTACTAATTTTTTGCGACTCTTGGGTTGTTCTAAATCCCTGAACCACGCCTTGGAAGGTAGATTTTGAGACTTTCTCTCCCAGCACTTTTGATAGTAAATGCCAAAGTTTTGCACCCACTGCTTTTAAATGCGCTTCCGTATAACTAGAACTGTTGGCAATATCCTGGTAAGTCCGCTTTTCATCCTCCCACAAATGACGCAAGATAATCCTTTCAGTTTTATCTAAGTGTTTTCCCGTCGTGAGAAAAACCAAGTTATCTACAAACTCTAAGGCTTCTTCTGCACCCATTTGTTAACTTGATGTATCATTTGTAATTCATTATAACCATATTTTTACTACTTTTTCCTACCTATCATAGTACAAATTACTTTTTCCTACTCGGTAGGGTATTTACTTTATCCAACTGCAAAGCATTTTGGACTGTATTACTATTGCAATTAATACAGGCGAAGTTAAGTTAAGCGCGAATAAAAGGTGGTTGAGGAGAGATTTTACCAGCGCTGCTACTGCAAGAACCGTAAATCACAGATATTACTTGTTACTGTCCCATATTAATGACTGATGAAAGTGGTGTTTACTAAATAGGCAGTAGGTATTAACTAACTAGATTCTGTAGAGGGTCTTTACAACTAAGTATCTAAGTCTTTATCCTACAGGAGGTTCAATGATGTTAGACAAAGATTGTCATCATGATTGCAATCAAAATCAGTGCCCTTTTGCCCAAGATACAGGTAATCCCAATAGATATGTCTGCCTCAAATGTGGTGTTGAGCGCGAAATAAATAAGTATCCCTCTGGTTTAGGCTCGTTTTTGCTGCTGTTGTTGAGCTTGTTTATTTTGTTCCAACTATTAGCTAATTATCACAAGCAAAATCATCTACAAAAGCAGCAACAGTCTGGGAATAATTCATCCAATCAGGCAATTCTTCACCTGTAAAACTAATACTGTTCCGACTGGGTATGATTTTTCATCACCTGATTTTTTCAGAAAGCAATGGAAAATCAAAAAGAATATTCACTGTTAAAAATTTAGCTAAATTCGTGAGTAAAATTATGGACACCAATCAGGATACGCTTCTATTTCGCTTTGCTTCTAAATCCTTGAAATATTTCTTGTGGCTGCTATTTGGCATTGCGATCGCCTACCTTCTATCCAGTGGTTTAGGTATCTTACAAATCATCCCCATACTGCTGTACATTTTACAACAGTTTTTGCTTCCACTGGGAATTATGCTATTGTGTTTAATTACAACAGCAGTAATTATTGAATCCCTACGTTAAGAATCTAGGGAGTGGGAAATAATTCAATTTTTGATTTGGGATTTGAGATTTTTTCCTAAATTCCAAATCCTCCAAACAGACGTGATTAATCGCGTCTCTACTCCCAAATCCTGTACAGACGCGATTAATCGCGTCTCTCATTCACTTTCCGTAATAAACCCTAGCATTCGCGTATCCTATATTTCGGAGATATTTATTCCATTCCTCAGCTTGGAATCGATCAGGGAAAGGCCCGACTGCTACGTGTGGACCTCGTGGTTGCGTCCTTTCGAGGACTGCGCCAGATCGTCCTAAATCTGACGTAAATCGGGCTAGATTCTGCCTAATTTGGGCTGCGATCGCAGGTAACTGTTCTGAAGTGGTCGGAATGGCGACATAATATCTAGAGACTGGCCTAGTAGCAGTTATATTATTGCGATTATTGCGATTATTGCGATCGCCTACACCTATTTCCTGTCCATTAGCGAAGCTGATAATCCGAGCGCTATATATACCTCGTGACTGTAGCTCACTGACTCGTTGTTGGGCGTTAGATACTTTGTTAAAAACTCCTGACTGAATTACATTCCGTCCTTGATATTGGCGAATGTAAGCACTGGGTTCAATTTGACGTATTTGTTGTAGCGTCTGGAAATCACTACCATCAACGTAAACTAAATAGCGCTCAAAGTTCTGGTTAGATTGACTAAACTGTGCAGGTTGAGAGGGTTCAAAATTCTGCTCTAATTGATTGTTTTGTAATGGTTGGGAGGGCTGAAAATTCTGCTCTAATTGATTGTTTTGTAATGGTTGTAACTGCGGTGATGGCTGTTGACCCAAGGGAATTATTGGCGGTGGCGGTAAAATTTCACCTGCTTGTTGAGCCAGTAGCACATTGCTGTTGTAGATTTGTGCTTGTACTGGTGTAGAGTCGGGAATCAGCATTAACCATCCTCCCACTAACAAGGGGAAAAGTCTAATATTCGGCTTCCAACCCTCAGAACTTTGGCGCTGCATCTTAAATCGCATCAATTGACTTAGTATTCCTCTCAACATAGTAGTTAGATAATCAAAATATTTTTAGGTAATTTCCATCAGGAACTAATTAGTTCACCGTTGTAGCAACTATATAGCGTTAACGTCAAATTAACCCATCTGCGTGGCAAAAAATGCGTCTGTAACTAATCTTAGATCAGGGCGATGGGAGATTGAACAGCGATATCGGAGCTACTTTGGTGACTTTAAAACTGAAGTGCTTTGGTAGCAAGGCAATGAAAGAGTGTGTGCTACAATTGGACAACCACGCAGCGATCGTGTCGTGCTTTGTATGAAAAAAGTCGTCGTTGGTCTTTCTGGTGGCGTTGACAGTTCCACCGCCGCAGCTATCCTGCACCATCAGGGCTATGAAGTGATTGGTTTGACTCTTTGGCTAATGAAAGGCAAAGGTCAATGTTGCTCTGAAGGTATGATTGACGCGGCTGATCTCTGTGAACAACTGGGCGTTCCTCATCAGGTTGTAGATATTCGGGATCTCTTTCAGACGCATATTGTCGATTACCTGGTAACTGGTTATAGTGCTGGAATTACGCCTTTGCCTTGCTCTCAGTGCAATAAAACGGTGAAGTTTGGGCCAATGGTGCAGTATGCTCGTGAAGAATTGGGATGCGATCGCATTGCCACTGGTCATTATGCCCGAATTAGCCATAACGAAGCAACTGGACGTTACGAATTATTAAGGGCTGTTGACCGCAACAAAGACCAGTCATACTTCCTCTATGATTTGTCTCAAGATTTACTTGCAGCAACTATATTTCCTCTAGGCGAACTAGAAAAAACTGACACCCGCCGCATCGCTACTGAATACGGACTAAAAACTGCTGATAAGCCAGAAAGTCAAGACTTATGCTTAGTGGAAAGTAACGGTTCCATGCGGGCATTTTTAGATAAATATTTAGCTCCCAAAATAGGCGATATTGTCGATGTCACAGGCAAAGTTTTGGGACAGCATGATGGTGTGCATCACTACACCATTGGACAGCGCAAAGGTTTGGGGATTGCTGCTGCCGAACCGTTGTATGTGATTGAATTAGATGCGGAAAGTAATAAGGTAGTAGTAGGCGATCGCACTAAGGTAACTCAGCCAGAATGCACTATAAATCGGGTAAACTGGGTTTCTATTGCCGAACCATCGACCCCAATTCATGCCCAAGTGCAAATTCGCTATCGTTCAACGGCTACACCAGTGACGGTGATTCCTTTGGAAAACTTCCGTGTGCGTTTGGTGTTTGATGAACCCCAAATCAGCATCACTCCCGGACAAGCTGCGGTGTGGTACGACGGGGAAAAAGTATTAGGTGGCGGAATAATTGAGCAATTTAGTTAATAATAACTCTTACCCTATTTTGGCATAAACCAAAATTCAGGGCTATTTTGTTCTAGACAGAAACCGCACAGAACTGAAGTTCGGGGCTAATAGCTAAAGTCAGTTTTAACGGACTATAACCGAATACGGCATCACAATCAAGTTTTTTAATAGTAGCCGGATCGACATAAGCGCAGAAAGCTCTATCTCCTAAAAAGATATCTAAGGGAATGGCAGAATTAAGCGTCTACATCGAAAAAGAAGTGAAAACTGATTTCAAAGTAGCTTGTACCAAAAAAATAAGTCAATGGCAGAGACACTCAATAAGTTACTAAAAGAATGGTTGGAAACTAACGCTTAAGAGCCAAAATAACATGACATAAGCACAAATTAGCCGCAATTACATAAGGAGGAACTCACATAAGTTGTGCAATTAATTGGCCTGAAAATATTATTCCCCTGGCTCAACCACCTCATTCCCCTGAACTTAATCCAATTGAAAGGCATTGGCAGTTTCTCAAAAAATCTCTTAACAATGAACTTTTTTCTTCTTTGCAAGATTTACGCACTCGCATACAACAATTGTTCGAGCAATTAACATTTGAGTAGGTATAGCAGTAGACAGACAGCTTAGGACATTCGCAAACCCTAAGAGAGCGGCTGTCACAGCTATTCATAACAGACTTGTCCTAACCATTATGGCAGCCGCTATAATGTCTATCTCCTCTTATAACTTTATTTTAGAAGCTCTTTTCTATGCAGCTTCATATTAAATTGGTATAAGCACCAATGCCCAATGTCCAATATCCAATGTCCAATGCCCAATAACTATAGACTTTTGACTATCGACAGGATATGATTCGCCACTGCATCGGGCTGTTCCAACATCGCCAGGTGTCCGCAATCAGGAATTTCCAAAACATTGTCACCAGAATATTGGAACAGTCTGTGAAAGCTAGCTAAATGGCGCACATACTTGGGTTCCATAACTTTATCTTCGGCACCAGCCAAAAAATAAACTGGCTGCTTCAATTGGGATACTAGCTCAGGTAAACGATTGATTTCTTCCTCAGTTGTCGAGTCTAACAGAGCTCCCAGAGATGCTTCCGGGTCAGCCACAACGAAATCAATCAGTCTCTGACGTGCCCAATAGCGCTCCAAAGGATGTGCCACACTGGCTCTGGTAAATAGCAAATCAATCAAAGGCAATTGGGACAGCCAACGCGGGCGGACTTGCAAAAATTTCTGACCCGCCGAGCGAAACTGCTCAAAAGCTTCTTTGAGGTAAATACCACCACCAGCGTTGATACAGATAACTCCCTTAACACATTCAGGTATTTGATCTGCTCCCCAAAGAGCGATCGTGCCTCCCAAGGAGTGACCAATTAGCCAAGCACTAGTAATATTCAGTTGTTTCAGCAGAATTGCTAAATCCTGAGCATAGGCAGCAGGTGTATAAAGAGAATCGAAAGGTGAGCCAACCGCACTACTGGAGATCGGTATAAGACTCAGAGACGTTTGTGCCTGACTAAAATCGGTTTTTACCTGGGACTGGGATTCACCAAAACCCCGCAAATCATAGGAAAGGCACTGCAAATCATCTGAGAGGCGGGAAATCACAGGTTGCCAATATCCACGGCTATTGAGCCAACCGTGAATAAATACTAAAGCATGGGGGCAGGAAGTGGGAGCCGTTAGCTCGTATGCGTGTGGAACGCCCAAGATTTCGATAGTTGCCATACTTATATCGTACCCCGAAGAGCGGGTGCGACTAAATACGGAGTGCGAAGAGTTAGAAGTGAAGTTAGGAGTTAGGAGTGAGGAATTGTTAATTTTTAACTCATAACTCATAACTCCTCACTTTTATTGAAAGCGGCGGGAAACTCAATTCCCTTGAGTGGGGTGGAGAGGGATAGCCGCCCCGCCGATGAGCGTCATTGGTCATTGGTACTAATGACCAATGACCAATGACCAATGACTAAAAACTCCATCCCCTTGTGGGTGGAGTTTTTTATCATTTACCCAACAACCTCTGTCGCACCCCTTCAGCAATTTTGTGACCGAGATATTCGGGAATGAGGCTTTCATTTGGGCCCAACAAGTAAAGAATTAGCCGTGTACGTCCGCGCCAAACCAGTAAATTGGCATTGACTACCAGCAGGTCTTCCTGCCAAATGGCGTACATCACTTTGTAGAATAATCCTGGTTGATTATCGGCTTCAATCACTAGGGCAGGGAGATGAAAGACCGGATCGACATAGAACTCAGTTTGTACCTGCTCTAAGCCAGTGTCAAGATTGAATTCTACTGCCAGCATCTCTTCTACCTCAAACCGACCTCCTAAAGCCTCCCGAATCGCGCGACAGACATTTTCTGCGGTTTTGTCGGTCAAGGCTTTACTACCACGAGACACCAACAGCTTAATAAAAACTAACATCGGCGGACGGATCTGACCGTATAGACTCAGACCGTGGATAGTCAACCCATAAGCTGCTAGTACACCAAAAATATCGCTGAGGAGAAAAGACTGGTTGCGGTAAGCAAAATGCAAGGCACTTTTGCTACCTTCCGGTTTTAGCTCAATAACAGCGCGTCTAGTTTTATAGAGACGGTAGGCTAGCCGTAAATTTTGGAGTTGAATCTCACTGCTGACGAATTGCTCATAAAACTGGGGAAACGCTCGGTTAAAGCGCTTTAGGAGTTCCAGTGTTGAAGATTTTAAACCAGAAGCCATTGTTAAGGGTAAGACTCGCTTGCTTTCATCACCTGGGGACTAGGGGCTGGGTGTTGGGTCTTGGGGACAAGGGGGACACTGGGGATAAGAGAACACCTTCTCTTATCCCCAATGTCCAATGCTCCATGCCCCATGCCCAATCCCTTGTATACAATTCACTCCTAAGCTAACGTGCATTTAAGCTCTATACGAGCAATTGCCAAGATTAAGTTTTCCATTTTGAATTTTGAATTTTCAATGAGTGAATTGTTTATAAGTAATATTTAGAATTCCCGTGCGTTCACGGCGGGGCAAACGTCAAAACAAAATGCTAAAGTTGAAAATGATTGGTGTGAAACACGCTTTAACTGGCTGTTGCCATTGCAAATCCCGAAAGCAACCGAAAAAATTTGAGTGGTAAGGGGTAGTAAATGGGAGTAGCTATGTTAAAGGTGAATCAACACTCCTGAGAGTGGAAACCAATTCAGTTATACTACCCGAACCACGTTGGCATGGGTTTTTGGAAAACTTGGTTTAGTACTCCTGAATCTGTAGCGACAACTAGGACAAACTCCTTTGAAGAGCATACAGCGCAAACTGCGGGCAACTCCAACCCCAACAGCATTAGCGAAACTTCTTCAAAGGAGGCTCGTATCGTCTTCAGTACGGAGCGAGACATTGACCTGTATGAGCTAGAAGAACTCTGTGATGCAGTTGGTTGGTCACGTCGTCCTCTAAGAAAAGTGAAAAAAGCTATTGAGCATAGTTTTCTTGTCGCCTCAATGTGGCAGGTGAGAGGAAACCAAAAGCGGCTCATTGGTTTTGCCCGCGCTACCTCAGATCACGCGTTTAATGCCACTATTTGGGATGTGGTAGTTCACCCAGACTTTCAAAGTCAAGGACTGGGTAAAGCACTGATGAAATACGTTCTCAAAAAACTTAGGAGTGAAGAAATTAGTAATGTCACTCTCTTTGCCGACCCCCAGGTTGTAGATTTTTACCGAACTATGGGGTTTATGGCTGATCCAGAAGGCATCAAAGGTATGTTCTGGTATCCTCACTAGCGCTCAATCAAAATAAAACCCGATTTGCACAAGAAAATCAGGTATAATAGCAAAAATCTATTATTTTGATGTGTTTTTGCAAGGTTCAGCCGACGAACGCGCAAGTATATAATATTTATCTTGTAAAACTAAGTCGGCAAAAAACCTTTATCAGTGTAACGATGTAATCTATAATTGTGTTTGCAAAAGATAAAAAAGATTAGGCATAAGCCGTGTTATCTGATATGATTAAATTAATGCATTTTGCGAAATAGCGATCGCCTTGATCGTAAGTTAATACCAAACCGCAAAAAGTAGGTAAGTGTAACGGGATGTAGCGCAGCTTGGTAGCGCGCCTGCTTTGGGAGCAGGATGCCGCAGGTTCAAATCCTGTCATCCCGATTTAATTAATATAGTTAACAGTTACGGCGGATTAAGTAAAGTCTCCAAAGCCCCAGAAATGGAGAGACTTTTCACTGTTTAAGAAGACATATAATAGGCATCTACGGCATTTTACAGTGAATAGCGAAGCGAAACCGACAAAAACAGAACGTTAGCATAGTCCATTTGTGAAAAATATTATAGCAACCCGAAATAGTTGGGGAATCTTAGATTTTGACCCTCGACCCTCAGGGTTTGGCAGTCCCTCTTTGTTGGAATAACAAGACCGGGCTGCCTCACGGTTAAAACTCAACCTCAACATGCACAACGAATTTTTTACAATTGAAATAGATTGCTATATAACTGTAGCTAGTTGGTGCTGTGCAAATCCAACCATTTGTTTAATTTAATTGGACTATTGATGCGAGGAGCAGTCATGAAATCATTTATCCGCTTGGGCGCAACATTGGGTATAGCTGGCAGTATATTTTTAGCGGGACTATCAGGAATAGGCAATCTACCAGGAATAGGGAATCTAGAGGCGATCGCCTTGCCACAAGATCAGGTAGTGAAAAAGCTCCAAGAAGTACCCGTATTCACGCTGACCAATCCTAAAGGCGAATTCGTGGTTCTTTCGAGGAAAAACGAATCCAAGACGATCTCGCAAGTAGGATTTTTTATTAGCAAGCAAGATGCTCAAAAATTCCTTGACAATCGACTCAAAAAAGAAAACCCCCAGTTGGCAAGCACGCTACAGGTAAGACCTTTGTCCTTGGCAGACTACTATAAAATAGTCCAAGAAAGCAAAAAGAAATCAGACTCTGTAATTTATACTCTAGTGCCGACGCAACAACAGGTAGCTTCGGCAACAAGTATGCTGAATCAGAATGGTCAACAAGGAAAGCAATTCAATGGTATTCCCTTATTTGTACCCAAATTTAAGAAAGATAATAGCTATTTGACCATTCCCGTGCCCAAAGGCAAGGAGCGCTATATCCCTTTCTTTTTTGAAAAAGAGCAAGCAGTGGCTCTATTAGACGAATTCAAAAAAGCCGTGCCCAAAGAAGGAGCCAATACTGAAATTCAGGTGGTGGATTTGTACGGTGTTCTAGAGGCTCTCAATAGCAGCAACGATCCTGGTATAAATAAAATTGTTCTGTATCCATCGCGGGAGTCGATCAATTTTATTCGATCGCTTGCGCCGAATCAATCACCAGCTGCTGCGCCCGCTAAAAAATAAGGGATATGCACTCCAAGGTTGAGGCATGGGGGAGAAACATCTGATAGTTTCTGGTTTACAACTTTGGCAGTGGCGGAATGCAGCTTTTAAAGCCGCGATCGCCACTGATGTCCCACCAAGGGAGGTAGACTGGCTGCTTCTAGAGGTAGCTGGATTAGACCGGTTGACACTGGCTTTGGAGTCTTTTAAAAACTGGCCGCAAATTCAGCTGCAATTGCCGCTACAAGAGTTAGATCAACTGTGGCAGAGGCGATTAAATGAACGCTTGCCAGTGCAGTATATTGCCGGAGTTACACCTTGGCGTCAGTTTAAAATCGCGGTGTCGAGTGCGGTTTTGATTCCCAGACCAGAGACGGAGAGCTTAATTGATTTAGCTGAAGCATCTGCTAGCAATACTTCAGGGCACTGGGCGGATTTGGGGACTGGGAGTGGAGCGATCGCACTGGGATTAGCAGATGTCTTGCCAAAAGCAACAATTCATGCAGTTGATTACAGTTTAGCAGCACTGGCGATCGCCCAAGCCAACGCCGATAATTTGGGTTTTGCTGACCGGATTAAATTTTATCAAGGTTCTTGGTGGGAGCCACTGGCATTGTTAAAAGGTCAGTTCAGTGGTATGGTGTCTAACCCTCCTTACATCCCCACCAGTACCTTACCTACTTTGCAACCAGAAGTAATTAACCATGAACCACATCTAGCTTTGGATGGTGGCGCGGATGGCTTAGATTGCATTCGCCATTTGATAGAAATCTCCCCTAGTTATTTGCGATCGGGTGGCGTGTGGTTAATTGAGATGATGGCTGGACAGGCGGATGCAGTGCGAGAACTTTTGCAAAATCAAGGTAATTATTGCAATATTCAAATTCACGCTGATTTAGCTGGAATTGAACGCTTCGCCCTAGCTTATAAAAGTTAAGAGTTAGGAATGATGAGCGATGCCCTTGCCGTACCACTTCGTGGAAGCAGGCTACGCGCAGCGTCTCGTAGAGAAGGGTCTCCTAGAGAAGGGTTATGAGTTATTAGAAAGAAGATACAAAAAATTACTTACTTTTCACTCCTAACTTTATAAAAATGACGCGAGTTTCCCTCACAGACCTAATAGCTGGCGCACGCGCTGGCTTTTTAGTGAGCTTTCCCACGGATACTGTTCCTGCACTTGCAGCCATACCAGAAAAAGCAGCATTAATTTTTGCAGCGAAGCAACGCAGTCAAGACAAACCTTTGATTTTGATGGCTGCTAGTGCTGAAGATTTGTGGCCGTATGTCAAAGGTAGTGAAAACGAGTATAAAATTTGGCAGGAAGTAGCAAATAAATATTGGCCAGGAGGGCTGACGTTAGTTTTGCCAGCAAGTGAACGCCTACCAAAAGTTATCAACCCCATCGACTCGACAACAATTGGCATCCGAGTCCCAAACAGTGCGATCGCTCAATCTATTTTGGCGCAAACAGGCCCCCTTGCCACGACTAGCGCCAATTTTTCTGGTCAGCCGCCTTTGCAAACGATCGCAGAAATTGAGCTTCAGTTTCCCCAGGTTCTAACTCTAGCAACTACAGAATATCAGAATGAAATGCTGGGCATGGGTATACCTTCCACCGTTGCTAAATGGACAGGGATAAATTGGCAAATTTTGCGGCAAGGTGCGATCAAGTTAGAGATTTCGAGTGATAACCAGATATAGGTAGCTATAATGTTGTTTTCCTGATTTGAACAACAGAGAAATCCGAAACTTTAGTTGGCGCTGTTGTGGTTAATTAACAAGTTAATAATTGCCAGATTATGAATTGGAGCAACTTGATATATCTAGGAGCCGGAATAGCACTAGGTATAGTTTTACATAGGTTATTTGGGCGATGGCTACGTCCACAGGCATCGCCAAATGTTTCATCTAGCTTATCCCCAGTAGATCAAGAGGATATCCCACCAATATCGCAACAGCTACAGCAAACGCAGCTGGCATACCAAATGGCAAGGGAAATGAGCCAGTTTAAAGCCGGCTTTTTGGCGCGGACTACTCATGAATTGCGATCGCCTCTCAATGGTCTGATTGGCTTGCATCAGTTAATTTTGTCAGATTTATGTGAAGATCCAGCTGAAGAACGAGAATTTATTGCCCAAGCTCAGGAGCGAACCCTGAAGTTGCTGAAGCTGATGGATGAAATTCTCAACGTTGCTCGAATTGAACACGGTATGAATAAATTAGATATTCAGCTTACACCGTTAGCCCAAATTTTGGAGGAGGTTCATCAATTAACTTATATGCTGGCGGCTAATCGCAATTTTCCCTTGCAATTGTTACCCGCAGACCCAGAAATTTATGTTTTGGCAGATTACTTCTGGCTCCGCCAAATATTGATCAGTTTAATAGACACTGCTATTAGTCAAATGGAGGAAGGCAGCATTTGTATTTCCAGCAGCATCCTACCTACAAATAATTTTGTCAACATTTGGCTGGATGTACCAACCCATGCCATACTGTGGAGCGAGTCGATTGATTTGATTAAATCTGAAGATGATCTGACCCAGATTGACCAAAAAAATGCTGCTCTTTCCCCAGGAATGAGGCTATTAATCAATCACACTTTAGTAGAAGTTATGGGAGGAAAGTTGGAAATTCTACCCTCGACCATTGCGAAGGAACCACTTCAGCAGGTTAGCAGACTACAAATCTCTATCCCCCTAGTGATTTCTGAAGCTGATCTTCTGTAGCCGGAACGAAAGCAAGGTTAGCTTGGTTGTGTAATACCATCGTAGTGGTGGTGTTGGGCTGGAAACCAATCTTTTCATAGAAACCCTGTTGGTGAGTAGTCATCAGGTAAACGCGCTCAACACACCTCATACGCGGATGACTCAAAACGGTTTCTACTAAATGGCTTCCCAGCCCATTATTTTGATACTCTGGATGAATCACAACATCCCAAATAGTGGCACGATATATGCCATCAGATGTTGCCCTAGCAAAACCAATCAGTTGATCGCGATCGCAGACAAAAATTACTGGCTCACTATTGGCAATGGCTATACCTAAATCTTCAATACTGCGTCCCTTTGCCCAGAAAGCTGAAACGTTTAATAGTTCTTGGAGTTGGTAAAGGTCAATTTCAGATTTGCGTTCGCTAAATTGAATCTGAGACTCGTTCATATTTTGCTAGAAATTGCTCCATATATATATGTAACGAGAAAGAAAAATTAATCACAAACCCACTTCCACAGAGGATGAGTTGCTCCCTGTTGACGTATGCGATAAACTTGTTTTTCTAAACGTTGTTTTTCCTGCTGTGGTAGTCCGAGTAGGATATTCCGACTTTGCCAAACTAAAACAGCAGCCGTCATCCCAATACAAAAGGCTAAACCGAAGGTAGACAGTGGATGGTAAAAGAGTCCATATCGCACCGCTACCCAGGTAAAATATTGTTGCAACAAAGAAATTTCTCCACGTAGACCCCACAAGCTAAGAGGCGCAATGGTCAGCCATAAACAGCCCACAAACAGCCACCTGCCATATACTGTTAGTTTGTATAGCCTTTCTACTTGTTGAGCAAACGATGGATCAGATTTATCAAAATCTGGGACAGGAGTTAATGGTTCTTGCGGTTGATCCATAGGAGAATAAAATTGCAAGGTGTGGGTGAGCAATTGAAAATGCTTTAACCCAATTTTGACACTCCCAGCCCTAAAGGGACAGGGATTCTTGAAGACTCCACAAACGAAGTTTCAATGGTGCTGACAAAGACACCCTACTGATTCCACTAAGAACTATTCCTAGTTTCATCGCTACTTTGCGGATAATATTCGCTGCACCATTACAATCTGCATTTAGCTTGTAACCATTGGCACTCCGATATAATCCACGATTAACTCGCTTTCCAGATGGTTGCCACCCTTCGGGTTTTCCGCCGATTGTAGGTAGCAAATCACCATCCAAAAATGAGGACTTGGAAGTGTAGCTTTCTTCTGTCTCTACAAATTTGATGCCACAGTAATTGCACAGTTGAGCAATCCTGTCTTTGAGTTTTGCAGTGGGAATCTGCACAAATTTCTGATTGGTTTTAGAACCAAGATTTATCTCTTGGCGCTGTCCTTTATTCCAACCAAATACTACAGTTCCTATTTGTTTTTCTAAACAATGTCTAATAACTTTACACGCCGCTTTGTTTAATCCATCTCGGACTTGACGATTGCGTTTCTCGGTTATGTGGGCTAACTGCTTAGACCAAAAACCTTGAGGCTTGTTTTCTTTTAACGTTGAAATGCGTCTGTTATAATTTTGATTGAGCGACTTCAAATGCTTGCCATCAATGATAAAACTAGTCCCTACATTCGAGACACAAGTTAGCCAATTATTGATACCGGGGTCGATGCCTAAAACATTCTCCTTATTAACTATTGGTTTCTGAGTATCAGGCATTTTATAAACAAATTCAGCATAAAAGCATTGATTGCGAGGCAATATACGTATTTCTCTAATGTCTGAAAATTTTAAGTTTGATGGCATTGGTAAATAAAACGCATCTAGCCCAAACCATATCTTAATTTTGCTACCGAGGGGGAAGCGCAATAAACCATTTTTTAACTTAACGTCAGCGCGAGGGAAAGTTATACTAACTAAACCACTTTTACGATACCCTGGAAGTCTTGGACGTTGGTCTACAGAACCAAGGCTTACTGTTTTTACCAATCCCAGATAAGACTTGAAAGACTCGGCGACTGTTGTTAAACATTGCTGTGCAACGTGAGAGTACATTGCTTGAAAATGTGAGTTAGTTTTTAGCAATTTATGTAAATCAAATTTGCTTGGTATTTTACCTGTTTTGAAGTAGAGTTGTCTTACGTAATATGTGCCGCAGTTGCTCAGTTTAGCCGATTCTCCACACACGAACTCTAGGACAGCTTGCAGGCGAAATGCGCCACGGGGATTCTCCCCGGTGGACACTTTCGCGTTTTTGTCTGCTTTTATCAATACCTGTTGACAACCAAACATTTAAACCTTTCTGTTGTTTTCTATTCTTATATCAACAATACCATATTAGAATAGAAAAATGTTGATATTTACCAAGAAAACGACACAATATTATGCTGAAATTATCTGAGTATAAAAGCGGCAACCATCACAAATACTTACTCAATTTACATTTTGTTTGGTGTCCTAAGCGTCGCAAAAAAGTACTGATAGGAGATATTGCTAGACGCGCTAAAGAAATATTTTACACACTAGCGAACGAGAAAGCTTGGGATATTCACGATTTAGAAGTAGCACCTGATCACATTCACTTGTTTGTTGGGGTAACTCCTACCGATGCACCGCATCTAGTGATAAAGGCTTTTAAAGGTCGTTCTAGCTTTTATCTGAGAAAAGAATTTCCAGAACTCCTTAAATTACCGAGTCTGTGGTCTAGAAGTTATTTTGTTAGTAGTGCGGGAAATGTTAGTAGTGAAGTTATCAAAAAGTATATTGAAGACCCACACCACGGCTAAATATTCAAGGCAGTTAAAACTGCCGTTTGCCTCTACTCAGGTCTGAAGACACTGAGCTTGTCGGCAAATCGTGTTATTTCTTGTCAAATGTACAGAAGTTTAACTATCCTGGGAACTGGTAGATGTATCAATCGGTTCAGCGTTGTTTACCACATTTGTTTGACCTTTGCGCTCTCGCCACCAAGCTAAAAGAGGACTAGCGAGGAAAATACTTGAATAAGCGCCCATCGTGAAGCCAATAATCAAAGCTAGAGAAAAGTTTCTCAGGGTTTCGCCGCCAAATAGGAATAGAGAAAATAATGTTAGCAAAACCGTGAACGTGGTATTAAGTGATCGCGTTAAAGTTTGATTGATTGCATCATCAACAACTTTGTCAATGTGATCGTTAGGATGTAGATGCAGTATTTCTCGAATGCGATCGTAGATAATCACGGTATCTGTAACCGAGAAACCAGTAATAGTCAAAATAGCAACGACGAAAAGGCTATCAACTTCAATACCTGCGACTAATCCCAAGATGGAGAAAACACCCAGCGTAATCAAAACATCATGGAACAAGGCAAGAATTGCGATTACTGCATAGTCTAGCTGGAACCGCACACTCAAATAAATAACGATCGCAGCGAAGGAGACAACCAGAGCTAATAACCCTTGGGAAAGTAGTTGACGACCAAGTGTCGGGCCAACGGTATCAATTTGAGTGCCTTTCGGGTCAAAGGCTCCAATTTTTTCAGTCAAAGCTGTTTGTAACTGGGTGCGTTGCTCGACATCTAATGTCTTTGTGCGAACCGATATTCCCTGTTGCTTTTGACCAATAACTTGGATGCTACTATTATTTAGTTTCTGAGCGTCAATTACTTCCCTGACATCAGAGATGTCAATCGGTTGAGTGCAATTGTTTGGTTGTGTACAATCGCGTTCAAATTGTAGTCGCGTACCACCAACAAAATCTAAACTGGGACGTAGCGGTGCGCCTAGTTGTTGCCAAGAAATCACCATCGCCACGATGCTAATGATCGTGGCGATGACAGAAGTTGTCCACCATAATTTTCGCTGTTTGATCACACTAAATTTCATGACTGCACCTCCGCACCAGATTTAATTGACGTTGAGAGATTCGGACAAAACAACTCTGGCTTACGTAAGTTGGGAAATTGCAATGATAGGAATAGCAGTGTGCGACTACAAGTAATGGCAGTAAATAAATTTACCCCCAACCCTAGCGCCAATGTCAAAGCAAAGCCTTTAACTAAACCTGCTCCTAAGAAAAACAGTGCTGCACAAGAAATTAATGATGTGACATGACTATCTAAAATGCTAGACCAAGCTCGGTAGAATCCTGCCTCTATAGAACGATATAAAGTTTTACCACCGCGTAGTTCTTCACGGGTGCGCTCAAAAATCAAGACGTTAGCATCAACTGCCATGCCGATACTGAGGATAAACCCAGCAATACCGGGAAGAGTTAATGTCACGCCTAGCAAAGCGAAGGTCGCATAGGTCAATAGCGCATAGATAATCAAAGCAACGTCGGCAATTAACCCTGGTAATCGGTAGTAAACTAACATGAAAATCAATACTAACAGCAATCCGCCAATACCAGCGTAAAGACTGCGTTGAATACTATCTTTACCTAAAGTTGCCCCAACAGTGCGGTTTTCGACGATTTGCACTGGTACGGGTAAAGCACCTCCCCGCAGCTGCACACCTAAGTTGTTAGCTTCTTGGGCGGTAAACCTACCTGTAATCACAGCAGCACCACCACTAATACCACTAGCAGCAAATTCTGGCCCGACACTGGGAGCGCTGATCAGTTCATTGTCTAGAAAAATGCCAATGCTGCGTCCTGTTCCGGCGAGTTTTTTCGTCAGTTCGGCAAACAGTTCACCACCCTTTTGGTCGAAGCGAATGGCAACATTCCAATTGTTGTTTTGAGTGGGTTCACCGGCTGCATCTTTGAGGAATTTCCCTGCGAGTGGGGGGTTTGTGCTTTCAAACAATTCAGCGATCGCTTGATTATTTTTCTGCAAATCTTGCTGATTTTTGACAATTGCTGCTTGATCGTTATTCTTTCTCAAATCTTGTTGCTTTGCTTTCAATTCAGCTCGTGATGTTTGGAAAGCAAACAGTTGGGTTTCCGTACCAGGCTTTTGCGTGCGAAATTCTAACTGCGCTGTACCCCCTAGAACCCGTTCCGCTTGCTGTGGATCGCTGACTCCGGGTAACTGCACGAGGATTTGATCTTTCCCTACAGTTTGCACGACTGGTTCAGAAACGCCAAGACCGTTAATCCGGCCTTCAACGACTTTTTTCACAGCTTCCAATTCGCGATCGGTGATTTGCTTAATCTCCGGTGTTGTTTTCACTTGAATTGTGAGCTGTGAACCTCCGCGTAAGTCCAGTCCTAGCGGAATCGAAATTGTATTAATCACCACAATGGCGGCGATTATCAGGACTCCAATCAAAATTAATAGCGATCGCTGTCTTTGCATACTATAACTCGCAACTGACAAAGGCTATAATAGCTCTCTTTTGTACAGTTATGAATGGGGAGTGGGGAGTTGTAAATATCATTAAATTATTAACTCCTCACTCCTAAACCTCATCTAAGTTGAGAACCGTAGTTTTCGCCCTCACCCTAAATCCCTCTCCCATATCTGGGAGAGGGACTTTGAAATTCTGGCTCCCCGAATCCCAGATATGGGATTTGGGGTTGGGGGATGAGGGCAAATCCTTTTGATCATCGAAGAACTACAGGTTTCAAGATAGACATGGTTTAACTTTTAAACCCGCAACGCTACCATTTTTTCCACAGCTTCTACTATTTGCTCTGGTTGGACAATTGTTAATCGTTCCAGATTGCCGTTGTAAGGCGTGGGGATATCTTGCGAAGAAAGCCGCAGTACTGGCGCATCCAATTCATCGAATAAGCGATCGTTTATTGAGGCGATGACTTCTGCTCCGATGCCCGCAGTTCGCATCGATTCTTCCACTACAATCACTTTATGGGTTTTCCGTATTGATGCCCCAATGGTATCAAAATCTAATGGCTTGAGCGAGATTAAATCGATAACTTCTGGATCATAACCTTGTTTTTCCAAAGTTTTTACCGCTTGCAGCACATGATGCCGCATCCGCGAATAAGTGATAATTGTGACATCTTTTCCTTGGCGCACAACTTCTGCTTTATCTAGGGGTAGTAAATATTCTTCTTCTGGTAAATCTTCTTTCAAGTTGTAAAGCAGAACGTGTTCAAAGAACAACACCGGGTTATCATCGCGGATAGCGGATTTTAGTAGTCCTTTGGCGTTTCTTGGTGTAGAGCAGGCAACAATCTTCAATCCTGGCACAGCTTGGAAGTAAGTTTCTAGTCGCTGAGAATGTTCTGCCCCTAGTTGTCGTCCGACACCTCCAGGACCGCGAATTACCATCGGAATTTTAAAGTTACCGCCAGAAGTGTAGCGCAGCATCCCAGCGTTGTTGGCTATTTGGTTGAAAGCGAGCAATAAAAAGCCCATATTCATGCCTTCGATGATGGGACGCAACCCTGTCATTGCAGCTCCCACTGCCATCCCAGTAAAGCTATTTTCGGCAATCGGGGTGTCTAGAATGCGGAGTTCGCCATATTTTTGGTACAGGTCTTTGGTAACTTTATAGGAACCACCGTAGTGTCCGACATCTTCACCAAGAACGAATACGCTGGAGTCACGCGCCATTTCTTCATCAATGGCTTCGCGTAAGGCGTTGAAAAATAGTGTTTCTGCCATTTAGACCTTTTAGTACGATTATGGTTTTAGAATTTTATCGTGCTGCTGTCGCAAATACGGTGAGCGATCGCACTAGTTAGAGATTGTTTGCATAAACCGCCCCTAGCACAGAGCGAGTAATTGCCATAACTATATCAAATAGATTTTATCGGTTTTAGGAGCGATCGCCTTCCACTCTGGCAAACGAGTCCAACCCCTTATTCCTGTACTATCACGGAGATAATATGCATCAAATGTGTTTATAAAACTTCACGGTTGAAAGATAACCTGACTCAAGTCACGCTAAAGAAAAAATCTGTTATGGCAATAATTTAAGTATGCCTACTGTAGAACAATTAATAACGTTGTTTATCTTAAGTTTTTGGGCTACTAAAATGTATTTATCGGTGTTTTGAGTGCGAATTGATGAACGAACAAAAAATATTGTAATTCTCGCTGGTCAAGAAAATGAAATTATAATTTACCTAAACGGGAAGTGGAGATATGTATGAGTAAACCAGATTTTCTGACAATGCCCCGTGCCCAATTGCGTCAATATATCTTTGACCACAGAGAAGATGATCAAGCCTTTCAAACTTATTTAGATAGATTCACCTCTGAAGACGCTGTAATCTTCCCTGCTCCACAGTCAATAGATGATTTAGAAAACTTCCCAGAGTTGCATCAACAAAACTTAGAAAGACTACGAAAGCAAGCTTAAGCGATCGCAACCCTCCAACAAAATTTTATCAGCGATCGCCTTCCACTATCACGGGGACAATCAGCTATAGCGTTTCCTAATCACATGAAATATGTCATAGCCCCCTCCTCGCTTGCGGGGAGGGGGTTGGGGGTGGGGTTCTTGTATCTCACAAGGGCCGAGACCGCTATATTTCAACTGCAAATAAGCAATTATACTGAATTTAGCACTGCCAAAATTAGCAGTTGAACCACCTACCAATTAAGATTTTATAACTTAGCGCTGATAACTAAAAGGAGTGCGATCGATCGCACTCCTTTTCTACTTCATAACCCGAATTGTTGCTCGATTGACAGACAACTAAGCCTATCTAATTTCCCCGAGAAGCCTCCTCGATGGTAGAAATTTTTACCGCATAATTGATGATATCTTGTCCAGTCTTGAGATTTTTTGCTTCAGCATTATTCAGAGCCACAATATAAGGGTCGCCACCAATTACGCCAACAATGGGGCTACCCGAAGAACCAGCAGCAGTGGCGCAATCATGTAATAAAAAACCATCTTCTTCTCCGACAATACTGCATCCTGCCTCATAACTTGCCGTCCATCCTGGCCCAGCACTGAAATATTTTTGATACTTTTCGGTAGGGAAATCTCCAGAATAACCAACGAAAAAGAAATCTTTTTCGTTGCGAACCAGCGTAGCAGAAGGTATCGATTTCCATCCCAAATAACCGTATTTGCGACCTAGAGGTTGGTTAATTTTCAGAATTGCCCAATCATTAGGACTAAGCTCCTTACTTTCCTTGAAATCTGTTCCATAATAAACTTCCTCGGCTTCCGCTATATCTTCGTAAGGATATTTTTGGCTCAACATCAGGGTACGGTTATCTATTCCTGTAGGAATGCCTCTAGAGCCGCTTTCGTCAGGTTTGGCACCCCGTCCTAAACCCTACGGTGTACACACAAGTCATCGAATTACCCAAAAATCTTGAAAAACCTCACCCTGTCCTAACGGACATCCCTCTCCTTGCCAAGGAAAGGGAAAGATTTACCCTTGGGTAAAGCAAGGGTGAGGTTTTGATTTGTGAGTTGTAGAGTCAATTTGGATAGAGAATTATATAGAAACCTTGTAAAAT
Source organism: Nostoc sp. NMS7 (assembly GCF_017115085.1). Classification (GTDB taxonomy): domain Bacteria; phylum Cyanobacteriota; class Cyanobacteriia; order Cyanobacteriales; family Nostocaceae; genus Nostoc. The sequence goes on along the minus strand of NZ_JABXKJ010000252.1, from coordinate 28,079 downwards.
TCAGAAAAACAGGCGCTTCATAACAAGGAAATATTCACAATAACCTTCGAGGTAAAAGTTGCCTAAACTGCCACGTTTAACTGCAATAGATACGGAGTTTATTTATACAGACTTGTCTCTTACGAATCATTTAGTATTCCTATAGTAAGATAAAACGTAAACAGTTACTATTTATCGACCCCATGCAAGTCAAAGATTTGACTATTGAAGAACTCAAGCTACTAATCCAGGAAACTGTTGCTGAAACCATTCAATCCCTGCTGATTGACCAAATAGAAAAATAAAATCACAATTGTACTACAAGTGAGACAAGAAAGCAGGGAAGAAATAGCAAAAATACTAGCAAAAGAACTAGTATTAAGAACAGAAATTCCTCCTAAAAGAGAAGGAGAAGGTTTTAAAACCTTTGGTGAATTTAAAAGAACAATGGGTGCGGCTAGTGCTGGACAAGCTTGGCATCATATTGTTGGACAAACAACTTCTAACATCGAAAGATTTGGTGCGGAAGCAATTCATAATACAGGAAATTTAGTCTGCCTTAAACATGGGAAAGGTTCAATCCACCAAGAAATAACTAATTTTTACAATTCTGTACAAGCAGAAATTACACAGTCATCAAATATTACAGTTAGAGAATAGCTCAGTATTCAGTCATTTGAAGCACAACAAGATTTCGGCATGAGGGTTATTAGAGCTTTTGGAGGGACTATTTAATGCTTACTCTAGATTTACAAGCAATTATAAACTCAATTTCTCGTGAGGTGAGTTGGCAAAATATCGTACAGTTTGAAAAACTAGATGAACGTGTCGCCATAGCTAATGAACTTTGTGCCAATCTCATTGGTGTGAATGAAGGTTATGTTGAATGGTGTCCTAATGATGAGCCAACAAGTCTTTTGGAAACACTGCTTTGGTGGTGGGTTATCCGTCCTAATTTTGGAGCAGCTATTGCTAACGAATCGCCTCAAGAATTAAAAGAAATTATCAGTCAGTACATCCTAAGAAATTAGGGTTCTAGCAGGAAGTGGGGAGATGAGGATAAAATTTATGTATGAAAGAGGAAAAATTTAAACTATGAATACAAATATTGTTGCCAAAGTGACGGCTGAAGGAAAACTCGAAATCCCGCCAGAGGTGTTGGTGAGGCTTCAGCCTTGTACTGAGTATGAAGTTTTAGTTACAGAAGATGAAATTGTGTTCAAAAAAATTAGTAAACAATTGAATTGGGCGGAATTACCGTCGCACTTCCTTTACTATCTTGCTAATTTCTTCAAGAGTCGGCTGATTGGGGTCAGGGCTTAATTCCTCAATTATACGAAACCATTCTTTTATGTCTAAATCTTTCTGTATTTTTTTTAAAACAATAGAGTCTTCTATCAGAGAAACCTCGTATTCATCACCAGGACGAAGTTGTGCTTTTATTTCATCTGGTAGTTCTAGTTCACCTTTGGGCATCACTTTGATCACAAAATCCATAATTGACAACCTTCTTTTTCATATTTTGATGTTAACTATGTTTCGCTTGCGATCGCATCCCTAAAATACCCGCTCAAAAGGCTTTTTGCGATAACGCCGATAAATATCAAAATCACTATCCAAAGTAGCGTAGGCGTAGCCCGCACTTCTCTACCAGAGGCTGCGCCAACGACAAAGCTCAGTGACCACCGCAGGCATCGCAACAATATCTAAGCGTTCCGAAATGACAATCAAGGATAAATCTGCAAAATCCCCTGGTAAATCTCTGTACTGAGTATTCAACTCCGCAATCCGCGAAAAATCTTGCGGCAATAATTGCTCACACTCGTAGAGTTGTTTCGCAACGTCTAGAAAAAACTGGTTTTGTGTACGCCAATCAAAGTTGAGCAACCACACCACTTCTGCAAAACAAATGGGCGTAGTTACTAGCCTAGAAGTGCAGTTCTCAAAGAAGCGACGCACCTGTTGGTGATGCTGATCTCTGGCGCTGTAGTACGCAAACAAAAACCCGCTATCCGCGAGTATAAGCGGATAGTAGGTCATGGGTGGCGCTTGTTGAGATATTGAGCGATCGCTTTCTTCCGATTTGAGCGTTCCGATAAATCCGTTGGTGCATCTTGCAACAGATGTTCAGGGTGTCCACCCCGCCTCTCAACCAAAGTTTTACCCGCTTGTAAGGTTAGCCACCGTTCAGCAATCAAGCGTCGGATCAACTCACTCTTATCAGTTTGCTCATGAGCCAAAATATCGGCTAGCTGGCTTTCTGTTTCTTCGTCCAGTCTGACACTGAGCATAGTTTTGTCATACTCGCAATACACGTATGACGTGTATAACGCGAATTAGTTAAATTTTATTTGAATTTCGCACTAGCCCAAGGCAAAATATAACAATCTCACGCCTAGACACCAAAACACAACTCTGTGCCTCTGCGTGAGATTTCTTAAATACTTACTCAATCGCCCACCTTACTTTAACCATCGCGCCGCATCTTTGGCATGATAGGTTAAAATCAAGTCTGCACCAGCGCGTTTAAACCCAGTTAAAGTTTCCAAAACTACCCGCTCCTCATCAATCCAACCATTGAGAGCCGCAGCTTTCACCATCGAATACTCGCCAGAAACATTGTAAGCCGCAACTGGTAAGTTACTCGCTTCCTTCACCCGCCAGATAATATCCATGTATGCCAAGGCTGGCTTAACCATGAGCATATCAGCACCTTCAGCGATATCCAATTCAATCTCTTTAAGGGCTTCGCGGGCATTACCTGGGTCCATTTGATAAGTTCTTCTGTCCCCAAATTGCGGTGTCGAGTCTGCTGCATCCCGAAATGGGCCATAATAACCCGAAGCATACTTAGCAGCATAAGACATAATTGGCGTGTCTTGAAATCCGGCTTCATCCAAACCCACACGAATTGCCTGGACAAAGCCATCCATCATTCCCGAAGGCGCGATGATATCAGCGCCAGCGTTTGCTTGAGAAACTGCTGTTTTCTTCAGCAATTCTAGTGTTGGATCATTTAAAACTCGTCCTGTTAAATCACCAACTTGCAGATAACCACAATGACCATGACTGGTGTACTCACACAAACAAGTATCAGCAATTACAATCAAATCTGGCACTGCTGCTTTTACCGCAGTCGCAGCTTTTTGGACGATACCGCAATCATGCCAAGCCCCAGTCGCATCCAAATCTTTATCAGCCGGAATCCCAAATAGAATAATCGCAGGAATTCCTAAGTCATAAACTTCTTTTGCTTCTTCGACAATTTTATCTACCGAAAGTTGGTAGACTCCAGGCATCGATTTCACCTCATTAGCGATTCCCTCACCCGGTACGGCAAATAATGGGTAGATTAAATCGCTTGTTGTCAAAACAGTTTCACGAACCATCCGGCGCAGTTGGGGATGAGTACGCAGACGACGGGGGCGATGTATAGGAAACATAAAATTTTATGAAGAAAAACAACGCAAATGGACACAAAACAAAGCGTCACAAAAGCAGGCTAAAATTTTCCTGCCGTCAGACAGACTACAAACAGTGCTTAACTGTCTTTTGCCCTACTCTTAATCAAGTTGTGGGGCAATTTTGTATTCTACAGCTTGGTTGCACCTATCCGACGGACTGGAAAAAAAACAACATACGAACAAATTCAAAATTCAAAATGACGCTCTCTACGAGACGCTAAAAGCGTAGCTTGCTTCTCTGTAAGAGTACGCGGACTCGCTAACGCTGCGCTGACAAAATTCAAAATGGTAAGACCCTCTATTGGCAAAAATTGTGGTAATTGGGTGTGTGCAAACTCAAGGCACAACAGCTTAATAAAAAATAACTGACAATTACCAATGCCCCATACTTCGGCTTCTCTACGAGACGCTGTTCGCGTTCGCTCAGTACAAGTGCCCAATGCCCAATCCCCAATCCTGATAAATCTTTGTTAAAAAACTCGGAAAATATAGGGATAACGGAAGGGTATATCAGGATTGTTAAAAACTCCGATGAGCGCCCAAATTGTTAATCCCCAGTGCAATAGATATCCTAGACCGGCTAGTGGCCCCAATATTAATAGTGGTAGCACCAACCAACCAAATAGAAAAAACAGTGTTCCTAGAATGAATGCATAAAGCCAGACATTAAAGTGGAAATTTATCGATTCTCTGGCGTTTTCTTTCACAACAGGATCGTCAGACACGAGCAGTATGGCAATAGGTATACCTACAGATACCAATGTCGTGCTGAAAAAAATCGCTCCATGAGACAAGGCAGATAGAAGCTTTCGCTTGTCTGTGTCGTACATTGCTTTCTCCTATTTAGTCAGATTGTTAGTTATATTACGACCCTATCACGAGCATCGTTGTCTTAAGATTAAAAGACTTGCCAGAGTCCAAAAAAATTAAGTTAGCTAACAAACAAATACACTTATGTCTACTGAACTTGAGTCTGAACTTATTGAAGCGGTTGAACTTCGCCGCAACTTTGCGATTATATCTCACCCGGACGCGGGTAAAACTACACTAACAGAAAAGCTACTCTTATACGGAGGTGCAATTCACGAAGCTGGGGCGGTTAAGGCGCGACGGGCACAGCGTAAGGCTACCTCTGACTGGATGGCGATGGAACAACAACGGGGTATTTCCATTACCTCCACTGTGTTGCAATTTGAATACCGGAAGTGTCAAATAAATTTATTAGACACTCCCGGACACCAAGACTTCAGTGAGGATACTTATCGCACTCTCGCTGCCGCCGATAATGCAGTAATGCTGATTGATGCGGCAAAAGGTTTGGAACCCCAAACCCGCAAATTGTTTGAAGTGTGTAAGTTACGGGGTATCCCGATCTTTACATTTATCAACAAGCTCGATCGCCCAGGGAGGGAACCTCTGGAACTGTTAGATGAAATTGAGCAAGAATTAGGATTGCAAACCTATGCGGTAAACTGGCCGATTGGTATGGGCGATCGCTTTAAAGGTGTTTTTGACCGACACAAGCAACAAATTCACCTGTTTGAACGCAGCGCCCACGGCAGCCGAGAAGCCCGTGATACGATTGTGGAATTAGGTGATCCGAGAATAGAGGAGCAGCTAGAACGAGAACTCTACTACCAACTGAAAAATGATTTAGAACTGTTAGAAGGAGTTGGCCCAGAGTTAGATTTGCAGTTGGTACACGAAGGCAAAATGACGCCTGTGTTCTTTGGTAGCGCCATGACTAACTTTGGTGTAGAGTTATTTCTCAACTACTTCCTCGATTATGCCCTGAAACCCGGTTCTCATTACAGCAGTGTTGGCGAAGTTGCCCCTACATACCCGGAGTTTTCGGGATTTGTCTTCAAACTGCAAGCGAACATGGACCCGAAGCATCGCGATCGCGTCGCTTTTATCCGGGTCTGCACTGGTAAGTTTGAAAAAGATATGATGGTGAATCACGCCCGCATTGGTAAATCCATTCGTCTGTCTCGCCCGCAAAAACTCTTTGCCCAAGAGCGGGAATCGATTGATGTGGCTTATCCTGGCGATGTGATCGGTTTGAACAATCCCGGTGTTTTTGCGATCGGGGATACAATTTACACGGGACAAAAGCTCGAATATGAGGGCATTCCGTATTTCTCGCCGGAACTGTTTGCGTCTCTCAGGAATCCCAACCCCTCGAAGTCTAAACAATTCCAAAAAGGCGTTGCGGAATTGCGCGAAGAAGGTGCTGTACAAATTATGTATTCAACTGATGAAGCCAAGCGCGATCCAATTTTGGCGGCGGTGGGTCAGTTGCAATTCGAGGTGGTGCAGTTTCGCTTACAAAATGAGTATGGTGTTGAAACCATATTAGAGTTATTGCCCTACAGTGTCGCCCGTTGGGTTGAGGGTGGTTGGGAAGCATTAGAAAAGGTGGGACGGATATTCAATACCACTACAGTTAAAGACAGTATGGGACGCCCAGTGTTACTATTCCGCAATGAATGGAATTGCCAACAATTATTGGGCGATCATCCAGAGTTCAAATTAAGCGCGATCGCTCCAGTTTTTTCTAGTCAACAACCGGTGGAGGAATAATTCACTTGACAAGGAAAACTTGAGCGCGGTTGAGTTCCACGGCATCCGAGGTTCGCGCTTTTGCACAAAGGTGGATCACTTAGAAGAGATTGGAGTGCCAAAATTTCTATGCCTTCACACGCCAAATCGTCTTTGGAGGCTGGTTTAATTGCCCTCAAGCAGGGAAATTACCAAACAGCGATCGCTCAACTCGAACCGATTGCTAGCAGCCAAAGCAATGCGACTGCTAGCTTACAAGCCCAAGTTGGTTTAGTGATGGCTTATGCTCGCACTGGCGAAGTTTCCAAAGCGATCGCTATTTCCCAAAATCTCATTGAGAGTAACAATCCCCAAGTTCAAGAGTGGGCAACACGCGCTCTCGAACACCTGACAAAACGTAAAAAACCTGATCAAGAATCAAAAAATGTCGAAACTGGATTTGTTACCTTTGATAATTCAACCCCAGATTCAACCCCAGTTACCCCCCCGGTAACTCCGACATTAGAGGAACCAAATGATCAAGTAATAGAAACTAAGAGCGACGACACCCCGGCGATGGTGCCACTAGCTAGACTCAAAGCTACAGTAGCGACACCACTACCACCACCGACTACGCCCCTAAACGGTTTCATGGGTTCCGTTACTCGCACCCAAGCTAAATTATTCGGGGTTATTTATTGGCGGCAAGCACAACGCGCCAAAGCATGGCAACCCCTACATAAACCGAAATTAATTCCCTTGCGGCTCTTGACAGCAGGAACATTCATCGCCCTGTTTTGGCTGATCCGGGCAATCCTGAAGTTAGCAATGGGATTTATCAACCAGACTTTAGTCAAATTGCCATATTTGGAGCCGTTGCAGCTTTTATACCGCGACCCTACTAAATTATTGTTAATAGTATTGGTGATTTTGATCGGACTATCACCTTGGTTGCTGGATCTGCTATTGGCGAAATTCTATGGTCAACGAGAATTTTCTAAAGATGTATTGAATGTTCATAGCCGCGAAGCTGTGCGGGTGCTACAACGTTGTTGCCAACAACGACACTGGCCGTTACCCAAATTGCGGATTTTACCAATGGCTGCACCAATTATCCTGACTTATGGTAGTTTACCACGTAATGCCAGGATTGTTGTGAGTCAGGGGTTATTACAACAACTAGCAGATGATGAAATCGCCACTATTTACGCCACGCAGTTAGGGCATATTGCTCACTGGGATTTTGCTGTGATGTCTTTGTTGCTGCTAGTGACACTACCAACTTATCAGCTATATCAGCAAGTCTCGAAGTGGGGAGACAAAATATCAGGGATTTGGCGATCGCCGCTGACAATTCTGGCTAGTCTAATTTATGGGGTTTGGTGTTTGCTGACTGGGACTGGATTGTGGTTGTCGCGGTTGCGGCTTTATTATAGCGATCGCGTCGCGGCTGAAATTACTGGTAATCCGAATGCGCTAATTCGAGCTTTACTCAAAATTGCCATTGGCATTGCAGCTGATATCGAAAAACAAGAACACACCAGTTGGCAACTAGAAAGCTTAAATCTTCTGACACCAGTTAGCCACCAACAGAGCCTTTCTTTAGGTACTATTGCCAGTAATTTATCTTTTGAATCATTTTTGAAGTGGGATACTGCCAATCCCTATCGCCGATGGTTTACGATTAATAATAGCCATCCGTTAATCGGCGATCGCCTTGAACGCCTCTGCCAAATAGCCCGTCACTGGCATCTAGACACCGAAGTACATTTTAGTAGCGAAGCATCAAAGGTTAAGCGTCAGTCTTTCTTATTACAAATCGCTCCCTGGTTGGGAATTCCTCTAGGGCTTCTGTTTGCAGCTTTGGTCTGGCTAACGTGGCAACTAGCATTCGCACTCAAGTTTTTAAATCTAAAGTGGATATATGAAGATTGGTCTTTCATTACAGGCTGCCTTCTGATTGGCTTTAGCATTGGTACAGTGATGCGGATTAATCCTTTCTTCCCGGATATTAAACCTGCCACTGTGCAAACTGACAACAGCTTACCTAATCTGTTATCTGACCCTTCTGCCTTACCCATTGACAGCAACAGCGTGCGTCTTGTGGGCAAATTATTAGGTCGTCAAGGCACTAGCAACTCCCTAGCGCAAGATTTAATCCTCCAATCGAGTGCGGGTTTAGTGAAATTACACCACATTTCTTGGCTAGGACAGTCAGTTAATCACCAGGATATGATCGGTCGACAAATTATTGTCACAGGTTGGTTCCGGCGAGGAGCAACACCTTGGATCGATATCCAAACCCTGGAAACTCAAAGTGGTAAAACCATTCATAGCCCTCATCCCATTTGGTCTATTTTTTTGGCAGTTGCAGCACAGGCTTGGGGCGCATACGTTTTTCTCACTGGTTAGTTATTGGGCACTTGTACTGAGCGAACGCGAACAGCGTCTGGTAGAGAAGCCGTTGGCGTGGTCACTGAGCCTTGCCGTTCGCGCAGCGTCTCGTAGAGAAGTGCAGCCTCTCGTAGAGAAGTATTGGTCATTAGCAAAGGACAAAGGACAAATCGGAATGTAAACAAAAGTTGCAGGTTGGGTTCCCAAATGTTACATTTATTTACACAAATCAAAGCAGCCGATTGTAACTCAGCAGCACCGCTTAGTTATGAATTCGGATGCTTTTTCTCCCGCTCTATACCATTGATTTTCCCAATAAAGCAGTAAATTAAGTAGCCACTGGCTGGTTTTTGTTTGAAATATATGCCCCCTGGAATAAAAAAATGTGTTTTATGTTACGATGCGATCATACTAACGTCGGAAATGTATGCGCTAAACTAGCTACGTAGAAAATACCGTGGTAATCTAAAGGATGGTATTTGATTCTGCGAAAAACGGCATCGAAGAAAGCGTTTACTTTAGCAGGCAGCAGGGTATTAAATTTACAATTCTTAGAATTAAGGTGTTATTAGCTCACGATATTGTGAGCCTTTGGATTAAACAAGCTTGATCCCGACGAAAAACTGTATTCTTGTATAGGTTGACAGTTTCGAGCAAAAAAATTGGTTAATGGCAGTCTTGATCAATAGCATCTATTTAAAAGTCAAAGCTAAATGATTGTTTTCTTGCCTTGCCATGTTCATTCAACTCTGGAGGTATAGTTCATGTCCGTTCGCCTATATATAGGTAATTTGCCTAAAGATGAAATAGATCGTCAAGATCTGCAAGCCGTTTTTGCAGCCGAAGGTGATGCTGTAACTACTAAATTAATTAAAGACCGCAAAACTGGCAAATGCCGTGGTTTTGGTTTTCTTACAGTCAACAACGACGAACAAGCTGACGAAATTATTGAAAAGTATAATGGTCAGATGTTCAAAGACACTCCCATTAAGCTAGAGAAGGCATTACCTCGTATCAAGGGTGAAGAGGGCGAAGAGCAAGCTCCTAAACCAGTTACTCTTGCTAGTAGTAGTACCCCCATTCCTAGCCCCACCAGAGGAGAAGGTAGCCGTCGTGAGAAAAGCTCCAAGAAGCCTCGCCGTGGCAGTTCAGGTGGCGGAGGTTCTCGTGAAACCAGCACCACGACTACTGATTCAGACGCTATTCGTCCAGATCCTCGTTGGGCTTCGGAATTAGAAAAGCTGAAGCAGATGCTAGCAGCACAAACTACGAATTAATCCTTAAGGGAGAGAAATTAAAAATTAAAAATCAGAATTTTTTTTGATTTTTAATTTTTAATTGTTAATTATTATCTAGCTGCTTAGTTAAAATCTGCTTGCAGCTAATTTTGTAAGTGCGTAAGCACAGCCCGCCTTCTCTACGAGACCCTTCTCTACGAGACGCTCCGCGAACGGCAAGCTCAGGGCATCGCGCTCCGCGTAGCTTGCTTCCACGAAGTGGTACGGCATCGCATCGCTAAATCGTGACAAATTGAGGGTTTAAATTTAAACGCAGAGGGGCGCAGAGGTACGCAGAGAATTGGCTACTAATTAATAAGATGCTGTACTTATAAGAAAATTAAGTTTTTGTGATTATAGGCATTAAAAAACCTAGCCGATGTGAATGCGATCGCAGTAATTATTTGGATTTGACAAGTTATAGTCAAGATATAGCAAGGTGAACGGTCGGCGCGTAGGCGCAACCTGCCGTAGGCATCGCCCGAAAGATAATTTACACTCAAGGTAAGACCGATCATTTGCAGCTTCTGTTATGTCCTCAACTCTAGATTCTTTGCCACCTGCGCTTGCTAAAATTGTCCAGCGCTTTCAACGCGCTTCCGAACCGAAGCGACGCTACGAACAGCTAATCTGGTATGCTCAGAAGCTCAATGAGTTCCCAGAAGCTGATAAATTACCCGAAAATAAAGTTCCTGGTTGCGTGTCTCAAGTTTATATCACAGCAGCGTTAGACGACGAGAAGGTTGTATATCAGGGCGATTCCGATTCGCAGTTAACCAAAGGATTAGTAGGGCTTCTGGTTGAAGGATTGGATGGACTAACGCCGACTGAGATTCTACAACTTACCCCAGATTTTATTCAAGCAACAGGTTTAAACGTTAGTCTTACACCTTCCCGCGCTAATGGATTTTACAACATTTTTAAAACCATGCAAAAAAAAGCATTGGAATGTAAGTTAGATTTGCCTAACTAAACAAATGACAGACGCGATTAATCGTGTCTCCATTGCTATTTCGTTCGAGACAGAAACCGCCCAGAACTGAAGTTCGGGGCTAATAGCTCAAGTCCGTTAAAACGGACTATAATCTTTTGCCAGTCGTCTTTAGACGACTTTCGCTATTAGACTCACAATTCATTCTGAGGCGGACTAAATGAAAATGAAATAGCTCTGCTTTACTTTTCTTAATAATAAATTTAGTCTCATGTCAACAAATTTATTATCCAGCTCTGCTGCTATTGGCTTTGGTGGAGTAGTTCAAGAATATCTCTGGAATTGGGAAAATCAGCAATTGCGCGTTGTTTATGAAACCCTTGGTAAAGGTTCACCGCTATTGCTACTACCATCTTTCAGCACTGTTTCGACGCGCTTGGAAATGGGCGAACTTGCCAGATTACTAGCTCCGCATTTTCAAGTTGTTGCTATAGACTGGCCTGGATTTGGAGAATCTTCTCGCCCTAGTTTGAATTATCGTCCAGAAATATATCAGCAATTTCTGGAAGATTTTGTTAAAGCTATTTTTAATACTCCTATTACTGCGATCGCGGCTGGTCATGCTGCTAGTTACGTTTTACAATTAGCTGTGAAACAGGCTGCTTTCTCACGAATTATATTGTTAGCTCCTACTTGGCGTGGGCCTTTGCCGACAATGGGAGCAAGTCAACAGATAGCTGGCATTGTCAGAGAATTAGTGCGATCGCCTATACTTGGTCAAGCTCTCTATAAACTCAACACTACCCAATCTTTCTTAAGTTTTATGTACCGCCGTCATGTCTTTACTGACGCGGCTAAAATTACACCCAGTTTCATTGAGAAGAAGTGGCATACGACTCAACAACCAGGAGCGCGATTTGCCTCAGCTGCTTTTGTAACTGGTAATCTCGATGCTGTACATCAACAAGTTGATTTTTTGGAACTTGTGCAGTCTTTAACCGTACCACTTATGGTAGTGATTGGGGAATCTAGCCCCCCCAAATCACGAGAAGAAATGAACGCTTTGGTAGCCTTACCAGGAGTGAGAAGCGTTGTAATTCCTGGTTCTCTGGGACTGCATGAAGAATACCCAGCAGTTGTTTTAGAAGTAGTTCAAGATTTTTTATTCTCACCAGAAAATTAAATTCTCACTTATCGATCAAAGTATAATTTTCTGGTTTGCAATAATGATTATCATATAGCCAAAAAAGCTTTTTTGGCACTGTGATGCCTATTGGAGTCATATTGGAGTCAATTGAGAAGTGCTATAGCTTCTGCGGCATTGTCAAGGTAGTAACCTGCGACCTTCGAGAAGTCTGTAGAAGTTTCTGCGGTTACTCTAAGAGTTCTCCAAAGGAGTAGGTTTGCTTGTATGCAATATTTCGATCAAACTACGTCAATTTGTGAATATTTATTACTTATAGCAGATGCATAAAAATAAAATGTTCTTTGATTAAGTTATGTGATGATTTTGCTGAAACCCCAAATAACAGCAAGTTCGCATAAAAAGATAAAAAGTCTTATCATGGGTGATAATGATTATCCATATAACAAGAGGCATTTAAAGTATGGTGGCTGACGTAATCAATAATTCAGTTCCCGTTACTGTTCTGACAGGCTATTTGGGAGCAGGTAAAACGACTTTACTCAATCACATCCTCACCTACGAACACGGCAAAAAAGTTGCTGTGATTGTCAATGAATTTGGGGAAGTGGGTATTGATAATCAATTGATTATCGATGCAGATGAAGAAATTTTTGAAATGAACAATGGGTGTATCTGTTGTACAGTGCGCGGCGATTTAATTCGGATCATTGGCAATTTGATGAAGCGGCGCGATAAATTTGACCATATAGTAATTGAAACAACTGGACTAGCCGATCCTGCACCAGTGATTCAGACATTTTTTGTTGATGAAGATTTGCAAAGTCAACTGTCTCTAGATGCGGTGGTAACAGTTGTAGATGCCAAGCATATTTGGCAGCATTGGGATGCAGACGAAGCCCAAGAACAGATTGCTTTTGCTGATGTGATTTTACTTAATAAAACAGATTTAGTAGCACCAGAAGAGTTGGATGAATTAGAAAAACGGATTCGGGCGATGAATGCGATCGCAAAAATCTACCGTACCCAAAATTCCGAACTAGGAATAGATGCTTTATTAGGTGTAAAAGCTTTTGATTTAGACCGCGCATTAGAAATTGATCCAAATTTCTTAGGCGAAGATGCCCACGTACACGATGAAACTGTTTTTTCTGTGGCTTTAGTAGAAGCGGGTGCAGTCGATGGAGAAAAATTAAACGCTTGGCTTTCGGAGTTACTGCGTATCCAAGGCCCAGATATCTTTCGGATGAAAGGCATTTTAAATATTGCTGGAGAAGATAATCGATTTGTGTTTCAAGGAGTACACATGATATTTGATGGCAAACCCGATCGCCCCTGGAAACCAAGCGAAACCCCTAAAAACGAACTAGTTTTTATCGGTCGTAATCTTGATGCAGCCCAACTCAAGCAAGATTTTCTCGCCTGTCTAGCATAAAAAACGAGTTAGGAGTTAGGAGTGATGAGTAATGAGTTAAAAATTCCTAACTCCTAATTTATAACTCCTAACTTATAACTCCTAACTTCTGTATAAAATATGAATTCCACAACCAGCAAATCAAAGGAATTTGAACAACACTATTCGGGGACACTTTCAGATTATGTAACTGCGATCGCTTGGTCGCCACAAGGTAAAATTTTAGCCGCAACTTCCGCCGCCGGGGAAGTAGTTTTGTGGAATGATGGCGAACTCACAACTTTGCAAACTGGTAACGGTAAATCAGTAGATTGTCTCGCCTTTTCGCCAGATGGAAAATTTTTAGCCGTTGGCGGACAAGATGGACAGGTGAAAATTTGGCGCGAGACTGAATTAATCGCTACTTTGTCAAATGCCCCCGCATGGGTTGACAAGCTAGCTTGGAATTATACCAGTAACCAACTGGCTTTTAGTTTGGGGCGTTACGTCCAAGTCTGGGATGCAGATTCTCATGAAATTGTCGTGACGCTGAATTTTGATAACTCTTCAGTATTGGGTATAGATTGGCGCATTGACGGACAATACTTAGCGATTAGTGGTTATAAGGGAGTGAAGATTTGGCATAGTCAAAACTGGGATGAAGACCCATACAGCTTAGATATGACTACTGTCAGTTTAGCTATGGCTTGGTCGCCTGATGGCAAATTCCTGGCTTCTGGCAATATGGATCGGAGTGTCACCGTTTTGGAATGGAACAACCCCGACCCTTGGGTAATGCGTGGCTTCCCTGGTAAAATTCGCCAATTGGCATGGTCAGAAGCTACCACGAAAGTAGGTGCGCCAATACTGGCATCTTCTAGCGTTGAAGGTATTGTGGTTTGGGAAAAGCTAGAGGATGATTCTTTAGGTTGGGAAGCGCGAGTTTTAACTAATCATGTGGGTGTGATCAATGCGATCGCTTTTGCACCCAAAAGCTTCCTTCTGGCTTCTGCTGCTGCTGATGGGTGGTTATGTTTGTGGAATAAAGCCAAGGAAATATCCCAAATTATCACAGGTGTCTCAGGAGGATTTTCTAGCCTAGCTTGGCATCCCCAAGGCAAGTTACTGGCCGCCGGCGGTGATCAGGGCGAATTAGTTGTTTGGTCAAAGGTTTTGCGGGGTCAAGGATTCGGGCGGAGTTAAAATAATTCGTAATTCGTAGTTAAAAGGGCGGTTAGAAACCGCGTCTACACGAGGCTTTACCCACCTCCGTGGGTTAAAAACCTTAATTTTTTCTTAGTCTGCGGAGGCAGACTTGGTTTGTGTAGCCGCGAATTCCATTCGCCCTGGCTTCTTGGCGATCGCCATCTCTACCCAAGCTGTTAAGCTCTTGTTAAAATAGCTAGTCCCGTAATTAGAAAACTTGCTAGAGTGAACAGAGTTAGCCTTAACGTCTAATCGCCAAAACCTATACATCTCATGGATTTTGCTAATATTGCATCCCAGTTGAACGCTGGAACGATTTTGCCAGAGGGGATTGTTATTCTCACCCTCTTAGGGGTTTTGATAGTTGATTTGATTTTGGGGCGTACATCCGCACGCTGGATTGGATATCTAGCGATCGCTGGTTTATTTGCTTCGATTATCGCCCTATATTTTCAATGGGACTCTCCTAATCCCATCGGTTTTACTGGTAGCTTTAACGGTGATGACCTGAGTATCGTCTTTCGCGGAATTATTGCCTTGTCTGCGATCGCCACTATACTGATGTCAATTCGCTACGTTGAGCAGAGTGGCACCCCTTTAGCCGAATTCATCGCTATTTTGCTGAGTGCTACTTTAGGAGGGATGTTTTTATCCGGGGCTAGTGAGTTGGTGATGATTTTCATCTCCCTAGAAACCCTGAGTATCTCCTCTTATTTGTTGACAGGTTATACCAAGCGTGACCCCCGCTCCAATGAAGCGTCGCTGAAATACTTGTTAATTGGAGCTTCCAGTACGGCAATATTTTTGTACGGTGTATCACTGCTGTATGGATTATCTGGAGGACAAACTGAACTGAGTGCGATCGCTAATGGCATTGCCACAGCTAAAGTCGGACAATCTTTAGGTTTAGTGATTGCCTTGGTTTTTGCGATCGCCGGTATTGGCTTCAAAATCTCTGCTGCACCCTTCCACCAGTGGACACCAGACGTTTACGAAGGCGCTCCCACCCCAGTAATCGCCTTTTTATCTGTCGGTTCCAAAGCAGCTGGGTTTGCCCTAGCCATCCGCTTGCTGACAACAGCCTTCCCTCTTGTTGCTGACGAGTGGAGGTTTGTCTTCACTGCTCTGGCCGTTCTCAGCATGATTTTGGGTAACGTAGTCGCCCTAGCCCAGACCAGCATGAAACGGATGCTAGCTTATTCATCCATTGCCCAAGCTGGGTTTGTGATGATTGGCTTGATTGCTAGTACACAGGCAGGATATGCCAGTATGATATTTTACCTACTGGTTTACCTGTTCATGAATCTGTGCGGCTTTACCTGCATCATTCTGTTTTCACTGCGAACGGGAACCGACCAGATTTCGGAATACTCTGGCTTATATCAAAAAGACCCACTCCTAACACTAGGATTGAGTATTTCCCTGCTTTCCTTGGGTGGTATTCCACCATTCGCGGGGTTTTTCGGCAAGATTTACTTATTCTGGGCTGGTTGGCAAGCAGGACTTTATTGGTTAGTTTTGCTGGGCTTAGTTACCAGCGTCGTCTCCATCTACTACTACATTCGCGTAGTTAAGATGATGGTTGTCAAAGAACCCCATGAAATATCCGACGCAGTGAAGAATTATCCCCAAGTGCGTTGGGATTTGCCGGGACTGAGACCTTTGCAGGTCGGCTTGGTGGTAACATTAATTGCCACTACCATAGCAGGGGTTTTGTCAAATCCACTGTTTACATTGGCGAACAATTCCATCTCCAATACCCCCATTTTGCAAGCAACAATCAACAGTAGTGTAAAAGCACAAAATCTCCTGCTTTTGCCAAAGTTAGATTCGGTTAGTCAGTCTCAACCCTCAGTTGATTCTACTGCGAAGATTTAATAACCTGAATCTCAACCAAACTTTGTACTCGAAGACACGCCTGTTTGCTAATAAGCAGACAGGCGTTTGTAATATCTTTTAACTTAAAATCAAATTTCAAACTTATCAGGACTTACGCAAACAATAGCCGAAAAGAATGATTTTCTTCTTATACCATTTCACACAAACCCTGATACATATAGATTTCTCGTAGGGGCACAGCGATCGCTACCAGTGATTGAGTATATGATTAGTAATTTGATTTTACTACCATCGGAAGCGATCACTTGATATGAGCAATGGTGACACCGGTGCCGCCATCTGCTTGTTCTGCTGGTTCGTAGTTGTTCACTCTGGGATGGTGTTGCAAAAAGGCGTGAACACCTTGTCGCAGCTTACCAGTGCCGTACCCGTGAATAATCCAGACTGGGCCTGTAGCTTCCGAAATCGCTTTATCTAAAATGTATTCAGCATCAGCTACCCGCTTACCACGCAAATCTATGGTATTTTGGGAAGTCCGAATTTCTGGGACACTTTGCGGTGGTGGCGTGACTGCTGCTGGTGCTGGTTTAGGTTTGACGACTGGTTCGGCTTTTTGACCATCTAAAGATTCTACGTCTTCCAACTTCACAGTCATTTTCATTAGCCCAAAGCGAACGCTTAACTCCCCATCTTCATTAGGGGCGGTGATCACATCTGCTGTCTGTCCCAGTTTGGGAACACGGAGGCGATCGCCTACTTTCGGCATAAACCCAGCTTTTGGTTTTGCTGGCGTTACCGGCTGATATTGCTGGCCAATTTGATTCAAAGCATTGGTTGCTTGCTGGGCTTCTTGGGCTGTAGGCGTACCTTTCTGCAAACGGCGAATTACTTGGGCAATTTCACCTTTTGCCTGAGCGATCGCTTGTTGGACTGCTACTTCTTGTGAAGCCCGCAAACTGCTTTCCCTCTCCTCCAAACTTGCGGCTTTTGCGGATACTTCTTTGTATAAACGTTCCGCTTGCTGCAATAAACTTTGGGCTTCCGCAGCTTTGGTTTCCTGGCGGCGGCGTTGCGCTTCTAAGCCAGCAATCACTTGATTAACTTCATCTGTGGCTTCTCCCACTTGAGTTTTTGCCTGTTCTACCACTTCTGGTTTTAATCCCAAGCGTAGGGCAATAGTTAAGGCATTAGAACGTCCGGGGATGCCCCACAGCAAACGGTAAGTAGGCGAGAGAGTACTTTCATCAAATTCTACAGAGGCATTTTCAAACCGCTCGTCTTCGTATTTTAGGGCTTTGAGTTCGCCGAAGTGAGTGGTGGCGATCGTTAGCTGGGCATGATTGGCGAGATATTGCAACAAGGCGATCGCTAAGGCGCTACCTTCAACTGGATCGGTGCCGGCGCCGACTTCATCAAGTAAAACTAGGGAGTGGGGAGTGGCGTATGGGGCATTGGACTCTCCCTCATCTCCTTTGCTTCCCAATGCTTCCAAAATCCGACTAATCCGCCGGATATGTCCAGAGAATGTAGATAAACTTTGCTGTAAGGATTGTTCATCGCCAATATCTGCTAGCACCTGATCAAACCAAGGCATTTCCACTGGTTCGCGGGCGGGGACAAATAAACCCACTTTCGCCATTAATGCCGCTAACCCCAAAGTTTTTAAGGTTACAGTTTTACCGCCAGTATTTGGCCCGGTAATTGTCACTACCCGGATTTGCGGACTGATAAGTAAATTTACAGGAACTACTGGTTGCCCTTGTTCATGCTGTTGCTGCCAGACTAATAGAGGATGTCGTAAGTTCCGCAAGGTAATGATTTCATTGTCTTTGCGATCAATAAATCGCGGCGGATTCGCTCCTAGCCAGTAACTATACCGTGATCTAGCGGTTGCCAGATCCAAAGTGGTAGCGATCGCTAATAACCGCTCTAAATCTGGTTTAACTGCGGCTACAAGTTCGGTCAAAACGCGGCGTACCGTTTCTTCTTCGGCTTGCTCTCTTCTGATGATCTGCCGCAGTTGGTTGCCTAGAGGCACTACTGAATTCGGCTCTATATACAGTGTCGCACCACTAGTAGAGGTATCGTGGACAATGCCGGGGATGGCATCTTTTTGAGGTGCTTTTACCGGGATGACAAAGCGATCGCTCCGTTGCGTAATCAGCTGTTCTTGAACTGCTCCAGATTTTGCCTGTAAGATATTTTGTAGCTTTTGAGTAATTTGGCTGCGTAATCGCCGTAAGTCTGTGCGAATTTCTCCCAGTTTTTGACTGGCGCGGTCAGTTACTTGTGCTCGTTCATCAATACATCGGTGAATTTCCTGTTCTAGTTCTGGATAAGTCCGCAAATCGGCAACCAAATCAGTCAGTATGGGCAAATCGTCCTGATTGTCAATCACACGGCGCAAATTTCTCGCACCAGCTAGGGTAGTAGCGATCGCTAACAGTTCATCCCCCGTCAAAACTCCGCTACGTTCTGCCCGTTCTAAGGAATCGCCAATATCTTGAATTCCCTCAAATGACAGTCCCGTGGTCAGGCGAGTTTCCAGTTGGTACACTTCTTTGGTTTGCTCTAACAACTGTTCGCTTTCGGTCTGAGTATCGGGTATTTTCAGATGACGCGCAGCTGTCGCCCCCAGCTTAGTTGCCGCAAAAGTGGCAAGGTGCCGGCAGAGGCGATGCCATTCTAATAATTCTAAGGTTTCAGATTGGATCAAGGTTTCAATATCTAATCTGAAATTATTGTAACAATTCTAGCTCCTAGATGGACAAAAGGAACGTGGATTAAATAAAATAAAATGCAAAATTTCATCCTGTCTCTAGCTTCCCTCTCCTTTATAACAAGGTTATTAGGCGTTGTCTTTGGAGAAACTTCTGCGATTAGCTTCTCCGGTCGTAAGCGATCGCTACGACCGACTGTGACGCATTTGTGTTGATCAAAAGCGTCAGCGAATAGACTATCGTAGAAATCGCCTGAGGACAAGCTGCTTGTTTAATAATCAGGTCATCGCTACCAGACTGAAAAATGCAATTAGAGCCAGTCTTATCCTCAGAAATATGAAGATTTCTATTTTCCTACAGCGTTTCGTGATGGAGAGCTAATTACGATTAAACATAATTACAAAATTGCTTTCTGTTAGTGACAAACCAACAGATAATTGTGCAAATTTTACCTGAGTAAATCCACCCGCACTGCCATCTTCATCAAAAAATAGTCCCCCTGTAACGTTGTTATAAATAAATCGTTGATCGCTTGTCGTTGCAGATGTTCCGATTGTAAACTGACTAGCTTCAAGTGAACCTATTGATGACGATAACCCGCCACCAAAATTATCAGCCGATACCTGAATCAGTTCATTAGTGGCGTTGAAGTCATAAACTCTATCTACACCTTCACTGTAATTAGTGAAAGCAAAGGTATCAATACCAGTCCCTCCATAAAGGCTATCATTACCCTTCCCACCGGCGAGGATGTCATTGCCATCGCCACCCTTGATGGTGTCATTGCCATTGCCACCATCAAGGGTGTCATTCCCGAAAGCAGTTATGGCAGAGAGAAAATCATTGCCATTGCCCCCATTCAATAGGTTATTGCCTTTTGAATAGTCAGCAAGTAAGGTATCATTACCAGCGCCACCGTCGAGGGTATTATTGCCAGAGGCGGCATAATCTTCTCCGAGGCTGTAGTTCCTCGCTATAGAGGCAGAGAGAAAATCATTGCCATCGTCCCCAGAGAGCAAATTATTGCCTGTTGAATAGTCAATATTCAAGGTATCGTTACCAACGCCACCGTTGAGGGTATTATTGCCAGAAACGGGGATGAATGCGACTTCATACCCATAATAGCCAGAGGCAGAGAGGGAATCATTGCCATCGCCCCCAGAGAGCAAATTATCGCCTGTTGAAAGGCCAGCACTTAATTTATCGTCACCAGCGCCACCGTTGAGAGTGTTATTGCCAGACACATAGCCATAGAAGTGGATGTCGCCGTAAGGGGCTCGACTAATGACGCCAGAAGTGGAGAGGAAATCATTGCCATCGTCCCCAGAGAGCAAATTATCGCCTGTTAAATCGGAATTATCCAATAGAACATCGTCACCAGTACCACCAATGAGAGTATCATTCCCCGCACCACCCCGCAGCAAGTCGTTGCCACTCAAGCCGTAAATGATGTCATCACCCTTCTGACCATTAATTACATCATCTGAATTGTCAAAGCCGTTGACCTTGTTGGAGAGGTCGTTAAGGAAGGTGACTGTGTTCTTGTTGAAGATGGTGTTTTGGGTAGAGTTGGCACTGAAGACATCAAAGCTGTCCGTGATGCTTGTTTGCCCATCAAACAGGATATTGCCAACCTGGGCTAAATTGTTTAGGTTTTCCAGTGCAAAGTTCTGCAAGACCACTTTGAAAAGAAGCGTGTTTTCAAAAGTTATTTCTGTGTTGTTACCATTTTGAGTTAATTGCAGATTTCTCGCAGTTAATGGCAATTCGAAATAAGGATCAGTTGTTGTAAATTGCAAGGTATCCACTTTGGCAATCAGCGCTGCTGATGGGTTTAAGCCTTGACCAATGCCATCGAAATCCGTGATGGTAATCGTACCACTGTCAAAGTTAGAACGCTGGAAAACAAATTTATCCTTGCCGCCGCCACCAGTTAAAATTTTATTGCCCGAACCACGATAATATTCTATGTCATTGGTACTACTATAGAACGTGTCATTTCCATTGCCACCGTTGAGAGTGTTATTACCATAATCGTTATAAGCGAAGAGAGTATCATTGCCATCACCTCCAAAGAGCAAATTATTGGCTCTTGGATCGCTAGAATTGTAATTACCGCCTAGTGAATCGTTGACAATTAAGTAATCGTCACCATTGCCACCGTTGAGGGTGTTATTCCCCGCACCACTGTCGAGAGTGTCATTGCCGGTACCACCAATGAGAGTATCATTGCCCGCACCACCCCGCAGCAAGTCGTTGCCACTCTTGCCGTCAATGATGTCATCACCCCCCTGACCATTAATTACATCATCTGAGTTGTCAAAGCCGTTGACATTGTTGAAGAGATCGTTTAAGAAGGTGACTGTGTTCTTGTTAAAGATGGTGCTTTGGGTAGAGTTGGCATTGAAGACATCAAAGCTGTCTGTGATGCTAGTTTGCCCATCAAACATGATATTACCGACTTGGGCTAAATTGTCTAGGTTTTCCAGGGCAAAGTTTTGCAGGACAACTTTAGGATAATACGCCCCTTCAAAGCTGATTTCTAAGTTATTACCATCTTGAGTTAATTGCAAATTTCTGGCAGTGAATTGCTTAGAACCTGTAAATTGCAAGCTATCCACTTCGGCAATCGCCGCCGCTGATGGGTTTGAGCCTTTACCAATGCCAGCGAAATCGGTGATGGTAAGTGTCCCATAAATGTTGTCATTAGACACTTGGTAAACAAATTTATCGTTGCCGCCGCCACCAGTCATCAAGTTATCAGTTCCATAATGAATCACCTGAGTATAGAAGGTGTCATTCCCATTGCCACCGTTGAGGGTGTTATTATTACTATACCTAGAGTTATAGATGCCATCGTCGTAGTTAGAGGTCAAAAGAGTATCATTGCCATCGCCTCCAAAGAGCAAGTTATTGCCTGTTGAATACTTAGCATTCAAGGTATCGTCACCAGTGCCACCGTTGAGGGTGGTATTGCCTGATAAATAGTCAACTTTTAAGTAATCGTCACCAGCGCCACCATTGAGGATGTCGTAGCTTTTCTTACCATATAGTTTATCGTTACCTGCTAAACCATTAATTACGTCATCACTTGATGTCCCAGTGAGGGTATCATTGCCGTTGGTGCCATTGATATTTGCCATAACTTTCTACCTATCTAAATGGATTTCTTCAATAACTTCAGCAGGACTTACGCAAACAATAGCCGAAACTGTGATTTTCTTCTTAGGGGCAATACCCGGCGGTCAGCTAAAGCTACATGAATTGCTCCTACAGCGTGTAATTTTGCGTAAGTCCTATAGCAATCCTAAATGAGTTACGAACAAAAGATCCCCGACTTCTTCAAGAAGTCGGGGATCTGAGCCTGTAGGTGGAGTGCAAATCAAATAGGATTGCTATAGTCAATAATTCTATACAGATATTGAACCTACTAAGCAGGAAGCCCGTAGGCGTTTAGGCCAAGTTTCTCAAAAGGATGCGTGAATTCGTGAGACGTTTTATCCGCATTGCTAAAGCTGAAGAAGACTTGATTGAAATATGGATTTAGATTGCGGCTGATAATCCGACAGCAGCCCACAGCATTGCTTTTGAAGTTTCGTAGTCTGGCTGTGCATTATGGCAATTAAGTTAAAAAATTGAGGTTTATCTGAATATTTCCGATTTTAGACACCTTAACGTCGCTTTTCCAACTCATTGCGTCTTAACTCTAAGCTTTACGTCTTAAAGTCGTGATTTTTTTCTTAAAGTCATGATTTTTTTCTTAAATTCACGATTTTTTTCTTAAATTCACGATTTTTTTCTTAAAGTCACGATTTTTTTCTTAAAGTCACGATTTTTTTCTTAAATTCACGATTTTTTTCTTAAATTCACCGTGTTTTTAGTCAATATTGCTGAGGCTAATATTAGACTCACTAATAATTTTTGTGGATTCTATTGAACCAAAATCTCGCTTGAATAAGGCAAGCTAGGTCTAGAACACAATCTAACCAATATATATATGTCTCGTCAGAAACGTACATACCGCGCTCTCGAAAAAGCTGAATTAAGAGTTGCTGGACTCAGAGCAATTAATCCTGATATGGATTTTGGAGATACTCGCAACTTGCAAAACATCACCCAAATAAGTCAGCAATTACGCATCAAAATTGATGCTTATAACACTGCTCTATCTGTAATTGACTCTTCTAAAACCAATATGGATGAATTGGAAAAAACTTTAACTGAACTCACTGATAAAATGCTAATTGGAATTGCATTTACTTACGGTACAGACAGTAGTGAATATGAAATGGCGGGTGGTCTTCGCAAAAGCAAACGCACCCGCAAAACCACAGCAACACCCTCAAAGGCAACTCCATAATAACCAGTGAGTAATAATACTAAAACTGCGTAGTCAAGTTAAGCTTTGGTGAAGGTCATTCGTGGCTACAAAAACAAAGCTTACCGATTTGGGCTAATACCGTTTCACTTTAATAATGATACAAATACGTTGGTAGGGGCACAGCAATGCTCATTGGTGTCAACTTAAGCTAGAAATCGCTTGTTGACTTCCACGCCCGCCCAGAAATAAATTTCTTTGGCTTTTAGCTAAAGTCTACTCAAGTAGACTAAAGATTTTTCAGATTATTTAGTCATCTTGAGATGACTTGAGCTATTAGCAAGGAACTTCAGTTCCTTGCGGGACATGGCTTTTACGTTAAGTTGACACGTACGAGTTTTTTCTGTGCCCCTACGAGAAATTTATATGTATCAGTGTTTGTCTGAAATGGTATAAGAGAAAATTAAGGTTTTTTAATTACGAATTACGACTTGCGACTTGTTTTAAAGTGGCGTAATCCAATAAGTAATACCCCGGACAATTTTTTTCTTAAAACCAAACAGAAGTAAGTTATCTTCGGGTAAACCTACATAAGTCCAATGTGGAACATCGTTTTCTACAGTTTGAAACCAACCATTTTGATTTAGAGCTTTTCTCTGTTTTTGATTAGATATGCGTAAATCAATTGCTAATCCCCAGAGATGTTGTGAAGTCCCAGGAGGTGCAACCAAACCAAGAATTTTTATTTCTTTGCCCTGTTGAACTTTTGCCAAAATTTGATCGTTAGCATATTTATGCCAAAATATTAAATTTGTTTTGAAAGTGCGAGTACAATCACCAAAACCATAACCAGATTTTAGCGGAATCTTTTGTTGGATTCGCGCTTTAGTGAAAGCATCAGCCGCCAATTTTTGTAAGTAACAGTCGTTAGTGCCATCAACATGACTCATCGTTAAAGTAGCTTGAAAATCCTGGGTTTCTTGTTCATTTGCAAAGATATCTGTTGATGGCAATTTAATCTCGACATCTTGATTTACAAAGACTGCGCCATACGCCCGCAGCAAAATATATTCATAAGTACCAGGCTGAGGAATTGTGGGTAACTTTTTTGCGATCGCAGATAAAAAACGCTGTTGATCATTTAATTCTGGGTTGGGAATAAATGGTTGTAATCTTGTCTGCTGAGAAGTATCTGTACAAGGTAATGAATCAGTACTCAAGCATCCGTTTAATGGTTGAGCAGTTATACCTAATTTATTGTGGGTAATATCATTACTAGCTACTAATGTAAAAATTATTAAGATAACAATACTGATGAAAGTTATCTTTCTGATAAGTCTAGTAATATTTCTTTTCTTTCTGATGATGATTTTCATTTTTAAATAGTTGACTAATTGATTCAATAATAAAAGTCAATTCGATTCACTTCAGGCTAAAAACTTTTTTTTAACAAACCACAGAGGCGCAAAGAACCCTGAGAGAAGATAGAAATGTTGAATCCAAGTGTATTGGAATCAAAGTAATGAATTTTTTGCAATATAGCTTTTTTTAATAAGAATGAGTTACAGCTTAACTTCACACCAATAAAACTATGCTTTATCTCCCCTCTCCTTACTAAGGAGAGGGGTTGGGGGTGAGGTTTTGATCTGAGGTACTTCATGCAATTACTAACTGCTATATATGGTTCTATATAACTTTTGCAAGATATCTAATATATATCCGTAATAAATCAATTTCTGTTGATGGCTAACCATATAAAAAATACCTGTGATAGATCAACCGGAATATTGCCACAATCTTTAAAAAAAATGAGATTTTTTACCTATTACTCAAGTTTAAAGAGGAAACTTGTCTCTAATTGAGTACCAGTAAATTTGATAACTTTATTATCAAAAAGATACCTCCAGGAAACCACTAGAACAGTTAAAATTGAAAAGAACTCTAAAGTTTGCTGATCGTTTAAGTATGACCATGCACAATTCCGTTGAATTCCAAGACGCTTTTGATGTCATAGTCGTCGGTGCAGGTCACTCCGGTTGTGAAGCAGCTCTCGCCTCTGCCCGCCTCGGTTGTCGTACCTTGCTATTGACGCTCAATTTAGATAGAATCGCTTGGCAACCTTGTAATCCCGCAGTGGGGGGCCCAGCCAAATCTCAGTTGACCCATGAGGTAGATGCACTCGGCGGCGAAATTGGGAAAGTAGCAGACCGCACCTACTTGCAAAAACGTATCCTCAACTCTTCACGGGGACCTGCTGTTTGGGCATTACGCGCCCAGACGGATAAGCGCGAATACGCAGCAGTGATGAAAAGTATTGTGGAGAATCAAGAAAACTTGACAATCCGCGAAAGT
Source organism: Nostoc sp. NMS7 (assembly GCF_017115085.1). Lineage (GTDB taxonomy): Bacteria > Cyanobacteriota > Cyanobacteriia > Cyanobacteriales > Nostocaceae > Nostoc. Next base: position 2,521 of record NZ_JABXKJ010000252.1, on the reverse strand, counting down.
ATGACAACAGATTTGGTGCTGGGCGCTAATGGTGAAGTCATCGGTGTTGAAACTTATTTTGGTGTCGGGTTCCAATGTAAAGCAGTTATCTTGACAACTGGCACCTTCTTGGGTGGTAAAATTTGGGTTGGTAACAAATCAATGCCAGCCGGACGCGCTGGGGAATTTGCGGCTGAGGGATTGACACAAACCCTAAATCGTCTGGGATTTGAAACCGGAAGGCTGAAAACTGGAACTCCCGCACGGGTAGACAAGCGATCGGTAGATTATAGTAAAATGCTAATCCAGCCAGGGGATGAAGATGTACGCTGGTTTAGCTTTGACCCAGATGTGTGGGTAGAACGGGAACAATTGCCTTGCTACATCACCCGCACAACTGCCGAAACCCATCGCTTAATTCAGGATAATTTGCACCTTTCGCCCGTCTATGGCGGTTGGGTGGAAGCCAAAGGACCGCGTTACTGTCCCAGTATTGAAGATAAGATTGTGCGCTTTGCTGATAAGGAAAGCCATCAAATTTTTATTGAACCGGAAGGAAGGGAGATACCGGAACTGTATATCCAAGGCTTTTCTACAGGTTTACCAGAAAATCTGCAACTACAGATGTTGCGGACTCTCCCTGGTTTAGAAAAATGTATAATGCTGCGTCCGGCGTATGCTGTGGAATATGACTATTTACCAGCAACTCAGTGTTACCCCACACTGATGACTAAGAAGATTCCGGGGCTGTTTTGTGCTGGGCAGATTAACGGGACGACAGGTTATGAAGAAGCCGCAGCCCAAGGGCTGGTGGCGGGAATTAACGCGGCTCGATTTGTTCGCTCTCAAGAAATGATTGTGTTTGCGCGTGAGCAAAGTTACATTGGGACGCTAGTTGATGACTTGTGTACAAAAGACCTGCGCGAACCTTATCGGATGCTTACCAGTAGGTCTGAGTATCGATTGCTGTTGCGTTCTGACAATGCCGACCAACGCCTGACACCCTTGGGACGAGAAATTGGTTTGATTAGCGATCGCCGTTGGGATCTATTTACCGAAAAACAAGCCAATATTACCACAGAAAAACAAAGATTGCAAGTTACACGCGTTAAAGAATATGATCAAATTGGCATAGCGATCGCATCTGATACTCAGCAATTAATTAAAGGTTCCATTACCCTGAATGAGTTGCTGCGGCGTCCGGGATTTCATTACGTTGATCTCGACAGGTTCGGACTGGGAAACCCCAACTTGAACCGCGCTGAGAAAGAAGGCGCAGAAATTGAGATTAAATATTCTGGCTATCTCGCTAGGCAACAAAATCAGATTGACCAAATTGCCCGCCAAGCACACCGCCACTTACCTGGGGATTTGGACTATACAATAATTGATACCCTCTCCAAAGAGGCACGGGAAAAGCTAACTCACGTAAAACCACTCACTCTTGGTCAAGCGGCACGTATCGGTGGTGTGAACCCAGCAGATATTAACGCCTTATTATTATATTTAGAATTGGGTAGAACCAAGAGCCAGAAGGAGTTTCCAGCGTTAGCTTCACACAAAGTTCATAAAGACTGAGTATAGTAGTAGGGAGTGAGATTGGTATGATCGATGACATAAATCTTAGTAATGCCATCATCAACAATCTCCTGATGAAAGTTGAGTTTAATACCAACCCTCAATCAACTCGTCTCAATGGGACGAGGGATTTGATGTTTGATTATTAATCCTAATTTTCAGGCAGTAGGGGCGGCGTTTCTCCGTCCTAGCAACAAAGATAGAACATCTATGTTACAAGAAGCCAGTACCCGTCCGCGTCTCATAATTGTACCGGAACCATCAGAAGACTTAATCGCCAACGAACCTTGGTCGATAGAAAACTATGCTGATGGTTTAATGGATGAACTCTTTGCCGATATCGACTACATTCTAAATGTTAGTGTTAATCTGCCTTTTGAAACCGTTAAGCAGAGTAGTCAGAACAAATCGCAGTCTGTTGCTGGGGTTTACGCCCAACCTCAACGCCAGTCGCCTCCAGAATACGTGCTGCAAACAGTTATACCCACAGCGAACCAAGCAGTAGAGTCAGTTGTTGAAGATAACGATAAGCAATTAAGTACAGTTAAAGCAGTTAGTAGAAAGCGTCAGAAAAGTAGTGAGACTTTGGGCAAACTGCTGATTGTCGGAACAACTTTAGGCGTGGCGATCGCTGGTACTATCTACTTGGTAGAGTCTGGAGTCATATATCTTTTAAATATCAAATTGCCGGAATCAGTTCTTCTACTGCCGCAATCGCAGTCACAGTTGCCTATAAAAACAGAAATTGAGGCAGAGTTAGTTGATTACATGCTCAGTGCGCTGGCAGTTATAAACAAGCAAGAAGGAAAAAGCAATCAAAAATCTCTCAGCTTGGGATTCTCCAGTCGGGCAAATACTAACCAAATAGCCTTTGGTAGTGAGCAAGCAACTGGTAATTTCCCAGCATTGCCACCAGCACTTAACCGTTCTGGAAGTGTTGTTGAACGCATCTATGTCCCCGTTT
>NZ_JABXKJ010000176.1 GCF_017115085.1 Nostoc sp. NMS7 | reverse complement strand
ATTGCGGGTCGTAGTTCCTCACTTGGATAATCGCCAAATAACTGTCTAGATCATAAGTTAAACGTGATGTCTACGACTGGCTATTCGGCATCGCGCTCCGTTCCCGTCCCCAAAAAGCAATCCACGCCCATACAACTTTTTGGCAAAATGTCTCTGATTCGCTGAGAACTTCTTGTATCCTGGGATATCTGTTCTTTCTGGAAAGCCGAATGATTCCTATAGATATGAAACGACTCATTAAAAAAAACCCTAACCCAGTTCGCAAGAAAACAGAAGTAACCCCACCACTGATTGAACCCATTGAGATGCCTGAGAGCCTAAATATTCCTGAACCAGTGATTGAACCAAATCCACCTGTGTACATTGAAGACTACGTTTCCGAATCTGAATACATTTCTGAACACTATCACCCCCTCCGCTCTGTGGGTAACTCTGGGTGGCAACCGTCTGATGTTTGGCGCGAGTTGAGGGTTGATGATTTTTGTCGGTGAGCAGCATCTAAAACTTGTATAATCCTACTATAGGTACATCTCTGCCCTTCATGCTTCAGCCACAGGTTGACAAGATGAAGTTAAATTCTAAGTATGACTACATTGTTATTGGTGCGGGTTCGGCAGGCTGCGTTATCGCCAACCGAATGTCACAAAACAGCGATACAACTGTGTTACTCCTTGAAGCAGGCAATGCGGATACGAAACCGGAGATTCATATTCCGCCGAAATGTGTCAATCTACAAGGCTCCGAAGTGGACTGGGGCTATTTCTCTGAACCAGAGCCGTACTTGAATCATCGCAAAATGTTTTGTCCCCGTGGCAAAGTTTTGGGGGGCAGCAGTTCAATTAATCTCATGATTTATATCCGGGGCAATCCTTACGATTATGACCACTGGCAAGGACTAGGAAATCCCGGTTGGAGTTACCAGGATGTCTTGCCCTATTTTAAAAAATCTGAGAACCAGCAACGTGGTGCCAATGCTTACCACGGGGTTGATGGTGAGTTGAGCGTCACTGATCTGATTTCCCCTGCTGTAGTATCCCAACGCTTTGTCGATGCCTGTGTAGCAATGGGATACGACTACAATCCTGATTTCAACGGGATGCAGCAGTCAGGAACCGGACTTTATCAGGTGACAATCAAAGATGGTTTTCGGCACAGTGCCGCTGCTGCCTTCCTCTTGCCGATTCTCCAACGTCCTAATTTGACCATAACGACAGGAGCGTTAGTGACTCGCTTGTTGTTTGAGGAAACTCGCGCTGTTGGAGTGGAATATCTGCACGAGGGAATGCTGCATCAGGTCAGGGTCAACCAGGAAGTAATTTTAAGTGCAGGCGCGTTCGAGTCACCCAAGTTGCTGCTGCAAAGCGGCATTGGCAATGCAGAATACCTACAAGGACTAGGAATTTCTGTCGTGGCTGATTTGCCAGGGGTTGGTCAAAACCTGCAAGACCACCTTATCTTTCCAATAGTCCAACAGACGACTCAAGAGGTATACCCTGCCATCACCAGCAATGTGTCTGAAGCCGGACTGTTTTTACATAGCGAGGGCAATCTGGAGGCTGCACCCGATGTCCAGTTCTTCTTCGGTCCCGATATATATTTACCGCCTGGCTATGTTCGCCCTGATTGGGGATTCACCGGTGTAGTCTCTTTGACTCATTTCCAAAATATTGGCAGTGTCAGTTTGCGCTCATCTGACCCCAAAGACGCGCCAGTTCTGCGGATGAACTATTTGCAAAGTGAAGCTGATGTGCAAAAGCTCGTTGCTGGAATTCGATTAATGCGGCAATTGTTTCACTTCTCTGGTTTTGATGAGTTTGGCGGTAAGGAAATTGCTCCAGGGGAAAGCTTGACTAGCGATGCAGCACTCGTTGCCTACATCCGGGAAACTTGTAGTACGGGACATCATCCGGCTGGCACTTGCAAAATGGGCACTGACCCAATGGCAGTGGTAGACCCCGAACTGCGAGTATATGGGGTTAAGGGATTGCGGGTTGCGGATGCATCGATCATGCCAACTCTGGTCAGGGGCAACACAAACGCGCCTATTATTATGATTGGCGAAAAAGCAGCTGATTTAATTAAAGCCGCAGATGGCATTTCATAGCAAGCACTCCAAGACATACTCAGCAAAAGCTAGTAAATAAAGTTAATATAAACACTGGATAAAATAATTTATTTGGTATATGCTTCAACTCAGATTGCCCAAACTTGAAAAATTCATACAGGATAATTAAATCAAGCATCAACCACACAAAATTGATTTGAATTTGTGGTGGCTGATGAGGATGAATAAAAGAAAATATAAATTCCCATGAAAGATTGGCACACAACGCAACCAACGGCATTCCATACGTTTGATCTTTAAAGCCGCGTTGAATCAACAAAATAGTTTCTGCACCGATGGACTTACGAACCCAATTTGCTTCAACATAACAATTCGCTTTTTCGCCCATTCGCCCATTCGCAATTATTACACCACCCCTAAAGGTGAGAGCTTGAATATTGATAAGTATTACGTGTTTATTTCATAAATAAATTTAGGAGAAAATTGTGTGGTGAAGTGGCGCGATGTTGATGGGTTTACCCATGAGCGACCACTATTCACAGTTTCTGAGATTGAGCTTTCAATAACGTAGACTCATATCTTGCAGATGGAAATATTAATGTCAATTCCATGACTAAGTGCTAATGGTCGAAGCCGTTCAATATCTAGTAGCAATAAGGACAAGACTAAATGAGGTAAAAAAGTAGATAGTGCAAGGAAAGCAGCTTGACCCCAGTCCAAAGAATCAGGCAAACAGGATGAAAGATACGTCCAATATGCTAATAAATAGGCAGTAATGGACAAGACTAACCAACGATAAATTCCTAAAAGAGTACCTTGTCCAAATTTATCTAAACCAAAGCGATATTTAGCAGTTTTAAACCAACCTTCAATTTTCCAGCGACGTTTACCCCACCAGGAAATAGTACTAGCTTGGTTGTGGTTGCGTAGAGATAACATATCTTTTAACAAACTTACCATTATCGCGTTTGAAGTAATACCAAGAAAGAGTGACAGGAAAATCTAATCCAACAAGTTTAACTTGTTGCCCTCGATGATGTAAAAGTTTAACTGGATAACCATTAACCAACTTGCTATTTACTTCCAATACCAATAACAGCATGATATTTTAGTTTCCGAATATTGTTGATAAAATCCTTAGTTCCAAAAGCAGTATCAGCAAGAATTTTCACCCGAAATCGTTTGGTTAAATCTTTGGGTAAATGACGTACCATTCGTAATGCTATTTGAGACGGGGAGCAATGCGATTTTGTTAGATCGGACTTTAATTCTCAGTTAGAGAGCTAGATTCTCAATAAAAACAGTTATTAAGCTGCGATCGCACCCCTAAATAGGTGATTTAGTACCCGAATTTTAAGCACCTCACAAAATCGCATTGCTCCCTTTGAGACGGGCTAGCTGTCCCTTTACCTCTCCAGACACGGAAATTCCAAGGGATACGCCATTGTCCAACTACCAAATATAAGACTACTATATGCAAACCTCGTTTGCCGTTGTAAACAGTTATTAGATTTTTAAATGCTTTAAACTGACCACATTTCTCTAAAGTTGTTAGGTCAACTATTACTTGTAGAAACGCTTTTCTTCCCAATGGGCAATGATTGTTAACTTGCTCAATCGCTTGTTGACGAACATGACGAATTAGCTTACGATTAGGCCATTTATATGTATTTAAAAATCTACTTAAAGCGCTTTCGGATTTGGATTTGCTGTAGTGTGGCAAAGGTTTTCCATCTGCTGCCAGAAATAGCCCTAGCATCGCTTCCAAGTTGTCTCGTTGATAACGACGCTAGCTTCAATGCCAGAATCGTATACATTAGGGTATGGGCGTGGGCAAGAATGGTTTCCATCTTTCTTGCTGTTATTTATGTTATCTACGCCCTTTTTTCTCATTTTTTACGAATATATAAAAATATCTTTATGCAGATGACATTATTCCCATCTTTGTATATGTCCTTTGTATATATCCTGATACTAAATGTAATTTATTATATCAGTGTATAAAGTAGAAGCTCCATTTTTAGATGTTACTTTTATTTTCTTATTCTTGGTTAATACTGATTGCTTTTATCAGGTGCAAGATATGAGCGCCCAACGGGCGCGATTAACGCTCCCGCAATAAATGAAAGAAACACAGTT
>NZ_JABXKJ010000158.1 GCF_017115085.1 Nostoc sp. NMS7 | reverse complement strand
ATTGATTCAACAATCGCTAATAATTTTTGCTTACCGCAACTTATTGAGCGGATACGCCTCACTGATGTCTGGACAACCCATTCCTCTCTCCCTTTGAGTGAAACTCAACGGATTGCGCTACGAGCTGCAACAGTTTCCGGGGCACTCAAAGGATTAATCACTTTTGTTTTCATCACCTTGGGTATCTTGGATTTTCTAAAAATATTTAATGTGCCTACCAGTTCAATTTTGGCAGGGGGCGCTGTGATCGGTATCGCAATTTCTCTTGGTTCCCAAAGTCTGATTAAAGATTTGGTCAATGGCTGCTTGATTTTGATGGAGGATCAATTTGCTGTGGGAGATGTAATTGAGATCGCAGATAAAAGCGGACTGGTGGAAAATCTCAACCTGCGGGTGACTCAACTACGTAATAACGAAGGTAAATTAATTACCATTCCCAATAGCAATATCACGAATGTCAGCAATCTCACCCGCCTCTGGTCGCGGGTAGACTTTTCTATTGTAGTGGCGTATGAAAACGACCCCAAGCAGGTTTTAGAGATTCTCAAGCAAGTATGCAAACAATTGTATAGCGAAGAAGAATGGCGCGAGTTCCTGCTAGAATCGCCCCAAGTGTTGGGGATTGATGACCTATCCAACATGGGTATGTTAGTGCGCGTCTGGATTAAAACGGTACCTATGGAACAATGGAGCGTTGGGCGAGAGTTCCGTCTACGGGTACGGCAAGCTTTTGAAGCAAACAATATTCAGATTCACGCAATTACCGTTTAAGTTTAGAATGTTGATTTTTTTGAGTAATTTATTCTTTGGTAGTCCCTTAAGTCTGATGATTTTTTGCCATTAGCTCGATCATTTGCAGACAATCACAAGCGATCGCATTTTCTGGGTCAAACTTTAGTGCTTTTTGCCAAGATGCGATCGCTTCTCGAAAATCTCCTTGTAATGCCCATAGTTTCCCAGCTAAGGCATGGAAGTCTGCATTGCTGGAATACAAAGCAATGGCTTGATTGTTGTGCGCTGTTGCTTCAGAATAACAGTTTAAAAGTTATTTGCCCCTAGTTTTAGCTCTGCGGTGCAATTGCATGGAGTGGAGTGCCCTTTGGGCGATCGCAAAATATTGTATTTTTGAAGCATGACAGGTTCACCATTTTAGATACAAGGGTACAAGATATTGACCGCTGCGGTACAGTCGTAGCCAAATGTGAATATTTTTTCATCATAAGCGCCACCTAAAGGATATGGGAAATGCTGAAATCGAGACATAATTTGTGCTTATTCAATCAATCCTCTGAGCTTTTACAGGAATCTCAATCACAAACTTTGTGCTTTGCCCCAGTGTGGACTCACACCAAAGATTACCGCCATGCTTCTCAGTCACAATTTGATAGCTGATAAACAAACCCAAACCAGTGCCTTTGCCAACGGGCTTGGTGGTGAAAAAAGGATCGAATAGTTTAGAGCGAATCTCTTCTGAAATGCCCATTCCATTGTCAGAAATCATAATCATCACTTGGTTTGTATCGATTTGACGAGTCTGAATCCAGATGGCATTGGGGTTGGCTGAAATGTCTGGGAACGATCGCCCCTGATTAGATTCTTCTAATGCATCAACAGCATTGCTCAAAAGATTCATAAACACTTGATTAAGGGAGCCAGCATTACATTCAATCAGTGGTAACTGACCATACTCTTTAATAACCTCGATCTGTGGGCGATGGGCTGTCGCTTGGAATCGATGTTGCAAAATCATTAAAGTACTATCAATCCCTTGATGAATGTCTACGGCTTTTAATTCTGCCTCATCCAAGCGCGAGAAGTTCCGCAGCGATAACACAATAGTAGATATACGATCAGTACCAATTTTCATCGACTGAAGAATGTTGCTTATATCTTCCTGTAAATAGTCCAGTTCAAGTTTATCCAATTCTGCTTGCAGGGCTTGAGGTGGATTGGGATAGTGCTGTTGGTAAGCTTGCAATGCTCTCAATAAGCCTTGGATATGCTCAGAAAGATAAGTCAAGTTGCCATCAATGAAATTAACCGGGTTATTGATTTCATGGGCAACCCCTGCCACCATCTGTCCCAATGCAGACATTTTTTCAATCTCAAGCATCTGCAATTGAGTCTGCTTCAGTGTTTGTAGGGCTTGCTTCAGAGTCGTATTCTTTTGATTCAATTGTTCAGTTCTCTGCTCAACTCGAACTTCCAGAGTTTCATTGGTTTTGGCTAATTCGGCAAAAGCTAAACGCAGCTTGGTTTCTACTTGTGTTCGTTCGGCGATCGTTGCTGTCAGCACCAGAATGGTAAGTGTAATCACGCCAATAAATGATTGCAGTTGCATCAAAGATTGGTTCAGATCCGCAATCACAAAACTACCTTTGCCATTGACGGTTGCGATCACTGCGATCGCAGCCACAATAAAAGTTAATAGCGTTGCACCCGGTTGCCCCAGTCGAAAGGCAGACCAGATCAACGTCGGAATTAACATATACTCTAAGTGATATCCCTCACCAAAAGCAACTTTGGCGATGAGAATGACCAACCCTATCAGGATAACTGGCTCTACGATTACCCAGAATCTCAAAGGGTGTGAGTTTGCTCTTGAGTGTCGAAGATCAGGGAGATTTTCAGAATCTTCTGAGGTTGAACTCAGGGATAACCAGTGCCAGATTGGATGTCGGTTTTTTTGAATAAATTGCCCCCAACTAAGCAGAATCGGGGTAACGATAAAAATTCCCGAAACGTTAGAAATCCACCAGGTTAACCAGACTGTCCCATACGCTGTCCAGGGAACTTTACCACTCAACGCCAAGGAAGCCACTCCAACAGTTGCATTGATCATCGGCCCCACCATGCCGGTTAAGATCAAAAATTTGAATACGTTGGTGACACGTTCTAAGGGATAGTGATGGTTAGTAGTTTTCCGCAGCAGGAAGGCACCCAACAGAGTTCCCAGAGTTGTCCCGATCGCAATTAACAGAACTGGCAGCGTTGAAATCACCAAGGATAATAAACTTGTGGGATCTCGGAACGCCCAGAAGTTGGCGAGAAATGAACCCAGCAAAACACCGTAGCCGATCCAGTTACCAAACAACAGAACAGCCCCAGTAGCAATTCCATCTGGAGGCCAAACTGGAGTCACATTCTGGGGTGTGGAGGCAAGATGCCGTGACATTTCAGCCATTCCATAATAAGCAATCGCTAAAACAATGATGCCTCCGATTTGCCTTAGCGGATGAGGGAATATAGAGGATTTTTGTGGAATCATCTGTTTCATGGCTGCTTGATATCAAGGTTCCTTGTCTTTACATAGAATGCCCTTTTTCCTTAAAGTCTGAACATAAAGCAGCCATAAAAGTAGTTTATAAAAAGCATTAAAACAAGCGGTTTGTCAAGCTGGTATTGAAAAAAAGGTGGGTTGTTATACGTTTCGCTATCCATTTACTGCAAAATAGCTATGATATCCGCACAGTACAGGAATTACTCGGACACAAATATGTGAAAACTACGATGATTTATACCCTGGCTCTTATACCATTTCACACAAACCCTGATGCATATAGATTTATCATAGGGGCACAGGAATGCTCATGCGTGTCAACTTCACGTAAAACCCATGTCCCACAAGGAACTGAAGTTCCTTGCTAATAGCTAAAGTCTACTTGAGTAGACTTTAGCTATTAGCCCAGAAATAAATTTCAGGGCGGGCGTGGAAGTCAACAAGCGTTTTCTAGCTGAAGTTGACACCAATGAACATTGTTGTGCCCCTACCAACATATTTGTATCATTATTAAAGTGAAACGGCATTAACCGTGGTGAAAAAGCTGTCCGCATTCCCTTAAATTAGAGATAATATTTCTATCATCAGTAATTCTCTATCATCTATGACTCAAGCCATACCCAAGCTAGTAACCTTCGAGGAATTCGTTGATTGGCTACCCGAAAATCGAGGAGTACGCTACGAACTACATAACGGACAAATTGTTGAAATAGCGCAACCAGTCGGGGAACACGAAGAAGTTAAAGGATTTTTAGGTATCGAAATTTCTGTTGAAATCCAACGTCTAGGATTGCCCTACTTCATGCCCAACCAAGCTATAGTTAGACCTCCTGAAAAAGATTCTGGTTACTTTCCAGATGTGTTGGTGCTAAATCGTGCAAATCTGGCAAATGAACAATTATGGAAAAAACAATCTATCGTTAGTTTGGGCGCATCAATACCTTTGGCAATTGAGGTTGTATCAACCAACTGGCGGGACGATTACTATATAAAATATGCTGATTATGTTCGCGTAGCGTCTCGAAGAGAAGAGATGGGTATCCCAGAATACTGGATTGTCGATTATGCTGCCTTGGGTGGAAGTAATTTTATCGGCAACCCCAAACAACCGACAATCTCTGTTTGTAACTTAATTGATGGGGAATATCAGATAACTCAGTTTCGAGATAGCGATGCCTGCGGCGGTAAACTACGCATTGTTTCCTAAACTTTTCCCGAATTGAATCTCACCCCAAATCAAATTTTTCAAGCTGGTGTCGTGTAGCGTTTATCGTTTTGCCAATTCTGGAGTCCGCCCCTTCAAACCGATCATTAATTTCAGGATAAACACCTTTAATACAGGTACTCGCTGCAAAAACCATAAACCCAGGCGACGCACCACCACCACAGGTAAGAAATTATTAGAAAACATCCGATCTAATAAATCCGTGAAACCTAAAATCGTCAGGTTTTCCAGCTGACGCCAGCGTTCATAACCTTTAAGAATCTGAATATCACCAATATCTTTACCCGCTTGATGCGCTGCTTGGATTACTTGCGCCAAAGCTGCTGCATCCCGAATACCCAGATTTAAACCTTGTCCGCCCACAGGATGGCAATTGTGCGCCGCATCACCAATTAATGCCAGTCGGGGGAGAACATAGCGATCGCTTTGCATGAGTTGTACCTGAAATACAAAGCGATCGCCGAGTAATTCCAATTTCCCCATCTGATTGCCATAGCGACGGGTTAATTCTGCCAAAAATTGCTGATCATCTAAAGCACATAAAGCTTTTGCTTCTTCGTGGGGGGCTGTCCAGACAATGCGGCAACGGTTCCCCGGTAAAGGTAAAATCGCAAAGGGTCCGCTAGACCAAAATCTCTCATAAGCGGTGTTGTTGTGCGGTTTTTCAGGTTTGACAAATGCCACGATGCAAGACTGCCAATATTTCCAGCCCAGAGTTTTAATCCCAGCAGCTTGACGAATTGGCGATCGCGCCCCATCTGCGGCTACAAGTAATTTGCTCTTGACTGTCTGTAACTGATCGGCAACTTTAATATCTATCGCTACTATATCGGAATCGTACTGTGTATTTACGACTTCCGCCGGACACAGATAAGTCACATTTGGACAATTTTCGACAAACTCCTGCAACGGTTGCAACAGCGCTTGGTGTTCCGCCACATAACCCAACTCTGGTATATTTAAATCATCTGTGGCAAATTCCACTACATTGGGAGAATCGGCATCAGAAAGATGAACGCGGCAATATTTGGCGATTTGAGGCAACATTTTGTCCCAAACTCCAATTCCTTGATAAATGAGCGACGAAAGCTGATGAACTGCATAGGCTTGCCCCTTCGCTACTGCCACTGATGCAGCTTTCGCCTCAATTAGCAAGATACTCAAGCCAGAATCTTTTAAAGCAGAGGCTAGAGTTAACCCAATAATCCCACCGCCGACAATTACCAAATCATATTCATATCCCCGTTCATTTGGCGGTGTTGGTTGAGGGGAAATTTGCTCAAGCTGCGTTCGGGTCATTGTTAAGTTAGGTTACAGCGTCTTAACTCTTATTTTGACGCGATCGCGCCCCTTTGAGCAAGTTAATAAAAGCAAACATTGAAAAACCCCGCCGATGACTGAGGACAACAGCGAGGTTACACAGCTTTATTTATTTGCAAATAAATAAAAGACATCTCCAGAAACTAAATATCCGTTACCCACATCTTGCACCTAGCCCTAGCGATTAAAAATCGCGGCTATACAAACAAAGTCCACCTCCGTGGACTAAGAGGAAATCAAGAGTTTTTACCCCAGGTCGCTGGGTTTTGACTGTGTAGCCAAGGCAGTGCGTTGCGCGGCTCCGCCGACTTGAAGCACCTGGCGCGCGACTTCCAGTCGCCTGGTGCAAGATATAAGGTTATCCAGAACCCTTGTAAAGAAGTAGCACTGCTACGTCTCTACATTCTTTTTCGCAGATGTCTAAAGTATAAATTTTGTTACAGAGTTACTACCAACTATTACTACTAAGAATAACTTATCATTAAATATGCTGTGTTTGACAGCAGCAGATTATAGATGATGTCTGCGAATGTGATGGCGATGTATTACTCTGTGATGAAGTCTATGATGCCTAACAGCAGCTGAAGCGGGTGTAGCTTGAAAGATTGGTGCAGCAAGTGCTATGGGGGTAGCGATCGCTAGAGCTAGTACTAAACCTTTAGCAAATTTGTTCATGTAATTTCCTTGATTCTATTTATTCAGTGAATCTCTGAATTAAAATATGACAAAGACCTATGTCGATATCTTGTTATTTATATGAAGTTTTTGTGGAGATTTTTACCCAAATTAGCATCTATATACACCTGAATATTTATTAGTCTACAGAGAAAAATTTACGGAGTTTTTCCGCAAAGAGCCAAAATTAAGTATATGGATCTAAATAAATATTAAGATAGTTGAACCCATAGGGTAGGAAGTGAAGCTGAAGTAATCGCAAAGACTGAAATTACTTCACTCCACAGTTTAAGTGAATACCTTGTTGGATAATACTTGTTGCGCTCAGATGATCTGCGATTTCCAAGTTAGATGTAACATTTTGCACATCATCTAGATATGATCAGGTGTCGATTAACTTGAGTAGCTTGATCGGAACGTGGATTAAATAAAATGCAAAACTTCATCCTGTCTCTAGCTTCCCTCTCCAATATATCGGAGAGGGATTGAGGGTGAGGTAAGCCAGGGAGATAAATTGTATCTTATTTAATTCTTATTCCATAGGGCTATGATCGCTGGATTAATTTTGATTAAGAAATGCTCAGAGCGATCAATTCTTCTGATATTTCAAAGTTAGCTGTGACATTTTGCACATCATCCAAGCCTTCTAGAGTATCAATTAACTTGAAAAGCGATCGCGCCTGATCGAGATCAGTAACTTCTACATTATTACTGGGAATCCAGCGCCATTCGGCATCAATTACTTTAATGCCTTGTTCTTTGAGTGTCTGGCTAAGGGTTTCTAAATTTGCCAGATCAGTAAATACCTCAGCCATTTCATCTTCAATCATCTCATAAGACTCGGCATCGCCAGAGAGGGATGCTTCTAAAAGCTGTTCTTCGTCAACTACACCCTTGACTACACAAACGCCTTTTTGGTGAAACATCCAGCTAACGCAACCTATTTCACCAAGATTACCAGCATTTTTACTAAAAGCTACACGCAAGTCAGCAGCAGTGCGATTACGATTATCTGTGAGGGCTTCGATTAAAATCGCTACACCACCAGGGCCATAACCTTCGTAGCGAATCGCTTCAAAGATAGCATTATCGCCGCCAAAAGTACCTGCACCTTTAGCGATCGCTCGTTCAATATTATCATTGGGGATACTCGCTGCCTTTGCCTTGTCAATTGCCGTGCGAAGTTGAAAATTCAGCGCCGCATCTGGTACGCCGCTTCTAGCCGCAACGATAATCGCCCTAGATAACTGAGTAAAGGTTTTTCCCTTCCTTGCATCTACTACAGCTTTTTGGCGCTTAATATTTGCCCATTTACTATGTCCTGCCATAATCTAAAATTATCAAAACTCTATCCAAGATTAGGATATATTCGCTGGCAAAAACCATAACTTCAGATAATTGTGCAAAACGACATCAGAGTGGCGCAGTTGTTGTGAGGGAATTAGGATAAATGACCAATCATTTTAATCAACATTATGCCCGATTTTTTTCCTCTCCTCGCCATGCCAAGAATCACTCAAAGCAACGCAGCAACGGTTAGATTTGATTTTCAAGTGAAAGGGGGAATGGGGAGTGGTGTAGTTCAATTAGTTGAAAAGCGCTGTAATATTATGTCTGCTTGATTACTTATTAAACCCGAAGAACCCCAAAGAGCCAAAGTTGCGCTTTGTCTCCCCTAAGAGTATCACTCCCCAACGTTCATGGCTGCATCCACACATTTGGGTACTTCTATCGAGACTCTAAACCAGAGAATGCTGGTCAATTTTGACATCATTACCAGGTATAAATTCCAATGTGCGGAAACCCAACACAGCCAGTAAATCCTTTTCTGGTAACTTGACTGGAGCCGGTTTTTCAGCTTTTCCTGGCGCAGGTAACGGATAAGAAACAGATGTCGCTGTACTAAATCGAATGTTACCTTCGCTATGTTGAATTACTTGATGAATGTGACCACTGAGGACGGTAACAGAAGAAAAGCGGGATAATAACGAGAGTACTTTGCCTGAGTCGGCGGTTGCCCAACCCCATTGAGGATAAAGATTATACAAAGGAATGTGACTAAAAATAACTATTGGCGTGTCTTGTTTCTGCGCTGCGAGGTCTTTTTCTAGTAAATCTAGTTGCGCTTGGCCGAGTTTCCCTTGACCAGTTTCGCCAAATTCCAGCACATTGGTCAGGGAAATCAAATGCACGCCATTATAGTCCCATATTTGCAAACCTTCTCTTTTATCCTTTTGGCTGAATGCTTCTCCATAAGCTTTCCCCCTGTCTCCGATGGTGTCATGTTCGCCAGGGAGGGTAAACAGTGGTGCTTTCAATTGGGAAAGAAATTGTTTTGCCGTGTCAAATTCCTCCGGTTTGGAAAGGTGAGTGATGTCTCCAGTATGAACAATGAATGCTGGTGGTGTGGATAGTGAATTTATGGCGTTGATGGTTTGTTGCAGAGTTGCAGTAACGTGGGGGTTCGCTTCCTTATTGAAACCTAGATGTGTGTCGCTGATTTGCACAAATGATAAAGGTGCAGAATTTGCTAATTTCTTACCTTGCGAATCTTTGACCGAACAGGATACAAGTAAACCATTTTCCCCCACTACCCACAGAATGCCAAGACCAGTCCAGCCAACGTGTTCAATAAACTTTCTACGTCTCATTTTGTTGTCCTATTTAAAGTGAAAGTTGCTTTGCTTTAAGTAAAAAGCAAGAGGTATTTTATCAGAGCCTTTTTACTTTTTACTTGTGTTAACAGTAATTGTTCCTTGCATGTAGGGATGAATAGAACACAAGTAAGGGAAAGTTCCTGGCTGTGTAAAGGTGTGTTTCCAAACTTGATCCCCATCCAGTCCCTTAGAATCAAAAGAGCCATCTTTGGCGATAATGGTATGTGGTTCCTCGTCTTGGTTGACGAACTGCACGGTTTCACCAGCACCTATCTTGAAATTTGACGGTAAGTATTTGAAATTGACAATTTTGACGGTAGGATTTGCGGTATTGGCGGTAATTTCCTGCGGTTGGGGTGTAGGTGTTACAGATTGTCGGTTGGGGGTGCAGGATGATAAAGAGAACACAATTACCAGAATTGTAGAAGCAAGTCCTTGAAGCAAGTAAGAGATATATTTCATATATCGATAGAACCGAAAGTTATTAAGGAATTGCACCAGACAACGCACAAATACAACAGATAAAAATTGGCTATTTGTTGCATTTTTACTTTTTCAGGACTTACGCAATATGTGACCGAAAACCTTATTCTTGCGTAGCGGTAATTCATGAATTACCGCTACTGTCGTTATCTTTTGCGTAAGTCCTGTTTTTACTTGTTATGACTTGCGCCGTTGAGAAAATAATCCTGTCATATTTAGTCCGGTAGCAATTAAACTCAGCAATCCCAATCCGTTGAATAGGGGTAAAATTGCTGACAGTCTCAAAAATTGGAACGTATGAATTTTGAGAAGAAATCCGACTAATTGGGCTTGATGCAACCATTCATCCGCAACTGTCATGGCAATACCTGTAACTGCGGTGATAATTAGTGGTAAGCAGATTGTAAGTGCAATTAGTCGGTGATATTTGCGGAAGACTAATCTCATGATCAAATTCCTAATCTTGTTCTAAGGCTTGTAGTTGTGCTTCTAGTGCGTTTAAATATCCTTGGTCGGATAGAGTTTGCTCTGGTAGTAGCTTTGCCTTCACCGCACTTTGAAGAATATCTTTAGCTGTTAGCATTCCCGACTGATGCGCGTTCAACAGAGCATTCCCACTCTTGATACCTACATTTTTTAAGTAGCCGCGTTCAGCCATAAAAGCCAGATTGAAAGGATTAATTTGACTGGCTTTGGCACTGTTTGCCACGACTGAATTATATGTAATTGAGGTTTGTGCTTCAGCAGTGGTTGCTAGTACAGGAGATATTAACAAAGCTGATAAAATTGGGAGAATGTAACGTTGCATAGTTTTACCTCGTGAATAGAGTTGTTGGGATAAAGCAATGAAAGCAGGTAGGGGAAAACCTACCCAACTTGTTTTCATCTGGGTGATGTGTAAGTGAAAAAGGCTATTTTAGTAGAGACACAATTAAATAGCGGGCGCGGGTTATATTTGAGAGAGACTCACACGCCGTTAACGGCATCGTGTCTCTACAATCAAGCATTACCGAAATCAATAATTGTGTGGGTTAGTGTTCGCTTCTATTCCTATAACGAACGAGATGAGAATTTGGATTTAATCTCAATCTCAAATCCAAATTCTCAAATCTCAAATCCAATTGCCTCCGTCAATCGTTATATAAATAGAAGTAAAACCTTTGCGATCGCCAACCAAATGGTGTAACCTGATATCCACGCAGGTATATTCACACCCCAGCATGGAGTCACATCCTCCCCCGCACCAGACAGATACAGAGTTGCTCCACGCCCTGAAAGCAAAACAGCCAGGGGCGTTAAGTATTCTCTATGACCGTTACGGTCAGGTTGTCTACGGAATTGCACTGAAAGTATTGCAAAACCCGCAGGAAGCAGAGGATTTAACACAGGAGATTTTTCTGGCTTTGTGGCGCAATCCGACTGTCAATCCCAACCACAGTCATTTCCTGCGTTATCTGATCACGATGACGCGCTCAAGGGCAATAGATAAAATCCGCTCTCGGAGTCGCACCCTCAATCTCTTGCACCGCTTTGGGCAAACAGTCACCGCCGAAACCCTGTCTCCAACTCCGGTTGAGCAAGCTGAGTTAATAGAACGCCAAGCAGCCGTTCGCTCTGCCCTTAGCCAACTGCCAGACAACCAACGTCAAATTATAGAGATGGCTTATGATGCTGGACTTAGCCAGTCGGAGATTGCTCAACAACTAGATGTACCATTAGGAACAGTGAAAACTTGGACACGCCAAGGACTGCTGAAGCTAAAACAAATATTACTTGATGCTATTGATTAGTTACCTATGACTGCACCAGAAAATTCTCAATATATACAACAGTTAGCAGCAGGCTATGTCGTGGGTGAACTGTCTCCTGATGAAGCTCTTGAGTTTCAGCAGATGCTCGCAGAAAATCCATCCTTGGCAGTGGAAGTAGAGCAGTTACAGCAAGTATTAGATGAAGTGGTTTATGGTTTAAATGCTGTTGAGCCACCACCGCATTTGCGTGCAGCTATCCTCAGCAATTTAAAGGACGTAGAGACTGAAAATTTCTTCGCGTCCCAGCATCGTCCGGTCAGCGCTTTTCCCTATAGTCTCTCCTGGCGCAAAATCATCGGCAGTGTCGCGGCACTATTAATTTTGTATTTGGGAATAGAGAACTACCACTTGCGTACAGAATTGCAGATAGCTGATAATCTCAAGACACTGCTGCAACAAAAAGCAACCCGCCTGTTTCCCTTAAGCGGTGTGAATGTAGCAAAAGCAGCAAGCGGCAGTTTTGTGCTGAATCTGGAACAGCAAACAGGTGTGATTGCGATTCAAAATGTTCCCCCTCCGCCTGTTGGAAGTGTTTACCGACTTTGGGCAGTTGTTGAAGGCGAAAAAATCCCGTGCGGACAGCTTCCTGCCAATACACAGGGTAAGATTGTCGAAAAATTTGCGATGCCTGCTGATTTCTATAATGCGGGGATATCAGAATTGTTTGTGACGCTGGAGACATCCACTGACTATCGGTATCCACTAGGACCGGTAGTCATGAAGAGTGCTTTTACCTTTGGTGATGGTAGTAAACTTTAATATCCGCTCTCTAGGGTGCGATCGCATGATTAATCCTTGGAAAACCTCACCCTGTCCTGTCCGACATCCCTCTCCGAACTCACGGAGAGGGACAGGTTTTGCGTAGCATAACCAATCTTTGAGGTTTTTATTTAAATCACAAATGGTTCAAGTTCGCGGTTATACCACTCATCTTCAATCCGTTCAGCAATCAGTGGTCTGATGATAAACTTAGGTGGGCTACCATCCAGAACATCAATCCGCACACATGAATAAGGCAGCCGATTCTGAAAATTGTAGTCATGACGACCGACAAAAAGCTTTGAATCTGCAACTTTCCGAATCGGTTTACCTGCAATTTCGGTAAAAGTCTCCATCAATTCAGTCCCGCCTCGGCGTTGATAGCGGGGACGATGACCACTACCACCAGAGATAATGCAGTTAATGTGGGAGTCAGCAAATCCGGTATCAGTTGTGCAAAGATGCTCCAAACAGTGAGCGTGACCATTTAAAATCAAATCCACTATGGGACGTTCTTTAATTAGAGAACCAAGAGTTTCTGCCACTTGTTCAAATACCCAGCGCAAGCGGTGGCGAACTGCCAAAGTTTGCGCCTGATCCCACTTAGTAGCTTCTGTGACGTAGGGTGGATGGTGGAAAAAGATTACACGTCCGCGCACTTTGGAGGTGTTCCAAGATTCGATTAGTCTGCTTCGCAACCATTCAAGTTGTTCAAAATCGATCGCAGGCATTTTCTCAGATGCCAATTGTTTTTCAATGTCGATTTTGATCTCATTTATTTGGTCTAATTTGGCACTAAGCTCATCAAGTTGTTCCGCCTCAGTGGGTTTATCTGGGTTGAGTTCATTGCATATTCCCAAAATCTGCAATTCTTCTTGATCTATTTCCTGACGACGCTTTTGCAATTGGCGACGGTAAATTTCCCCTTCTTGAGTTGCAGGTAAAGGTGATGGTGTATTAAAGGTGTTGGAATCTAAAGCGAAAAAATCAATCCCGCCGTAACGGAAGGTGTAATAACGATTGGGTAAGCGGGTAAAATGTCCAGGTTGGTAACGCAAACATCGCCCTGTATCGGTCTTAGCAGTATAGTGTTGATCTAAATGACGTTCTAACTCTTGTGGGGAAGCGATCGCCTGGGTATAGTCCAAAAACGCTCGCGCATAGGCATTACCTTGATACGATCCATGCCAGCCAATCTCGATATCTTTGTAGCGCAACAAGCGACGTAGTGACGATGTTGTTCCCGTAAATAAACGGTACATCAACGGCACATCGTAGTAATCATGATTACCAAGGACTGGCAAAAATGGGAGATTAAACACCATGCGATCGTAGGAAATGCTTTTGGGGTTGTCGCCACCAACAAGAAATTCGCGGTAAGGCTCAATAAAGTTTGTCGAGTAATACTCTTGAGAACCTACCACATAAATTACATCGCCTGTGTGCAACACAAAACTGCAATCATCGCGGTGAGTCAGCATTAGTTCAGCAACTTTTCGTTGGGGGTGGTATCGAGAATGGGATTTGGTGCCAGAATCACCGATAACCATAAAGGAAAATTCTGGACTATCTTCCCTGCGATCGTCAATCACCATCCTGGTTTGGTCAATTCCCCGTTGCACAAAACTTGGATGCATCCACCGCACCCGTTCCTTCATCTTTTGAATTTTTACAGGAATCGGTGGCTCGGAAATCAATTTCATGGCTGATAACTCTTGAATGCCTAATGCACATGTTGATTGTAACGAGATAATAAGGGTTTTATTTTAAATCTCGTTTCTAGACACTACTAAACACAAAGTTTCTCTTAGGGAATTTCAAATAAAAAAACATCCCAAATTTTCTAGTGTGATGGGTGTCCGCACTACGTGCCGCTACGCGAACACCCGTCCTATATTCAGGGCGGGCTTTTCGACCCACCCCACAAGATGGATAATTTATTTCTTGTCAGTCCCTTAGTGCCTTTGTACCTTATACCAATTGTATGTGAAACTGCGCTTTATTCATGTAGGGGCAATTCATGAATTGCCTCTACAGTTTTGTAGTTTTGCCTAAGTTTTATAGGCGCATCTTGAAAAAGAAATGATATTAGCGTGATTACTACTCAGCACTACTAAATGTATTACAGCAATTTTCAGGGCTAAGTGCGATCGCACTTGGACAATCTTACGAATCACCCCAACTACTCAAAAATTCCACTTGATTCTGCATATTCTCTGCTGGTGTAGCCGCAATTAACTTTAGCAAGCGGCGCATTTGTTCGCCTACCGAGTAACCTTGCTGTGCCAAAATAATTCCTGCATAAAACTCTCCACGTTCCAACAAAGTTGTATGCAACTGATAAAAATTCTTAAGATTAAACCTGTAAATTACTCGCTGATTCTCTAATGCCCAATTCAGTTGTTCTTCGTCACTCCGAGATAGCATTCCCCCTTCCGCAACAGTAATCACATCTACACTACGAGCGCGTAAAGCTGAATAAAGCTTATGGCTCCTTGCATCCTCATCTAGATACAAACGAATATTGCTCATTATTGAATCTGAGCTTTCTTTGCGTGTAGTGCTGCTAACCGTTCATACTCTGCTTGTTCTGATGCTAAATCAGCCTCAATTTCCTCTCGGTTCGCGTGATAGTAGGTTAGTGCTGCATAAATCTGTACTAAGGTTAGATGATCCAGATCAGCTGCAATTTCTTCTGCGTTGTCACCTTGTTTATATAAAGCGGCTATGCGACGGACTGATGTACCTGTCCCCGCAATAATAGGACGACCCCGACGCAGTTTAGGGTTTCTTGTGATTAGTGTACCGATATCGGTAATAGTCGCCAAAACTTCTTCTCCCAAATGTCTCACACTAACTATTATTGTATCGGCTTGTATTGCTACTAAGCTGATTAAATATACGTCTCATCAAGATACAAGTAATCAGATTATTAGTAATTTTTTCCAAGCAGCCTCACCGCTATAGGTCTACAGGGCTAGACAACAGGCTATTGACTATCTTTTACAAAATGTGATGCCGACAGTGGGCTTTGCCTACATAGCCAGTATTATCATAATGAACATAATACTCATGCATCTATGAAAAGTGCGATCGCTGTTAGACTCTCCGTTGGTATCGCTCATCAAACCGCATTATTATTTATCTGCTCTATGTTACTAATAGCCTGTAGCAAAAGTGGCAGTACTGGTGCAAATTCTGCAAAAAATCCAACAGCAACAACAGGTACATCTGATGCTATTCCTATCGGTATCGCTTTTGCCCAAACAAGCAATGTAGCATTACTTGGTCAAGAGGGAACTGATGGAGTCAAAATTGCCGAAAAGTATTTTAATGCTCAAGGTGGTATCAATGGTAGACCAATTAAATTAATATATCAAGATACTGGTGGCGATGAAGTTGGAGCCATTAATGCCTTTCAAACTTTAATTAATCAAGATAAAGTTATTGGCATTGTTGGCCCTACCCTGTCACAACAAGCTTTTAGCGCTGACCCCATAGCAGAACGTAATCAAGTTCCAGTTATTGCAGCATCAAATACCGCTAAAGGCATTCCCGAAATAGGTGATTATGTTGCTCGTGTTTCTTCATCTGTTGCTGTCGTTGCTCCTTATTCGGTGAAAGCTGCACTCAAGCAAAATTCTCAAATCAAAAGAGTAGCTGTATTTTACGCTCAAAATGATGCTTTTAATAAGTCGGAAACAGAAATTTTTCAGAAGACAGTTAAAGATTTAGGATTGAATTTAGTCACAGTACAAAAGTTTCAAACAACAGATACCGACTTTCAAGCTCAAGCTAGCGATGCGATTAATTTAAAACCAGACTTAGTGATTATATCTGGGTTTGCTGTAGATGGAGGTAATTTAGTTAAACAACTACGGGAACTTGGTTATAAAGGAATAATTATTGGTGGCAATGGTTTTAACACATCTCATATATTTTCTGTGTGCAGAGCGCTTTGTGATGGCGTGATTATTGCTCAAGCTTACAGTCCTGTATATCCCAGCAAAATTAACACTGCATTTCGTAAAGCCTACGTTGAACAATATCGTAGAGAACCACCCCAAATAACAGCTCAAGCTTTTACTGCCTTACAAGTATATGTAGAAGCTCTACAATCTTTGGATAAAAAAAGCAAAATTAACAAATTGACGCTGCCACAGTTGCGTACACAATTAAATCAGGAGTTACTCAAAGGAAAGTATCAAACTCCTCTTGGTGAAATTGCTTTTACACCAGTAGGTGATGTCATTCAGAAAGAGTTTTACGTTGCCCAACTGAAGATGGAAGCAAACGGCGTTAATGGAAAATTTTCTTTCTTAAGCGTAAAGTAGTACTTTCTGAAGCTATTAATGATAGAGTTTGTAGTAAGGACTTTAGTCCTTATTTTCTAAGCACTAAAGTCCTTACTACGAACTTGCTTACCCCCTAATTTTAACTTGACAGACTACTAATAGTTGCAATATTGCCTATAGGATCTATAGCGGTTCTCGTTTAGATGCAATATACGGTAGAAGCATAGCATTGCTCATTAGTATCAACTTAGAGCCAGGGCAATAGAATTCGCCGCTACACAAACGAAGTTAAGGAAAAATTGAGTGCTTGAAACCCACCTCCGTGGGTTTCTAATCGCCCTTTTAACGTTAAGTTGACTATTTGGTATTACTCATCACATATTTTTTGGCAAATATATGTATTGATATTACCGAATTTTTTCGCTTCACAGTAGAAACAAGCCGTATTTTTCAAATGCCTTGATAAGTTCAGATTTATTTGCTACTTTCAACAATCAACTGCTCACTCAATAAAAAAATTGCAGCCAGATGATAAATATTATTCTATATACCTTATAATTCTTATAATTACGGTATTCGCCTAGAAATACCGTAGATTTAGGGGTGAATTCTGATGAGCGAGTCGCAACAACCAACACAATTGGGTAAATTTCTAATTGAAGGAGTGAAAGCTTTGCAGCCCATACAGCTTTGGTATCAACACACAATTAGAAGTTGGTTGAATGGACGCAGTGTGCAAAGCTTTGTGAGTCTGTTTCTCATCGGTACTTTTTTGAGTGTAGCAGTTGCCTCCTGTTCTGGAAGTAGTTCAGCTAGCAAGGGTGATGTCAAGCTAAAACTCGTTTCTTTCTCTGTCACTAAAGCAGCTCATGACCAGATAATTCCCAAATTTGTGGAAAAGTGGAAGCAAGAACACAACCAAAATGTGACATTTGAGCAAAGTTATGGAGGTTCTGTAGCTCAAACGGCTGCTGTCATTGCCGGTTCGCAAGAAGCAGATATAGTACATTTGGCACTTCCCCTGGATGTCAACAAAATTCAGCAAGCAGGTTTAATTAAATCAGGTTGGGAAATCAAATCACCGAGAAGTGGTATTGTGAGTAGATCGGTTGCTGCGATCGTCACGCGCGAAGGCAATCCCAAAGGTATCAATACTTGGGCAGACTTGGCAAAAGATGGCGTGAAAGTGATTGCGGCTAACCCAAAAACTTCTGGTATTGCTATCTGGGAATTCTTGGCTTTTTGGGGTTCGGTGAGTCTGACAGGCGGTGATGATACGAAGGCATTAGATTATGTCACCAAAGTTTATAAAAACACCCCTATTCTGACAAAAGATGCCCGTGAAGCAAGCGATTTATTCTTCCAGAAAGGTGAAGGAGATGTCTTAATTAACTACGAAAACGAGGTAATTTTGAGCGGTAAAAATGGCACGAAGTTGCCTTATATTATACCCCAAGTCAATATTTCTATTGATAATCCTGTAGCAGTAGTCGATAAAAACGTTGATAAACACCGTACAAGAGAAGTTGCACAAGCATTTGTTGATTTTCTTTACTCCACAGAAGCTCAACGGGAATTTGCAAAATTACAATATCGTCCTGTCAACCCCACTGTTACCCAAGAAGTCGCATCACAACATCCCCCAATTGAAACTTTATTCACATCTCAAGATTTAGGTGGCTGGGATATTATCCAGAAAAAGTTTTTTGCAGATGGAGCAATTTTTGACAAAGTGCAAGCTGCCAAGAAAGCATGATATCTTTTTTCTAATGCAGGATTCTCTAGTTGCAGATAGGCAAGCATAAGCAATTCACAGTAACTTCATCTCAATTGATAATTTATGAGCTTTCGTAGCAGATTTAAGAATAGTATTTTTCTGACGTTTTTAATGATTATTGCCAGCAGTATAACTGCTTGTAGCAGTAATGAGGAAAAGAAAAGTCAGGTGAGTATTGATGGTGCAGCTGTAGGTTTTCCTATTTCTTTAGCAGTTGCAGAAGAATACGGTAAAGTCAAACCTGAAGCGAAAGTAAGCGTTGCCTCAAGCGGTACTGGTGGTGGTTTCAGTAAATTTTGTAATGGCGATCTTGATATAGCTGGTGCTTCTCGTACCATTAGAGATGAAGAAATCAAAAAATGTAAAAGCAAGAATATTGAATTTGTCGAGTTGCCTATAGCTTTAGATGGCATCGCTGTGATTGCTAACCGTCAAAATAACTTCGCCAAATGTCTAACTATTAAGGAACTGGGTACCATTTGGGGTGGCAAATCAGATGGCAAAATCTTGACATGGAATCAAGTTAATCCCAAGTTTCCTAACCAAAAGCTGAAGCTGTATGCACCATCTTCTGATACGGGAACATTCGATTATATGACTCAAGCTGTGACTGGTAAAGCCAAGAATGGCCGTACAGACTACACTGCCACTCAGAATCAAAACCTTCTCGTACAAGGAGTATCAGGTGATGTATCAGCTTTGGCTTATGTAGGGATATCTTACTACATTCAAAATCAAGATAAACTCAATCTAGTTGCTGTAGAAAGTCTTAAAGGAAAGTGTGAAAAACCAGTTCCAGTGGATAATGTAATTAAAAATATCTATACACCTTTGTCTCGTCCTCTCTTCATCTATGTTAGTAAAAAATCCTTAGATACTAAGCCAGCAGTAAAAGAATTTGTAGATTTTTATCTAGAAAATTCTTGGAAGTGGGTAGATAGTGTTGGTTATGTAGCATTACCTGATGAAGCTTACCTCAAAGTCAAACAAAAATTTGCTACTGGTGAAACTGGGACAAAATTCAAAAAAGCAAAACCAGGTGAACCAATCACAAACTTTATTTAAATAAAGTCTCAGTCATTGTAGTCTGAGTGTAGTTAAAACTTAACTGTTTATGCAAAATACCAATTTTCAAGACGATCCTTATCTATTATCCAGACAGTCACTAGAGAAAAATGCCTCTGAAGATATCTCAGAGAAGATTGTTGCGGCGATTTTATTTGCTTGTGCTTTAGTCTCGGTTTTGACTACCTTTGGTATTGTCGTAATTATCTTTCAGGAGACATTCGGTTTTTTCCAAGAAGTTTCCTTTGCCCAATTCTTTCTTGATACTAAATGGACACCGTTATTTGCCAATAGACATTTTGGTGTTTGGCCATTGATTAATGGCACTTTCTTGACTACAGCTATTGCAATGGCAGTTGCTATTCCTCTAGGTTTATCTTCTGCGATTTATTTAAGTGAGTATGCCCAACCCAAAGTAGCAGCAATTTTACGTCCAGCAGTGGAACTTTTAGCGGGAATACCTACAGTAGTATATGGTTACTTTGCGCTGTTGTTCCTGACACCATTGCTGCGGAATTTTATCCCTCTGGAAATATTCAACGCTCTGAGTGCAGGGTTAATGATGGGGGTAATGATTACTCCTACTGTTGGTTCTATCAGCTTAGATGCTATTCGAGCAGTTCCGCGTTCTTTGCGAGAAGGATCTTATGCTTTAGGTATCACTAAACTGGAAACCATTTTTAAAGTAGTTCTACCAGCCGCGCTTTCTGGAATCATCGCTTCAATTATATTGGGTATTTCTCGCGCTGTGGGTGAAACAATGACAGTCCTCATTGCCGCCGGACAACAACCAAGACTAACTGTTAATTTTGCGGAATCAGTAGAAACAATGACAGCCTACATGGCACAAATTTCTGGTGGAGATAGTCCGCGTGGTAGTCTGAATTTCAAAACATTATATGCTGTAGGCGCTGTTCTGTTTCTACTTACCCTTGCTTTGAATATTGTTAGTTACTGGATTGCTAATCGCTTTAAAGAAAAATACGACTAAATAGATATGGCTACAAGTTATCAACAAGATGATTCTCTAGATTCTGCAGCAGAATTTACCGATAATGTTGAGAGTAGGGAGACATTAGGGAAAGTATTTGAAGTACTTTTTTTGTTAGGATTGCTGATTGGTTTATTTATCCTAGCATTGCTACTTTTTGATATTTTTCGAGACGGATTAGGCAGATTTTTGTCACCCGGCTTTCTCACGGAAACTCCTTCTCGTTTTCCTGACCAAGGTGGTATTCGTCCTGCGATTATTAGCAGCATTCTTTTGGGAGCTGTTGTAATTTTCGTCACTGTCCCCATTGGTGTCGGAGCAGCTTTATATCTAGAAGAGTATGCACCTAAAGCTTGGTGGACAGCGATTATTGAGATTAATATCAGTAATCTAGCGGGTGTGCCTTCTATTGTCTATGGATTGCTGGGTTTAGGGGTTTTCAATTATTTGCTTGGGTTTGGCCCCGCTTTGATTTCTGGAGCGTTGACTTTATCTTTGTTGTCTTTGCCAGTAATTATTGTGACATCTAGAGAAGCAATTCGCTCTGTCCCAGATTCCCTGAGAAATGCTTCTTACGGATTAGGTGTCACAAAATGGCGAACTATCAGCAATCATGTCATACCCTATGCTGTTCCCGGTATTTTGACGGGGGTGATTATCTCTGTATCCCGCGCTATAGGTGATGCAGCCTCTCTGATTGTTGTAGGTGCTGTGGGTTTTCTCACCTTTAACCCTGGTTTGTTTCAGAGGTTTATGGCATTACCCATTCAAATTTACAGTTATATAACTCGTCCTGAACCGGGTTTTGCTAGTGCAGCAGCAGCGACAATTATTGCGTTGTTACTTTTGATTTTAGTTTTAAATGGTGTAGCAATTTATATTCGCCAACGCTTCTCAATAAGTTAGGTAATTAAATATCTAATTGGATATATTCACAGAGATTAGGAGATACGGAAAATGACTTATAGCAATAGTAAAAGTCAATTAGATAGTGCCACAATCGGCCAAGATAATGGTGTCTTCAATGTTGAAGGTGTGAAGGTCTACTATGGGGGATTTTTGGCACTTTTAGATGTCTACCTGAAGATTCCTGATAAACAAATTATTGCTTTTATTGGCCCTTCAGGATGTGGTAAAAGTACCTTATTACGTTGCTTCAACCGGATGAATGATTTAATTCCTGGAGCTAAGGTTGAGGGTAGATTGAATTACCGCGATCGCAATATTTACGATCCTAAGATAAATTCTGTAAAATTACGGCGACAAGTGGGAATGGTTTTTCAAAGACCGAATCCTTTCCCTAAGTCAATATACGAAAATATTTCCTTTGGCCCGCGTGCTAACGGTTACAAAGGTAACATTGATGAATTGGTGGAAGATTCTCTCAGACGCGCTGCTATCTGGGATGAAGTCAAAGACAAACTCAAAGAGAAGGGTACTGCATTATCTGGCGGACAACAGCAACGGCTTTGCATTGCGCGTGCGATCGCTATGAAGCCAGATGTATTATTGATGGATGAACCATGTTCTGCTCTCGACCCAATTTCTAGCCGTCAAGTAGAAGAACTCTGCTTAGAACTCAAGGAGCAATACACCATCATTATGGTAACTCACAATATGCAGCAAGCTTCTAGAGTCGCAGATTTTACGGCTTTCTTCAATACAGAAATTGACGAGCATGGCAAACGTCGCGGAAAATTAGTTGAGTTTAATCCTACAGAGCAAATGTTCAGTTCTCCTCAAACTAAAGAAGCTAAGGATTATATCAGTGGACGTTTCGGTTAAAGAGCTTGTCCTAAGTATTTAGGATAATAGACAACCTTGTACAATATGGTAAAACTTTGTACAGGGTTTTGTTTTGTGATACCAGACTCACTAAAATAGCGATCGCACTACAGACTCAATCTATAATGCGTAGGAGAGTCACCCTATGCTGCATAACACTCAAAAAATTTTGTTTGAGTTTTATCTGAACCCGCGATTAGTCTATTTCTCCGACATCCCGTAGCACTGCATCAATGAGGCTAGGTCGGATATAAATTCCATTGGTGCGTAACTGCTCAATATACACTTTAAGCTCAACAATCAAGCCTGCTTTTTTCGCCTTACGCAAAATGCCAAGAGTACCTATCCTGCGAATTCCTAAGCGTTCTGCAACCCTTCGTGCTTGAGCATCATCCAAAAGTACCGTACTATCTAGAGTGGACTGAGCCAAGGCAATAGCTTCAGCTTCTCCACGATCAACTAGGATTGATAATGGTTCTAATATCAGGGCTTCAGGGGCTTGAATTTCCAACCAAGTTAACTGACTGACGGCTTGTGCGCCAGGTAAACCTACACCTTGGATTGTTACTTCATCCCATACGGCTGTGGGAAGTAATATTCGCTGATAAAGTTGGGGTAAAAGTTCCAGTTGCGCGATAATTGCCAAGGAAATGAGGGGGCTGCTATCGGCAACGATGACAGAGTTAATCATCGCGCAATTCGTCGGCGATTTGGTCATCATCTAAGTTGATAACAGGGATTTGCAAACGTCCTAGTTCGTACATGAACTGTGGTTTGTTCATGCTGCAAAAGGCGGCGGCTTTACCAAGCGATAGTCGGCGTAGCTCAAATAGTTTGACTGCGAGCAAAAATGTGAGTTCTGCTTCTAACGCTTGGGGTGATTTACCGGAGGTAATAAGTAAGTCATCGGGATAATGAAGGGATAGGATGTGCATGATTCACTTCTGTGTTCCTGATTCCTAATTCTGTCTTGATTATGGCTTACATCAGTCCCACTAGCATAGACGAAGCGATCGCACTCAGTAGTGACTCAACAACAACTCGACGACTGGCTAAATCACGATTAAATCGTTTATCGAAGAATGATGAGCTGATGTTGCTTTGCATTAGCTTAATTCTGGAAAATATGCTGAGGCTTAATAGTCCGAAATTGAAGTAATATTTTATCTTAGTACTTATATTGTGTATTATGTTTAACCTCTGTCATTTGCTTTAGTTGCAGCTACGATTCTAGTTGCATCAATCAATAATCCCGGTGCTACCTTAGCTCGAACTTGTGCTTCTAAGTGTGGTTCGCACCCAATTCAGTTTACACCTGGGCAACACATCAGAGTTGAAGTCGTAAATAGTACACCCAACCTGATTAAAATCCAAAAACCCTCTGGGACTGATGCAATATCCTTGAGTCCAGGGCAGAAATTAAATCTAGAACAAATAGAGGGTAGGGAGCCAAATACATCTCTGATATTTTGGAGTGAAACTGGTTTATCACTACAAGCAATTGTCTCGAAAACTAACTTTGGCACATTGCGGCTTGAACTCCGTCCGACTTTGCGTTCTTCGGGCGATCGCTCGTTATATATTATGGATGATGGTAGGATAAACGTGTTTTAGATAGCAAATAATGTTATTAGTTATGAGTTAAGAAACAACTTTCAATTCAACACTCATAACTAAAAACTCCTAAATTTATACTGTGCTAGACCGATCTGTATCTGAACTCGCAAAACCTCGCAGGCGCTTACCTAATCAGCGCTGGCAAATTTATCCGCAAAAACCAGAATTTGCCCAAAATTTAGCGGTTTTGACAAATATTTCCCCGATTATCAGCCAGTTGTTGATTAATCGGGGTATGGAAACACCAGAACAGATACAAGCCTTTTTAAATCCAGAGTCTTTAGTTTTGCCTTCGCCGTTAGAAGATTTCCCAGATTTGGCGATTAGTTTGGAGCTGTTGCAAAATGCGATCGCTTCTCAAACAAAAATTGCTATTTGTGGTGACTACGATGCTGATGGTATGACCAGCACTGCTCTACTTTTACGTAGTCTCCGCACTTTAGGCGCACAAGTAAATTATGCTATTCCCAGTCGGATGCACGAAGGCTACGGTATTAATAAACGCATAGTTGAAGAATTTCATAGCGAAGGTGTGGGGCTAATTCTCACTGTAGATAATGGTATCTCTGCGTTTGAACCAGTTGCGAGAGCTAGAGAACTTGGTCTTGCAGTTATTATCACCGATCACCACGATCTTCCCCAAAAGTTACCGCCAGCTAACGCTATCCTCAACCCTAAACTAATAGCAGAATCCTCACCTTATCGGGGTGTTGCTGGTGTTGGTGTCGCCTACATTTTGGCAGTGTCTCTAGCACAACAGTTAGGCGAGACTAAGGGCTTAATTCAGCCGATGCTGGCACTATTTACACTGGGAACGATCGCAGATTTAGCTCCCTTAACTGGCGTAAATCGCCGTTGGGTGAAACGTGGTTTACAGCATTTACCCAAATCCAACTTGGCTGGAGTGCGAGCATTAATTCAGGTAGGTGGTGTGCAGGTGAGGGAAAATGAGAGAGCAGGAGGAGATGAAGAGAAACTTCAAAATCCAAAATCCAAAATCGTTCGACTGAGCGTAGCCGAAGTCCAAAATCGTTCGACTGAGCGTAGCCAAAATCCAAAATCGCTCAAGCCTGAAGATATCGGTTTTCGCTTGGGGCCGCGAATTAATGCTATTGGTCGGATTGGGAACCCTCAAACTGTGATTGAATTGCTGACTACAGATGATATGGGGGTGGCGCTGGAACTCGCCAAGCAGTGCGAACAAACAAATGCTAATCGCCAGCTAATGTGTGAGCAAATTGAACAAGAAGCGATCGCTTATGTAGAGACACAATTTGTTACATCTCTACAGCAAGACCGTGTATTAGTTGTTGTTCAACCCAATTGGCACCACGGCGTTATTGGGATTGTCGCCTCCCGCTTGGTGGAACGTTACGGCGTTCCCGTGTTCATCGGTACTTATGAGAATGAGGAACATATACGCGGTTCTGCACGAGGAATTCCAGAATTTGATGTGTTTGAAGCTTTGGAATATTGTCACGATTTACTAGGGAAATTTGGCGGACACAAAGCAGCTGGGGGTTTCTCTTTACCAGCAGAGAATTTACAGGTGTTGCGATCGCGTTTGATTGAGTTTGCTAACCAGTGTCTTGAACCCCAGCATCTCAAGCCTCTGCTCAAAATTGATGCCGAAGTCAACCTCAATCAAATCAATCAGCAGCTTTACCAACAACTTAATGCTCTGCACCCCTGCGGTATGGACAACCCCGATCCAATTTTCTGGACACCTAATGTCCAAGTGGTTGAGCAAAAAATTGTTGGCAAGGGTCACATTAAATTGACAATTGCCCAAACTGTCGATAATCTGCAATATAAAATCAAAGCGATCGCTTGGCGTTGGAGCGACTATTTCCAGCTACCATCGCTAGTGGATGTTGCTTACAAACTGCGAGAAAATTACTTTAACGGTAACACCACCATTGAGCTAGAGTTAATCGGTGTCAGACTGCCAATTCAGCTTCAACAATTTTTTGCTTCGCCACCTACCCCGTCAAGCACCACCTTTGAGTACAACCAGCGACATTATACTTGTGGTTTCTATAAAAACGGTATTGAAGCAGAATTAAGAATTAAAAATCCTGAAGGCAAAGTCTTAGCGATGCAGCCAGGACATATAATTGGTTTGCTGGGAACTAATCGTCAAAACGCCAAAGAAATTGATATCTCTCAACCACAGTATGACAATATTATCCAAGCTGCCCTTCAAGCGTTATCAGTTAAGAGTTAGGAGTTAGGAGTTTAGAGTTTTTAATTAACTTATCACTTGTGACTGTGACACTGCGAGTGCTGATTTATGAGTTATGAGTTATGAGTCGAGAATAAAATTTAATTCTTCACTCCTAACCCTTCGGCAGGCTCAGGGCATCGCTCCTCACTCCTAACTCTCAATCAGCACTCAGCACTGTTAAAGGTTGCCGTTGCGAAATGCCAGCACAAAGATTACCGCAGGACCAGCAATCACAATTAGCGCCACGGACAGCAATTGGAAAATAACTTCCCAATTGATACTGGTAAAAGCGTTAACCAAACCGTCAAACATTTTTCCTTTTCTCCTTCCAATTGTATTAAAAAATTTAATAACTTAATTACAAAACCTGTAATCGATCATATCTGGCTATGGACGGTTAGATTTAATTTACTTAACAAAATTATAAGAAAAGATATAAAAACGTACAATAGGGGGATTGGGCATTGGTTATTTCTCCCTCATCTCCCTAATCCAAAATGTCAACTTGGCAATGTGTAAAACAATGTGGAGCCTGCTGTAATCTTGATCCAGCAGATCGTCCAGATTTGGAAGAGTATCTCTCACCATCAGAACTAGAACTCTACCTCAGCATGGTAGGCGAAGGCGGATGGTGCATTAATTTCGACCATACCACACGAGAATGTCGCATCTATTCAAATCGTCCTCGCTTCTGCCGCGTGGAATCAGAAGTGTTTCAAGATATGTATGGGATTGAACCAGAAGAAGTTAACGATTTTGCTATTGACTGCTGTCGCCAGCAAATAGAAGGAGTATATGGCGATCGCAGTTTAGAAATATTACGCTTTGACAAAGCTATTGGCCTTTGACACTCCGACTACTGATTTTAGCCTGTGGGGTTGCAATTTATTACAAGAATCTGAGAATATGATAGAAATATGAAAACAACCTAGCAACAAAACTACCGCTTGTGAAACTTGACTCTGCTCCTTTGGGTATTTCTGGCATATCTCAGACTGAGATCGAGCTAGAACCGAAAGACAGCACTGATTTTAACTTAATTCCTGCGATCGCCCTGCCAGTTGGGCCTGTAGTTGCGGATAGTCCTCAAAAGCAGCAATCAGCGCTAGTAGTTTTTGGTACAACTTTTGTAACCATTTTTCTAGCAGAAATTGGAGATAAGACTCAACTATCCACGCTATTAATGAGTGCAGAATCTCATTCCCCGTGGGTAGTATTTATCGGGTCTGCGGCTGCGCTGATAACTACCAGCTTATTAGGTGTACTTTTAGGTAGTTGGATAGCCGGACGACTCAGCCAGAAAACTGTAGAAAAATCAGCCGGCGTGATGTTGTTGGTAATTTCCCTAATGCTGTTTTGGGATATATTCCAAGGTTAGTTAGGAGTTAGGAGTTTGCAGAGACGCGATTAATCGCGTCTGTACAGGAGTTAGGAGTTAGTAGTTATTCTCCCTCATCTTCCTAATCTCCCTCATCCCCCTCATCCCCCTTTATCAATATGGATTGGCATCTCTTAGGACTGAGCTTTATTACAGTTTTTTTATCAGAATTGGGTGACAAAAGTCAGCTAGCAGCGATCGCACTTTCAGGGCGTTCTAATTCTAGGCGTGCAGTATTTTTTGGTGCAGCAGGCGCATTGCTGTTAACAAGCCTGTTGGGATCATTAGCAGGGGGTGCAGTAGCACAATTACTACCTACACGCTTATTAAAAGCGATCGCATCTGTGGGATTTGCCATCCTTGCTGCACGTTTGTTGTTATTTAACAATGAACCATCGGCAGATTCTGAACAAATACCGTAACCAGACATTACAAAGGTTCCCAACCGGTTCCTTTGTAGCCGTATTCAAAAATTTCTGGATGCAAAATTTCTGCTAAAATTTCTAGAGAATCTACCAGTCGCGGTCCTGGACGATTGAAGTAAGAATTGCCATCAGTGATGTAAACCCTACCCGATTGGGTAGCGTGTAGTTTTTCCCAGTCTGAACGTTGAGTTAACAAATTTGCTTCTTGGCGAGTCCGATTTAAATCAAAGCCACAAAGCATAAAAACAATGACATCTGGATTAGTTGTTAAAAGTGTTTCCCACGGCAAGGTCGAAGAAGGCTGACCTTTGCCACAAAATAGAGAGTGTCCTCCTGCTAAGTTAACTAATTCTGGAATCCAATTGGCGGCAATCATCAAAGGATCAGTCCACTCGATACAGGCGACAGTAGGCACTTCATTTAAAGAGAGTCCTTGGATTCTTTGCTGACAAATTTTGACGCGAGCTTCTAAGTTTTCTAATATTTTTACCGAGTCTACGCCAAAGATGTTGCCGACTCGCTCAATGTCAGCCCAAACATCCTGGAGACTATTGGGTTGTAAAGAAATAATCTGAGGTTTACTGTTAATGAGTGTGGCAACTGCTTTTTCAACTTCCTGTAAGCTGACAGCACAAACATCGCACTGGTCTTGAGTGAGAATGTGGGTAGGCTGCAACTGCTCTAAAACGTCTGTTTTGATTTCATAAATACTGAGAGCAGATTGCAATAAATTGTTCACCTCATCGTTAATTTGGCTGCTAGAGGCATTGGAATTTAAACGTGCTTGGGTACAAATGGGGCGATTTTGGATTTCTGGAGGGTAGTCGCATTCGTGCGATCGCCCTACAATAGCATCAACCAACCCTAGTGTCGCTAAAATCTCTGTTCCACCGGGAATTAAAGAAACAATTCTCACATTACTATCCGTCATCGTTTCACCTCCACAACAGCTGCTTTTACCTTAATTTTGGCAAAATTTGAATCTTTAGGCATCTTTCTCTAGGAGAATCAAGAGTGTTTTGGTAGTCAGCCTCAGCAAGAATTTGATTAGAAAAAATATACTTTCCGGTTATGAGAAATCATATCAAGTAATTGCAGTTATACAAAGACAGTTCTGCTTTTTCCGTAGAACTACAAGGTAAAATTATTTCTTATTGAGGGCAACTAATGCAGGTGGTGTTGGCTAGAGATATTACAGACTACAAACAAGCTCAAGAGGCTTTACTAAATTCCGGGCGATTTTTGAGCGTTCGTCTATCGGCATTGGAATTATAGATATGAAAGCGCAGATAGTCGATACTAATCTGGCACTGTGCAAGATTTTTGGATACAGTCGAGAAGAACTATACGGCAAGCCCTTTACAGATTACATTCCCACAGAAAGGGGGGATTTAAAACTTTATAAACAACTGATGTCAGGAATTCCTCCAGACTTAAAGACAACTTCGAGGCTTGGCTGCCAACCCGGAGAACATCAGCAACAGCTTCTCGCCGAAACATCCCATTGAGATAGAAAGACGCTGCCTGCATTAAAATGGTAGCTTAATTTGGATTCATATCTCTGTTTCTGTTATATCAAGCAGCAATGCTAAACCTGAGTTTTTTCTAGCGATGATTGAAGACATTACTGAACGCAAGGAAACAGATTTGAAACTGCGTGCCTCTCAAGAAGCAGCAGAAGCTGGCAATCGGGCAAAAAGTGAATTTTTAGCAACCATGAGCCATGAGTTGCGGACGCCTCTGAATGCGATTATGGCTTTGTCACAGTTGTTGCAACAAGAAAGAATTGGCTCTCTCAATGAAAAGCAGAACGAATATGTAAATTCTATATATAGTAATGGTGAACATCTGCTGGCACTGATTAACGATATCCTTGATTTATCTAAGGTAGAAGCAGGCAAAGAGGAACTGTTACTCTCACCTTTGCCAGTGTCAGATTTATGTAATTATGCTATATGGACAGTGCGCGATCGCGCCTTAGAAAAGGGATTGCAACTTACATCTGAAATTGACCCAGAAGCGGATATTTGTATTGGTGATGAGGGGCGCATCAAGCAAATGCTAGTCAATCTGCTCACCAATGCGATTAAATTTACCCCAGCCGGTCAGGTATCGCTGGTAGTCAAAAAAGTACCGCAAGGGATAAGCTTTATAGTTTCAGATACTGGAATTGGTATAGACTCAAATCAATTTCAATTTCTATTTGAACCGTTTAAACAGCTTGATAGTCGATTAAATCGGCAGTATGAAGGCACTGGTTTGGGTTTAGCTTTAACACGCAAATTAGCCCGTTTGCATGGTGGAGATGTTACCGTGACATCAACTTTGGGAAAAGGTAGTCAGTTCACTCTATTTCTACCAGATTCAGTGCATCCGGGAGAAATCAATTCAAAATTCAAAATTAAATAAAAAATTCAGATAATTCAGCTAGAGTCACTACTGATGCAGACTGCTATAGGACTAGTATTTGATTTTTGAAATGTACGTAGATGTAGGTTGGGTGGAGCGGAGCGCAACCCAACTGATTAAGCTAATCGGCATTGAAGTTGCATGATCAAGGTGGGCAAGATGCCCACCCCACAAGAATTTGATAAAATTTAATATGCAAATTAGATGTGTTTTAGCTTATCAGGATGTTGGGTTACGCAAAGCCTCCACCCAACCTACAATTTTTTTGCTGTGAGAATTTTTTTCTCATTTTCAAATGGGGAATACTGGCTTCTTCAAATATTTCTCCTTCTTCTACAAAATCCAATTTTTTGTATAAATCTTTCACATATTCTTGAGCATGAATCACTACTTCTGGAATATTTTTGTTAGCTATTACTTATAGGGCATTTTCCATAATTTTCTTACCAATACCCTGCCCTCTAGCTGTAGATAAAACAGCAAGCCGTTCTATTTTGGCAGTTTTATCATCTAAATATCTAATTCTGGCAGTACCCACAACTTCGCCATTTAAATAAGCAATCAAATGTTCAGATATTGCATCTTTGCCATCAAATTCTAAAGCGGCATCTACCCCTTGTTCTTCCTGAAAAACTGCTATCCTAATTGCTTGAATTGCTGGAAATTCTTGAGGTAATTCAGCAACTTTTATAACTAAATTAGACATTAAACTCTCTACGATTCCTACAAGAGTAGGTAGGGCAGATGCCTTACCTACTCTTGTAGTTTAATCTGCCCCTTCAATTGGTGCAAAACCTTGGCGCTGAATATTTTCTGTTACCGCGCGTGGTTCCAAAAATTGTAGGAGGTAATCCGGTCCACCTGCTTTAGAACCTACCCCAGAAAGTTTGAATCCACCAAAGGGTTGCCGTCTAACGATCGCTCCTGTAATATTACGGTTAATGTACAAATTCCCAACTTCAAACTCTGCCTGCGCCTGCTGAATGTGCGAAGGTGTTCTAGAATAAAGTCCGCCAGTTAAGGCGTAGTTTGTACCGTTGGCGACTGCTAAGGCTTCCTGGAAATCTTTCACGCGAATTACCGCCAGCACAGGCCCAAAAATTTCTTCTTGGGAAATTACCGCATTTGGCGATACTTCACTAAAGATCACAGGCCCGATAAAATATCCTTGTTCGGGTGCTGATAACTCTAATGCCACTTTTGCTTCTACCTTACCCTTCTCAATATACTCACGGATGCGATCGCGGGCATTAGCATCAATTACCGGTCCAACTTGTGTACTCGGTAACTCTGCTTCCCCAATATTCAAGGATTTTGTCGCTTCCACTAACCGTTGCACAAAGATATCATAAATCGGTTCCAGCACAATCACCCTGGAGGCAGCAGAACATTTTTGTCCACTGTAACCAAATGCTGACTGCACTACCCCTACAACAGCTTGGTCTAAATCAGCACTTTCATCGACAATAATCGCATTTTTACCACCCATTTCCGCAATCACCCGCTTCATGTGCTTCTGTCCGGGTTTCAAAGTTGCCGCATCTGCGTAAATTCGACAGCCGACTTCCTGGGAACCTGTAAAAGCGATTACATGAGTATCTGAATGATTTACTAAATAAGCGCCGACTTGTGAACCCTTGCCAGGTACGTATTGAAATACACCTTTAGGGATACCAGCCTCAATTAAGATTTCTGTGAGTTTTGCGGTAATTACAGAAGATGTTTCCGCAGGTTTGAGGAGAGTACAATTGCCTGAAACCAAAGCGGCAACAGTCATTCCACAAGCGATCGCTAGCGGAAAATTCCAGGGAGAAATCACTACAGCAATACCCCGTGGTTGGTAAATATAACGATTAGTTTCACCAGGGATATCGTAATTTAAACCTTCATCTAACCGTTCCATCTCATCAGCGTAATACCGACAGAAGTCTATCGCTTCGGAAACCTCTCCATCAGCTTCCTTAACTGGTTTCCCAACTTCCAAAACCATCCAAGCTGAAAGTTCAGCGCGGCGGAGTTCCATCAAATCACCCGCTTTCCGCAAAATATCAGCACGTTGTTTAGCTGGTGTTTTCTTCCACGCAGGAAACGCCGCTTTCGCAGCTTGCATCGCCTGTTCTGCTTGTTCAACGCTAATCAACCCAATTTTACCAACTACCTGACTGAAATTAGAAGGATTCAGAGAATCAACAAATTCTGGCGTATTCACATATTCGCCATTAATTAGCGGCAAATAAGTTTTACCCAACTGTTGGCGAACACTTTGGAAAGCTTGAGCAGATTTTTTTGTCATCTCTTCCTCAGCATAATCGGTATCAGCAGCACCAAGGAAATGAGAGACGCGATTAATCGCGTCTTCTTCTTTGACAATCGGCGGCGCTAACAATTCTTCAATCGGTCGATTTTCGAGATTTTGCCGTAAAAAAGAACTATTAGCGGTATTTTCCAACAACCGCCGAATTAAATACGCCATCCCAGGCAATAATTCACCATAAGGACAGTAAACTCTGACGCGATAACCCCTGTCAACTAATGCCTTTGCAACTTTATCACCCATACCGTAGAGGACTTGCAATTCAAAGCGACGACGGGGGACATTTAAACTTTCAGCGATCGCAATGGCGCGAGAGTGCGATCGCACATTATGGCTTCCAATGGCAGAATACACATATTGATGATTTTCTAGCAATAACTGAGTGATGGTTTCAAAGTTAGCATCACTTGCGGCTTTCTCGTTGTAAACTGGCTGTGGCCAATGCTTCTGCGCTGCTTTGATAGTTTCCTGATCCCAATATGCGCCTTTGACTAAGCGGATTGTCAGGGGATAACCGCGTTGTTTCAACCAAGAAATTAAATCTTTGGTATCTTGCTCACTATCACGCAGATATGCTTGAATTGTCATGCCAACATCTGTACGTTGGCGAAACTCTTCTTCTAGTAAGAGTTTTTTCAGGATGCTGAGAGTTATATCCTTGTAGCCATACTGTTCCATATCAAAATGCACAGCTGCGCCCAACTCTTTAGCACTACGTAAGAGAATACGAATGCGATCGCTAACTCGCTCCTCACTACCTTTAGCATCTAGAGGGTCAAATTGGGAATAAAACGCCGTTAACTTCACAGAAACCTGAACTTTTGGGATGAGTTCGCCATCAGCCTCATCAATAGCCGGGATAGCTGGCCAATTCTTCGATGCTTCCACCAATTGCTGGATTAATTCTAGATAGCGTTCTAGATATGACTGCGCTTCGACTTCAGTAATCACGGCTTCACCAAGTAAGTCGATGGTGAAAGCCATTTTTTCTTTTCGCAGTCGTTCAACTGTTTTGATGACTTGTTTAATATTTTCCCCAGAAATATATTTATGGGCAAGAGTCTCAACCGCAGTACCAACGGTTGTAGCAGCAACTTGTCCTGGCATAGAGTCGGGGTTAGCAAAATTTAGCATCCCCTTTAAAGCTGCTGGTAATTCTACAGACTCATCGCCGAGATATTCTTGCAAATGTGAGGCAACTTCTGATTTACTGTGCAAAGCAGGGAGTGTATCTATAAAGCGAAATAATTGCACCCGCAACCCCGGACTACTCATCGCCCAAGCGAGTAATTTATCATCCCAGCGCATTTGATCTCGCAGGGAAGAAAAAAACGAACGATTTTCCTGGGTTGCTGCTAGAAGTTGTTTAGCAATTTCTTGGGTTTTAGCTTCGTAGGTGCTTGTTTGTACTTGTAATACCACTGATAATAAACTCCGTTAATCAACGCAAGGCTTTTTTTACAAAGCCTCTGTCTTCTATTTTGACGCTTTCATATATTTAGTGGGGAGTGGGCTTGCCGTGAGCGTAGCCGAATGGGAGATGAGGGAGATGAGGGAGATGGGGGAGACAAGGAGAAAATAACGAATGCCCAATGCCCAATTCAATCACTTACAAGTGTTATCCTTTTGTTGATCTATTTCTAACTTGATGAGACAGATGTTGCAACACAAGAGATTAGCTTAGTCATACTAAGAGTGTGAATACTACATTTATGCCTACAGAAAACCTCACGCATATCTTATTTTCTAACTGGCAACACACACTCCAACCCTTTGGTGTTGAAGAGGTAGCGTCTGAGAAAGTCTTTAATTGCTTGGTTGCAGCTTACTCTACCCCTAATCGCCATTACCATACACTGAAACATATTGATCAGGTTCTCAGCACAATTCAGATTTTGGAAGGCTACACCAAAAACCTAGCTGCTGTTCAACTTGCTGCCTGGTTTCACGATGTTGTGTATGACTCTCAAGCTCAAGATAATGAAGAACGAAGCGCAGACTATGCTTTGGAATTGCTGAGTAATTTGGGTATTCCCGAAAGTACTATAACTACTGTCACGCGTCTGATTCTGAACACTAAAAACCACCAAGCTGCAGTAGATGACTGTGATGGCCAAGTTTTACTTGATGCAGATTTAGCGATTTTCGCTACTAACCTAGTCCAATATCCAGAATACACCCATGCTATTCGCCAGGAATATGACTGGGTGGCAGAAGCAGATTATATCATCGGTCGTCGGCAGGTTTTAGAAGGATTTTTGCAGCGATCGCATATCTACTTTACGCCTTTAATGTCAGAGTTCGCCGAACCATCTGCCCGTGGCAATATCCAGGCAGAAATTCAGTCTTTATTGTCTGGTTAGTTTTACATTCAGGAATGTGGATTAAATAAAATGCAAAACTTCATCCTGTATCTAGCTTTACTCTCCTTGATCAGGAGAGGGATTGAGGGTGAGGTAAGCCAGGGACATAAATTCTATTGTATGTTATTTAATTCTTATTTCTTACCGTCTGCCACCACCACGATAAGGCAATTCAGGCACTTCAGGCACTTCAGGCACTTCAGTCTCTTCTAGCTTTCTTTTAGGTGCAAACACCTCTTGATTTTGTTGGGGCTGAATTTTTTGCTGTGCAAACTTTACACGGGTGCGAACTCCCAGATCGGGATCTGTATCGAGCATTTGCTGAAGTTGAGTTGTAATCCGCGACGCTTGATCGGGTAAACTGACTGCGTTGTTTACCGCCGCAGGCATCGCAATCGCTAAGGTTTCCAAACTCGTCACTGCTGCATAGCGCACTACCCACTCTGGATCTTGACAAATTAGTAATAGCGCCTCTAATACTTGAGTCTGAACAGATTCCAGTTTCTCAGGCGGTACTTGATGCCAGCGTAAAGTGCCTAATCCCCTGGCAGCTGCTCGCCGCACACTCAAAGAAAAATCGGTTTTTGCTGCCTCTAACAACGTATCCAGCGCCCGGATATCGCCAATTCCCGCTAAGGCACGAACAGCCCAGGCTCTAGCACCATAGTTGTAATTATCAATTAGTTCCAATAGTGGCGCTACTGCCGCTTCCCCGATCGCAATTAGTCCATTTACCGCCGCCACCGCCGCACCAGGATTGTTGTAGCCTAAAGCTGCAATCAGTGTAGGAACGGATTCCTCTATACCAG
Organism: Nostoc sp. NMS7; assembly: GCF_017115085.1. Classification (GTDB taxonomy): domain Bacteria; phylum Cyanobacteriota; class Cyanobacteriia; order Cyanobacteriales; family Nostocaceae; genus Nostoc. The sequence continues at coordinate 20,769 of NZ_JABXKJ010000158.1, read as the reverse complement.
CTGCTGCTAACTCTTGAACTGCGTCTACTAAGCGCTCTGAAGAATCTGCTTCTTCCACAGCACGGATTAATGTTTGGGCAAGCTCACTATTATTCATAATAATTTTTCATGGGTCATTAGTCGTCAGCCAATTGTAGCTTAGGTTATCCGTAGTTACCATCATACTTAAACCCCCTAGTCCTGATGTCGCAGTTGGTTTGGCGGTTTCGCTGTGGTAAACAATTAGATTTACACGTATTAATGACAACTCTTTATAGCCTTTCCTAATCTAGTCAGGTATAGCTTAACCTCACCCCGATAAGCTCTGCTTATATCTTACCTCTCCGAACTCATGGAGAGGGGTTGGGGGTGAGGTTTTGATATGTACTTCATCCAGCAGGGAACCGCTATATCTATAACTTAGAACTACAACAGCGAGTCCATTAAATTCATCACTTTAACCGCACCTGCTGACAAAGTGCTTGCTGCGGTGTGGTTAACTTGATATTCTAGTAATCCTTTAAGAGAAATTAGCTTTAGACTATTTTCGGCAAGAGTCTGCGCGATCGCATCTGCTGCGGGTAGATATCCAATCGCTCCCAAATCTGCTAAGACTGCTCGACGCAATTGCAATTTTTCTCCCGCCAAAGCTTGTACTAACCGTTCTGCATAAACTGGTTCTTCGGTTAACTGATACATAGCTCGTGCAGCAGCATATTGCACCAATTCGATTGGATGCTCTAAGAATGGCTTGATCAAAGGGATAAACTCAGTCGCCCTCAAGATTCCCAAGGCTTCTAAGATGGAGTCGTAAGGTTGAGATAAATCAGCCTGCTTTGATATCAGCTGCTCTCCCTGCAAGCCTACTTGTAATAGCTTGATCAGCGCGGGAATACAAAGCGGATCACCTAGCATCTCCAAAGATTGTACCGCCGCTTCCCGCACATAAAAATCTGAGCAGTCTAAACACCCAATTAAAGGTAATACTGCCTGGCGATCGCTGAGTTTTCCTAAGGCTCTAGCGGCGTTTCGTCGTAGAGGATATCCGCCTTCTGGTGTCCTGTCGGCTTCATCCTCTAACGCTTTGATCAGTGCTGTAACCGCAGCTGCTTCACATATCCGAAACCTACCCAACCACCAGGCTGCATAAAAGCGCAGACCTAAATCTGCACCTTCAAGATTAGCTAGAGCCTGCTCTACCGTTAAAGATTCACCGTCGGCATTGTCACCTGTCAGTGATAAATCTTCAATTTTTTGCGGACTGGGATTCATGAGCAGAAGGATGATCGCTGTGTTCGCTATCTGTTTGAGTTTGGGCGTTCAATGGCTGAATGCTGACTATTTTGCCACCCAAGCGAGTAATCCGCTGCATTTCTTGATTCATCCGGTTCTCAGGCACCGTGAAAAACACACTGGCACTAGAACGAATCGGATAGCCAACTTTTTCTGTTTCATCGCTTTGGCGCAGACCGACTACTTCATAGCGGAAGGAGCGATTACTATTTCTACCATTATTTTGTCCAAGCATAAATCAATTCCTAATTTATAAATTGAAGTTATCATTAGTCCTTTGTCCTTGGTCTAAAATTAATGACCAATGACCAATGACTAATGACCAATGATACTAAAGTGGTTTCACACTGGCTATTTTACCACCTTGTTTTACCACTCTCTGGAAGTAACTAGATAGTTCTTCATAAGGTATAATCACCGCTTGATTGACACGGCGTGTGCTAGGATACCCAGCTCCAAAAACGCCTGCCACTTCAATACGGTAAAGTCTGCCTTCTTTACCAAAAGTCCCCGCACCACCGAAAGTACTGTTGGGGGTAACGCCTTTTTCCGAAGGAACGTATGAAAAGCCTGAGGGGCCACCAGAGGGAGGAACAACGATGGATGCACCATTGCGACCTAGTTCGCTAGCAAGGCGCGAGGACTTGCCTTTCAGTTGGGAGGTATCGCTACTAGCATAGCCGCGATAAAGTTGGAATATCCGACTAAATCCCACAGTTTTCTGTCCTGTTTGGGTTTTAAAGCCGCGATAGTAAGGGACAATATTTTCACCAAAGCTAGATTGATACTCTGATGAATCAATATAAGAATCAATATCGGCTTCATATCCCTTGGTTTGATACAAGTCCAAGTGATAGACCACCTCAGACTCATCATAGGGGGCACGACCCAACAAATGTTTATAGTTCAGCTCGATGAGGCGAGTTTGGAAGCTGTCGTAGAAAAACTTGGATTTGTACAGTTCTGATTTAGCTACTTGACGCACAAACTCTTGCACTGTATTTTTTCCATCGCGCAGGATAGATTCAGCACTTGTAAGGCGGTCAGATGTCAATATGTAGTTGTTGCCCAACACCTGACGATAGACGGCAGCAATTACTCTCTCAATATCTTCTTTGCTTGCATTTGGACGCAATTCTAAAGGAGCCTGATCACTAAAAGGCTCTGTTCCCAGACGGGACGCTGCTGTTGTAATAGCCATTGGTAATTTTCCTTTTGTAATTCGTAATTGGGAAAAGTTAGGAGTTAAGAGTTAAGATTAGGGGTAGAGTTAGGAATTCAAAACTCATAACTTCTAACCCTTCTCTACCAGACGCTGCGCGTAGCTTGCTTCCACGAAGTGGTACGGCAACTGTTACAGTAAGCTTGCCGAACTGCTCAGGGCATCGCTCCTCACTTAATTCCCCATTCCCTATTTATACGGCAGTAATGCTAATCACTTTACTGCCCTTGCGATTCAACTGCTGCAATTTACTAGAAAGTTGTTCGTAGGGTACGATCAATTCCGCAGTACCGCGCCGTACTACAGTTGAATTCGGGGAAGCTGCTTGTAGGACTTTGATCCGGTATGTTTCGCCGCGACCACCTGTAGAGAGACCTGTTAAGGCTCCGGCGGAGACTGGGTAAATGGGTGAAGCTAGATTCTTAGCCACTTCCCAGGTTAGCCGTCCTTGTTTTTGTCCTTGAGCGCGATCGCTATTGGCATAACCCCGATACAGTTGCAACAGTCGGCCAAATCCAACAGTTTTCTGTCCTACTTGACTTTTAAAGCCTCGATAGTAGGGCACAATATTTTCGCCAAAACTCTCTTGATATTCTAATGAGTCAATGTAGGAGTTAATCTCAGCTTCATAACCTTGTGAGTTGTAAAGTTCAACATGGTACGAAATCTCTGACTCATCTTGTGGGGCACGCCCCAATAAATGCTTATAATTCAACTCGATAAACCGAGTTTGGGAGTTGGAGTAGAAAAACTTATCCCGATAGAGTTCCGATTGAGCAATGGCTTGCACAAATCCCCGAACTGAGATTGCACCTTCCTGCAACAGTGATTCCGCACTGACAAGACGCTCTGCTTCCAGTAGGTATTCATTACCTAAAACCTGACGGTAAGCTGCCCGGCTAATCACTGCCACATCCGCTTCTGTTCGATCAGGACGTAGTTCTACCAGTGCTGAGTTTTCAAATGCTCCAATCCCTAATCTTGCTGCTTGTCCCAAAGCTGCCATTTTTAACCTCCTCAGTTTTAACTGCAAAACTGAAAACTTTTTAGAAAAATTTTTTCTAGTCTTTTAACAGTCTTTTGAAAATAAAACTGCCCGGAGAGGTAAACAACTCATAGAACTTACTTGTCATCAGAGCTGATTTCCTCTCCGGGCTAAAGAAATACTCTAGCTTAGAGTATTGATTACATAGTCGATGTAAGAATTGGCTTCAACAGCTGGATCACCGCTTAGACCGTGGTTGGCTTTGATGTACTTGAGAGCTTCAATGTACCAGCTAGGAGACAGATCAAAAGTCCGGTTGATTTCAGCCAAGCCAGAAATCAAGAAATCATCCAAGGGGCCTGTGCCACCAACAACTAAGGCATAAGTGATAATCCGCAAGTAGTAGCCGACATCACGTACACACTTGCCTTTACCGCGTGCATCAGACGCGAAGTTGGGGCCTTGTTGTTGAGTGGTGTAAGGGAACTTGCTATACACAGCTTGAGCTGCACCTTCGGTCAATCGTTGAGCATTGGCGCTCAAGGCTTTTGCTGCTTGTAAGCTAGCTGGCGCTTGGCGGAAGCGACCAAAAGCAACTTGAATCTCGGTGCTGCTGAGATAGCGTCCTTGAGAATCAGCCGATGCAATTGCTTCAGTTAGAGGTGTTTTTGTCATTTTGGTATTTTCCTTTTACAAACTTTTGGTTGAAATTTTGTTTTGTCCTAATGGACAATTATCTCAGTCGATAGCAGCAATGTCTGGCTTAAGCTACTGCTGAAGCAGCACGATCAAAATAGCTAGCTATTTCAGATGCCAAAGCGCTGCAATCTCCTTTGGTGATGTTGTTTGTATCGTTGACAATGGCCAAGGAAGCTTGTTTGAGCTTCTGAATACCAACCGCAACTGACGCTCCTGGAGTTCCCAATGCTAAATAGGTTTCCCGCAAACCATTGAGGGCACGGTCATCTAGCACGCTAGAATCGCCAGCAAAGATCGCATAGGTGATATAGCGAAGAATGATGTCTAAGTCTCTGATGCAAGCAGCAGCGCGACGGCTGGTGTAAGCATTACCACCGGGAGTGATCAATTGGGGTTGTTCTGCCCACAAATCACGAGCCGCAGCAGCAACAAGAGCAGACGCATTGCTGGTAATCCGGTTAACAGCATCTGCACGCTTGTTACCATCTTTGACTAGTTCGCTCAATGCATCCAATTGTGAATCGGAGAGATATTCCCCACGTGTATCAGCTTGGGAAACTACTTTTGCAAATGCATCTAAAACCATTGCGTTAAATCTCCAAATTTGCTTGGTTATGAATAATTCGACTCAAAACTGAATGGTTCAGTTTATTTTTGATGTCAGCACTGCCTGACGAGTTACGAAAGGTTTAAAACAGACATCTCAAGAAATAAGTTTACGATCTCCAGGCTTTCAGATTAAAACTTTTGTTAGAAAACTTCAAACTTCTCTGAACGACTGGAAAACCTGATTAAGATGTTGTTTTTTCCTTCAACTTCTCTTTATACAACGCGGCTGCATCATTATTTATTACAAATTATTGTCATATTTGTGAATTTTATTTACATAAGTTCACATTTGTCTCTCTGTTAGTTTATGAGAGGTTATTACAGCCCTGCGGAAATAACTATCCAGTTGAAAAGGGCTAAAAAGCCAATGAAATCTGTCGTCCGGGCAAAGCATTGCTCGCTACAGCAGATTGCAACTTGGTGAGGCACAGATAATCGTAGGGGCACAACATGTTGTCATACGTGTCAACTTAACGTATAACCCATGTTCCGCAAGGAACTGAAGTTCCTTGCTCATAGCAAAAGTCATCTGAAGATGACTAAATATCTCTCCAAATCCTTAGTCTACTTCAGTAGACTTGAGCTAAAAGCCAAAGGAATTCATTCCCAGGCGGGTGACAAAGCTATGAGAGAGGCTGTTTCAAGCTTAAGTTGACACCAATAAACATGTTGTGCCCTAAACAGGGCGATTTAACGCCTAATTCAGAGGATTATACTCTGAAAGTAGATGATCTAAAAGCTTACCTTCGTGATGATTTAAATATGACGCAGATGTTCCTAATTCCTGTAATTTCTGGTAAATAAAATCACGTTCAAATGTTTCGATACGTTCTTCTAAGTTTCCATAGAGTTCCTGAAAAGTGAACTCAGTTGCTAAAGCTAAGGCAATTTGTTCTCGGTCTTTACCAAGTGACCGACCGTTGAATTGATAATCACCTTGAGAATTCTGGGATAGTAGCCCAAGAGCGATCGCTAAAAGCAAAGTTTGATAAGCTAGTTTTAATTCTCTACCAGAGCCAATTTCCTCTGGGATTAAATCGGGAATGTTTTCGTCTTCATCGATTTGTTCACTCTGAGTCCGTTCATATCAGTCTCGATAAAACTCAATTTGATTGAGAAAATAAGCCGGAAAGCCCAACGAACGCGTCAAAACACACAACCTCTGCTCATCTTCAGCTACCAAGGCGGTTAAAGTGCGACTAAATCGACTGTAAATCGCAAAAATTTCTTCTTTATCTTTTGCTCCCACCCAGAGGGTAGTTTCCCGTTGAGAAGTTGGGTTTAAATTAGTGTCAATATCCTGAATTCGCAGCAACAAGTTAGCGCTATTATAAAGTTGATTCAAACGCAAATTGGCAGTATTTGCGGGAATTAAATCTGATTGTTTTAATACTTCCCCAATAGACAAATTGCTCAATTGCTCAAACTGCTGGCGAACAAAGGGGATAAGTTGCTTCTGAAATTCTTCAGCAGAAATTTTCCACGATTGAGAGCGGCTAAGTGGATTCAATAAAATGCAAAACTTCATCCTGTCTCTAGCCTCCCTCTCCTTTATATCGGAGAGGGATTGAGGGTGAGGTAAGCCAGGGAGATAAATTGTATGTTATTTAATTCTTATTCTTTAGTCCACCTCCGTGGACTTCTCGGCCAGACCCTACGCGTAGCTTGCTTCTGCGTAGGAGTAACGTTTGTGTAGTAGCGAATTCTATCCGCCCAATACTTTTCAAACATCCTCTAAGAATCATGACCAATTAACGGCAACAACAAGCGGCTAACTACCCGATTATCTGGTAATTGGTAGAAATTCAACTCTCCTCCCAACTCCTGCATGAGGTTTTGGCAGATTAGCAGATGTAAGGCTGGTGGTTGGTCGAGGTTGGAGTGAGCAAGCACATCTTTCGATGTATTATCATGTAGTTCCGTGAGTAACTGTGGTTCGATCGCACCGTTGTATGTAATCGACAGTTCTAGCGATGTCTGATGATCAGTTCCTACGTTTGCAGAAGAATGCTTTGCATCTAGGTTTTTAGATGCATCAAAACGGCGACACCAAATATCAATTCTGCCGCCAGTTTGAGAACGGTTACAGGCAGTAACCAATAATTCATGGATAACTAATTCAATTTTAACAATATCACCAGCGATCGCCATTGCAGATTGAGCATTTGAGGTAGGAACACCTTTGGCTAATGAAGAATTCTTTGGCGACTCTTTTTCCTCAATTTGTTGTCCCAAACCATGTACACCAATCCACAGCTTTTGTTGTTTAAGTAAATTTTCGATGCGTTCGAGCGATCGCTTCAGTAAACTGACTATGGACATAGTTTCCCAACTGATATGTAGCCGCCACTGCTCAAGTTTTAGCATTCCACTCATGGAGGTAACTGTGTGATCTAACTGCTGTAGCAATAGTTGGTAGCGCATCTGAGTCAGTTCATTAGTAGGAATACCCAAATCATGTATTTGTTTCAGGGACAGCGCCGTTATTCTTTGGATTTCCTCAAGGCGACGATGTTTGTACCAGTTGAGTTGTCGTAATTCCTCTGTTGTGGATTCTAGAAGTTGGGTAATTTGCTTTTCACGACGCCACCAAGCTAATAGAGAAATTAGAGTTGCGATCGCACTGAGGTTTTGTTCTGACCAGCGACGCTCTTGATAGTCTGCCAACAACACTACACCTGTGGTTTCATAATCAGCATTGGTACGTAATGCCATCACCAAAATTTGACCTTTGTCTGGAGCTTTCAACCATTTCCGGGTTTCCGGGGGTAAATTATCCACCTTCAAAGTCAGGTAATTCTCCGTAACAAGTGCCCACTGAATTAAGGCTTCAGCCTCGATCGGAATAGATGCATCAGAAAAAATCCCAAATTGACTATTGTCAATCACTCCAGGGATAATTTCTGCCCAACTTTTACCAGGCAACCAAGATAGCAGTATCGCTAGGGGACAGCCCAAAATCGATGCTATTTGTTCGAGTGCTGTACGTTCTAAATGCTTTTTTTCGACCTCAATTTTGCTGTTCTGGGATTGCGTCAGGATGCGTAGGCATTGCTCAAATGCCTGCGAAACTTTTTGCTGCTGGGTGGTGCGGTTATGTAATTGCCACTGACGAACAATGACTCCAATCTGTTGACTAACAGCCCACAGCAATTCTTTTTCCAAAGTTGTCCAAGAATGATGACTTTCGTGAGTGATCACTAAAAGCGCTCCTGGTATATGCTCGTGAGTGCATTTACAAACAAGTAGCGATCGCACACTATTTTCTAACAACAAGGGACGCCAATTAAAAAAGCGTAAATCTTCATCTAAGTTCTGAATTTCTACCGCTTGAGTTGAACGTTGCAAAAGCTGCCCATCTAATTCTTTGAGAGTATCAAGAGTAAATGTCAACGGTCGGCGATTATGGGGCTGATTTTGATAAATAAATTGATAATTATTCTGCTCAGAATCATACTGCAACAGTAAAAATCGCGTCGCAGTTAGTCGAGCTAAAACTTTTTTAGCACAGCTATGTAAAGTATCCTGAAGGTCATGTTCGCTATAAATACCTTGGGCAACTTGGCTAGTCAGTTGAGCATCCTCTTGAATCTGTTTGATAGTGCTTTCCATACTTTCGCTAGATGCCACCAGCGAGATAAAGCCAGCAACACCCTGGACAAAATTTTTGTCTGCCTCCGTCCAGTTCCGAGGTTCATTGCTTTCTACCGCCAGAAAACCTACTAAGTCCTTTTGCCAGATGATCGGAGATGCCAAGAGCGATCGCACCTTCAGCCGTTGCAGTAATTTTGCCGTAAAATGGCTTTTTAGGGAACTGTGTGCATCACCAATCGAGACAATTTGGTTAACTGTCAAAGCATAATAAAAGTCGCTCAACTCCTGTACAGTTATTCCTGCTGCTTGCTGACTGTTGGAATTGCGATCAAGTTTGACAAGCTGATTGCTCATCCGACACCAAAAGTAGCGCCCTTCCCGCTCAAACCAGTAAACATTTGTCCGACTGGGGGAGACAAATTTATGAGTTGCTTGCACTGCTGCTTCAAGTCTTTGATTAAGGTTAGTCAGGCTGCGTAAATTTTCCAGCAATTCTAACAATGGCTCGTCAGTTCTCTTAGTTTGCTTGTGCTGCAAATCCATCTCATTTTGAGAAATCACTGCCCCCAGTTCGCCTAAAACCATCATCAAACGAGCTTTTGCTTCCCCTGTTAGTAGGTAGCCCCAGCGTTCTGAACCTAGTAACAGCAAGCCTAAGCAACAATCTTTATAGCAAATTGGTAAAATAATCGTTCCCTTGATGTGGAATTTTTTGGCAATTTTTTGCCATTCGGCAGCGCGGATTTCAGTTTGTAAATCAGCTACACCCAAGGGATGTTGTTCAATCACTACTTGCTCTAATAAATCTCCAGGACTAAGAACAACTCTTTGCCGTAAAAAGACCGTATCATTATCAGGTGTAGTGCCACCTTTGCCAAACAATGTGTGATTCAGGCGATCGTAAAGAGCAATCCAAATCAGTCTGTAGTCAAACTGCTCTTTGAGATAAGAAATAGTAGTTTCAATCAGAACGTCAACATCATCTTCTTCTCTGAGGCTCTGGAGGACACGTGCCAACGAGAGGATCTGCTGTTCGGCGGCTATAGATTTTTGCGGCTGCCCCATCTGATTTATTGGTTAACATAGCTTGTAATATATAAGATGCCCAAAAAAGCATCCTGAGTAATATTGCCAGGGGTGTTTGCTGAAAGTTCTAGCTAAGGGGTTCGTTGAAGTTAGATTATGGAGTGCTAGGGAAATGGGCGAAACTTCATCTGATGCTCTAGAGGAGCAGAGACAAGTCTCAGAGGAAAAGCGAGAGTCTGCCGAAGATTCAAGGCTCTCACAAGAAAACGAGCGAGAGTCTGCCGAAGACACTAGGATTTCACAAGAGAAGCAGCGACAGCTTGCTGAAGAAATTAGAAATTCTGCCGAAGAAGTGCGCCAGATTGCCGAAGAAGTGCGGCTAACTAAAGAAGAACTCCGACAAGCTAAAGAAGAACTCCGACAAGCTAAAGAGTAAGCGCGGCAGTCTATTTAAAATAATTCGTAATTCGTAATGACGCTCTCTACGAGACGCTACGCGAACGCTAACGTAATTCGTAATGACGTTTGCGGACTTATTACCCACTGGTAGAGAATTCTGGAGTGAATTCTGACTGCTGACTTCTGAGTTCTTCTTTATAAAAGCTAATGGATATTTATAAATTTGCCATTCGTCCGCTTTTGTTCAATGTGGTAAAAACCGATTCCGAGTGGTTACACCAACAGACGATTCGCAGTTTTAGTTGGCTATCGCAAACAGCCAATCGCCCTCCTGCTAGTTGGGTAAACCAACGCCTAAAGCAGTCCTTATGTCTGTACGATTCCCGCCTAGAACAAAATTTGTTTGGGCTAAACTTCGCAAATCCTGTAGGGTTAGCAGCTGGCTTCGACAAGGATGGAGTAACTGCTGGCATTTGGTCTAACCTGGGTTTTGGCTTTACAGAATTAGGAACTGTAACTTTTCACGCACAGCCAGGAAATCCGCGTCCCCGTTTGTTTCGTTTGCCGTTGGATAAAGCTGCTCTCAATCGGATGGGCTTTAATAATCGTGGTGCAGCAGCAATGGCGGCACGTTTGACACAGGAAAAACAGGAGTTAAGGCAGTCAATACCTATAGGGATAAATTTAGGTAAATCTAAGGTAACTCCCCTAGAAGCAGCCGCACAGGATTATCTCGATAGTTTTCGCTTACTCAAGGATTTGGGAGACTATTTTGTTGTGAATGTCTCTTCTCCCAATACACCGGGATTGCGATCGCTCCAAGATGCTTCTATGCTCAGTGCGATCTTGAATTTATTACAACAAGAAAATACTACACAAAAACCAATTTTTGTCAAGATAGCGCCAGATTTAGAATGGTCAGCGATCGCTGACATTATAACTCTTGCTAAAACCTACCAACTGGCGGGGATTATTGCCACTAACACCACCATCCGGCGTGATGGTCTAAAAACCCAGGTGATTGACCAAACGGGCAAATCCCCCCAGGATGAAGCTGGGGGAATTAGCGGTGAACCATTGCGCGATCGCTCCACTGAGGTAATTCGTTTTATTTGGCAGCAAACCCAAGGACAAATCCCGATTATTGGCGTTGGTGGCATTTTTTCTCCTGAAGATGCTTGGGAGAAAATTACTGCTGGTGCTAGCCTGATCCAGGTTTATACAGGCTGGATTTACGAAGGACCACTGATGGTACGCCGAATTCTTCAAGGTTTGCTAGACAAACTAGAAGAAAACAAATTAGCTACCATCAGCGAAGCTGTTGGGTTACAAACAAAAATTCAATCATTCTAATTTTGAATTTTGAATTTTGAATTGTTTAACCTTCTTCCAATGGAAAAAATTCCTTAGTTTTTTCCACGTATGACCAGGCAATACCATCAGGGTCTTTGCTACGACTCCACTCAGGAAACTCTGGATCATTTCGCCGTTTATAAACCGTACTGGAATAGACATTTAGCCGTTTGGCAAGTTCAGATTGAATCAGAGAGCCAAAAATTAACTGTTTTTCCAGCGATCGTTTAGCTGACTCATGGGTTAGCTGTGGGAGTGATTCAGTTTCTAGTTCTTCCTCCTGTAGGGTTGGTGGTGCTGCTAGGAGCGATCGCGCAGTTTTAGTAACTGGTTGAGCCGGAAGCTCTTTAACAGGCTCACTACTGTCAAGAATATTGCCGAGAATGCTGGCAGTTATAAAGTAATAAGACTGCCCTGCATCTTCAGAATTCAGTACACTAGCACCAAATTCCGAGGCTTTACCATCCAAGTAGCGTTTTGCCGTTGTTCCCGGAAAATTGCCCCTGATTGCCAAGTCCATTGGCGTCAGTCTGCCCTGATTTTCCCGAACCAACTGATGAAAAATTGGGTTAACTCGCATAGTCCACTGTTGCCATTGATATTCCTGCCAAACCTTGAAGCCAATTACCAGCAAAATTACCGCCAGTAAAATCCTCCAGGTGGCAATCAGGAAAATAATCAAAAACGAGATGGGCAAAAGTAGAACGAGAAAAGCCTTGCCGTTACCTTCTATGGGTTTTTCACTCATGCCGATTTTTGCCAAGTGAATTTTAGGAAATAATATTATATTGGCAAAAATTTGGCTACTTTTTTGTATCTTTTGGCAAAGTTGCGGCAAATTTGTCGGCAAAACCTTTATTAGGTAAGTGTTATACCTTTATTACCTTCTGCTTATGTGACATGGTGCTGCGATCGCACATAAGTTTTTTCCCAGAGAAAATAAAAGGATTTTTTATGCACGCCGTAGACGTTTCCAGTTCTCTGGGTAGCTTGGTTGCAGATATGGGACTAAGTTGTTGTGAAATTGCCACCACAATGGCACTAGTGACAGCAAAAGCAGAGAAAAAATACATAATTCGCGGCTTTGCTACTGAATTCCGTGAATTAGGTATCACTGCTAAAGATAGTTTTAGTTCTGCGGTTCGCAAAGCTAGCAACCAAAACTTCGGCGGAACGGATGCATCTGTAGCTTACGACTGGATGATTAAGAATAAGTTTAAAGCTGATGTAGTCTGCTTTTGGACTGACTCGGAAAGCTGGGCGGGAAATAAGTATCCAAGTCAAGCGTTGAAGGAGTACCGCAAAAAGGTAAATCCTAACGTCAAGGCGGTGTATGTCACCTTGACACCTTACCAGATTACTTTGGTAGATCCTGAAGATTCGCTGTCTTGGGATTTGGCAGGGTTCGACCCAGGTACGCCTCGGATCATCCAGATGCTAGCTACGGGTGAATTGTAGATATTGCTGAAGGGTAAAGGATGAAACACTTTATCCTTCATACTTCATGGCGGGTTATCCTTGTTCACAACTTGCCTTTCGGGGACGCAGAATTTAGGGTTATCGGTTATGTCTCCACCATTGTGGGGATTAGCGGGTTCAACCCCCGCACCCGCCTTTGTTTGATTTTTACCTTACGCAAAGACGCAAAGAAGGCGATTTAATTTTTGAATGCTGAAGACGTACGATCTATTAGTTCAGAGTCGCAATGGATTAAGAAGAATATTTTAAGTCAAGCTTTACCAAATGGCACTTGCGCCCTTCCTATAGTCGCAGGTTCTTACCCCATGCCAATGCTTGTTTGACCTGCACTCATTTTTGTAAAACTGTCGATTTTTTAGATGAACATAAAAAACAATTAGAGCAAACAAATCGAATCATTGCGATCGCAATCATTGGTACAGTAGTAGGAAAAATTAACTGACCATAGACAAATAAACCATAGCTAATTCCTACCTAAGTACCACATAAGGCGAGGCTAGATATAAATCTATTGAGACTACGCTTGGGTGTGCTAATCATCAAGGCTGTACTGCCAACTAGAATTAGCACAAATAAACCCCGCAATGGTAGGCTGTTAATTCCTGGGGCGATCGCTTTACCTGACATCAAAGTTGCGATCGCATTGGCGTGAATTTCCACACCTGACATGGGTTTATTGCTGTTACTAGCAGCAACAGGATAGGTAGGAAACATCTGTTGTGGGTCTATCAATTGCATAAAAGACCCTTGGCGCGTCTAGGAATTTTCGTAGACGGTTGCTAAAGTAATTTGGCTGCCATATTTTTGCAATGCTGCTTGGAGTTGGCGATCGTCAGTAACTCCATAACTACTTGGCGTGTCAAAACGACATCTACGGCTACAGATCGGGTACCTGCTTTAATTAACTTTGTGATTATTTAGTTAGATGCAGCACGCTTATCAGGAAAAGATTTCAGTGTTTATACGTAGATATATTGTTTCGGATCTGTTTTATAGTACTGTTCGGGAAGTGATATTGACTGATCGTCTATTGCTAAAATTACGATGTCTTCTGGAGGCACAATCGGCCTAGGCAGTTGAAAAAAGTCAGAAAGCGCCTGATTTTCGCTCAATTGAACCAATTCCCCACCAAAAGCACTCAGCAGTGCTGCCCCGATTACCCAAGCACCAGCGAGGAGATGACCTAAGCGAACCATCCACTTAGATTTGCAAGCCGATGCTGTGGAAGTTACTTTTGTCGGTTTACTTGACAGTCTATTGGCAAGAGAGACATAGTTTTTAGTTAAGGTAGATGTAGGTTCTTCTGCCATATCGTGTTACTGATTGATTTAAGTCCAACACTTTTATTTATTCAGACCACGTTTTACTACAAGCACATTGAAATAAGACTTAAATGACAATCTTATACATTTGTAAAGTATCTTCTATTCATCAACAAACTTTTATTACCAGAGCTAGCCCCCAAGAGATTCCTACTTAGGCATTGCCTAACTTATTCTTTTTCTGTTGAGTGAGTTATAAAAGAGTGATTGTCCCACAAATTAGAGCTGGATATACTCCGCCTGTGCATTTGGTTGCGGCGAGATTTCACCCCAACCCAACCAACAGGTAGGTTCCTAAGTCGATGTACCAGAAGCTGTCCCAAGTCCGTCTTCTGTCTCTGGTGCAATATTGGTACTCCCCACAAAGCGTGTCCTGATGGTGAAAGCTTTACCTATAGATAGGCATTAACTTATATCCTACCTTAAGCCTATGCTATACCTCTTTAGGAGTAAAATTTAGTGTTATACAGCGATGAATGCTGTTACTGGGTCAATTTTATTGGTAGATTTTGAGCAAAGGGTAGCTCTTGGGGTGCCGGAGGTGAATAAGGTTTAGCACCCAGTATCTCAACTCCAATGTTGCAACCGTTTTTATGCCTTGAAAGAGGTAGGATAAAAGCTATAGTTCAAAGGCTACTTTATAGATATTAGCAAACTTGTCATTAGAGAATTGCTATAATCTATTGTTCAATCTAAATTCATTTATATGATTAGGTGTAAATTTGTATGGGTTCTCCAATGAATCGTCTGTCTATTTTTGTAGACGGAAACAATATGTTCTATGCTCAACAAAAAAATGGTTGGTTTTTTGACCCTCGGCGAGTCTTAGAATACTTCAAACATGAGCAATCAGAAACAACATTAATTAATGCATTTTGGTACACTGGCTTAAAAGACCCACAAGATCAGCGAGGTTTTAGAGATGCTCTAATTAGTCTAGGATATACAGTTAGAACTAAAATTCTGAAAGAATATTATGATGATACCTCTGGTCGTTACTCCCAAAAAGCAAATTTAGATATTGAAATTGTTGTAGATATGTTTAATACAGTAGACCAGTATGACCGAGTAGTATTATTCAGTGGCGATGGAGATTTTGAAAGAGCAATCGAGCTATTACGCTCCAAAAATACACATATCACAGTAGTATCAACAGAAGGGATGATAGCGAGAGAGCTACGTAATGCTACTGATAGATATATAGATTTAAATGATATCAGAGAACAAATAGAAAAAACTGAAGGTTAGTAGCCTTAGCAATTTTTTACAAAGGTAAGAGTAAAAGAAAAACTAAGGTTGAAGATATATTAAGCCACAAGTCTAAACTAAACTAGAAACCGCAAATGACAAACAAAACAGATCGAGTCATCATTTTTGATACGACATTGCGAGATGGAGAGCAGTGTCCAGGAGCAACTCTGAATATAGACGAAAAGCTAGTTATTGCCAAGCAATTAGCGCGTCTGGGTGTGGATGTAATTGAAGCAGGCTTTGCCTTTGCAAGTCCGGGAGATTTTGAAGCAGTCAAGAAGATTTCTCAAATTGTCGGGATAGAAAATGGTCCGATAATTTGCAGTTTGGCAAGGGCGATAAAAGCAGATATTGAAGCCGCCGCCGAAGCATTAAAACCAGCAGTTAACGCTAGAATTCACACATTTATTTCGACTTCTGATATTCATTTAGAGTATCAGTTGCGAAAGTCACGCGCAGAAGTGTTAGCGATCGCCCAAGAAATGGTAGCTTATGCTAAATCCTTCATGACAGATGTAGAATTTTCGCCGATGGATGCGGCGCGTACCGATCCAGAATTTCTTTACCAAGTTTTAGAGGCAGCGATCGCAGCCGGTGCAACAACAGTTAACATTCCCGATACTGTGGGTTACACAACCCCTAGCGAATTTGGAGCGATGATTAAGGGGATTATCGAAAATGTCCCCAATATCGACCAAGCGATTATTTCAGTTCACGGTCATAATGATTTAGGCTTGGCAGTTGCTAACTTCTTAGAAGCCGTGAAAAATGGCGCACGGCAACTAGAATGTACAATCAATGGGATTGGCGAACGTGCCGGAAATGCCTCACTAGAAGAATTAGTGATGGCGTTACATGTGCGGCGACAATATTTTAACCCCTATTTGGGAAGACCAGCAGATTCTCAAGAATCCCTGACAAATATCGACACCCGGCAAATTTATAAAACTTCACGCTTAGTTTCCAATTTGACGGGAATGTTAGTACAACCAAATAAAGCGATCGTGGGGGCGAATGCCTTTGCCCATGAGTCTGGGATTCACCAAGATGGGGTGTTAAAAAACAGGCTGACCTACGAAATTATGGATGCCCAATTGATTGGCTTGACAGACAATCAAATAGTTTTGGGCAAACATTCCGGGAGAAATGCTTTCCGCACTCGGTTAAAAGAATTGGGCTTTGAACTGTCAGATACGGAATTAAATAAAGCATTCGTCAGATTCAAAGATGTCGCAGATAAAAAGAAAGAAATTTCTGATTGGGATTTGGAAGCGATCGTTAACGATGAAATCCAACAAGCACCCGATTTGTTCCGGGTAGAATTGGTGCAAGTTTCCTGCGGTAGTAACGCCCGTCCCACTGCTACTGTCACCCTCCGCACCCCAAATGGTGAAGAATTAACCGATGCTGCGATCGGTACTGGGCCAGTGGATGCAGTTTACAAAGCCATCAATCGTGTGGTGAATGTACCCAACGAGTTGATTGAGTTTTCTGTGCAGTCAGTAACAGCCGGTATTGATGCCATTGGAGAAGTGACGATTCGTTTACGTTATGAATCTAGAGTATTTTCCGGTCATGCGGCGAACACAGATATCATTGTGGCATCCGCGCAAGCTTATGTAAATGCGTTGAATAGGTTGTATTCTGCATTGCAAACTCAACAAAAGCAAGAGGAAGTATCTGCACAGAAAGTCTAAAGAATACAGTCATTTGATTCGCAGTTGGATGCAACACTGTATTAGACTTATTGCATAAGTTGAGATTTGTTAAATCGAACCACAGATATACATCAGGGCTATTTCATTCTCATCTAGTCCGCCTCAGAATGAATTCTGAGTCTAATAGCGAAAGTCGTCTAAAGACGACTAAGAAAAGGTTATAAAATATAGTCCGTTTTAACGGACTTTAGCTATTAGCCCTGAACTTCAGTTCTGGGCGGTTTCTGTCTAGAACGAAATAGCCATGGATACACATAGCTAAATATAGGTGTGTATCTGTGGTTCTTTTTGTTCATATTTTAATTTTGGCAAAAAGTCAAGTCTATTGAGTTCATTATGAATATTGTTTACTTTTTTAGATTTTTAGATTTACCTAATATCCATAAAACTTTATTCTAAAAAATGATGTTTATAGTCAGCTAGCTTGTATGAGTAACGAAAAAACTCCAGAATTGCCGCTCTGGGTACAAGATAGAGATATAGTGATTGCTCATGATGAAGAAGTACAATGGCGAGAAGGAATACGCCCGGATTATTCTTACACCAATGAATTTCTTCATCAAGAGAGTAAATTTCAGCATCCAGAAGGTTCTTTAGAAGCGATCGCTCAAAACTTAGTCCGAACTTTTGAGATGGAAGCTTCTAATAAATCTAATCCCCAACAGTGGCTTTCCATTGTTACTGATAAGTTTAAGATGAGTAGCAATGGGGGGCAACACTTCACTGCTCAAGAGGTCGCCCAGCAAGGTACTTATAACCTGTTTCTGGGTGAAAGTGAGCATTATAGCTCTGAAACAGAAACCTTTGAATCTTCATTTGAGGTTTTTCATAATGCTTTTCGTAATGGCTTCCTTTGGGAATTGACAGAAGTCCTTTCGGGTCCGCCTAATGTTACCTTTAAGTGGCGACATTGGGGAACATTTAATGGTTCTTATAAAGACTATGCACCCACAGGGGAAACAGTAGAAATCGTAGGAGTTAGTATTGCTCGCGTGACTGATGATTTGAAGATTGAGTATTTAGAGCATTATTTTGATAATAATGTTTTTCTTGAGAAATTAACCGCAGGTGGTTGTCCCTTCCATTCCCAAAATCAGAACAGTCACTAATTTTTATTTTGTTGTAGTCAAATAGTTCGCTTGATCAGCGCTTTTAGTAAATAACTGGGAGCGCTGATCGAGTGAAACTGGTTTACATGGGCTTTGCCCAATTTAGAAATCGCTTATGCTTGATTAGCATTAGAATTTAAACGCATCATGATTTTTTCTGGCTCTGTCAAATTTTTAAACCCATAACGCCGATAAAGTCCATGAGCATCTTTTGTGCCTAACATCCACCTTTGAACATCTTGGAATTCTGGATATTCCAAAATATATTCTACAAACCATTTTCCTAAACCCTGTCCTCGATAAGGCTCCAGAATAAAAACATCTTTTAACAACGCAGAAGTTGCATAATCAGTGATGAATCTCGCAAAGCCAACTTGTTGATCGCCTTCATAAAGTCCAAAACATAAAGAATTTTTGATTGCCTTTTCCACAGTGGCTAACGGGATGTTTTCAGCCCAATAGGAACTTTGTAAAAAATCAGGAATCATTTGAATATCTAATTTAGGTTTATCGGTGCTAATGTAAAATTTATGTTTTAATTGTTCGTTCATCTGGCTGAATATTCTATTTAATTGGTTGATGCGTAATAATTAATTCTAATTCATTCTTGCAGGGAAGCATCTCACTTTCTTAGAAAGCTCTTTAAACCTCACCTTAGTAAAAAAAGGGGGCAGAAATATTGTTTCCCTTAGTACAGCTTTGCATTAATTCGTAGCGTTTTTAAACGCAAAGGGACGCTGAGGAAAGCGCAGAGGTACGCAGAGTTTTTTAAGAAGATTCGCTACGAACTTGCGAAATCCTGCACTTAGTTACCAAGAAAGGATTAAGGGGGAGTCGATTTATGGTGCATTTGCTTTCACTGAGATGCTCCCTTCTTGCAGTCAGTGCGTTGCAACCTAAGATGATGAAATTACTGAACCATCACTTGGAAAGTAGAGGCTATATTCAGTATTCAAGGATATGGGTGCATCTACTATTGATTATGAATCAGCCTACAACAAAATCTTGGCAAGAAGTTCGTGCAGCTTTTCAAAAAATCTGGGGTTATGAAGATTTTCGTCCGCCACAAGGAGAAATTGTCAGCAGTTTATTAGCACAAAAAGATGCGCTAATTATTATGCCCACAGGTGGAGGAAAATCGATTTGTTTTCAACTTCCCGCACTGCTACAAACAGGATTAACTTTGGTAGTTTCGCCCTTGGTGGCGTTGATGGAAAATCAAGTACAGGAACTACAACAAAGCCATCAGAAAGCAGCGCTTTTACATAGTGAATTATCGCCATCTCAACGCCGTGCAACTCTGCAAGCTTTAGAACGTCAACAGCTAAGATTACTTTATTTATCGCCAGAAACTTTGCTAAGTGCGCCAGTCTGGGAAAGATTATGTCAGCCGCAATTGCAAATTAATGCCTTAATTTTGGATGAAGCCCATTGTTTAGTACAGTGGGGTGATAGTTTTCGCCCAGCTTATCGCAGATTAGGGGCGGTGCGTCCGGCATTGCTAAAATCAAAACCACCAGGAACAAAAATCAGCATCGCCGCTTTTACGGCTACTGCTGACCCCTTAGCCCAAAAGATTATTCAAACAGTTTTACAATTACAGCAACCAGAGATTTTCCGTTTGAATCCTTACCGTCCTAACTTGCATCTCAGCATTCGCATCGCTTGGACACCACGAGGTAGGAAACAACAATTATTAAAGTTTATTCAAAATAGACCGCAACAATCGGGATTAGTTTATGTTCGCACTCGGCGAGATAGCGAAGATTTAGCTGAATGGTTAGCAGACATGGGTTATGCCACAGCTAGTTATCATGCGGGATTGGGTGCAACAGAACGCCGTGAAGTAGAAGCAAGTTGGTTAAGTGGTAAAATACCATTTGTGGTTTGTACCTGCGCCTTTGGTATGGGGATAAATAAAAGCAATGTCAGGTGGGTTATTCATTTTCATGCGCCGCATCTGCTGTCTGAATATGTGCAAGAAATAGGCCGCGCTGGAAGAGATGGGAAACCAGCAGAAGCGCTGACATTAGTGAGTGAACCTACGGGGTGGTTAGATCCAGAGGATAAGCAAAGACAGGAGTTTTTTCACGAACAAATGCGATCGCAACAACAAATAGCGCAGCAACTTGTGAAAAAATTACCGAAACAGGGAGAAGTGAATGCAGTGATGCGACAATTTCCTGATGGTGCGATCGCTTTAGCATTACTCCATAGCAGTGGTCAGTTAAACTGGCTTGATCCTTTCCATTACAGCATTGCACAAAAAGCGGAAACTCAGCCACCAACACAATTACACGCCACCAAACAAATGCATCACTATCTAACTACCAAGCAGTGTCGTTGGCAGTTTTTGTTAAACGCCTTTGGTTTTGATAAAGAAGCAGCTAACTGGCGTTGCGGACATTGCGACAATTGCCACTAAACTGCTGTCACCCAATATGCTTGGGTTAAGGATTGTTGGTGGAAATTTGATGTGTGTACAGACGTTGTAATGCAACGTCTGTACTTTGCCATAATTGCGTATTTACGAGTATAAAAGACTCGTTGACGGAGCTAAAAGACTCGTTGACGGAGTTCAAAGACTCGTTGACGGAGTTCAAAGACTCGTTGACGGAGTTCAAAGACTCGTTAACGGAGCTAAAAGACTCGTTAACGGAGTTCAAAGACTCGTTAACGGAGTTCAAAGACTCGTTGACGGAGTTCAAAGACTCGTTGACGGAGTTCAAAG
>NZ_JABXKJ010000119.1 GCF_017115085.1 Nostoc sp. NMS7 | reverse complement strand
ATTGATTCAACAATCGCTAATAATTTTTGCTTACCGCAACTTATTGAGCGGATACTCATTAACGATATTTTCATCTATTAATAAGGTATTGAAGCGTTCTGCCCTTTTTAATACTCCACTTGGCATTGCTATCATACTAAAGCCAGGACTATTGCCAGTTATAATTTGATTGAAAGTATTTTGTCTACCTAACTCATCAAAATGAGGTCTAAATAAAGAGGTAATAGTTTGGAATAGTTTTGGATGCTTTGATTTTGTAATTTTTAATGTGAAAGAGTCCCGAATAACTCGTTCGGCAACATGAGCATCATCAAAGATTACGGCTCTAGGGAAATGCTTTCTCTGTAGAGCGCTAAAACCATTGAACATACTTGCATACGTTGTAATAGAGAAAGCCTTCCCAGTCTCAAAAAGATTATTATCAAAATCTTGACTTATTCGTAGTGTACAGGCAATACCAAGTTTTTCAGTTTCTTTTTTAGTTTGCTTAACAAGGTCGATCGTCCCACAAAGATATGTTACATTTTGTATACCTTCATTAACTAGGCTTTGAGCAATTAGCAAACCTACTAAAGTTTTACCTGCTCCTGTGTTTAGAGCTATTAATATATCTGATTCCTTACGCTTCTTGTGCCATTCTTCTAAGGCTTCAGTCTGACCTCGCCATAAATCATTTGGAGTACTTGGCAAGTTAGGAAGCCTCTCAAAGATTTCTACTGGATTTAGCGGTTTAATGTTACCACTAGGTCGCTTGAGTTTAGAGAAATTCATAATCTGGCAAGTTATACGTAAATACTTATACAATGATAACTGCTTGATAGTAATAAAGCTAATATTTGCAATAATTTATACCTTTAATCACGATATTTTACGTATAAACCGCAACATTTCCCGATCAATCAACTCTCTACTCACAATTGCAACCCTCTACTACAGTAATTTCACCATTTTTATTTGACCAGTAAGTATGATACAGACCTTAGCTGAGTGGTATGAACAAAATTATTTTAGTATTGATGGTTCACTGAAAAAATTCTATGCATTAGACAAACTTGAGCGGCAAAGTTTGAGATTGCTTTATCTTTTATCTGTGCGATCGCTACTCCTCCCAATTAACCAACACCCCATCCACGATCGCAACCCCCCACTGCGGAAACTTCACCAGCACCTTTTTAATCACAATTCGCAAAGCCGGGTCATCATTCCAACACTCCTGCAAGAAGTCAAAGCCCGGATTCTGCCCCGAATTCGCCGCTCGATTCAGTTTTTCCCTTCTTACAGGTCGCATATTTGACCTTGCTACAATCGCCTCATGCGACCACTTTTCAGAATTTGTCGCAGATACGGCGGAACCTTCACCCTCATAAACGGTTTTGACTTCTTCACCTGAAACCGAGTTTTCAGCCGAAAACGTTGCAGAATAACCTTGCTCTACCTGCCCTTGAGTTTGATGAGCGATCGCTGAACTTAAACAAAATTCATTTTGAGCTACGGACGCGGCGGAACAAGTACCTTCATGACAGTCCCGCGCCTCAACACCACAATTTTGATTTTCTCCTGGCAACAAAGCAGATTCACCCTGTGCAGCATCCACAAGCGTTAGCGTCGTGCAGTCCATTGACGTAGGCAAGTCTTTCTCTTTCTCTGACACGCCTTGAACAGACTGAGGCGACGCGCCCCCCAAGGGCGTATGAGCCGTCTCCTCAACTTGCAAAATCTCATTTAGCGTGTCAGAGATACATCTCACAAACTCATTTGATGAGTTTGTGAGATGTTCCTGAGTAGTTCGTGAGGGTTCACAGAACCCTTGCTTTAACTGACTTTCACTTAAAATAAATGCTTGATACGAAGCACGCATTTCTTCAGAGCCAGCATCTTTATCTGAATCCCCAGCATTTGATTCTTGTTTTTTAGCATCTGGTTTTGGTGACGCAAAATTGCCTTTCTCCCAAAATTCCTTCATTCGGCTACCATGCAAATTCTTTACCATCCAACTAGCCGTTTCCCTGCCATCTTGAATCGATTTGTCCGGCTTGAAAATAAACAACCCGCTTTCAGATAGAATTTTCTTCGCAGAGATAAAAGTACTGTACCCTAAAGCAGAAGCCAAAGGCATCCACCGAGAACCATAAGGGTCAGCCGTCCAGCACTCCTGCCATAGTTGATTGACTGATGGTTTTTGCTGCGATGCCCACAACATATCTTCAATCGGAATAATCACATGAAGCCTTTTATATAGGGATTCCTTTTTGCTGACGGCAGTAGCCTTTTTGAGCTTGGGTCTTGTGATAGTTGCGGTCATTTTACAATCTCCTGTTATATTGACGCACCGAATTTTCCCTACAGCGATTGCAGGGTTTGGTACTTGTATCTGGTTGTCTAAAAAGTTACCGAGTTACTGAAAACCTATTGAGGTTGCCAGAATCGCAACTCATCTCGGAAATACCTGTCAGTCTTTTTCGATTGCTCCTTCCAGCAATCCCAAGCCACCACTACTTCCTCGCCTAAATCCTCTACAACTTCACCCCTCTCGACATACAAAGTACGGTAGGGGTCAGCATGGGCAACTATAGAACCAACTTGAATGGTGTTCGGTTCAGTAGATGCCGTTTGAAGTGCGGTAATTAAATCAGTCTCTTGGGTGGTCAATTCCGCCAAATAATCTGATTTAATCACCTCGTACTCTTGGGCTACATCCCAAAACTCTTGCCACGTACACCCCGGTTTAGCTAGCACTGCCCTAATATCACTAACCGCCTGGGGCAACATTTCCAATTGCTCGGCTCGATATGCGATCGCAGTTGGTGTAGGTTCGCTCCCCAAAATTATCGCCGCTGCTTCGAGTGCTTGGGTATTGTTCATTGCACTGGCAAGATTCTTCAGTGCCATGCCCATCAGCCGCAGACATTCTTGGGCATTCTCTTTTGGGGGTTCAACTGTTAGCGATCGCAGGTCAATGGTTTTCTCCAATGCTTGCTGAACCTTCTTGTTTAGCGCTTTAGCCCCTTGTTTAGTGTAAGTATTTCCCCAATCTTGTCCAGTCCGAGGCTCTTTAGAATTTTCCAAAT
The DNA here is from genome assembly GCF_017115085.1 of Nostoc sp. NMS7. GTDB lineage: Bacteria > Cyanobacteriota > Cyanobacteriia > Cyanobacteriales > Nostocaceae > Nostoc. Next base: position 1,160 of record NZ_JABXKJ010000119.1, on the reverse strand, counting down.
CCTGAATGCGCTGCCTAAGCTGTTGGTTCTCAGTCTCCAACTGTCGTAGCGATTCCATCTCGTCTAAGCGCTGCTGCAATTGGATATTCTGCTCCCTCTGCTGCTTATACAGGTTTTGCAGAGATTGGATTTGCTCAATTACCTGGGCTTCGGCTTTAGCCCCTGCTTCTACTTGCAAACCAATTTTCAATTCCTGGAAAAGTCGCTCTAACTCCTGTTTATGACGTTCTTCAATAGCAGCGATCGCCTCAGAATATTCTTTTGGGTAAGTACGCTCACTCGATTCGGACACAATTGCGTCATTTAAATCAGCCAAATCACTATTGTTTACCAGCAACCTTTCGCCATCAGCAAAGGTGACAATCTGCTGATAGTTATTCGGTGCGTCTGCCTCAATCACTCCCGATTCACCATATTTAGGATGTGAAAGGGAAGAAACCGTGACAGAATTACACAATTGCGTTTTGAGTTTTTCTTGTTTTGTCCTACTGGTTCCCGTGGGTGACATATTTTTTGGAACGACCTTCTGAACTGCTTTAGCAAAATCGGCGGCAGTAGGAAAGGGTTTTTCTTTGGCTGCGATCGCTACGACTTCGTTCAGCTTGTCGGGAGTTTTGACCAAACGAAGTAGGGGGCGAGTTTGAGAGGGCTTGGTAGTCTTGTCTTTCAGTTCCTCGGGCAGAGTATCAACTACTTTCTTCGCAGACAGCAAATCTCTGACGCGGCGATATCCCCCGTGTTTGGTCAACTCACTTTCGCAATAAGCTTCAAAGCTCTTGTGTCCACCATCTTGGTAATAGCCTTTATCTCGCATCAGTCGAAGTTCATCGGATGCTTGCCACTCAAAACGGTCGATGGCGGTGAAGGTTTCCTGGATGCTGGTGTTGAGGTTGCTGTAATCGAGTGCTGTTGTTTGTTCAGAGTCTAGTGTCAGCATATCTCTTGCCCACTATGGTAAATGCTCGGAATGTTGCAGGTAGTAAGGGACTTGCGGGAGCCGTCAGGCTTCTCGCTTTTAGTAGTTATAGCAGTAGCCATATACGTTAGGACATATAATATGATTAGCAGTGTTAAATATGTAGCTGAAATCTTTGATCGATATTATGGCTAAATCCTATAGTTATGATTTACGTCAAAAAGTGATTCAAGCAATTGAACTA
>NZ_JABXKJ010000210.1 GCF_017115085.1 Nostoc sp. NMS7 | reverse complement strand
TGCCCAATGCCCAATGCCCAATGCCCAATGCCCAATGCCCAATGCCCAATGCCCACTTCACTCTTGGCCTGAACAATCAAATAGATGTAAACCTAACCGTTGAGAAAGTTCTTCACACACCTTTACCCCCCGCACACTGTTACCACGCACATCCAACAGGGGCGAAAAAACTCCAATGCCCATCTTATTTGGTACAACGGCAATAATCCCACCACAAATACCACTTTTCGCTGGAATCCCAATTTTATAAGCCCACTCACCTGCAAAGTTGTACATGCCGCAGGTATACATCACACTCAAAATATCTTTGATGTAACGCTTATCCACCGCCCGTTCTTTTGTAATCGGGTTAATACCTCTGTTAGCAAGAGTAGCCGCCATCACCGCTAAGTCTTGGCAATTCACCATCACAGCACACTGCTGGAAATAAAGATCCAGCGACTCTTCAATGTTCCGGTCAATCATGCCAAAGTTGAGCATCAGATGCGCCATTGCGCGGTTGCGATGCCCTGTACTGCGTTCTGAGGTAAAAACGGAAATGTCAACGAATACGTCGCGGCCAATATATCGCCGAAACATATCCAGCATTCGGTTAAGGCGTTCAGTTGGCCCGGAACCTTTAATTAAGCTGGTGGTGGCGATCGCACCTGCATTTACCATTGGATTATAAGGTCGCTTCGATTGCTCATCCAAAACAATCGCGTTGAATGCATCCCCCGTCGGTTCCACGCCAACTCTAGTTAAAACGTAATCCAGTCCATGATCTTCTAAGGCAAGTCCATAAGCAAACACCTTGGAAATTGACTGAATGGTAAAGAGTTGTTCCCAGTCCCCAACTTTGTAAACCTGACCATCTACTGTCACAATGCAAATGCTGAACAAGTCCGGGTTTACCTTTGCCAGTTCGGGAATATATTTCGCTACTGCACCCTCCCGCACTGACTTGTACTGCGAATGCAACTCATTGAGAAAAGCTTTTAATGGCGATGGATTTATTTCTAAATCTCCTTGATGTGCTTGGTCTGTCATCAGGCTGATAGCATTTCCCAAAATACCTACTATATATAGTAAGGGTCTACAGCCGCACATCCCTACAGTTGCAAAAATTTTTGAACAGGCAGCAAGCTGTAAAAAATCATCCTTGAGCAACTACTTAGGGCTAAAAACACCCACCGTGCTTGTTAATACACTTATACTTGTATCTCTAAGCGATCGCGAAGGTTTACTAATTTTTTGATCATTAATCACAAAAAATATTAAGTTGAGTATCGCCCTTTATTTTATACTCAGCAATACTTGGATTAGAAGTTACATTTATCACTAATTTTCGTCTAGTCATCGAGAATAAAAGTCATGATTAATCTAAGTAGAAAAAACTTGGAAAAAAGATATAAATCTTAAACGAATTTGGATAATTATCTCAGATGTAATTCATATCACGACTTATTCATAGGGAAATCTAAATATTTAATTAAATAAGTGATTTTAAGCATTTATGCCGATGTTATTTAATAAAAGTTATATTATGTCTTTAGAGGAAATGCCAAAATAGATGTTATCTAGAATACATGGGTAGTCAAGAACTTTTAGAACTGATGTCAATAGGGTATCGTCACTTTGGAGTGCAATCAGCATAAAGTTTTTTTCAGAAATTTAGGACTTGCCGAAAAAAGCGTTACATAGCCAAAGTCCCCATTTGAGAAAGGTTTCGCCCTTAAAATTGGAATTGGAATTTGATCTGGTTGCCTAAAATTACGCTAAAACCCTGATCCCCAACCCAAAAGGTTCATGTTAATGTGTTGCAGTTATGAATAACAAAGTGAAAGCGGAACGGGTTCGAGTTTTTCAGGAGGGAAATCACTTTCACAAGTGAAAAATTCCGCGAATCATAAAACTTAAGTTCTACAGTCGCTTTAAAAACGGACGCATGAATCAAAGACATTTGTGGACTATTGTTGCCCTGTTTATGACTGTTTTGGGGATACCCACAGTCGGTTGCACTCAAACCATCAAGGGAAATGCGCTAGCATCCCAAAAATCACCCGCCCCTGACGTAGTGAAGGTGGGAGAGTATCAGTCAACAGCAGGGAAACAAACCTTGGATGCTGTGATTACAGAAATTCATCCTCACAACATCGGAGGACGTAAGGCAGCAACCCTTTTTATCAAAAATATTCCCGTTCTCACATTTTTAAGTTCTGTATCAAATACGAATCTTGAAAGTAAAAAAGTTGGTGTAATTGGAGATGCTGGGGGCGTACAATCGTACGCCCTTATTGCTAGCAATTCACTAAAGGGAGTGAGTACTGGGAACGTAACGGGTGTGAGTGACCAGATTAGCTCTGTTGACAATGACCCGGTTCAGATAGCTGGTGTAATCGCAGCTAAAATAAACCAGTTGAATCGGGAAAATGTGGATGGGAGTAAGATTACCGTAAGTTGGAAAGCAGGGGAAAAATCCACTGCCAATCAAGCGCCAAACAAAAGCGCCCCCCTCCAGCAAGATGGCGATCGCTATATAATCAAAATTAATGACGAAGAATTGGTCGAAATCAACGAAGGTACGCGATTAGCCGGTACCACCAACAATCTCGCTCAAGATGCATTGCAAGTAACCAATCGCCTGCGGAGACTTTTAGGCAATGCATCTCCCTTAAAAGAAATTGCGAATTTACCAGTGCGTCTGCCAGTATCAATGCCAAAGCTGCCCCAAGAGCTTTCCATTGGCCCAGTGCGAATCTCCTTCAGAGGCATAGCTTCCTATTATGGCTATGATGGTTGTGGTAATAGTACTGCTAGCGGTCAGAGGTTCAATCCCGAAGGAATGACTGCCGCCCATCGCAGCTTACCCTTTGGTACAAAAGTTCGTGTAACCAACACCCACAATGGTCGTTCTGTAGTGGTGCGAATTAATGACCGGGGTCCATACGTTCGCGGTCGAGTCATAGACCTGTCTGCTGGCGCGGCTCGGATTTTGGGAATGATGGGCAGTGGCGTGGCACCAGTACATATTGAAGTCTTAGGGAAATAATTATTAGGGAGTAGGAAGTTGGGAGTTAGGAGTTAGGAGAGAGGCGATTAATCGCGTCTGTACAGGAGTTATGAGTTAGGAGTTATCCATCTCCCTCATCTCCCCCATCTCCCACTCCCCACTCCCCATAACAATTCCCCTAGCTCAATCTTCTCTTCCCTCTATTTCAGATATAAACTAACGGGGGAGGGATCGATAAGAACTAGGGGTATTTTTGTGCGCCTGCTGACAACAGTCGCAGCTTTACGCTGCTATTTAACTAAACGCTGCTCAGAAAACAAGCTGATTGCAGTTAGTGACGATCTGAGACTAGATGAGATGACTGGCTGGTATCAGACGGCAGTCGGTCTTGTGCCAACGATGGGAAATTTGCATCAAGGTCATTTAAGCTTGATTCAACGGGCGCGACAAGAAAATTCTACGCTGATTGTGAGTATTTTCGTCAATCCCCTGCAATTTGCTCCCAATGAAGATTATCAACGCTACCCCCGCACCTTAGAGCTAGATCAACAACTTTGCGAACAAGCTGGGGTAGATGCCATTTTTGCACCGACTCCTGAAGAAATGGCAGTTTCGCAAAAAAGTATAGAAGAATCAAAGGCTACACAAGTTATCCCCCCATCTGCTATGATCACAGGCTTGTGTGGCCGTTCTCGGCTAGGTCACTTTCAGGGTGTTGCGACGATTGTTACCAAACTTTTCAACTTGGTACAGCCTGACCGTGCCTACTTTGGTCAAAAGGATGGTCAGCAAGTGGCAATTATTAAACGCTTAGTAGCTGACTTAAATTTGCCAGTAGAAATTGTTGCTTGTCCAATAGTACGGGAAGCGTCGGGTCTTGCCTTCAGTTCTCGTAATCAATATTTGACGGTGACGGCAAAAGAGCAAGCATCGGTATTATATCGCGGCTTACGACGGGCTGAAGCTGCGTTTCGATCTGGCGATCGCAATAGCAGCAAGTTGATCGCAATAGTACAGCAAGAAGTGGCAATGGTCAGCACGGTTTTAGTGGAATATATTGAATTGGTTGAACCGACTACGTTGATGTCTTTAGAAAAAATTGAGGAGGAAGGAATGTTGGCGATCGCAGCTCGTCTTGGTGCTACACGTTTGATTGACAATATTATATTGCGCGATCGCCAACCGATCATCGCCATTGATGGCCCAGCCGGTGCGGGAAAATCTACAGTGGCGCGTCAAGTGGCAGCAAGTCTGAACTTAGTGTATTTAGATACAGGAGCGATGTACCGGGCTGTGACTTGGTTAGTATTGCAAAAGGGGATTGCTATTGATGATGAGTGTGCGATCGCCGAATTAACTAACCAGTGTAAAATTGAACTTACTCCTACCCAAGATTTACAATCGAGCGTGCGGGTTTGGATTGACGGTATCGATGTTACGCAGGCAATTCGCACGATCGAGGTAACATCTCTAGTATCAGCGATCGCGGCACAAAGCGCTGTACGTCAAGCACTGGTTAAACAACAGCAAAACTGGGGTAAAAGAGGTGGATTAGTAGCTGAAGGCAGGGATATCGGTACTCATGTCTTCCCCGATGCCGAAGTGAAAATTTTCTTAACCGCTTCTGTAACTGAACGCGCCCGTCGCCGTCAGCAAGACTTTAATAAACAAGGTCAACCCCAAGTAAGTTTAGAGCAGCTGGAACGGGATATTGCCGAACGTGATTGGAAAGATAGTACACGCAAAGTTTCTCCTTTGCAAAAAGCAGCGGATGCGATCGAAGTGCAAACCGATGGTTTGGATGTGTCTGAAGTGACCGCACAAATTGTTAACTATTACCGAGAGCGTTTATCTCAGTGGTAATCATCACAATTTGCTGTTAGTTTTTTAGTTTCAAAGGGTGGTGGGTGATTATTCACTTACCATCCTCAAAACTGCATTTAAAAATAAAATAGATAATTTTAGTATTGGCTATCTTTATTGACAATCAATCATTCTACTATAAATATTAGATTATTTAAATATTAAATAATCTTGCTTTCGACTGATTTTTCACATGGCAATTAATCCTACTAAAGGTAGAAGTATGAAAGCTTTAATTGTTAAATGCTAATTAATTATCAGTCTTTGGCTCTGAAATATTAGCCATTTTTATTTATAGTCATCAATTCATAGCGATTTGATTTATCATTTAAGTACTTTTTTCCATCTTCACTTGATCTTCACTTTAGTAGTAGAATGACGATGCTAAGTTTTATCCTCCATAATTGAGGACATAAAACTGCCAGAAACAAAAGCTGTTAATTTCCTAAGCTTCTGCAATAGTTTAAGACTGGAAACCGATCAAGAGAGGATTTCACACAATGGTATTTGTACAAGAACCACTCCCCTTTGATAAGAATGCTCTAGAGCAATATGGGATGAAAGCTGAGACTTTCGAGTATCACTATGGCAAACATCACAAAGCTTATGTAGACAACCTTAACAAGCTGACTGAAGGTACGGAACTTGCAGATAAGTCTCTGGAAGAGGTGATCAAAATTTCCTTCAAAGACTCTTCTAAGGCGGGAATCTTTAACAACGCTGCTCAAGTTTGGAACCACACCTTCTTTTGGAATTCCTTGAAGCCAGCAGGTGGCGGTACACCCACTGGTGAACTTGCAGCCAAGATTGATAAAGACTTCGGTAGCTTTGACAAATTCAAGGAAGAATTCTCTAACGCTGCCACAACTCAATTCGGTAGCGGATGGTCTTGGCTGATTGATGATGGTGGTACGCTGAAGGTGATTAAGACACCAAATGCAGAAAATCCGCTAGCTCATGGACAGAAGGCACTCCTAACCTTGGATGTTTGGGAACACGCCTACTACATTGACTACAAAAATGCGCGTCCAGCGTTCATCAAGAACTTCCTAGAACATTTGGCGAACTGGGACTTTGCTGCTAAAAACTTGGCTAAAGCTTAATCACTTGCCAGTTTTGAAGTGGCTTGGGATGCCTTTTAACAAGCTACTTCTCTACCAGAGGCTTTGCGTAGCTTGCTTCTCCGTAGGAGTATGCGTCTATGTGGCTTCTACTAGATATGTAAAGTAGAAACAATCAGTTAATTGACCAATCTTGTAAGCAGTCACGACTATCGTGACTGTTTTTGGTTGACCCTTCAGAGGATGATGGGGATAATGCTATTGGTTTTGTGTCACGAATCGTAAAAGAGCATTGCGATCGCAACTGGGACATACTCTATTTGTCCCAAGTTATATCTTAAAATTTTTAAAACTGGACTTAGGAGTAAAAACAATGGTGCAAGCTGTACAACAAGAACTGACACTAGAACAGGTAAATAAAGCTATTGAGGCAATCCTCAATGTTTTGGATGTTCCCGAACCCGGAAATGATTTACACACCAAGGCTTTATCTGCCTTTAAAAATGGCGATTACCAAACTGTAAAGCGGTTAGCCTCGACCAATTTATCTGATTGTTATCTTAAGGCACTGGGTTATTTAGGTGGGGCTTTGAAGCTAACGCCAAACACTGACACAATTCTAGCAGAGTCGGCACGCGCGGCGGCTGATTTTGCACGAGAGAGAACATTACGTAAACTTGGGGATGCGTTGGCGAAAGCCTTGTCGTAGACATCGCATCTGCACTCAACTAATAATTTTTTGTATACATATAATCCAAAAAAAACCGCTATAGGATTACTATAGCGGCGAATAAATTAAAATTTTAGTCTGGAGTTAATCTCAGATCGAAAACTTAAGGGAACCATTCTAAAACAGCTTCTTCTTTGGTGTTAGTATTTCGGGATGGTGTCTCCCGATTGAATTTCATCTGAATTGACCGGCTTTGCTCACCATCAGCAGCTACAGCCAAAATCGGATACTCAATTAAACCATCTTGGAAGGACATCTGGAAGCGGAATGTCCCATCTGGATTTAGCTTAATTGCACGGCCGCCAATAGTTACAGTAGCATCGGGTTCGGTTGCACCGTAGACTATCAATTCAGCATCGGCAATTAACCAGAACTGGCGCGGACGCACTGGTACGGCGGAAGCCGAGAAGCCAACACCTGACATTCCTGCACCGGAAGCGGTTAAACCAGATACCGTGGGAGCTGCCCACAGACCGACACCAGATGGGAAAATATAGGAGCTAATGGTTTGTTCAGGACTCGCTAAAGCTTGCTGGGAGCCGAAGATAGAACCAGCAACCCGTTGTGCTTCGGTAGATTCCGCTAAACCAAATATTTCGTCGTAGATGGGGTTGCCATTGCCATTCACAACAGCATTACTAGCATTACCATTGGTGGTAGCTGCGGTTGCGATCTTCTTGGCAGGGGGAACTAGTTCGTATTGAGTCTTGCCACGCAAATCTTCTTCAAAATTTACAGTGACGAAGACATCCTCAATCCAATCAGAAGGATAGACGGGAGGAATGTGTACTCTAGCAGAACGAGCGAGTACCAACCAGCGGCCATCAGCAGCACGATAGCCGATATCGATCACATAATCGCGATCGCTTACTGGAACTGGTATATACCATTCTCTAGCTAGTTCATCAGCCGGATATTCTTGAATGCTGTGGGGGCTTTGGTATTCGATATTGATATCGCTGACATCATAAATCCGTAGTGCGAGTTGTTGTCCCCCTTGTCGGCGCAGTTCTTCTTTATGTTCATTGGGAATATCCCAGTAAGTGTAAGCCCACTGAGGATCGCGCGGTAAGAGTACAATCCGGCTCTCACCATACCCAGATGGCAAATCTGCGAGTCCTTCATCAACATCAGCCAAAGATCCACCAGTACGATCTTCCTGACCTAATTCAAACTTTGCAGCTTCCACGGTTTCCTGTGCCTCCAATGAACGAGATGGACTAAGTGAAAGTTTGGTGCGCTGGACTTCTTGTATTGATGCCAGCAGTTGTGATTTACGCATTCGGCTATAGCGAGAGATGCTATATTCACTAGCAACTTTGCGTAGTTGGCGTAAGGTCATCTCCTCTAGTGGCGGGCGTTCTTTTGCCATTAATTTGGCCTCCAGTAGTTTAAGTGGTAAATGATTTCCCCTGGTTAAAGAATGCTATATAAAATCTCATCCACTCCAGATGAATTTCTTATTCCTGACTCCTGGTTTTGGCCAGTTTTTAAGTTTTTTAGTCTGTTTTTAAATTGAGGTAACTTCCTTTCAATTCCTGGTTATGCCAAAATCAGCATTTCTTTGGGATCGGAGAAGTTCTATTTCTTAAGTCAATATTAACCACTAAGCATATCTAGGGATCAAGGGGTAATAGGTAGGGTTTTTGCCTGTTTCACGAATTTATCAGCCTTTCTGGGATCAAAATGTCATGTTTTCATAACATTAGCAGCTAGTTTCATGAGAGCGATCGCCATAATGTTAAATTTTCATTACATTTGTCGCTGTGGGTTAGCTAAAACCCACAATCCACAGCGACAAATGTATTTTAGTTTCTCGGTAGTAAGTAATATTTAGTTCATCATCACGGTACGCCAATTTTGCGGTAGATTAACTACTAACCAATCCCTAGCTATCTAATTGGTATGAAAGAGCTTGAAACTCAAGTAGCGATAGGTTTAGACTAAGCGAATCGCACCACTGATCTCGACAAGAGCCCAACTATACAAAGATTGAACTTTTTCTGGAGAAATATCAATGATCATTTCAATGTATCAAGCTTCAGTACCAGTGTTTATTCACACACTAAATAACCTTGTAGGTATTCTTGAAAAAGCTGCTACATATACAGAAACCAAAAAAATAGATCAGCATGTGTTGCTCAATAGTCGTCTATTCCCAGATATGTTTCCATTGTCAAGACAAGTACAAATTGCCTCTGACATAGCAAAGAGAGGTGCCGCACAATTAGCAGGGGCAGAAGCACCCAAGTTTGAGGACAATGAAACTACATTGCCTGAACTTATTGACCGCGTTCAGAAAACTATCTCTTATTTAGACACATTTAAACCCGAACAAATAGATGGTTCGGAAGATAAAACAATTACCATTACGCAGGGTGACAAGAGCCTATCTTTTGAAGGAATGCCATTTCTCCTATATTTTGTTTTGCCAAACGTTTATTTCCATATCACAACAACCTATGACATTCTCAGACACTGCGGTGTAGAGCTTGGCAAAAAAGACTTCTTAGGCAAGCGTTAACGCTCCACAATATAAGAGCGAACTGATTTCCATTCTCCGTATCGAGTGAGCGTATAGCGGCTAAATCCTTGCATCGCCCGATAATTCCTATTATTAGTGTAGCGATCGTAGTTAAGTTTTTGAGTAGAGAAATCGGAACTCCGACCTCTGAACTTGGTGTTCAGGACTCGAAACCCAAACCAGAAGCGCTATAGTTCAGCCTCCCAACTCCAAATGACTAATGACTAATGACTAATCAACTCCACTGCATCTCGTCCATCGCAATTTTGTAAGTAAACTTTGACAATTTCTTCTTTAGCAGTAGGCAACTGCTTGCCAATAAAATCTGGGTGAATTGGTAATTCTCGATGACCCCTATCTACCAATACAGCTAAACGAATCACCTCTGGTCTACCGTAATCGTTGACGGCATTCAAAGCAGCACGAATCGTCCGTCCTTTGAAAATCACATCATCCACGAGTACAACCGTTTTCCCTGTTAGGTCAAAAGCAATTTCGCTTTTCGTTGGAGTCCGCAATCCAATTTTGTCGAGGTCATCTCGATAAAATGTAATGTCCAAAGCGCCGACTGACACTGCTACACCTTCCAGCGTCTCAATTTGACGCGCCAACAATTCGGCTAATAAAACACCCCTGGTATAAATCCCAATAAGCACCAGTTGAGACAAATCACGCGTCCTTTCCACAATTTGAGAGGCAAGGCGAGTCAAGGTACGACGGATTTCTTCCGATGAGAGAATTTCAACTACTTTGGCAGACATAGGGAGTGATAAGTTAGGAGTGATGAGTTAAGAATTAGAAGTTTTTATTTTTAACTCCTGTACAGACGCGATTAATCGCGTCTTTATATTTATCATTATCTGTTTGGAAGTATTAAGAATATAGCGATCGCTATCCCTAACCATAGCAAAAAACAATATCGAGTCAGTTGCAAAGCATTCTGAATAGAAGTTGCAGTAATCGGATAAATAGCATCTCCTAGGAGTGGTTTGTACTTAGCTACGCCGCGATACCAATTTGTACCCCCCATCTGCACACCCAAAAAAGCAGCATAGGCGCACTCACTCCAGCCAGAATTGGGACTAGGATCGTTAATTGCATCCCGACGACAAATTCGCCAAAGGTGCATCGGTTTACCCGATAACAGCGCCAGAGTCACAACTGTTAACCGACAAGGTAGCCAAGTTAAACAATCTTCCAACCGCGCACAGAACCATCCCAAATAAGTATAGGGTGCTTCCCGATAGCCCACCATTGAATCAAGGGTACTACTGGCTTTGTATGCTAAAGCCAAGGGAGTTGGCCCCACAAATGGCATAAAAACACCAACAATTGCATAAAAAAGCGGAGCCATTACCCCATCAGTGGCATTTTCTGCGACTGTTTCTAAAACGGCTCGTGAAATTTCTGCTTGTGAGAGGTTTTGGGTATCTCGACCAACGTAATTACTTAAGATGTTACGAGCCTCACCCAAATTTCCTACTGTTAAAGGTTGTAAAACAGCCACCGCTGCTACTCGCAAACTTCTGCCAGCAAAACAACTAGCCAAAAGAATGCTATCTATTGCAATTCCCAACAACGGATGAATCCATCGGGCACTTTGAATCATCAAAAAGCCAACAAGACCGCTACCAATTATTAGGATAATCCCTAATACTATTCCAGCTAGGCGTTGTGTTAGAGAATTTTGACACAAGTGGAGAGAAAATTTGGTCAGATGAGAAATTACCCACCCCATAACTTGCACTGGATGGGGCCAATCCCAAGGATCGCCAATTAAGTAATCTAAAAGTGCAGCGATTATTAAGATATAGATGCTATTAATCATAAGTCACCAGTCAAGGGTCAAAAGTCAATGGTCAATAGTCCAAATATTGACTCTTGACTAAACCACAAAACTAGCCTCTTCCCCAAGGGAAGCTTGCCAGCTACGAGCATCGTAATAAAGGTCTGCCAGAGTAATACTGTACAAAGCTTCTTTGAGCTTTTGGTTGAGTCTCTGCCAGAGGCTAAATGTTACCCAATCTTCAGCTTGTGTCGGTGCTGGAGTGTGATGGGGTAAATGGCTAGTGTCGCCAACTGCTTCTAAAATTTGTCCTATAGATATTTGTGCAGGCTCTCTGGCCAATTGGTATCCGCCGATGCTACCACGAATTGATTTCACTAAAGACGCACGACGCATTTCTATTAGTAGTTTTTCGAGGTAAGGAGCTGGGATATCTTGGCGTTTGGCGATCGCTTTTACAGATACAGGGCCATATTTGGGCTGTAAACTTAAATCTAGCAACGCCTTCACGCTATAGTGTCCTCTGGTCGTTAGTTTCATTTTGGCAAGCTTTGTTGTTTGTCTGTTGTCCTCTTGACTTTGTAAATAACCAATCACCAATGACTAAGGATCAGTTTTCCTTATCATTCTGTGACTCAGTTATCATCCTCAGTAACTAGACAACCTTTTGAGCGTTAGTTTAGAAAACTTAAAACTTGTATAGTCTAGCAGTGATTCACAAAGTATATATATAGTTATCAGCATTGCCAGCATTCTCTAAAATAGATTGTCTTAGAAATATTGTTAATCAGATAACAATTGTGCCAATGAGTGTAATATACTTGGCTAGGTTGAGATAAAAACTAAAGGATTATGTTCCTATTAGCTCAACCTCAGCTAAAATAAAATCGATTCAAACAGTTCAAACATTCGTTTTCGACCTAAGTTGATGCCTAAACTGAAAAAAATTGAACCCCTACTCGGTGATGAACTGCTCAAAAAAGTCAAAGAGCTAGAGAGTGAGAGCAAGGAAGACAAAGCCAAAAAGTGCGGCTACTATACCATTACCAAAAACGGTATAGAGCGCGTCAATATGATGAAGTTCTTAAATGCCCTAATTGATGCCGAAGGCATTCAGTTGGACAGTACACCCAGTTCAAATGGGCGTGGTGGACGTAGTGCCAGCTATAGAATTAGTGTGCAATCGAATAATAACTTACTTATAGGTTCAGCTTACACAAAACAGATGAATCTTAAGCCAGGAGATGAGTTTCTGATCACTTTAGGCAAAAAGCACATTCGTCTGAGACAGGTAGATCCAGAAGATCGGGAAGATGATGAAGCCATAGAAGCCACGGCTTAATAAATGGTCTTTAGTCAATTGTCATTTGTCCTTTGTGAAAACCAATAACTAGAAATGGTCATTAGTCAATTGTCATTTGTCCTTTGTGAAAACCAATGACTAATGACCAATACTTCTCTACCAGAGGCTGCACTTCGGCAAGACTCAGTGACCACGCCAACGGCAAGGCTCAGTACAAGTGACCAATGACCAATGACCAATGACCAATGACCAATACTTCTCTACCAGAGGCTGCACCAACGACTACGCTCAGTACAAGTGACTAATGACTAATGATTATATCTGTGGTGGGTAAGACTGGTAAATAGTGGCGAAGTGCCTTGCGTGTAACTGCTAAATTGCAGGTGAATGCAATTTGCTCTTTTTCTAGTAAACCCAAAATGCGATCGGGTTTGTCTCGTGCTACCACTGGTAATTGATGCAAACCTCGAAGATTCATCCGGTCTAAAGCCTCAGATAATAGTTCATCCTGCCATGCGTAGAGGATTTCAGTAGTACAAATATCTATCAGGGTTTGACTCGATAAATTATCTGGAATTTCAGTTAGGGAATTTGGGTAAGTTTGCCAAAGAGCAAGGGCACGGTTAATATCTTCCAGAGAAAGTATACCAACTAATTGCTCTGCTTGATCAATTACTAAAGCACTGTGAACGCGATCGCGGGTCATTTCCACAGCTGCATCTAACACCCCAAGGGTTGCAGGTAGCTTTTTTGGACAGGGGTACATAGCATCCTCTACCAAAATTTGCTGCACAATTTCCGCTTGTTCATCTTTCAATTCCGAAAGACCAATTTGTTGTAGATTAGAGTTAGAGTTAAAAGTTGGTTTAATCCTTTCCACTAGCCAAACACTCAAACCCACAGCTGCCATCAAGGGTAAAACAATCCGATAGTCGCGGGTTAATTCAAACAGCATTAAAATAGCGGTTAACGGCGCTCTGACACTAGCAGCCAGCACTGCTGCCATTCCTACCATTGCGTAAGCTGGAGGAGCCGCCATCTGATCGCAAATTGCCGGGAATACCACAGCCAAAATTTTGGCGTAAACTGATCCAAAGGAAGCGCCTAAAAACATTGCTGGTGCAAACAAACCGCCAATGAAACCACTACCCGCACTAATTGCAGTCATCAATAATTTCACCACCAACAGCACCACCAACAGGTAGAGGGGAAACTCCACATCCTGAAGCATTTCTTCCACTGTTTCATAACCGACGCCCAGAATTTGCGGGAAGTGCAAAGCAACTGCGCCAATGATCACACCGCCAATAATTGGATGAATCGACTGAGGAATTCGTCCCAAAAAGGCAAAACCTGGAACCTGACCAGCAAAGCAGGCTTTTGCTAAACGAATTGATTCTGTATAAGTTAGAGAAACTAGGCTAGCCCCTAAACCCAATCCAAGATAAAGGGGTAATTCCAAAGGACTGCGGACTTGGTAAGCAGGTAAATCAAAAGCGGGTTGTGCCCCCAAACCAATTTGGGCAATTAATGCTGCTACCACCGCCGCTAGCAGCACCACACTCACCGCAGAAGTAGCGAAAGATGTAGCTCCCATCACCACCTCTAGGGCAAAAAATACTCCAGCGATGGGAGCATTAAATCCAGCAGCAAGTCCAGCCGCCGCGCCAGCACCCAAGAGCAAACGTTGTCGTTCTTGAGATACATTCAGGACTACAGACAACAACATCCCAAAATTCGCGCCAATTTCTACACTCGGACCCTCTGGCCCCAAAGAAGCACCGCTCCCCAAAGAAACAGCTGCGGCCAGCATCCTCGTAACTGGTCGTAGTGGTCGCCTAATTTCTGTTCCTTGGGAGGCGGCAATCAAAGATGAAAGTCCCGGGCCAAAATCTTGAGTGCGCCAGCGCATCAAGCCAACGATTAAGCCACCAAGGGTGGGAACGCAAGCTAAAGTCCAAGCACCCCAGACGCCGATTTGACCCATTAAATTTTCCAGCATCAGCTGGTGAATCATCTGGATTAAATAGTGAAAAGTGACTACACCCATACCAGTACCACCGCCAATGAGCATGGCTAAAAACAGCACAACTGTTTCTGGGGATGGTTGAAAACGATTAATTAAGTGAGCTAAAGGAGCGGAAGGTGTAGGAAAGTCAGGTTGTTCCGTTACCTTCCTCAGTTGAGTGGGAGGCAAGAGAGTCATTCAGAGGCGGGGTAAATGTAAGAAAAAATTTAAATTTTTATCTGTTACTTATCATTGTGAGCCATTATTTAGCAACCGGACAAGTAGACTTTATTTGCTTGATTTATAAAGCTTTAGTAAAAAATGTCATTGTGCAAAATTTTTGTGGGAACAATGGTTAAATAGGGAGACAATTATTATTTAAGGGTCAACGAGGGCTAATGGAGTGCGAGTGGGCGCGATCGCTATTTTTTTCTAGAGACAACAGAGTTTTTTGGGGGCTGGGTGGACGCACCCGTAAACATTAACTAGCCCTGCATCCTTGCCTAAATCTAGCTATACTCGTGTTGCGACCATTGAGCGAGCCTTGGTAGTAATACAATATATGTATGATTTATGCTTGATGTCAGACCATGCTTGGAAGTCTGCTAAGTATTGATCCCAATTCAATATAGCTATTGATTATAGAGCGAGTAAATGGACTAGGCGGACGAGGTAAATGAATATACACACCTTTGATAATCATTATGTTACTTGCCCAATTTGCCAAAGAAATGGTACGCCCAAACCAATTAAAACGCGGATGGGCTTATTTTGCTGTCCCTATTGTCAGGAACGGCTAGTAGTTTGCCAAAGCGGTCATTATGTCCGCGATCCGTTTACTTGGAGACAATTGATGATTTCTTCGGCGCTACGTCGTCAAAGCCGACCGTTAGCGAGGATTATCAGAGATTTTGTCTTGCTGAAACGTCCGATGATCGCTCTGGCTGTAGGAAGTGCTATTTTCTTTAGTGCGATCGCCTTAACTCAGGAAAGCACAAACTGCGATCGCCAAATCTTTCCCACAACAGAGAAAGTTAATGAACCAGGAAACAAATTTCAGTAAATGGATTACTTTGGTATAAATCAAATTTTACTTTGATTTTGGTAATATTATAAGTAAATACTCCTATAAAACCGTGTCTTATTGCCCCAAATAGGACACGGTTTTACATTACAGCTATTTTCAGCTAAATAGACCACGCGGTAGGGGCACAGCAATGCTGTGCCCGTACGATATATATGGTTGAAATACATGAAAACTGCTGTATGTCCCCATAAAGACCCGTCCTAAGCTGTTGGAGATAAAAGTTGCATATTACCTGGAAGTAAAACTCTTGTGGGGTGGGCATCTTGCCTGCCCTAGTTATGCAAATTAAAAGTACATTAGCTTAGAACACCAATTCACTAATCCTGGAAGAACCTCTCCCCCAACCCCTCTCCGTTTCGGAGAGGGGAGTTTGACGGGAGCAACGCTAGTAGGAAAGGGGGTTGGGGGGTTAGGCGTCGAATTCACGTTAAACCAATATAACGATATCTACTCAATGCTGACACAAATGGAATCTTTGTGTTAAAACTTGGCAGACCAATTTGATACATGGTGTTGGAGTGGGTGAATCAGATTTTGGGAATAATCCTCATAGTGTTTGAAAACATCGTTTTAGTTAGGTTCGCACTATGAGAGCGCGATTTCTCGGAAAACAGCAGATTTATTGCTGTTTATCTATTGCATTTTGCTGCATTTTGTGTATATGTTGGGGATTAATTCCAGCCCACGCAACCTCCGCAGGATCTATTGATACTCTGCGACAACAGCAGCAACAAATGAATCAGCAGCATCAGGGTGTAGTTAACGATCGCGATCGCTTAACAAATCTCCAACAAGAAGCCGAAAAACACCTCACTGGTTTAAAGCAAAATCTGCAAACTACAGATAGCTATCTTCAAGAGAGCGAATCACGATTACAACTGGCCACCCAACGCCAGAAGCAGTTAGAAACTGATTTAGCTGTAGCGGAGCGTGACTATCAGGAGCGGCAAATAGCAACAGTAGCACGATTGCGTTATCTTCAGCGATCGCCTGCATCTGTGGGATGGGCAGTTTTGCTCGAAAGTCAAAATATTAGCGACTTTATCAGCCGCCGTTATCAGTTGAAGTTAGTCTATCAGGCAGACCAGCAAATTTTGGTAAAACTCAACGCCCAAGCAAACCTGATCCATAAACAAAAAACGGAAGTAGAACAGCAAAAAAACGAAGTTGCCTTGATGCGTGAGCAACTGCTGGCAGAAAAAGCCGATTATCAAACTCAGGCGCAATCACAATCAGAATTAATTCAACGCCTGAATAGCGATCGCCTGGCCTTGGAAGCCGCGCAAAATCAGCTAGAGAGAGATTCCAAAAATTTGGAAGTCTTGATTCAACAAAAGGTAGCAGAAGCCAGAGCAACAGAAGCGGCGCAAGCAAAAACCAACAGCCGGACAAGTTTGATCATTCGCGGAACTGGTGTCATGACATATCCTAGCGATGCTCCTACTAGCAGTCCCTTCGGCTGGCGGATACACCCAATCCTCGGCTATCGTCGCTTTCATGCCGGGTTGGATTTTGCTGCTAGCTATGGTAGCACAATTCGGGCAGCCGATTCGGGAACAGTAATTTTTGCTGGGTGGTATGGTGGTTATGGCAGAGCGTTAATTATCGATCACGGCAATGGCATGACGACATTGTACGGACATACCAGCGAGTTGTATGTTACCGAAGGACAAGCAGTTGAACGCGGACAAGCGATCGCTGCTGTTGGTTCTACAGGTTTCTCAACTGGTCCCCATCTCCACTTTGAAGTTCGTCGAGATGGCACACCCGTAGACCCAGCTAATTATCTTTAACCCAGAAACCAAGTTTTTCTAGGTTGCAAATTTTATCACAGATATGCTATAATATGGAAGATTAAGGGCGCGTAGCTCAGTGGATAGAGCAACAGATTCCGGTTCTGTGGGTCGGGGGTTCAAATCCCTCCGCGCTCGTTACCTTTACAAGATTAACCACAAAATCGAGAGGTCATTTTCTCTCACGGGATAAAACCAATCTACCCTATGAGACAGAATTGCAACTGATAGGTGGAATAGAGAAAAATTATAGGTTATACTTTGTAATATAATTTTTGCTTATAACTCATTTATAAAACCTGTCTCTGATAATTCCTAAAAACTTGCTAGAAAATTTTTAATATAATTTATACCAAACTTGACTTGTTTAAAATTTTGTGCATCATGTTGATTTTACAGTGGTGCTGTCTCTGCGTTAGAGTGCTATCACGTATATTTATAGGTATGTACTTTCGTGTGCAAAAAGTTGCATACTTTACATACTTCAGTATATTTTCATCCAAATTTTTATGCTTGCTAGGGAATCCAAAGGAAACAGGACTCCAAGTCTTGATTGTTAAAAAATAGGTATATAAAGTGACTTAGCTTTTAAAACTATTTAATCAAGGGACTCAAGGGGAACTTGTTAAGCAAGTCAACAAAATTAATTACAGCCATTGCGACCGGAGCGAAGCAATCGCAAGGGCTAGGATTGCTTCATTTCACTTCACTACATTCGCAACCACATTGCGTAATTAATTATATTTACCAAATTAAGCACAAGTATTAAATAATACTAAAGATTTACTATCAAATTTTTTGATATGAGTTAGAGTTAGTATGATTTTTTAAATAATAAACAAAGCTACATCTAAATTATGAATCACCAAACAAAACCAATCCAAAAGATTATTTTTGGTAGTCCTGGTATCGGTAAAAGTTACCAGATTCGTTCAATTGCAATAAATGATTTAATAAATACATTTTGATTCCCTGAGTAATACGTTAGAAAATACAATAAAGACTGTATTTCATCCCGAATATACTTATTCTGATTTTGTGGGAAAGCTATTGCCACAAAGTCAAGGTAATTCTATTATGTACAAATTTTATTCGGGACACTTCATCCGTGCTTTAGGGCTAGCATACAGGGATTTAATAGATGGTAAAGGTCAAAATTATCTTTTAGTTATAGATGAACTTAATAGAGGAAATGCTGCTAAAAGTATAAACTTTTTAGTAACTTTTGATATAATAACAACGGTATTATGATATAAGTTGAATAATTGCCAAACTATACCTATGATTGCTAACCAAAACTTTACCTATGATTGCTAACCAAAACTTTTATGTCTTAAAAGAAGCTATCTTAACAAATGAGCAAGGGAACTTAACATTAGGAGAAACAGCTAAGGCAAAAGTTTACCGAGTATTAACTAATGATGCAGGGCAGATTTTACTAGACCCCATAGATTTAGAAAATATTCCTGAAAATCAAAGATGGTTGTGGCAAAATCCAGAAGCGCTAGCTATGGTGCTACAGGGTATACAAGAAGCAGCGAGGGGAGAAGTTCATGATTTAGGTTCATTTGCTCAATACGCAGACTTGGAGATTGATGATTAATGCAATTTCGTCTGCAATATTCAACTGAAGCCAGAGATGTATTGAAAAATTTAGAGCAAACTGACCCGAAAAAGTACCGAAAAGTCTCTAAAACATTAGCTTTGATAGAAACTAATCTCCGTCATCCTGGTTTGCAAACCCACAAATATGATGATTTATTTGGTTCCAATGGCGAAGAAGTATTTGAAGCATACGTAGAAAATAAAACACCTGCTGCGTTTAGAGTTTTTTGGTACTACGGCACTGGTCAAGGAGTGATAACAATTTTAGCAATTACCCCTCATCCCTAGTTAAATTGTTAAATGGACAAATAATTAGTTAATGTACATTTGGGCTTTTGTCTTCGCAGTTCCTAACAAGTAAGCATTTTTTGATAGAGTGATGCTTTGCCGATCGCTCCTGATCTCTATGTCCCAGGTATCGCTTCCCCAATCGCTCCATTCATACCTACCTCTCACCGCTCTTGCGCCCATGCAGGATGTGACAAACCTCTGGTTTATGAAGGTGATTGCCCACTACGGCAGTCCTGACTACTTCTTCACGGAGTATTTCCGCGTCAATGATACCTCACGGCTCAATCGTAGCATTCTGACAGCAATCACCGAAAACGACACGGGTCGCCCCGTTTTTGCTCAAATGATTGGCGAAAGCATTCCAGACTTAGTAAGAACAGCAAAGGAACTCTGCAACTATAATATCGCTGGAGTTGACTTGAACATGGGCTGTCCAGCACCTAGAATATATCGCAAAAATGTTGGGGGTGGATTGCTACTCTCACCAGAAAAAGTGGATCGGATTTTGGGAGAACTGCGTTCTGCTGTCAACGATCGACCTTTGACCGTGAAGATGCGCGTAGGATTTGAAAATACAGATAACTTTTACGAAATTCTAGATATAATCAATCGCCACAGCATTGATTTACTGAGTTTGCATGGTCGCACGGTGAAAGATATGTACCACGGGGCAGTAAAATATGATTTGATTGCGAAAGCGGTAAGACGAGTCGATTGTCCAGTGCTTGCCAATGGCAATATCGACTCGGCGACAACTGCTGTTGAAGTGCTTTCTCAAACGGGTGCGGCGGGTGTGATGGTGGGACGCTGGGCGATTGGGAATCCTTGGCTTTTTAATCAAATTCGCCAAGCTTTGCGCTTTGAGACGATCACGCCCGTTCCTTTAGTAGAGGTACGCAACTATATTGATCGTTTATGGCAAACCCCCGCAGCAGCAACTATGCCAGAGCGAGCCCGCGTAGGCTACCTCAAAATGTTCCTCAACTATATTGCCCTAAATGTTGATGCTGAAGGTGATTTCCTGCGGCTGATGCGACACACACAGACTGAGGTAGAACTGTTTAACCTCTGCGATCGCGTTTTCCTTGCTGATCAAAAGAAAACTTTAGCTCTAACACCCTCCTTCAGCATATAACTGTAGACAACAAATCTGATTCTGCCGCAGAAATTTAAGACTGATTACTAACTTTGGCTACTTTCATTATTTTTTCAATTGTTCTAAATAAACGGCAACGTATATCATAATGCTGTTACCTTTTTGTTAAGAATAGTTACAACTTCTTAACACAAGGAAATATTTATTATGGAAGTCTCACTTGAGAAAAATGCCCCACATCAGGTTGTGATCGTTGGTGGTGGCTTTGGTGGACTGTATACAGCAAAAGCTCTGAAGAGTGCAAATGTAAATGTTACTCTGATTGATAAACGTAACTTTCACCTATTTCAGCCGCTTTTATATCAAGTTGCCACAGGTACGCTATCACCTGCTGATATTTCCGCACCATTGCGATCTCTATTCAGCAAAAGCAAGAATACAAAAGTGTTGTTGGGAGAAGTAAATGATATTGATCCAAAAGCGCAACAAGTTATTCTGGGTGATGAAGTAGTACCTTATGATACATTGATTGTCGCCACAGGTGCTAACCATTCCTATTTTGGTAAGGATAACTGGAAAGAATTTGCTCCTGGCTTGAAAACTGTTGAAGATGCCATAGAAATGCGTCGCCAGATATTTTCGGCATTTGAAGCAGCAGAAAAAGAAACTGATCCAGAAAAACGCCGGGCTTTGTTGACTTTTGTGATTGTGGGGGGTGGACCTACCGGTGTAGAATTATCGGGGGCGATCGCGGAATTGACATACCAAACTCTCAAAGAAGATTTCCGCAGCATCAACATCTCAGAAGCGAAAATTTTACTATTGCAAGGGGGCGATCGCATCCTCCCACACATTGCGCCAGAGTTATCGAAAGTAGCAGCAGTATCTTTGCAAAAGTTGGGTGTAGCTGTCTACACTAACACCAGAGTGACAAATATTGAAAATAACATCGTTACTTTCAAGCAAGGCGATGAATTGACAGAAATTGCCTCAAAAACTATATTGTGGGCAGCAGGTGTTCAAGGTTCGCCTATGGGGAAAGCCCTAGCAGAAAGTACAGGTGTAGAGTGCGATCGCGACGGACGTGTGATTGTAGAACCAGACTTGACTATCAAGGGTTATAAAAACATTTTTGTAGTGGGAGATTTAAGCAACTTTTCCCATCAAAATAGTAAACCCTTACCTGGTGTTGCACCTGTAGCCAAACAACAAGGAGAGTATGTAGCTAAACTCATTAAACGCAGGCTTCAAGGTAATACTTTGCCACAATTTCGTTACAATGACGTGGGTACTTTGGCGATGATTGGGCAAAATTTAGCTGTTGTAGATTTAGGCTTACTCAAACTCCAAGGTTTCATTGCTTGGCTCTTTTGGCTAATAATTCACATCTACTTCTTAATCGAGTTTGACACTAAAATAGTAGTAGCAATTCAGTGGGCGTGGAATTATATCACTCGTAATCGTCGCTCTAGATTGATTACAGGTCGAGAAGCTTTTGTAGAAGCAAAAACTGTTAACAATAGGGTGCAACAGCCTTCTAATCCTGCAACGGCTGAATGCAAAAGTTGAACCGAAAAAAACATTCAGATTTGAAAATAATCCAAAGTTCACCAAACTGAAAGGTTATTGGCGGGAGTTGACCATCAAGCAAGGTAAATACTGTTTAGCTGCTGCCAATAATCTCCCAAATGTCTTGCTATCCATCAGTTCGCTTTGTTGCGAGTCTGCCGAAAGGTAGAGTCGAAGAGATGCGCCAGAGTCTTAAATCTGTTACTAATTACAACAATAATGTTGCACTAAGTGGGTAGATGCGATGGAAAAGTGATTTATACAATTAAATAGATCACCATAGGGGAGCAAGAGATGGCAAACGATCGATTGAAGATGCAAGATCCACGTCAGCAATATCCCGGGCCGCCCTTCCCCCGTCAGCCGCAGCCGGCACCCGGACTTGCTCAACAGATGAATCCTCAGCCGGATCACGGCGAGGAGAGCTATACAGGATCTGGAAAGCTTACAAACAGAAAGGCGTTGATCACCGGAGGAGATTCTGGTATCGGGCGTGCCGTAGCGATCGCGTTTGCGCGTGAAGGGGCGGATGTGGCAATCTCCTATCTTCCCAGTGAAGAGCCGGATGCACGAGAGGTTATAGAACTGATCGAACAAACGGGACGTAAAGCCGTCGCTCTTGGGGGTGACATAAAGGATGAGAATTTTTGCCGAAAACTCGTGGCGGACGCAGTAGAAGCGCTAGGCGGTTTAGATATTCTTGTCAACAATGCTGGCGCACAAGAGACTCAGCCCTCTCTTGGCGATATCAGCACCGAGCAGTTCGATAAGGTGCTTAAAACCAACCTATACGCGCTCTTTTGGATTACACAGTCGGCAGTCCCACACCTGAAACCGGGTGCAGCCATCATTAATACAACTTCTATTCAGGCGTATGAACCTTCAGAGAACATCATTGACTATGCGCTCACCAAAGCAGGCATTGTTGCTTTCACCAAAGCAGTTTCCAAACAAATGATTGAAAAAGGTGTGCGCGTCAATGCTGTAGCGCCCGGTCCTTTCTGGACACCGCTACAGCCTAGTGGCGGTCAGACTCAAGAAAAGATTGAGAAATTTGGCTCTACGGTTCCGATCGGACGACCCGGACAGCCGGTAGAGATCGCTCCAATATACGTTCTCCTTGCTTCACAGGAGGCAAGCTACATCACAGGAGAAGTTTATGGCATAACGGGTGGTGTCGGTATTGCGTAATGGAGTATGTCGTGGACTATAGAGACAAGGTTTGCTGACACACTGTGCTGTTTGCGAAAAGACATATACTAAATGACAAAAAACTTCGCTAAACTTATCTATAATTACGTATTTTAGATAAGTTTATGTGGAAAGTTTCAGAATTTGGAGGATTAATCGGCGTTTCTTCATCTACTCTAAGGCGTTGGGAGACAGAAGGAAAACTAACGCCGGAAAGGACGCTAGGCAATCAAAGGCTTTACACAGAATCGCACTTAGCGCTAGCTCGAAACCTCAAGTCCGGTAAATTTCCAACAAGAATAATTATCTACTGCCGTGTTTCATCACATGGACAAAAAGATGATTTGAAAGCCCAAGTTGAATCTATGGATAGGTTTTGTGTTGCCAACGGTGTAGTCGTGACTGACAGAATCGAAGAAATAGGTGGTGGACTTAACTTTAAACGTAAAAAGTTTCTCCAAATTATTCAATGGGCAATTCAGGGAGAAATCAAATGCGTGTACGTAGCGCACAAAGACAGACTGTGCCGATTTGGTTTTGACTTGGTACAACAAATTATTGTCTGGGGAGGGGGAACAGTCGTGGTGGCCAATAGCGAGGCATTGTCACCCCACGAAGAACTGGTTCAAGATTTGTTGTCAATCGTACATTGCTTTTCTAGTCGCTTGTATGGATTACGCAAATACAAGGAAAAAGTAAAGTTAATTGCTCAAGGTGTTGATCCTTGCTTAAAGTAGCGTATAGTTATTCAAGCAAGTAAGTTTGTAGAAGTTTAGCTATGTTTGCCATCAAGCGAGAGTTCAAACTAAATAACGTGGAAACCTCCTTGATGCATGGGCTAGCTGGTTTTAAGCGTTGGGTTTACAACTTCGGATTAGAACTGCTAACTGCATCTTGGAGTTTTGAGGATGTAAGAGCTTCTGACTCTAAACGGATTGATGCCATCAAAAAAGTATTTACTTCTTACACAATGTGCATACCTGAATATGCGTGGATGAAATTATATCCATCGACGGTGTATCAGCAAAGAACTTGGGGATAAACTCTCACAGAAATAGCACAGTTAGAGCAAGCTATCCATGACTGCAATTACAATGTTAGAAGTTAAGTTATTGAAGAGGTGAGTTATGACAAAAGAATATATGGATTCTTTAGAGGCAATTGTTGATCAATTAACATTAGCCGCAGTTCTAGAAATGTTAGAACGAATCAGTCATAAAAAAGCAGAAAATCTCAGAAGTCATTGGAAAGATGAGATTTCTGCAAAGCTTTGGGATAAAGCTGCTAGACAGATAGAACAGATAAATATTGATATCTAATTAATAATTAAAATTTTGGTTGTGTTGCAAAGCCGTAGCGATCGCGTGAAAGTTACTAACTGTAAGTCACACATTGTCTTGCTGATTTTCTGGCGAGTAAGGAACACCTAACGCTTGGGGCGGTATAGATTTACCGGCTAATCCTAGTAATGCAAATAAAGCGATCGCGTATGGTAACATAACTAAAAATTGATAAGGAATATTTGCACCAAAAGCTTGAATTCGTAACTGTAAAGCTTCTGTAGCACCAAATAAAAAACAAGCCAAAGTACTACCTAAAGGATGCCACCTACCAAAAATTAAGGCTGCGATCGCCATAAATCCTTTACCTGCACTCATCCCTTCGGTAAAAAATTTTATTTGCACCAAAGTCAGATCAGCCCCTCCTAAACTGGCAAGACAACCACTGACTACTACAGCCAAATATCGCACCCTTGATACTGAAAGCCCAGCCGTCGCAGCCGCTTGGGGATATTCCCCCACTGCCCGCAAAGTCAGCCCAAAGCTAGTATGAAAGAAAATATAGATAGTGACAGCAATTAGAGTTATCAGTAAATATACAAGAACATCTTGCTGGAACAACAGAGAGCCAAGTATAGGTATGTTTGCAAGACCAGGAATGACCATAGGCTCAATTCCTGGTAATCTTTGAGTACTACTGCCATTAAATACTAACCGCGCTAAAAACGATGTCAACCCCGCAGCTACTAGATTAATCGCTAACCCTGATACTAACTGATTAACATATAAAGTGACACACATAAAAGCGTGAAGTAAACCAACTAATCCCCCAGCAATCAACGCACAGAGAACACCAAGCCAAGGGTTGCCAGTATAAAAGGTAGCGGCAGCACTGGAAAAAGCACCAGTTATTAACATCCCTTCGAGGGCAATATTTAGCACTCCTGAGCGTTCCGAGTACATTCCACCAAGGGCAGCAAATGCTAGGGGTACTGCTAAGTTTAAGCTAGCAATTAAGTAATCAGAGAGGAAGTTAAGGTTATTCATAGTTTTTTTTTAACGCAGAGGGACGCTAAGGGAAGCGCAGAGTATCGCAGAGAAACTTTCGCGTTAAACTTCAGCGTTATTTTGCGTTTTTATTCGTCTTTCTATGGCGAGGCTGATGGCAATGAATAACACAGTTAATCCTTGAATTGCATAAATTATAGTCACTGGCACACCCGCACTACGTTGCATGACATTTGCACCACTACGCAAGGCGGCAAAAAATAAAGAAGTCAACACTACACCGCTAATACTACCGCGACTTAAAAAAGCGATCGCCACAGCATCAAACCCATAACCAGATGATACCTGTTCAAATAAGCGGTATTTCAACCCCATCACCTCAGATGCACCCGCTAACCCGGCTAAACCACCTGCTAACGCCATTACTAGCATGATCGTATTTTTCACCGAAATCCGCGCATAATGGGCTGCTGTGGGGTTAAAACCAACGGCGGCAATTTGGTATCCTAGAGGCGATCGCGCTAATAATACCCACAAGAGGACTGCCGCCATTAACGCCAGGATTATACCCCCATGGGCTAAACTTTGGGGTAAAATAATCGGCAACTGTGCTTCTTTAGCAATTAATGGCGAATAAGGACTAGGTGCGGTTGGTGCTTTTAAGGGGTTTTGCACTAAGTAGCTAACTAAATTCACCGCAATATAATTCAGTAATAGAGTAGTGATGACTTCATTGACTCCCCGCACAGCTTTGAGATAACCAGGAATCCAACCCCAAACAGCACCAAACCCAAACCCAGCCACAAGTGCTAAGGGAATGTGAATTACAGATGGTAATCCTTGCACATATAACCCGATTAAAGTGCTACCCAACGCACCGAGGTAAATTTGTCCTTCGCCACCGATATTAAATTGACCAGCCCGTAATGCTACTAATACCCCTAAACTGGTGAATAATAGGGGTGTCATTTTGGTGAGGGTGTTGCCAAACCCAAAGTAAGTAGTTAGGGATTCTTGAAATAAAGCTGTGTAGGCAGTGATCGGATTTGCCCCAGCGAGTAATATGAGCATGGCACCGACGATGAAAGCAGAGGCGATGGCAATGAGCGGTGATCGGATTGGTAGTAGGAGTTGAAAGCGTTTATTTGTGATCATGATGCAATGATTGCTACCTCGTAAGTCGGCTTTTGGTAATGACAAGCAAACGTCAATCTCGGTGTCTCCCCGTGCCACCTCATCTAAAACAACTTATGAAATGTAGACCGTGAATGCACTTTTGCGAAACTCCCACCACTCTCTTGTGATCTCTATGTTTGCTGCCAAAATCAGATTTCTGGTTGATCTGGCTGTAAGGTAGCCCAAAATACTAGTTTCGATGTAGACAGTTTCACTCATCCGAAATAGACTAGGAGCCTTCCTAATAAGACTTGATTTTAGATGAATTTCTGTGATACTCTGCCTTCATCCATAAACTACAGTTACTTGATAAGTTAACCGTATTTTCTGGCTACACAGTGTGCATCAAACGGAAATCACGCCTTATGCCAAAAGATTGGTATGAATGGCACGACCTCTACGACACTGAGCCAAAATTGCAGCAGCGTCTAGAAATCGTGCAAGAATATATTGCTTATAGCTTGAATGCCTCACCAGATGGCGCTATCCGAATAGTGAGTGTTTGCGCGGGTGATGGGCGAGATTTACTAGGAACTTTAAAAAATCACCCCCGTGTGAAGGATGTTTCTGCACGACTGGTTGAAATAAATTCAAATTTAGTTGAACGTGGACGGGCAACTATAGAGTCTTTGGGTTTAGCCAAGCAAATTGAGTTTATCAATGATGATGCAACTCTTGCCACTAACTATGTAGGAGCAGTACCAGCAGATATCGTGATTGTGTGTGGTGTCTTTGGCAATCTGGCACAGGAAGCTGAACTCAATCGCTTACTAGATAACCTGAGTTTTCTGAGTAAACCAGGTGCTTTTGTCATCTGGACTCGCGGGCACTCTAACGGTATTCCCTTGTCTGACAATGTGCGGAAAATTTTAAGTGCATCTGGATTTGAGGAAGTGAACTTCAAGCTTACGGACACGGGAGATATGGGTGTAGGACTTCATCGTTACCTTGGTGAAAACTTGGCTGCACCCAAAGAACAACAGTTATTTGTGTTTTCTGGCGTTCCTAGTAAAGCGAGGTAAAAAATGTCTATTCAAAACACAGTGTCAACTTGGGAAGAAGTTTTAGAGACTGCTAGAAAAAATACCCCTGCGCGTAGGGTGAAGAGGACAGGACAATCTCCTTCGACTGCACCAATACCCAGCAGCTTAGATAAACTTCCCCCAAACACAGAACCGCCAGTCTTGCTTTATCGAGATACTAATTCCTGGTGTCCTTTCTGCGAGAGAGTTTGGTTTGCTCTGGAAGAAAAGGAAATTCCCTTTGCAACGGAGTTTATTGATTTAAGTAATAAACCCAAATGGTACACTGACATAGTTCCCACAACCCTTGTCCCAGCAGCAAAAATTGAGGGTAACTTAGTATATGAATCCAAAGATATTCTCTTGGCTTTAGAAGAAAGGTTTCCTCATCCTGCATTATTGCCGGAAAATCCAAAGGAAAACGCTGTTGCTAGACAGTTGGTTGAAGAGACTGAGACTAACGGTTTTAGAGAGATTGCTTACAAATTCCTGAGAGAAGCACCTCTAGATGCTGATGAGTTGGCAAACTCACAAGCAGCATTTGAGGCGAAGTTAGATGAACTTGAGCAAGCTTTGGCTAAATATCCCGGCGCTTACTTTGTCAGTACATTTAGCTTAGTTGACATTTTGTATAGTCCCCATCTGGATAGATTGGCGGCTAATTTACCTGTATATCGGGGATATCACCTCAAAGGAAATCCTCGCTTTCCTCGAATTAATTCTTGGTTTGACGCACTTAATCAGCATCCTGCTTATCACAGAGTGAAGTCGGATAATATCACCAACAATTTACTGTTGCGTCGCCGATGGGGTGTAGAACCGATTGGAAATCCTTTACCTCTGGATGTGGCAGATAGTGAGAAAATTCAATATCGCGCCGAAGCAGCTGAGAGATTGAGCGATAATCGGGAAGTTGCGATCGCAGATATTATCAAAAACTCTGGAGTCCAAGCAATAGCCGCAGATGGTGATCTTACCACAATTAAGGACGCGGTTGATTTTCACCTGCGACAACTGGCTGATTATCTCATTCATGGCAATGGTGCAACTTTACCGGGTGGTCGGACGGGTGGTAAAAATAGCAGTGTTGATTCGATCTTCGCTGCTGTGGGGGCGATCGCTTTCGCATATTTGAGAAATCGCATCTGCGCCCCCCGTGATATGAGTGCTGGTGCAGCAACCGCGTTTCGGGCTGCGATCGATAAATTGTTGACATCTGTTTATTAATTTTGTGGGCGTTGCTGAATGTATGAATGAATTTGCCGGGCTACGCCCCGCTAACGCTAACATGCAACAGACGCAGCGAAAAGTCTGAGCGCTTCTGAATTCATACGTGTCAACTTAAGCCCTGGCGAATAGAATTCGCGGCTACACAAACGAAGTCCACCTCCGTGGACTAAGGTCAAATCAAGGTTTCTTAACCCACGGAGGCGGTCACTGAGCTTGCGTTGCCCTGAGCTTTGTGGTTCGCGTAGCGTCTCGTAGAGAAGGGTCAAAGTGTGGGTAAAGCCTCGTGTAGATGCGGTTTCTAACCGCCCTTTTAACGTTGAGTTGACTTTATTGAGGAAAGGAAATTGCTAACAGTGCATAGTGAAAATGAACTAAAATTAACTGCTGATGTAGTGGTAATTGGTGGTGGCCCTGCCGCAGCCTGGGCAGCCTGGGCAGCCGCATCCCAAGGTGCCAAAGTGATCATTGTTGATAAAGGTTTTCTGGGTACGAGTGGTGCTGCTGCTGCTAGTGGGAATGGCATCATGGCCCCTTCTCCAGAGAATTGGGACAAAGTTTTATGGGAGCGTTATCGCGCAGGAAAAAACCTCGCTAACTTACGTTGGATCGAGCGTGTTATCGAAAAAACTTGGCTAAGTTTGCCCCTAGTAGAAAGTTGGGGCTATCATTTCCCTAAAGAAGATGGGGAATCTGTGCGTCAGAGTTATTATGGCCCTGAATATATGCGGGTACTTCGCAAAAATCTTTTGCGTGTTGGTGTGCAGATTCTTGATCAAAGTCCGGCTCTAGAGCTTTTATTGGCTAACGACGGCTCAGTAGCTGGAGCAAAAGGTGTGCAGAGGCAGCATCATCGTACCTATATCGTTCGGGCTGGTGCAGTAGTCTTAGCGAATGGCGGTTGTGCATTCTTGAGTAAAGCATTAGGTTGCAATACCAATACAGGTGATGGACTGCTGATGGCAGTGGAAGCTGGTGGGGAACTTTCTAGTATGGAAGCTTCTAATCACTATGCCATTTCAACGGCTTTCAATGCCACTGTAACTAGGGGTGTTCCTTTCGGTTGGGCTAGTTATACTGATGAAGCAGGCAATGATCTTGGTGGCTATATCAATGGTCGTCGCGATCCATTTTTCCTCCCTAATGCCCTGATGAAAGGCCCCGTTTATGCTCGTTTGGATCGAGCCACACCGGAAGTTAAAGCAGTGATTGAAAAGTCTCATTTCATCAGTTTTCTACCTTATACAAAAGCTGGTATTGACCCCTATACAGAACGAGTGCCTGTGACACTTGTTTTAGAGGGTACAGTCCGTGGTACAGGTGGGATTCGGATTGTGAATGATAGTTGCGCTACAAAGGTTCCTGGCCTCTACGCTGCTGGTGATGCTGCATCGCGGGAGTTTTTAGCCGGTTTAGCTTCTGGGGGTGGTGGACCCAATGCTGCCTGGGCAATCTCCACAGGGCAATGGGCTGGAGTTGGGGCAGCCGACTTTGCCAAGAGTCTGGGCGCTCATGCAAATGAACGGGTTGCGCGTCCTGCTGGTCAAGTGGGATTGCGTTCGCCATCTTCACCCACTTCTGAATTCGATAGTGAGGCGATCGTACATGGTGTACAAGCCCAGATGTTGCCGTTAGAGAAGAATTACTTGCGTTCTGAGCAGGGACTTTTGGATTCTCTCGCCAAATTAGAAACGCTGTGGCAGCAAGTCCAAGGGAACCCGAAACAAGATACAGTGCGCGATGTGGAATTTTCTCGTCGAGCGGCTGCTCTGACGGCTGTAGCACGATGGGCATATTTTAGCGCGTTACATCGCACGGAAACGCGCAGCGAACATATTCGCATGGACTATCCCGAAACCGATCCAAATCAGCGTTATTACCAAGCGACAGGCGGCTTAGATAAGCTCTGGGTGAGGCGTGATTGGATTACGGATGCGATCGCTACACCACCAGTACAAACCACTCAAACCACACCTACTGTATCAAAGTCGTAACCGGAGCAGGATCATGATTGAGCTTGTCAGCCATAAACTCTGTATCAATTGCAATTTGTGCGTCCAAGTTTGTCCGACCAATGTCTTTGACTCCGTACCTAACCAACCACCTGCGATCGCCCGCAAGGAAGACTGTCAAACTTGTTTCATGTGTGAGGCTTATTGCCCTGCGGATGCACTCTATGTTGCACCTGAATCTCATACCGAGATTGAAGTCAATGAGGATGATTTAATTGAAAGTGACATCATGGGTGAATATCGTCGCCTCTTGGGTTGGGGATATGGTAGAAAAAACAATAGTGAATTGGATACGGCTCATAAACTGCGCCAATTACCGCGTCCTTATCAAAGTTAATTTGGACTCTCTAAAGCACTTTTTGTCGTAGTTCTGGAAATACTTTGGAGACTTTATTCAAAAGATAATCGCCATAAGTTCCGTCAAATTCGTGAACACTGGCTTTATCCGAGCGATCGCTTTGATCATCATTCACTACTATGTCGTTCAGTTCAATAGGTTTGACTTCAATGTTGAAATTGGGATCAAAGAAGAATGGAAATGATAGGCGATTACTTGTTGATAGGTTCTGAACGCGGTGGGGTGTTGAGCGATATAGTCCTTGTGTCATGCGATCGAGCATATCCCCAATGTTGCATACAAATGAACCAGGTATAGGAGGTGCATCTATCCAACCAGACTTTGATTTGACTTGTAATCCGCCGACGTTATCTTGCTTGAGTATAGTTAATACTCCGTAATCTGTATGTTCGCCAACACCCCATTCAGATTGAGATGATGAATTAGGAGGGTAATTGAAAATCCGAAATAATATCAATGGGTCTTTTGTATAACGGTCTGCAAAATATGATTCTTTTAATCCCAAACTAAGAGCAATACCAGCCATTAGGATATGTCCGAGTTTGGTCATTGAGTCTATATAATCCAGTACTGTTTCCCTAAAATGGGGAATGTTAGATGGAAAAAGATTGCGACCGTGCATTGGTGTACTAGCTTTCACAAGTGGATGGTTTTCTTCTAGTTCTGCACCGAAGTAAATACCTTCTTTTAAGTCCGGTCTACCTGATGTTAACTCGTTCCCAACTAGGAAATATCCTCGCCATGCTCTACCACCAAGAGCCATACGAATTTTGAGTTTAGTTTCTACATCCTGCGCGAAAAACTGTTGGCTGAGATGTTCTAGTTGCTTTTGTAGTTGTTGATCAACTCCATGTCCAACGATGTAGAAAAAACCGTAATCTTGGAGAGCTTGTCTAATTTGGTTTGCAATTACATCAGAATAGTTGCTAGTTTGAGAAACTAATGTACTAATATCAATGACGGGAACTTGTGAAAACTCTTTATCCACAACTTGTAAGATTGTCATACTCCGGTTCTCCTAGTCGTGCGTAGACTAATAACTAAACTACACAATAAATTATATCGATAACCATAATGTTGGGTATGGCGATCGCTAACCTCAGTCAAGTATTTAGACAAAGCATTTTGAGTATAAATTTGTAAATTTTATTTAACTCCGTTAATTTGATATAAATACCGTAGTATTATCTAAATAATTCTCATTCTTTCTGCAAACAATAATTTACTGAACAAGGAGTAATTTATTGTCTAATATCAAGTACGTAAAAATCTATCCAGAAATATGCGGTACAATCAGCTAGGTAATAGTGACCTAAAAGTTTCTGAAATTTGCCTTGGTACAATGACCTATGGGCAGCAAAATACTATAGAAGAAGCCCATCAGCAACTAGATTATGCGATTAAACAGGGAATTAACTTTATCGATGCGGCTGAGATGTATCCAGTACCAACCAGTGCTGAAACCTATGGCCTAACTGAAACTTACATTGGAGAATGGTTAAAACATCAGCAGCGAGATCAACTAATAGTTGCTACTAAAATTGCGGGGCCTGGTCGCGGCTTTAAATGGGTACGTGGTGGAGCTAAAGCCATTGATCGGGATAATATCAAACAAGCTGTAGATGATAGCCTGAAAAGATTGCAGACAGATTATATTGATTTATATCAAATCCATTGGCCAGATCGTTATGTACCACGTTTTGGGCAAACAGTTTTCGACCCTAATCAAGTAGAGGAAACAGTTTCCATTACTGAACAACTAGAAGTTTTTGCTGATGTCATCAATGCAGGCAAAATTCGTTATATCGGCTTAAGTAATGAAACTCCTTGGGGGATTGCACAATTTAGTCACGCAGCTAAACAATTAGGATTACCTAAAGTCGTCTCGATTCAAAATGCCTACAATTTACTTAATCGAGTTTTTGATGGCGCTCTTGCAGAAGCAGTTTATTACGAAAACCTTCCTTTACTAGCTTATAGTCCTTTGGGATTTGGCTATTTAACTGGTAAATACCTCAACGGTAAACCAGAGAAAGCAAGAGTTACCTTGTTTGAAAACTTTGGTCAGCGATATTTAAAACCAAATGTTAGCAAAGCAGTAGCAGCTTATGTAGAAATTGCCAAACGCCATCAACTAAGTCCTGCACAATTAGCGATCGCATTCGTGCGGAGTCGTTGGTTTGTCGCTAGTACGATTATTGGTGCTACTACACTAGAACAACTCAAAGAGAATATAGAAAGCATCAATGTAGTTCTTGATAAAGATATCTTGGCTGAATTGGATTCAGTTCATACTCAATATCCGAATCCAGCACCATAGGAGTGCTGTTAGCGGATAGCTAGGGTTTAGCCCGTGTTGAGAAGCTGCGAGATCCCGGACGTCTTCAAGAAGTCCGGGATCTGAACAAAATTCATCATAGCAACTTAAAATTATGGCGCTCGCAACAGCATCAGTAGACCAAAATACTATTCGTCGCCGTGGTACTGGTTTAAGAGCTTATAATCCTGACAAGGTATTCAAGGGTTATACACTTTTTACACCACTTACAAGTAACGGAGAAGTATATCTTCTGAATCTAGAAGGAGAAGTAGTACATCAATGGAATTTGCCATATCCACCGGGTTTATATGGCTATCTTTTACCCAATGGCAACCTTTTTTATAATGGTAAAACGCTAGATATTCCGCCACATTTTCCTTTGTGGGCTGCCTTTAAAAGTGGGGTTGTCTTAGAAGTAGATCCCAAGGGAAATATTATTTGGCAGTACAAACATCCAGATCATCATCACGATGGACGCAGACTACGCAACGGCAACACAATTTTATTAGCTATTGAAAAAATACCTCAGTCTTTGATTCCCCGGATCAAAGGCGGTGTGCCAGGAACAGAAGCAGACGGTAATATCTATGCTGATGTACTTTATGAAGTTACTCCTGGGGGTGAGATTGTTTGGACTTGGCACACCCACGAACACTTAGATCCAGATATTTTTACTATTACTCCTCAAGATCAACGACACGAATGGACTCATGGTAATACTGTAGGCGAACTCGCTGACGGCAATATTATAGTCAGCTTTCGTAATATCTCTACCGTCGTAATTATTGATCGCAAAACAGGAGAGATTATCTGGACACTCGGAGATGACGTATTAGCACAGCAGCACTTTCCTAACGAATTAGCTAACGGCAATATCCTAATTTTTGATAATGGCGCACATCG
The DNA here is from genome assembly GCF_017115085.1 of Nostoc sp. NMS7. GTDB lineage: Bacteria > Cyanobacteriota > Cyanobacteriia > Cyanobacteriales > Nostocaceae > Nostoc. The sequence goes on along the minus strand of NZ_JABXKJ010000210.1, from coordinate 22,588 downwards.
TCGTCACACTGCCCTCAATTTCTCTCGTGTGATTGAAGTAAGCCGTCAAACTAAAGAAATAGTTTGGGAGTACGCTGACAACCCACCCCAAAATTTCTTTAGTTCGTATATATCAGGCGCACAGCGTCTAGCGAATGGCAACACTTTAATTACAGAAGGTGCTTTCGGTCGCATATTCGAGGTGACACCTACAAAAGAAATTGTTTGGGAATATGTTAATCCCCACTTTGCAGTTCGGAATCTTGGTGAGAAATCAGCAGTAGCTAGTGGGGAGCAAAATTCAGTCTTCCGTGCCTTTCGTTATGCACCTGAAGAAGTGCCTTGGCTCTAGTTTAATTTGAGATTTTGGACTTCGACTACGCTCAGTCGAACGATTTTGGATTGAATTAAATTAATTGCCAAAGCTCATAAACCAATCCTATTTATACAGGAAGATCAACATGGCTGAAATCAAGATATATAGTGCGGTTGTTTGCCCTTATGCTCACCGTTCGCGCTTGGTATTGCAAGAAAAAGGCATTGACTTTGATTTGATTGAGATTGATTTGCAGAACAAGCCGGCGGGATTTACAGATATTTCTCCTTATGGAAAAGTGCCTGCGATCGCACATAATCATCACCGAGTTTGGGAATCGGCAGTAATTAACGAATATCTTAACGAGGTATTTCCAAATCCGCCGCTTTTACCCAGTAGTCCCATCGCTAAAGCCCAGGCTCGTATCTGGATTGATTTTGCTAATACTCGATTCGTTCCGGCTTTTTCTGCTCTCTTGCGTAGTCCCGATATTCAACAACAAGAAGCAGCTAAACAAGAACTATATAAACATCTGGAATTTATCGAGAATGAAGCTTTTGGGAAGTTATCAGAAGATGGCCCCTACTGGTTTGGTGAATCCATTAGTCTGGTTGATTTCACCTTTTACCCTTGGTTTGAGCGTTGGCCTGCACTCAAGCACTATCGAGGCTTGGCGATACCAGAACAATTTACTCGTCTACGTCAGTGGAAAAAGGCTTTAAAACAACGTGATTCTGTGGTGGCGATCGCTAATAGCAAGGAGTTCTACATAGAGCGATATGCTAGATTTGCTACTCCTGTTGCTGCCTAGCATTGCTTTTTGGTAGTCATATCATCTCCGGTTAATCAAGCTGAATAAAAAATGTTTGTAGTCAGGACTTTAGTCTTGGTTTTGGGGACTGAAGTCCCCACTACAAACTGTGCCATCCCAAATTTGGACACACAGACTACAGGTGTTTCCCATAAACTCATAGGACTTACGCAAAGACTCTCTAAAACTCTTATAATAAACTGGATAAATAAAGGACAAGGAAGAAAGAATTAATAACTAATAACTAAATCCTGATGGCAAACACTATTTTAATTCCCGATTCTCTAGTTCCTAATCCTGTACCAAAACCAATAATCATTCGACTAGAAAACACTTTCAAGATTTATGGGAGTGGCGAAACAGAAATCCGAGCGCTGAATGATGTCAACCTAATTGTGGAACAGGGCGAATATTGTGCAATCATGGGGCCATCAGGTTCTGGTAAATCCACAGCCATGAATATTATCGGTTGTCTAGATCGTCCCACAGGCGGACATTATTACTTAGATAATCTTGATGTAGCGCAGATGGACGATCGCTCGTTAGCACACATCCGTAATAAAAAGCTGGGGTTTGTTTTCCAACAATTCCACCTATTGCCCCAACTAACAGCATTAGAAAATGTGATGCTGCCGATGGTGTATGCTGATGTCAATCCAAAAGAAAGAAGCGATCGCGCCACAGTTGCATTGACGCGCGTCGGTTTAGCAAATCGCCTCAACAACAAACCAACTCAACTATCTGGTGGACAACAACAACGAGTAGCAATCGCGCGAGCGATCGTTAATCGTCCGGTAGTACTCCTAGCCGATGAACCCACAGGCGCACTTGATTCGCACACAACCGAAGAAGTCTTAGATATTTTTGGCGAACTCAATGCCAGTGGAATTACCGTTGTCATGGTAACTCATGAGCCAGAAGTTGCCCGTAAAACCCAGCGCATCGTTTGGTTCCGTGATGGTGAAGTAGTACACTCCAACCTCACCCCAGCCGACTTAAATCAGCTTGCTGTGTAGCCGCGACTTCTAGTCATTGGGGTAAAGAGAGGTTATCTATGTGGATTTAGTCCGCGTTCGCGTAGCGTCTCGTTGGCGCAGCCTCTCGTAGAGAAGAGAAGGCGGACTTTGTTTGTGTAGCCGCGACTTCTAGTCGCTAGGGCTAATTACAAACTTGGCGTTTTCCCAGTTTCTGCTTGCGTTGCGATCGGCTTGACATCGGTGTAACCCAGTTCACCAGCTATTGTCCGAAACACCGACATTTGCTCCTCAAAATCTACTCCTTCAATTTGAGAAAGCAAATCATTAATTGGCTTACTTGCCTGGTAGGTAGCTGGTAAATCAACCACCGTATCCCCCATAGCTACTGCCCAAGCATACCAAACTAACAACTGGTTGTTTTCTTTGATCGCCCCATAGGCACGAGAATATTCTGTATCTTTGCGGTTAACTATATCCCGCATAATATCTAATTGCTGCTCATCGGATAATTCAAAATAATCTCCTAGCAGAATTGGTGCTAATTCTGGTTCAGCCGCAGCCGGAGCAGCTGGAGTCACAGAGTCACCCATTTTTTGATAAACCAAATAGAACCAGGCTAGTTTGGCATCGGTGTCTAAAGCATTAAACGCGTCTACCAATTGTTGAGTTTCATTGCTCTGGGCTTGAGAAATGGTTTTATCGTAACTTGCAGTCATAATTTTGTTTCCAAGAAAATTTAATCCGCCAAACTAAGTCCTACCAGAGTTTGAGAATCACATTCTACTACCGATAGAAAGAGTTAAATTAATCAGAAATTCCAGCTTTAATCTATCTTTTAATAGAGGTAAAAGTCTCTCCCCAGGAAGCAAGAAAGTAGCACCTTAACTTGCTATAATCGCACCAGCAATAAAAAATTTACCTAAGGTTTTAATTATGCCTGATGAAGTAAAGCCCAATTTAAATGAAGCTACCACCCATGAAGCCCAATTAGCTGCCGAAAACATAGCTAGTGGTGAAGAGGAAGCGCCAAAGGTAGATTTTGATGCTGATTATGCAGCTGCACAGCAATTCAGCGTCAGTGAAGTTGATCGGACAGGTAAAGGTGCAGCAGCAGCCGAAGCAGCCACTGCACCTGAATATAAAACCTCTAAACCAGAAGAAACAAAAACCCAATCGCAGTCAACTGGTAATCCTAATGATTTTCTAGAGTTAGCAAACGAAGTTGGGAATTCTCCAACTCAGGGTGTAACTAATGTCAGTGATGATCTAGTAGAACAAGCTTTAGAAAAAGGTGAACGCAAAAATTAAGTTTTTCTGATATCTTGCTATTTTGTAGGCTAGGCAATGTCACAAATATTAAAGTTGAAGTTATCGGTATTGGTAGACATTGCCCATCCTAATGTTTGGGTGAATTGTCAATAGTTAAAATTTTAACTATTAACTATTAATTAACTCCGATTCATCACTTCTAGTAATTCGCTAGGTTGCTGAATTAAATAATCTGGATTTTGCTTGGCTAGTGCTTCCGGTGAGTTAAAGCCCCAAGTCACTGCAATCACTTGGATATTTGCTTTCTTTGATGCTTCTATATCTCTGGTTTCATCTCCGACATAAATAACTTCTTGAGGTTGGAGTTGATTTTGCCTCAATACGTTATTAATGATCGTTGTTTTGCCAAAAATTGTAATTCCTGAGTAGATAAAATCAAATAGATGATTTAAATCATTGATTGTGAGGAATTGCGTCACATTTTCTTTAGAATTAGAAGTGATAATGCCCAGCTTATATCCTTTAGCTTGGAGTTCCATTAATGCTTCTTTAATTCCCGGAATTGGCTTTAATTCTGGGATTTTGTTTTTTAACTCTCCTTTAACTTTTTTGACTAGAAAAGGGATCTTAAATAGAGAAACTCCTGAGTATTTAATAATTTCCCTAGATGTGAGGTTTTTAAGTAGGGTTAATTGTTCTGGGCTGATGTGCCTATAACCAAAGTCTACAGCTAGACGATTAGCAATACTTACAAGGGCATCTACTGTATCAGCAATTGTGCCATCAAAATCAAAAATAATTACTTTCGGGGTCATTCTTTCGCCTGGATGCGTCAAGATTAGCTAGGGCGTTGCGTCGTAACATTTCTGGCTTAATCCGCCGCAAGGCAGATGCTGGAAATCGTTTATCCCACTCCTGATCTGAGATTTGGGCTAATTCTAGCAGTTGGGGAGCAATATTCCCAGGATAAGGCTGAAACTCGCCAATATCAGTTGTGCTGGCAAAACGTTGATTCCAAGGACAAACATCTTGGCAAATATCACAACCCGCAACCCAGCCTTGCAAATGGGGTGTGATTGTCTCTGGCAATTCCTCGGCGCGATTTTCAATGGTATGATAAGCAATGCAACGATTAGCATCCACCACAAAAGGCTGAGTAATTGCACTTGTAGGACAAGCCTGAAGACAACGAGTACAGCTACCGCAGTGTTCTGTATGTGGGCGATCGCTCTCTAATTCCAAATTGGTCAACACTTCTCCTAAAAATACCCAAGATCCATATTCTCGTGTAATCACATTACCATTTTTAGCAATCCAACCAATTCCGGCTTGTTGTGCTAACACTTTATCTTGCACCGGGCCAGTGTCTGCATAATAACGAGCTAGTACGCCTTGATCAAGTGATTTTAGCCATATAGCTAGCTGCTTGAGTTTTTTATGCATCACCTTATGATAATCTCTTCCCCAACCATAACGGGAAATTTTGGCGTATTCTTCGCCTTCGGGACGTTGATCTGCTGTGTAGTAATTTAGCACCACACAAACTAGCGATCGCGCTTCTGGCATCACTAAGCGGATATCCTGACGCTTTGGATTAGCCATCCATTCCATATTGGCGTGATAACCCAGTTCAATCCATGCTTGTAACCTCTGGGCTTCTGTGGCATTTACCCTATCTACACCAGCAATTCCAACTTTGTGAAAGCCCAACTCCCTGGCTTTTTCTTTCACTACACTGCTGCTTGTTACAGAATACTCATTCATTTTTTTATTTGGATTTTGCCTAACCAAAGGCACATTGATTATACATTACATAGTCAATCCCTTTAATTAAGATTTGTTGCTTCCATAGATATAAACTTTATTTAACCAGAGGATTTCTGATCAATGAAGCGCTTGTGCGATCGCTGTGAATCAAATCACCAATGGTAGGGATGAAAACCTTCTTTCCTGAACTTGGTTGTGAGGATAGCACCTTACCGAAAAATTGGGTCTAAAGCTTCCCCCTCAAAGGGCAGGGCTGATTCATTCCACAAGAGCAAGGAGTTTGTCAATATCATGAGAGATAAATCTTTGGGCAATTGTGATGGAAGCATAACCATTTCGGCGAAGCAGATTCAGTGCAATCGCTCGCATAATTGAGAGATTTGCAGGAGCCTTACCCATACGTATAGTTGAATTATCTTCATTCAAAACTACATCCTTAACCCAATGGAGGCGATTTTCGATACCCCAATGTCCGCGAATACCATGAGCAAATTCTTTCGCTGTGGCAACTATACTATTGATATAACAGACAACCTGGCGATATGCTTTACCCGTGCGGGTTCCGACTCTTTCAACCCGGATTAAAGACTTAATACCCGTCCACTGGGAATTGATCGCAGTCAAATCATCAAAAACTTCCACGGTACGTGTTGTAAAGCGATTTCTAGTTTTTTCAGTTTCGATATGACGACTGACTGGCTTTCTGAGTGCAGCAATGCGTTTAATATGACGATGTAACGTTGGCTGGTTATCTTTAACAGCGATAAGCCTAACGGCATGGCTTCGCTTACCGCATAGTCGTTGTCACTACTTATAATTAGCTTGCAAGTTTTTTTTGACAATGCAACGAATCGAAGCTAAATACCGCACCTTTTATATCCAATGTTGTAATTAAATTTTGTACGATTGCAATTTCACTTTCTTTCTTGTTGTCAAATTTATCCATACCTAAAACTAGCCCTCTTTTACTAGTAAATACGGATACAATACTGACAAAATTTTGACTAGATGAATCATAGTCTTGGACTGTACCTTTAATACTTTTACCATCGATGCCACACCATTCTGATTCTTCTATTTCAACGTATTGGTTAGCCCACTGATTAAATATTGCAGCAAGTTTATCGAAGTCTACTCCCATAACTACACGTCGGATCGTTGAGTAAGAAGGAACACCATGTTTTTGTATTCTAAATGTCTCTATCAATACCTGACGATGCCGTTTGACGAAATCCCCCCATGCACGATACCCAACATATCCATTCATTGTGCCCATTATTACAAACAGTAATACCAACCACAGTGGATGTCTTCGACCATCTAGAGTCCTAAAATCTTCCACTTGCCGCAATTGCTCAATCAGATTCGCACCCATGATCTTTTATCCCCTCAACACTTGCTATTTTACCTGTTTTAGGGAATGAAACAGCCCTGCCTTAAAGGGGGAGATTTTCTGAGATATATGCTACAGTCTTATCGTAGTCTCAAAAGATAAGATGCTAGTCTACGAAGCAAAATTAGAAGGAACACAGAATCAGTTAAGACAACTCGATAGCGGGATTCGGACTGGTATTTTTGTGCGTAATTCTATAATTCGTGCTTGGTTAGATGGTCTAGTTAAAAGTCGTAATGATGCCTACAAACACTGCAAAACTTTAGTAGATAATGCTGAATTCCCTTTTTGCAAGTTGCTAAATTCTCAAGCTCGGCAAGCTCATGCTGAAAGAGCCTGGGCAAGCATTGAGAGATTTTATCAAAATTTTGTCACGTACATCAGGAAACACAGTAGGAGTCTCTCTAATTGGGGCAGTATTTGGAGCCTTAATCGCTAGTATGTCTGCGGGTGCAGATGTCTCTGTTGACCCTCCTGAGGCGATCGTTGCGGGGTTTCAAGGAACTTTTCGCTTTGCAGCCTTAATACTATGTGGGGCAGCAGTTGCATCCGTTTTGAGGATCAGTAAGAGGCAGGGGAGCAGAGGAGTAGGGGAGCAGGGGGAGCAGGGGGAGGAGGGGAACAGAGGAGTAGGGGGGACAAGGGGGACAAGGGGAATAATCAATGCCCAATAGTTCTCTACCAGAGGCTGCGCCAACGCCTTCTGTACGAGACGCTGTTCGCGTTCGCTCAGTACAAGTGCCCAATTACAAAGGAGTTAGATAATCTATGACAGGTAAATTAGAGGGGAAAGTAGCAATTATCACTGGCGCTTCAGCTGGAATTGGAGAAGCAACTGCGATCGCCTTGGCTTCAGTTGGAGCAACAGTAGTACTCGCGGCTAGGCGTGGCGATCGCATTCAGGCATTAGCAGAACGCATCGAAGCTAGTGGTGGCAAGGCATTGTCCATTGTCACCGATGTAACTGATGAAATCCAGGTAAATAACTTGGTGGCAAAGGCAAATGCAGAATTGGGAAGAGTCGATATCCTTGTGAATAATGCCGGGATTGCCTTACTCGGCACCATTGAAGCTGGGAATAGCTCAGACTGGCGGCGATCGTTTGACCTCAATGTATTAGGACTGCTATATGCTACTCATGCTGTTTTGCCTTTGTTGAAGGCGCAAAAATCCGGGCATATAGTCAATATCTCCTCAGTGGCTGGCCGGACAGCGCGGGCGGGCATTGGTGTTTATAATGCTACTAAATGGGGTGTCAATGCCCTCTCCGAAGCATTGCGCCAAGAAGTCTATAAGGACAATATCCGCGTCACTATTATCGAACCAGGTTTGGTGGATACGGAAATTGACAACCAAATTACCGATCCCGTTGCCAAACAACGGATCGAAGAACGACGCAAGTCAATTCAACCTCTACAAAGCGAAGACATTGCTGCTGCGATCGTTTACGCTCTGACTCAACCGCCGCACGTTAATGTCAATGAAATTCTCATCCGACCAACGGGGCAAGAACTTTAAAATAATTCGTAATGACGCTCTCTACCAGACGCTAAAAGCGTAGCTTGCAACTCTTACAAAGTACGCGGACTCGCTTTGCGTGACGCTAACGTAATTCGTAATTAAGTTTTGTAACGGGAATTTAGACTCCGCCACAAAAGTTGTTGCTTGATAGTTGCGGGAGACTTACAGCTATTTTCAGGTAAATAGACCACGCGGTAGGGGCACAGCATTGCTGTGCCCCTACGACAGATATGGTTCAAATACATGAAAACTGGTGTAAACCCACGGAACTTGTTAAAGTTCAAGTGAAATTACTGAAGATTTACAGAAAAGAAAATAATTTATATTATGTCACTCAGTCGCAGCGACCTCGAAGCCGGAAATGACCAAACCAGACTATTAGAAGCATCACACTCTGGAATAAAGTTAACTCTGCTGAGTGAAGATGAGTTACAGCGATCGCTCGATCAAACACTACAACAACAACCACCAAATTCTGATATCTGGATATTTGCCTACGGTTCGCTAATTTGGAATCCCTTAATCACATACGTCGAGCGCCGTGCTGGGATCATTTATGATTGGCATCGGTGCTTCTGTACATGGATGATCCTGGGTCGTGGGACTCCAGAGAATCCCGGATTACTTTTAGGACTTGATCGGGGCGGTAGTTGTCGTGGTATTATTTATCGCATTGCTGCTGCCGATGTCGCATCGGAATTATTGCTGCTTTGGCGACGAGAGATGTTGCCTAGTATCTACGTTGCTCGTTGGGTAAGGGCGTTTGATGGTACGCAGGAATTCCTAGCGATCGCCTTTGTTGCCAATCGCCAACATCCCAGGTACGCTGATCAGATATCATTAACAACCACTGTTAATAGTATTGCCACCGCATCGGGAAAATTGGGTTCCTGCGCTGATTATCTCATGAAAACTGTCGATGGATTAATCGCAGAAGGCATAAAAGATAGACAATTACTCTTGTTACGCAAACAAGTGCTGGCAAAACAACAAGCGAATTTAATTAGTGGCGGCTCTACTTTACCGCCTATTTACGGGCAACAGCCATGATGTGAGCGCTCATCCCCAATATAGAGGGTTCGGTTTCTAACCAACGAATCGCTTCTAAAAGGCGATCGCGGCGAGCTAGCTCATTCCAGTGTTCCTGAAAGTTTTGTAGTAACCAGCCTGAACCTTCAATCGCTAAAGTCTTTTCAAAATGTAAACCCGCTTCTTCAATCTCTGCTCTGAGTTCTTCTGGATGATGAAAGAAGGTTTTTGTAAAGTACTTAGGATGGTTATTTGGGTTGCGGTGTTGACCATCAATCAGATCCTGTTTAACAATCTCTGCAAACTCTGGATCATCTAAATGTCCCCGAAATAATCCATCTAAGGTTGAAGCAAAGCGAGAAACTCCCACCGCGAAAGCAAAACCTCCAGTTTTTAAGATGCGATGAGCTTCACGCAAAGCAATAATACGATCTGTGCGCTCAGTCAGATGATACAAAGGCCCAAGTAAGAGAACAGCATCAACACTATTATCCGCCCGATTCAGTTGACGAGCATCTCCAACTGCCAAACTAGCTAAAGGAGATTCCGGTTGAGCTTGAGACAAATGTTGCGCTTGGTCTATGTGCAAAGTAACCGCATCAATGAGATGGACTTCATAGCCCTGTTGAGCCAGCCAAAAAGAATAGACGCCAGCACCACCGCCAACATCGAAAATCACTGCGGGTGGAGGTGGTAGGTAGCGGCTAATAAGTTCTTGGCTTCGGGCTAATTCCAGCAGACCTGCACCTTTTGATAATCGCTTTTCTTCCCGACCACTCGCGTAATGGATTAATGCTTCATCTGCAAGCAGATTGCTTAATTCAGATAAATCTGACATCGGAAATCTCAACTTCAATCAAATCATTATCTTTAAGATTATATAGTTCACGAAGCTTAACATCGCAAGCTATTTCAATAATTGTTTTCGGATGATCTCCAATCTCAGTATTGTTTTTGTCTGTTCTTAAGATAAAAGCATCTCTTCCAAATATCTGACAGGGAACAATGCTAACAGAAACAGTCCCTTCATATTCTTCCTTTTCCAGACGAATTACATTTTTCGGGAGATGGTAAGGTTGATCTAGCTGAATATTTAAAGTTCCAGGGAAAAATTTCATTCCCGTTTTTCTCAAGTAATATTCCTGGAGTTTCTCAATCCAGTAAGAAAAGTTTCCTAAACCACTGACAACTTTACCTTTCAAGATTTTCATATATCTTTATTTTTGTCTAATTTAGCTTCTAGCTTACAGCCGTATTGACAACTGAGATGGAAGTGATACTGATACCGCGCACAAAAATATCTACACAGGTTTCAATATAGTCCTCACAGCTATAGCTGCCTTGATTGAATTTTGCACTGCGGCATAGCATTCCAGCTAACAGCATTCCTGTAAACATATCGACTGCTGGAAATGGATCAAAGTCTGTTCTGACGGTGCCTCGTCTCTGACTCGATTGCAGGTAAGCTACCAGTTTTTCTCCTAAGGGCTTGGCAGCTTCTTGAATCACTTGTTTGGCTTCCTGTGGATGACGTTTAGCTTCTCCAATGAAGGTACGAATTAAATCTTCCTGTGCCTCTAGCATAGTATTATAAAGATGGGCATAATGTCTTAAATCAATTTTTAGATCCTGCGTCCACGCTTCGGGGTGTGCAAGGGCTTCTGTCTGGAGTGCAAAGGCATTTTCGATAACTGCTAAGAGAAGTTGTTCTTTGCTAGCAAAGTGGCGAAATAAAGTCACCTCATTCACACCAGCAACACGAGCTATTTCACGGGTAGTTGCTCCTTGAACACCTAAACTGGCAAATACCTGCGAGGCGGCTTCTATCAAACGTGTACGGGTGAGAGTTGATGAACGGATGGTTTTATTCATTTATGCTGGCAAGTGCTTACTTACATCATAGGTTATGTAGAAAAAGTGGCCATAACTTGGGGAAAATAATCTTGATACCAGCATTTTTAAAGTTATTGAAAATCTTTACTCTCTGAAATTTATTATGGTGCGGTAGCTAATGTTTTACTCATTTGAATAACTGGGACAACTAACCCACTTCCTAAATAATGAGGTGTTCTTTGGATGGCAGTAAATCCCAGTCGTAAATAAAACCCTTCAGCATAAAGGCTAGCAGTTGTAATTACCTTATCTATACCTTGCTCAGTTGCCTGATCACAAAAATATTGAACTAAAGCACGGCCAATTCCTTTACCTTGATATTTAGGATGGACATACAGTTCCATGAGTTCATCAACAATAAAACTAGCAAAACCTATAATAAAATCTCCCTCGATCGCAACCCAGAAACTTTCTACTTTCATACTCTTCAAGATATTTGCACCATCAGGTTTGTCGCGGTAATTACGCCAAGCTAAAAGTTCTTTTTGGGTGTATAAAGTTGCAGGCAGAGCTTTGATAGCAGCAATATGAATTGCACTCAGCACCCACGCATCTGTTTCTTGGGCAGATCGAAAAGATATTTCGTTAGCGCTCATAGGTTCAGGGCTAGTATTCAGATTATATACCTGTTTACTTTTTGGTATGTTAGGGATTTCCAAGAAATAAATTACTACTACTTGTGGGGTGGGCATCTTGCCCGCCTTTCGTTGCTGGGCGGGCGAGACGCCCACCCCACAATAAATAATTGGATATTTTTTTATTTGTCAGTCCCTTATGAAAAATTTTAGTTGCGTAGGTGTAGCCTGCACTTCGGCCCTTCTCTACGAGACGCTGCGCGAACGGCGCAAGCTCAGGGCAGGCAAGCTCAGTGACCATCGTAGACATCGCAACATATCAACTAGACAAATTCTCAATTGCTTTACTAGTATTAGCAGTTTGCAATTGAGTCACAACTCGCTGGACAATCTGCCGTCTGATTTCCTGAACATTTTGACTCGCAGCTGTAACGCAAGCAAGTACAGGCGCAGGGGCAGTTTGGGGAGAACCACTGTTAAAGGGTGGTTGGGGATTATATTCAATCCCTAGTTGAATTGCTTGGGCTATGGCATCCCCAAATAACTCAGCAGCTAGAGCCAGCCCAAAATCAATGCCAGCTGTCACACCAGAGCCTGTAATTCGATTGCGATCAATGACAACCCTTTCGGCAACTGTCTCAACTCCCAACATCTCAAGTAAATCTAACGATAGCCAGTGAGTAGTGGCGCGATAGCCCTGAAGTAAACCGGCCGCCGCCAGCAGCAGAGAACCAGTGCAGACAGCTGTAACGTAGCGGGCTTGTTTCCCTTGAATTTTGAGAAACTCAAGAAACTTTTCATCTTCCATTTTGCCATTGATGCCTGGTCCTCCTGGTACAAATAATATATCTAAGGCTGGGGCTTGAGTAAAGGTTGTGTCCGGTAGAAAGGTAAGGCCGCGTTAGCGAAGCTTACCGAAGGTATCGCTCCGAATTGGTTCGAGTGTTTGGGCTAGCAGATATAACTGCACGTTCGGCAATTTGGCAAAAACTTCGTAAGGCCCGGTGAAATCTAACTGTGTCACATTTGGGAACAATACTATCCCAATCGATAGAGAACAAACTTGTTCTTTTACACTCATTATTTATGTCCTTGTTAAAAATACAGAAGATGCCGATGCTTACAGCAGTTTTCATGTATTTGAACCACATCTGTCGTCGGGGCACAGAAAAAGCTCATAGGTGTCAACTTAACGTGAAAGTTAGTCTAGAACCAGCTTTTAGAGATTGTCTCGTTAAGAGTCTCTGACTGGAAATGCTCGTCCTTGAGGCGGAGCCTCAAGACTTGCGGCTCTGCCGCAACGAGCAGCATTTTTAGCCTCTGGCTGGAAACGAGGTTTTAAAAGGGTTTTGGCTTAAGTTGACACCAGTAAGCATTGCTGTGCCCTAGCGCGTGGTCTATTTACCTGAAAATAGCTGTAAGATAGCTTAGGCAAAATTATAATGTATCTAGTTATACTATTTACCGAAAATCTTGCTCCAATCTGCTCAATAGGATAACTCCCAAAATAAAAACACCTGTAAATCTATCGACAAAACGTAGAATAAGTTCTAAACTACGGTAAGTCCATCGGCAAAGTGTATATTGCAGATCAAGCAATAAAATAACCAACTTCAAAAGAAAAATTTTGAAGTAATCAAGCAATATCGTTTGATATTTAGCTAATTTTGCGGTGTTTACTTGAATATATTCTCAAAGCTTGCTCCCTGAGAGTATTTACCAAGCTGAAAGACATGAAAAAGTCAAAAGGAGTGAATGTGATCAACGCCATACAGATTAACGAAAATTTGACAACCACAGGACAAGTCATACCAAAACAGCTTGAGCAAGCTATCCAAGAAGGTTTTAAGTCCGTTCTAAATCTGCGATCGCCTGATGAATTAGGATTTTCTCAGGATGAGGAAAAAGTAGCACAAGCATTGGGGCTGTATTATACAAATGTTCCAATGAAGGTAGATTTAAAAAATTTGAATGAAGACCTGATTACCAAAATCCTCACGATACTAGAACAAATCCCGAAACCAGCAGTTGTGCATTGTGCAGCCGGGATGCGATCAACTGGAATTGCGCTGTTGAGTATCGCTATCCAGGAAGGATTAACACCAGAGGAAACCTTAGCAAGAGCGAGGAATCTGGGTTTTGGATTCTTTGAACATGTTGGGGTTAGTCCCCGGTTGAAGCAATTGTTTGTGGACTACGTTAACAAACACGCAAAAGTAGCTGTACATAATCGCTGAAAGCTGAAAAGAATAATTTTTAGGTAGGCGGTAATACCCTGCGGTCAGCTAAAGCTACATGAATTCCCCTAGAGTGCGTGTAGTTTTGTTTCGCTCGACTCAACATGACAATTTCAGCTGCGATCGCATTGACTATTTCAGATTTGACGATGTGCAATTCCTCAAAATACTTAAAGCCACCGCCTCCGCCACCTTAATACCATCGATACCAGCCGAGAGAATTCCCCCTGCATATCCCGCTCCTTCACCAGCCGGATAAAGACCGATTGTATTCAAACTCTGATAATCCTCTTGGCGTTTAATCCGAATCGGTGATGACGTGCGGGTTTCCACCCCAGTCAACACAGCATCATCCATCGCAAATCCTTTAATTTGTTTGTCAAAAGCCGGAAGTGCTTCACGGATGGCAGCGATCGCATAATCTGGTAAACTCTGGCTCAAATCAGTCAAATGTACCCCAGGTGTATAAGACGGCTTAACAGTGCCTAACGCTGTAGAGGGGCGATGCTTGAGAAAGTCACCCACCAACTGCCCTGGAGCTTCATAAGTCCCACCGCCCAACTCAAAAGCTCGTTCTTCTAAGTGCCGTTGCAAGTCAATTCCCGCCAAGGCATTTCCCGGATAATCTTCGGGGGTGATGCCAACAACGATCGCACTATTAGCATTGCGCTCATTGCGAGAGTATTGACTCATCCCATTGGTGACAAGTCGCCCCGGCTCTGATGCGGCTGCAACCACCAAGCCCCCCGGACACATACAGAAACTATAGACGGAGCGACCATTTTGGCAGTGGTGAACCAGTTTGTAATCGGCAGCACCTAAAAGCTTATGACCCGCCTGATTGCCGAAACGACATTGATCAATCAGCGACTGGGGATGTTCCACCCGAAAGCCGATGGAAAAAGGTTTAGCCTCAATGTAAACCCCGCGTTCAAATAGCATTTGGAAGGTATCGCGGGCGCTATGACCGACTGCCAGAATCACATGATCGGTGGCGATATATTCCCCAGTGGCGAGGGTGACTCCCCGCACCTGTCCATTTTCGATGTTAATATCTTCCACCCGACTTTCAAAGCGAATTTCGCCGCCGAGGGATTCGATTTGGCTGCGGATACTTTGGACGATTCCGACCAGTTTGAAGGTGCCGATATGCGGTTTATTAATGTAGAGAATCTCTGGTGAGGCTCCCGCATTGACGAGTTCGGTTAACACCTTGCGTCCATAATGCTGAGGATCTTTGACCTGACTGTAGAGTTTGCCATCAGAGAATGTACCCGCCCCGCCTTCGCCAAACTGGGCATTGGATTCTGGATTGAAGTCTGATTTTTTCTTCCAAAAGCCAAAAGTATCAACGGTGCGATCGCGGACTTTTTTGCCACGTTCTAAAATGATTGGACGGAATCCCATTTGCGCGAGCATCAAACCCGCAAACAAGCCGCAAGGCCCTGTACCAATGATGATGGGGCGAATCGCCAAATTGCTGCTAGCTTGTGCCACTGGGCGATAACTCATGTCTGGCGTAGCAATCAGATGGGGATCTTTTTTCAGGCGCTTGAGTAGATGAGTCTCCTGAGTCGTTTCGACATCCAGAATATAAACAAGGCTGATCTCTCCTTTCTTACGGGCATCGTAGCTACGCTTGAAGATAGAATAGCTGATCAATTCTTCGGCGGTGATTTGCAGCTTTTTGAGGATGGCAGTCTTGATCTGATCTTCAGGATGATCAAGCGGGAGCTTTACTTCTGTTAGTCGTAACATAGCGAGGAGAAATTCATACTTTCTATCAAAATCTTAATCAAAATCACTGTGGCGCGTTAGCGTAACTCGCCGTAGGGGACTTCCAAAAAATAAATTATCCCAATTTCTGGAATCAACACGACTATTCTTCCCCCATGCTAGAAAGCTCCCTGCTCCCCTGCCTTAATGCGATGGAATATTTTTTTAGTTGGAAGTCCCTAGGCATCGCTAATTTCCTTCGGGGCTTAAACAAACGTGAGTTTGATAAACCTTTCCCTGCCTTGAACTAAAGTTCACGTCTGTCGCTTTTCGATTCCGCTACGATGTACACACAAGTCCTAAAAATTTAGCTTGATAAAGCTTTCCTTACAGCACATTTCATCTGAATCAAGTAGACAAGGGCGGGCAGGATGCCATTGGTGTCAAGTTAAGAAAAATAGAAACTTGTCAAGTGGGTCAAACTTAATGATTAAACTCAACACAAGGGTGTTGAGAATAGCCATGAGTCAGCCACGCAAAAAACAAGGAAATCCAGATTTTTGCAAACCCCACAACTACAACTCATTCCTTGGTTGGTTGAGCATCAGCGTTCTATGGGCTTGGTCAAAGCCATTGGTCAACGGCATCGACGCAACGCCTCAAGGTTCCTTGACATCTGGGCTGAAGCTTTAACTTGACACCAATGGTAAGACACCCACCCCACAAGAAATTATTGGATGTTTTTTGATTTGTCAGTCCCTAACTTTTGCTAAGTAAGGCTTTGCATAAGTTCGTAGCTTTTTTAAGCGCAGAGGGACGCAAAGTTTGAGCGCTAGATTCGTTATGAATTAATAAAATTTTGTACTAAGGGATGTGTTTTGTTGAGAGGGGAGGAAGACGGCGTTTATTATATCGTCCTTGCAGGTTCTTGGTGAGCAACACACAGGCAAATATGGCGGTTGACAGCAGCACTACACTAGCTCCAGAGGCAATGTCCAGGTAGTAGCTGAGGTAAATACCTACAAAGGAAATCGCCGATCCTAAAATCCCGGAAAGAATCATCACATAACCAAAGCGATCGCTTATTAATCGGGCAATTGATGCTGGAATCACTACTGCTGAAATAATTAGTGTTACCCCCAAAACGTTCAGTGTCGCCACTAGTAAAGTCGCCAACATCAAAGCAAATAAAGTATCCATTGCAAAAATGGGTACTCCATGAACCTGAGCTACTTCCCGATCAAAACACCAAAATAGCAACGGGCGATAAAACAAGAAAACTAGACTGATTAAGACAATCGTCACACTAGTAACTACCCACAAATCATTAGGGGAAACGCCCAACACATTGCCAAACAAAGCGGCTTCAAAGTTTTGGCTAAACTGGCGATAGCTACTGATCACAGCGACTCCTAAAGCAAAGCTAGCAGTTGTCACAATTCCAATAGCTGCATCAGAGTAGATTTTGCGTCCTGTTAAATATTGAATCAGCAGGGCGGCTGCAAAACCCCAAATCCCAGAGCCAATATAGAAATTCAAGCCCAGTACATAACTCAGCACGGCTCCCCCCAAAATCGCATGCGATAAACCGTGGGCAATGTAACTCATCCTGCGAGTTGTAATATAAACTCCCATAATGCCGCATAATAGCCCCGCCATCATGCCTACTAAAATGGCACGACTAAAAAATTCGTAGCGAAACGGAGCTAGTAATAAATCCATATTTTGATCCAAGTAGCACAGTTATGTTACACGCAATACTTGTGGCAAGTTGTCTTGCATTTGATGACGTAGGGAAGTACCGCCGCTAGCGATCAAGATTCGGTCTTGTTCGTAAAAAACGACCATTTCTCCCCCAAAAGTCTGTTCAAGATTTGCCGGAGTGAAGACATCGATAGGTTGACCTTGACAAATTAAACCCTGGTTGAAACACATCACCCAAGGTAAATGAGTAGCTACCGAGTTGAGGTCATGGGTGGAGAGGATAATTGTCAAGCCTTGCTGATTCAAATCAGCCAATAGGTGTAATAGTTCGTGTTGAACGTGCAAGTCGGAACTACTGGTGGGTTCATCTAAAAGAACTATTTCTGGTTCTCCGACTAAAGCACGGGCAATGAAAACCCTTTGCTGTTGTCCCCCAGATAGATTACCAATAGGTTGATGGGCAACATGGGCAACTCCAACACGTTCTAGGAGTTCGCGGGCAATTTGGCGATCGCGCTGCGAAGACCAAGGCAACATCTTCTGCTTTTGGTAACGCCCCATCATCACCACTTCCAAAGCCGTAACTGGAAAAGTCCAATCCACCGTTTCCACCTGCGGCACATAGCCCACCAAAGGCGGTGGTACTCCTGGCTTTAAGCGCTTTCCTCGAAACCAAATCTCTCCACGCCAAGGAGGAACTAGCCCTAAAATCGCTCTGATTAAAGTGCTTTTACCACTACCAGAAGGCCCGACCAAGCCAGTAAGTTGACCAGGGTAAAGCGTCAAATTAACATCCTTAAACACTGGCTGGGTTTGATAACCACAGGTTAAATTTCTAACTTCAAGTATTGGTTGCATATACTTATTCTATTGATCCTATTTGGTTGCTGTTGGCCCAACAACATTTCCAGTGTTCAAATTCTTCACCAAATTAACATTTCCTCCCATATTAGAGGCGATAATCCGCATATTGTTAGCCATCATCCCAATATAAGTATGCTCAGGATTAGTGTTTTCCATTGCATTGGCTGAACCCTTCCCTGGTAACTCATCATCGGCAGTGTTAGCTGTTTTTACCTTCGCTTCGCGGGCAATTTGTTCTTCTACCTTGCTGGGATAGACTTCAGAACCAAAAATTGCTGGGACGCCTACTTTCCGAATTTGGTCAATTAGTTTTGATACATCTTTCGCGGATGGTTCTTTGAAATCTGATGGTTGAATCGCCCCAATTACTTGAAAACCATACTCTCTAGCCCAATACGCCCAAGAATCGTGGTAAGTCAAAAGTTTACGGTTTTTGGCGGGAATACTGGCGACGATTTCCCGTGTTGCTTTATCTAGAGCATCCAGACGTTGTAAATAATTTTTCAGGTTAGTTGCGTAGTAGTCTTTGCCAGCAGGATCTAAGGTGGTTAACTGTTCGGCGGCTAGTTTGGCGTAAGCCTCAGCATACTTGGGGTTTACCCACAGATGAGGATTGGGATCACCCTTTTCTTTAGGAAAGCTGAAGTCGAAAAGCCATTGCTCTTTGGTAATAGTTTTACTACCTAGTTCAAAGATTTTAGTTTCTTTGGGTTTTGAGGCGTTTGCTAGTTTTTCTGTGGGGGATTCCAAATGCAGCCCGTTGGCGATGATTAGATTAGCTTTGGAGAGCAAATCAGCATCGCTGGGACGAGGTTCAAAGGTATGGGAGTCAGTTCCTTCGGGAATAATACCCTTAACTTCTAAGCGATCGCCTGCAATATTACTCACAATATTCGTTAAAGGAGCGACTGTCGTCACAACTAAAGGCTTACTTTGTGTCTTTTGCTCTCCTACTTGAACTGGAGTAGTTTTTACTTCCGGGTTGGAAAACACTGTTTTATCGGGAGACGGACTGCAAGCTACTACGATGAAGCTAAGTACAAATAGCAATCCGGTGAGGTTCTTCATTACACTCAAGGCTTCTAAATTAAAGGATCAACCTTTGATTAGACCTTTTCCTGTTATTAATATCAATGCCCCCTCCGGGTATTTTCGGTTAATTTTTAGATTTTTTTTACCTAATATCCTACTTAACCGCAACTGGATAAAATAAATCCAGAGTGAGCATGTTTTGCAAATAAATCCCTATCCGTATACAGTTATCGTGAAGTCTACGGGTAATTACGGGAACGCCAACCTCCCGAAGAGATTGGCGACGCCTGGGCATTTATTTGATCAGATTTGCTGATTATTTAGATTGTTAATGCTCGCTTTTCTAATGGTAGTTCAAAGCGATCGCCTGGTTTCGGCTCAAGCACCCGCGTCGAAAGATTGTTTTTTTCTAATAGCGAACGAAATTCTTCAGCACTTCCTTTACTCTGAAGGAGTTTCGTGATCAATCCTTCAAACACTACATCTCCTCCAGCTGCTGTAGGTAATATTACTTGAGGTTGTAGCCACTTTACCACTTCCAAAGCGCTATTTCCTCCTTTAATAAAAGACCCAAGCAAAGGCAGCGTTAAGTCAACAAATGGTGTAATCACCACATCAACTGGTGCAGCCTGCTTAAGTTGCGTTGAATGATACCCATGAGGCTCGTAGTATACAGTTAAACCACTGTCCAACTCTTTCAGGAGATAACTATTTTCTACCAGAGTCAGGCCAACGCGTGAACCGGGGAAAGCCTTGATTTCAACTTGATTATTGAAAGTGAAAGTTTCACCATGAGCCAGAGTTGTTACTTGGCTGTAACCTAACTGCTGTACTACTTTGGCTGCATTGGGAGAAGCTACAACTTTGATGCTGCGATCAAGTAATTTAAGTGTTGGTGGGTGAGTATGGTCTTCCAAACCTTGAGACAGCAGGATCAGATCAATATTATCTGGTATTGGACGATTTTGCGATCGCAAACCTTTAAATAGCCAATCCAAATTGCTGAAAATCAAAGAACCAACCAGCCAAGGGTCAATTAATATTCGTTTACCGCCGATTTCCAGTAACCAACTATTGCTGTCTAACCAAGTTAAGAACATAAACTTATGTGAAGATAACGCCTACCATCATTATCAAGGGTATACAGCTAGAGTTGCCACAGCTTTGGAACAGGTTGTATTAAAATATGCGATCGCATATACCATTAATGAGTAGTTTAGTCTCATTACTCCCGGTTCCCTCATTTTTTTTGGAGTTCGAGAAATTGCCGAAAAACAGAAAATCTAGGTGTAGTAATGGTTTTAGGATTTTTACGCTTCTGGAGTTTTTCAAAAAATCAAGTACCGTCGCTAAATGAAATTTTTGGTTATGATCCAGAGAAATATAATCCTTAAATTTCGCTAATTGTAAATGACTTCTGTTCGGTATGGGAAAATCGTTTCAATCCCTAGTAGGGATTATGAGCGTGGTTTAGGAGCAGGTCGCTGTGTAGCGGGATGAGGTATTGGGTTGTTATTAATTTTAAAAAACTTTTTAACTGTTGCTAAGTTTTCAAAATATTGATCTATATTTCTATTAAAACACTGTCTTGCGGTAGTTTTTATTCCTTTTAAATATCGAGATTTCATGCTTGCATGAAAAAGTGTTTCGTATGCACTAAATGATAAACCCCTATCATTATGGTTGTTGTAACTAATATCGTAAACATAATCCAAGATCCGCTCATGTTCTGTATTTGGTTGGTTTTGATTAAAGTAAAGTTGATAAATGTCCTCTTGCTTATAACTAGCGTAAGCTTTTACATAATGAATCGCAGAGTAGAAGCATATTGTAACAGCCCAGTCATTATCTCCTCACTGGGCTGCATTGGTAGCTGCTTTTTCGTTAAGCTGGGCTTGTTGAGTATAAATTTCAGTAGAAGGTTTTGCCACACTAGAAATCAAATATGTTTTCGTTGAAGTCTTCTACTAATTCTGTGTAGAAATACCATCTTTCTTTTGTGGCATCTCTTAAATTCATACAAGTTTCAACAATCAAAGACTGGGCTACTTTCCATAGTGATTCTGAAGATTCACAATTGTTTTTTATTTGAAATGTCACTCTGTGAATATCTTCTGCATTGAAAGTATGTCGTATTCCCTCTACTCCTTCTAGTTCAGAAACTCTTTGTGTGACAGATTCAATTGCTTCAATTAGTTTACTTGATTTTAAACGTGTGGTTTCATTAGCGATTCTTTGCTTCGAGATTCCATGCAACAATGTTACAAATCTTTCAGGTTGGGGACTAAGTGAAGTAAGTGAAGGTATTGTTTTTAATTTTACAGACCCTACCATTCTGCTACCTCTTCCAAGACACTAGAGAGCGTTGATTGCTGTACTGGTTATATGTATACCTTAATTTACCTTAATTCCTCTAAAAAGTCATCCATAAAAGTTACTTGTTGGAATTTTTTTGAAAGTGGAATTTTTATTTTATCCTAATCTCGGTCAAGCAAATTCTGACTAATCGGTGTCAAATCGTCGTAGTCACATACCGACATGGGATTAAAAGCGCTTACAGTAGAGCATTCAATTTCAGATTAGCTCGCTCAAGAGCGATCGCACCAACTCAGCAACTCGCCAAAGCAAAACCCCGTGTTGCAAAATGCGCTACGGGGTGCTATTGGGATTATGGGGTATTGTATTGATGGATTGGATATGACGGTCTTATTGAGGTGGTCTAAAGTTATGTTGACAATGTGGACACGTAACATCATCAAAATTATTTCCGATTGCCAATCCTAATAAGCCAAGCACCGCTCCACCGATAATTGCAACTGGTAAGGTTCCTGCTATAGCTGTACCTAATAAAGCAATTCCTATTCCTTCTCCGATGGCAGCCCCAACTCCAGCGCCAACGGCTGTTCCAGTAGTAGCACCTACCCATCTTCCAGATGCATCCCGTTGAGTATCAAAAAGATGATTACAATTTGGACATTCAATTATAGCCATAATATTAACCTGATATTTCTTTTTAGCATCACCTCTATAACAGTTAAACAGCATCAGTAAGATTGTTTAATTGTATACAAAGTTTTTATGAAGCTTACTGGTAAAGATTTTTGGATAACTCGTTGAATTTATTCTTAGTTTTTGGTGTTTGTTATTGTGGCCATTGTTTTTGTAGTTGTTTGGGATTTGTTATTTGCGGGTGAGATGTCGGCAAATGGAAGTTAAACGACATCTACCTTAAACCAGAACACAAAAGGACTTGAGGCGTTTTCAGCGATCGCACTTCGCCACCAATGCAAAACCTCGTAGCTATAAGAAGCGCTACGGGGTTACAAAGACAATTTTGGGATTGGGTTCGATTGATTGGATATGACGGGCTGTAGGGCGTTGGGATAGATAAAGCAAAAACTTTAACACGCAAGTTTAAGGCTTACATAACGATTTACAGCTATTTTCAGGTATAGCAATCGAAGTATAGGTTAGGACGCTAAACGAACAGCCGTATCAACTCTCT
>NZ_JABXKJ010000163.1 GCF_017115085.1 Nostoc sp. NMS7 | reverse complement strand
AACGCGAACGCCAACGGTGAGCTTCTCTACGAGACGCTTCTCTTCGAGAGGCTTCTCTTCGAGAGGCTTCGCCAACGCCAACGCTAACGCATCCACATTGCCATCAACACTTTTTGTGACAAATATTACTTACAAATCTCTTCAGTATTTTCTTATGAATGATTCCGGATTGCTATAATTTCATGATTATGCTGGTGGGTCATTACTATTTAAGAGTTGTTTTTTACTGCACTTCAGTTGTTTCCAAAGTAATTTAATCTGTTTGTAAGCCTCATTAGCCGAGAGCTTCCCATTGGTTTCTAAACTAGTGATAATGCCCACTTTTTGAGCAAATTCTTGTAAATTTGCATTAAACACTAAGTTTTCTGGCTTAACCTGACCATAGTAACGACTGCGAGGGGCAATAAATTTGTCTTTGTCTTGTTGATTAGGCTGTTGCATAATTCTAATTCCGATTATGAACTTTCTTCTCATGATAGTCAATCTAGTTAAACTCAAGCTCTTTAAATAGTAATTTTTGCTTGAATATTTATCTAAGATCGTAGACCATAAGCTTTTCTCTAATATGGCTTATGGTCTACATTCATAATCATCTATGTTGGAAAAATTCTGAAAATTTTTACCTATTTATTTTGAAGACTTCTGAGCTTGAATCTGGTCAAAAATAGCACCTTCATTAAAAAATTGCTGCTGAATCTTGTTCCATCCTCCTAAATCTTCAGCTTTAAACAGAGTTTTAACTTTAGGAAAAGTGCTACCCAGTTCTTTTGCAATCGTATTATTCACGGGGCGAAATCCTATTTTGGCAAATTCTCGTTGTATCTCTGGTGTGTACAGATATTGCACAAATGCTTCTGCAACTTTCCGAGTCCCGTGTTGCTCGGCGTTCTTATCTACCACAGCAATTGGATTATCAATAGATATATTCACATCAGGGACAACATATGAGAACTTTTCGCCTTTTTGTTTTGATAAAATCATTTCATTTTCATAGTTGAGTAAAGCATCCCCTTGACCTTGTTTAAAGAACAATTCGCTGGCATTACGAGCAGTCTTGGGCAGCACAGGTACATTTTTATAGACTTTGGAAGTAAAATCTAATGCTTGCTTCTCATCGTGTCCAGTTTTTATTACGTAACCCCATAGACTCAGGAAGTTCCATCGCGCACCACCAGATGTTTTCGGATTAGCTGTCAGTACACTCACTCCTGGTCTTGTCAAATCTGTCCATGTTTTAATATTTTTGGGATTCCCCTCACGAGCAGCGATCGCACCTACGGATTGGGTCACAATTGCATTATTTGGTGCTTCTTTTTCCCAACCCGGTTGAATAAAACCTGTCTGAACCAGTTTGTCAATGTCAAGACCCAGTGACAGGTGTACCACATCAGCTGACAAACCATCAATCACATTTAGGGTTTGAGAACCAGACCCATCATAACTTTCGGTAAAAGTCAGATTTTGGTTATGTTCTTTTTTCCATTTTTCTCTAAATTGCGGAATAATCTGCTCGTATGCAGCCTTTGTAACTGAATAAGAAACAAACGTTAGGTTTAGATCACCACCTGAATTGGCAATAGTATTACTAGTTTTATCAACATTAGCCCCAGAACAAGCACTCATGAATATACTCAAGCTTACTCCCGCCAAAAATAGGGATATAAACCCCCAGTTTCTTATAGCTTGCCAAGCTTTAACAGTACGAGTGTGAATTTGTTTAGTGATATATGTGTTTAATTTCCAAGTATGCTGCCACTTGTTTCTCAAAATTTCCCTCCTCTATTAAATTCGGTAAGCCGAGAGACTTACTGTAGTTTAGAGGTATTATAAGATAGTTGCCACAAATTACATAACCTTTGGTTAATCTAAATTTAAACAAGTTATATAAAACCCCTATTTGATTTTTGAACAAGAGTCACTATGTATCTATCGGTTTTTTCTGTTGCCTGTTGCCTGTCCACGCAAGTAAATTCAGGAATTAAAGCGGATTCCTATAATATGATTAAAGCCGTACTTTTTGACCTTGACGATACGCTCATAGATCACGATGCAGCAATTAGGGATGCCGCAGGTGCATTGTTTGATCAGGTCATACCTGATGGCAAACATGAGTTGAAGGTGTTCATAGAGCAATGGATATCCTTGAACCGAAAGTGGTATAAAAAGTTCTTTGCAAAACAAGTCACGTTTCAGGAATCGGGCAGAGGAAAACTGCGAGAAGCATTCTCGAAATACGGATATTAATTTTCAGATACAGATGCTGATGCCTTGCTCTCGGAGTACTGGGAACATTACGTGAGTATGTGCCAGTTATACGATGATGTCAAAGAGTGTTTTGCACAGTTACAGAAATGCAAGATTGGGGTGGTAACAAACGGTCAGGAGGCGCAGCAGGTTGAAAAACTTAGACGATGCGGTATTCTGTCAGTTATGGATGTCGTTGTTACTTCAGAAGTGGCAGGATTTGCCAAGCCTGCGCCCCAGATTTTTCAGTATGCTTGTGCCAAATTGGGAGTACAACAAACACAGAGCGTCTATGTTGGAGATAACCTTGAACTAGACGCGATCGCGGCCAGAGATGCCGGATTAATAGGAGTTTGGCTTAATCGTCTTCACGGGGATTTGCAGGCATCTCCTCGGATTATAAAACGAATTAATCGGCTGACTGAACTATCAGAGTTAAGCACCCATCAAGATTATCAGAATCAAACTTCTTTTTGTATATTACAGTAAACCTAGCGATTTATAGTAAATTAAGGTAGAATTCTCTTCTCAACCAGTGTCCCTGATTAGTTTATGAACATTATCTACATTTGTGATTTAGATGGTACATTGCTTGGAGATAATGCAATTCTTTCTTCGTTTAGCAAGAAAGTACTTCACGAACTCTTGCATCAAGGACTACAGTTTACTGTAGCTAGTGCGCGTAGCGTCGTTTCTATGCAAGTGATGCTGAAGGGTTTGAATCTTCGTCTCCCGGTTATCGAATTTAATGGTGCTTTTATTTCTGATTTTGATTCTGGCAAACACGAAATCATTAATTCTATTTGTCCTAATGTAGTTGAAAGTATCTACAAACTTATTCTTGAGTTCGGCTGTGTTCCGTTTGTATCTAGTTTTAACGGCACGGAAGATTGCGCTTATTATAAGGATGTAATCAACGATGGTATGCGTTGGTATCTTAACGATCGCCTAACAAACAAAGACCACAGATTGCGAGCAATTTCTATTAAAAAGTGAAAAGTCCCAGATATTTGTGTTCTGAACTACGTTTAATCTTAGAAAAAGATAAGAGCTTGGGATTGTGGCAGGTGCAAGACATTCCTTGAAGTATTATCCTGAATAGATGTTCGTGATTGTAATCAAAAATGGTGCGAAGTTTATTGGTTGTGAACTATCCGACGATTTCTGCTTTTGACTTCGCCTGGATTCAGAGTGTGCGAAAGCAGCACGATGAACTGTATTTACAAGTTATTGATCCCCACTTTACCTTGGTGTTTCCGGCTTTCAATTTTTTAGAAGCACCATTCATTAACCATGTGCGGCAGGTAACGCAACAAATCCAAGCTTTTGACTTTGTTATTCGGTGTGCCGTCTTGAGCAATGATGTTTTCAGCCAGTATACGCACATATTCCTAGTGCCTGACGAAGGTTATAGCAACATCGTTAAGCTGCATGATCGCCTATATACAGGAGTGCTAACTAAAGAGTTACGTCAAGATATCCCATTCATTCCCCACATTGGAATTGCTAACTCTCGTAATCCCCAAGAGTGTAAGCGTGTAGTTGACGAGCTAAATGCACAGTCGTTTGAGATCGTCGGCAGAGTGGAGAAGCTTGATGTGATTTGGTACGAAAATAATAGAGTCGGTACGATTGAAAAGATTACGTTGGTTTAGAGTGATAAATAGCGATCGCATCTGGGTGCAGACCATTATAATTCACATTAGGCGTGAATTATAAACGCTACGCAGATTTAGCTGACTGCCACCTTGGCTTGCTGTTTCCACACCGCATCTGCATACAATGATGTGTCGAAGTCCGGTGAAATGTTGCGTCACATTGTGGTCAATGTCTGAGCGATTGCTCACCCAGTTTTCGGGATCGGGTCCGAGTGGTCACTGAGCAGTTCGACAGGTCTTACCCTGAGCTTGCCGTTCGCGCAGCGTCTCGTAGAGAAGGGCTCACTGTGTCACTTTGTCGTACCACTTCGTGGAAGCAAGCTACGCGCAGCGCGATGCCCTGAGCTTGCCGTACCACTTCGTGGAAGCAAGCTACGCG
>NZ_JABXKJ010000013.1 GCF_017115085.1 Nostoc sp. NMS7 | reverse complement strand
CCCAATCCAAATCTCTACTCCATTCCCTGTAAATTTTGGTTTTGCTTGCAGCATCGTAAAGATTGCAGAAAACCGTGTTTTCGTCACCAGCATTAGCAACGATAATCAATGGTTTGCAAAAATCCTGAACTAATGATGCAGCTAAAAGAAAGCTTTTTGCGAAGTTGGTTTCAACTCCAGTTCTTATGACATAAAGTTCATCAGCAGTGACAACAATATCCAGCTTCAAGTTGTCCTTGCCTTTAAATTCTTTAGTCGTTAGGCGGAGTTCAGCTAGATACCCAGTTAATGCTCTTTGGGTAACAAGGATTTTCTTATCCTGGCTGATATTCAACTTGTACCAAACGTAAGATTCGCCATCTACTTCCCCCTGATTGACATATAAATAGATGGGTTCGGGAGGGTTACATAAACCTAGTTTGATTTCAGCAATCATGTTTCACCTCGATTAAAGTTTCATTGATTTGTGTTTCGTGTGCAATAATAGGAATTCTGTAGCGGGAGAAAAACTTCCGTGCGTTCACCTAAAGTAATGGCATTCTTTAGGTGAACGCTTTTGTACTAATTAGAAGGTTCTCGATTACGCTCTAGCTCCCATTGCAGGTAACTGAGCGCAGTTTGAGCATCGGCAATGTTTAAATCAGGTTGATATCCCTCGTTCAGTAGTTGTTTGTAGTCTGGGTGCGTAGCAATAAGGGATATCAGAGTCTGGGCTTGTTCAACTAATTGGTAGAGATGTTGATTAGACATTTCAATGCCGAGCCGTGAACATAAATCCTCTGCTTTCACTCCGATAATTCCTGGTTCAATCTCCGTCGCTAACTCTTCAAGCAGGGATTGAAAATTAGGGTGTTCATCGTTGATTTCGACTTCAAATAAATCTGCGCTCTTTGTGACGACAGTTGCCCAATTGGGTAAAGTCTGTGCAATGGTCTTAGCGTAAAGTTTCATGATTGTGTCCTCTGGGATTAATAACCTAAAAATCCTCGGCAATCTCCAACAAAAAACCGCGTCCCGTGTTCTGCACTTGCACCAGTTCTTTATCTAAAAGTGTTTGAATGACTGAATCCGAGAATTGCAATTGCAGACGATGCAATGAAATACAACCGCCGCAAAGCCGAATCGAACGAAGCAAATGATTGGCTCTACGGTCAAAACTGTCTGTAGAATTAGCCATTGGTGCTACCTCCGGTGATGGCTGCTAACTGTTGTTGTAGGATGGAGATTTGACGCTGATAGAATTCAATTTCTGCGGTAATTTGTGTGAACAATTCCTGTGGGGAGAGCGGTTGGATTTGATTCTCTTGCAAGTACGATATCTCGTCAGAATTCTTGTTAGGCATCAGCACATAACGCCAACCAAAACAATTCGCAATTCGCAATTCGCAATTCGCAGTTAAGGACTTCCAAATTAAAAAATATCTCATTGCTTTTAAGGCAGGGAGGGGGGAGCAGGGAGAGAGAAAATCGTTTTGATTCGGTGAAATTGGATAATTTATTTCTTGGAGTTCTCTTAAAAATAATTGCGAATTGCGAACTGCGAATTGCGAATTGCTTTGTTCTGTACGTTGATCCAAAGCAAAGCGAGGGTAGCCAAGCGTGTTGGGGGATTGAGATTGTCGGTTGCATAGATGTGATAAGTGAATATTGATGATTTGGTGAGAGGCGATCGCTCTCTAGTTGCAAATGAAAGCGCGATCGCCTGTATGTAAATTACGCCGCCACCAGTTCCAAGTACGGCTCATATTCCCGTAACCGTTCCCAGTCCTGGGAGGTTAGTTCGTCAACAGGGCGGTCTAACAACTGCTCACAGTTAGCGACTTCTGCATTTAGCAACTGCTGTAATTCGTCAGTAGTCAGCTGTTGCAGTGGGCGATGCTGCAAGTATTCAGGAGTGGGTTCAGTTGCAAATGAAGTATCTGCCATCGACAGCGATCGCACTGCATCATAGACCGAGTTAGAATACTGCTGTTGACCTGAAGAATCCTGGATTACCCACCAGTTACCGTTAGTGCATCCGACTTGACTCAATTTGCGTAGTTTGCCGTCTTCAGTATCGTGGGTATAAATCCCATCATCAAGAATTTCAAAGCCGTAATTCTGGCACTCGTTGAAGATATGCGCCATGATTCGGTTTTCAGTAGTAGAAGAGGACAAGGAGCAGGGTGCGGGGTGCATGGGAGAGAATCTTTCCCCTCTGCTCCCTGCCCCCTGCCCCCCTGCTTCTTCCTGCACAGGTAATGAGCCGTCTTTGTAGTGAGTGCAGATGAAGCGATCGCAACGCATTAGAGTGTTGGCACGAAATACTTCTTTACCGTTGACCATGACTACCCAGCGTTGCGTTAAGTGGTTATCGTCATGGCTGATGCTGGCTATCAGTTCATCACCAGCGTAATATTCGTGATGGTCAAACGAGATTTCGACTATTGTGAGGGGTTCGGGAGCAATAGCTTGGGCTTGGTCAGCGATGTAATTGTCGAATTCGGCTTGGGCGAGGGCTTGGTTGTCGGGGGCAGCGAGGGTGACTTTCTGAATCTTACTTGCCTGATAGTTAACAATGGCGGAAATCCAGGCATCCTTACAGCGTTTGTCGCTTACTTCGACTGTGCAGGCGATTTCGTTGTAGATTTGCTTGAGTCGGGCAATAGATTTCAGTTGCAGCTGTTGTTGGCTGTAGATTTGGTATGTCATGATTGGTTAAGTCTTAATGGACTAGAAAAGCGCTTCAGATTCGCGGTCGGGAGCGCTTTCTCTATAAATTCAATATACCAGCTATCTAGATAGCTGTCAACTTAAAGCTAGATAGCTATTGACAGGAAAGTATTAAACTATTATTCTGTAGATAGAATTCAATGTAATGGATGTGAAATGTAAACTGCGGGACTACATGGAGGAACAAGAATTAACTCAGCAAGAGGTTGCTGCGCGAACTGGGTTAAGTCCAACAATTATTGGAAGGCTGTATCACAATCGCTTCAGTCGTTTGGATAATCAGACAGTAATTAAGGTTTGCAAATTATTTAATGCTTCGTTAGGTGAAATGTTTTTTATTGATGAGAGTGCCTAAAATTGCAAATTGATTGCCCATCTTGGGTGATCTCAAAAACTTTATTTAGTGAGATATCTGCAAGATTTTCATATATTAAGGGGTTTCTAAAGATAGTAGCCCCACAGGTTTCTCAGATACGCACATCATGGCACAACTCAATCTTCAAGCGCTGTTCAAGAGGTGGAATTATGGCTAAACCACCTTCTAAACGCAAAAAAGCCACCTCTGCCGCATCTACCGATTCAACTTCAGCAGCTAACTCTGTAAACGAGGATATCTCCCAGGAAGTAGACCCAGGTTCAGCAACAATTAACGTTACTGCTGTTGAAGTTCCAGAGTTAACTGAGCAGGAAATTAGCGATCGCTTACACTTGGAGAGGAAAGTGGAACGGGCGTTTTTTGAAGCAGGCAAGGCTTTGATGGAACTTCGCGATCGCAGATTATATCGCTCTACGCACAAAACCTTTGAGGAGTATTGCCGTTCACGGTTTGGTTATACACGAATGGCAGCAACCTATAAAATTGCTGCGGCGACAGTTATGGAGAATTTGTCAACCATTGGTTTACAGAATGCGGAAATAACCACAGATGGTTTACAACCTCCACAAATGTCAACCATTGGTTTACAAAATGTCGAAATGTCAACAAGTGGTTTACAAATACTGCCGACAAATGAACGTCAAGTACGCTCCTTGGTTGCCCTAGAGCCAGAAGTTCAGCGCACTGCATGGCAGCAGGCAGTACAGGAAGCTGGCGGGAAAGTGCCAACTGGTAGAATCGTCAAAGATGTGGTGCAGCGCATAATGGAGCGAACGAAAGTACCGAACACCTACCAACTTGGTGAAGTCTGCCAAATCCTTGCAAAGGACAATCCTGAACTAAGGGGAAAGGGTGGGTGCTGGGCGATTGTCAGCGCAGTAAACGAGTTTAGTTGCACAGTTACAATGTGGGATAGTCAGTACGCGGTTGGGTTGCAAGCAACATCTGAAGTTCTTCAACTATCTGCCCCAGGAGTGTCAGCAGATGCAGTCCTTGAGCGATCGCATTACACAAGTGTATTCCGATTCACTGGAGGAGACAGTCAAAAATCTGTTGCAGTTATTGGGGAAGGTAAATCGGCCTTATCTTACTGCTGTGGAAGAGAAACTTTTGAGTGTTGTGGAGTCAGAATACGGGCGTAAGATACCGCCCTAAGCAATTTTGGCAAATATGCTGATACTGTATCCGCTCAATAAGTTGCGGTAAGCAAAAATTATTAGCGATTGTTGAATCAAT
>NZ_JABXKJ010000238.1 GCF_017115085.1 Nostoc sp. NMS7 | reverse complement strand
TCTTCCCAGCACCGCCCTTCGGGACGGTGTGGGGCTGCTGTCGGAAATAGCTCAACGGAAACCAAGTGCATCGCGTGTATCTGGATGAATTAGGGGATATTCGCCAATTACCTTTATGGGTAGCGCTGATGGTGTTAACTACTGTAGCAGAAGAATAAGCACCACAAGAAGCTAGATATTTACTTGAGCGTTCTTTTGTTGAACAGTCTGAAACTGCAAGTCGCGTCATAATAGAGATGATCACGACAATAATGGTGTACAAGTTTGAACAATTAAGTCAAAGGGATGTAGAACAAATGTTAAGTATAACACTACAGCAAACGCGAGTTTATCGAGAAATCAAGGAAGAAGGACGACAAGAAGGACGCTCAGAAGGACGACAAGAAGAGGCAGCTAATCTTGTAATTCGTCAGTTGACTAAACGATTTAGGCAAGAATTCTCTGAGGAAATACGCTCCTCAGTTTCTAATTTACCTTTGCCTGTTCTAGAAGATTTGAGCGAAGCACTATTAGATTTTACCAGCGTGGCTGATTTACAGGCTTGGTTAGAAGCGCAATGATAACTCCCCTAGTTTAAGCCCTAGTACAGCTATAGTGAGCGTTTCAACAGTCCTGATGTCAAAAGACTTGAGTTAAAAAACTTTTTGATTATTCAATAACAAAAAGCTATAAGCACAGGCATAACTAATTAACCTGTCTGATTTCATTATCTGTAAAAGGATTAACAAAACCTGGTTATCAAAGAGGCTCTAACCTATACAGTCTGAATCGCTATCACTAGATGAAACCATAACTGGTTGTTGATATAGTGGCACTGTAAATGTGACTGTTGAGCCAAGTCCTTCGCCCAGACTATAAAAATGTACCTCGCCGCCCATTGCTTCCACTAGCTTCTGGGATATTGCCAGTCCTAAACCTGTACCGCCGTAGTGGCGAGTGCGAGAGCCATCCACCTGAGAGAATAATTGAAACAGTTTATCTTGTTTGTCTAAGGAAACACCGATGCCAGTGTCTGCCACCCGGACTCTCACCATGCCAGGAAATTCCTGACCTTGAAAATTCGGCTTTGCTTTTTTGATTACTAAATCGGCGCTGACGGTGATGCCGCCCTCATGGGTAAATTTGATGGCATTACCTACCAAATTGAGCATAACTTGTAGCAACCGTTGGTAGTTGCTTTGGACAATGATTTCATCGGAGATAGCAGGCATTTGCATCCGAAAGCTGAGGTTTCTCATTTCTGCTTGGGGACGCATGAAATTTTCCACAGCACTGAATAGCTCATCTAGCTTGACTGGAGCGTAAACTAGCTCCATTTTACCAGCTTCGATTTTGGCAATGTCCAAAATATCGTTGATGATATTTAGCAGATGTATCGATAAGTGATGAGCTTCTGCCAAAAATTGGTTTTGTTCTTCTGGGTCATCTGCCATCCCTTCCAAAATCAGCTTCAAGAAGCCAATCATGCCGTTGAGGGGGGTACGAATTTCATGGGATACATTAGCCAGAAACTCGCTTTTGAGCCGGGAAGCTTCTTCGGCTTTTTGACGCGCTGCTTCTAATTCTTTATATAAAGTAGCATGGGCGATCGCAGTTCCCAATTGATCTGCGGCTTCTTTTGCCAGTTCTAATTCCGATTCTGTTAATGTATAGCATTCATCCTGCCAATTCAAGGCAACCAATCCATTCGCCTGGTCTTGATAGCAAGTCGCAATCACCAAAGTTTTCTCCCGCCCAGACTCTTTGTATCCAGCGACTTCCATCACAACTGGTTCTAGGGTTGCCAACACCTGAACAAAGGCAGGCTCAGAAGCTATATCTATTTCACAGCCAAGCATTGATTTGAGTTCTGGCTGGCGATACTCAGCCTTCACCTCCACTTTTGAGCTAGAGGGCTGATAAGGACAAATAATGCAGCGCTCTAGCCGCAGTGCTTTCCCCAAACTGTCAACTGTTTGCTGCCAAATAATATCTAAATCCAATGTCCGCCGAATATTTCTGGTAATCCGATTTATCAGTTTTTGGTGTTGCTGTGAACGTATTGCCAACTCTATTTGTGTGGGCGTTTTACATACAACACGCACTTGTTTTTTGTTAAGTGTCGCTTGTACTAATCGTCCCATTACTAAAACTGTAGTGGCAGCCGTTCCCAAACTCGGCATAATCGGACTAATCACTAAGTCCAACTCAAATAATTCCTGATGGTAGCTAAACCAACACTGAAACCTTTCTGGCACCAAACTGATCAAAATTCGCTGCAATCGTTCCAAATAAGTAACCTTATCCACCGGGGCAAAGGTTTGGGTTTGGTTCAATTCGTCAACTATTTTTTCGGTATTTAACCCCAGGAGTTCGCTATGCTGCCAACAAAAGGTCAGATAGCGCCCTGCCACATCTTGCGTATATACCAACTCCGCTCCTAGAGTTGGTAATGAGTCATCAGTCTTACTGGTAATAGATTCCAGTTTTTGGGAAAATACATTTGGCAATTGGGAATTGGCAGTAATAATCATTAATTGAGTTGGATAAGCAAAGGGTATCCGACCGTAATTTTACTAAAACTGCTCAAATTTTGGCATAAATTTTTACAGCTTTTTCGTTTTTTGTTGAGTATTTCTTGGTGTTTTGAAATGCAGATTGGCAAACTTTACTTTTTTAACTTGCATTCACAGCTGAATGATGGTGTCAATCGTTCCATTCACCACGAGGAGGAACGGAAGTACGTACAGGGGTGCGCGTCAATTCATCATCTCTGAGGATTTCACCCCGCAACCACTGGCGAATCGCCACCTCAATCACTTTACTTGGGTCATTGGTAAGATGCTGGATTTGCTCTAGTAACTTGGAATCTAGGCGGACAGCAATTTCTACCTTATCCGCTCGTGTGTTTTCCGCTTCGGTAGTTTTCTCTTGCATATTCATAGGTTTGATATACTCTGAATTGGTTTTGTTTAAAGCTTTGTAAAGTAGTTATGTTGATCATTTGGGCTAATTCACTGAAAAATATTTAAGGGAACAGTTATATAGTTCCCCGAAATAGCACCAAACTAACAGCTTTAAGTTTCAAATCGCATTTTTCATATAACTGACTAGACAATGGCTTTAGAAGTTTTGTCGGTAAATCAGTGATTCTGGACGATTACGGGTGGTAATTGCCGATGATCCCTAGATGATCCCTAGATGTACTTATTTACATTTATTGTACGCTCCTAGCTGATCAATACCAGCACAGACAAATAGACTTTCATAATATTCTTAAAAGTCCACCTATTTAGATCAAAAGTTAAAGATCGGCAAAGAGGGGCATTGGGCACTTGTACTGAGCGAACGCGAACAGCGTCTGGTAGAGAAGTCGTTGGCGTAGCCTAAGAAGAGAAGTATTGGGCATTGGGTATTGTCGGGAAATAATAACTCCTGTTACAGCCGCGATTAATCGCGTCTCTACTTCAAACTCCAAACTCCTAACTCCCCACTAAAAGCTAGGAGCGTCTTGGCTAAGAAAGCATTAAAATACATTAAGTAAATTGCTCTTTTAACTTTGGTTGCTGCTAAGGCAAAGATAGTATATGACTGACGTTCCCGCAGTTCGCATTCGCAATTTTTGTATTATTGCTCACATCGACCACGGGAAATCAACCCTCGCCGATCGCTTGCTGCAAGCTACTGGCACTGTTGCAGACCGGCAGATGAAGGAACAGTTTCTCGACAATATGGACTTAGAACGGGAGCGTGGCATTACAATTAAGCTGCAAGCTGCCCGGATGAACTACACAGCTAAAGATGGTCAGCAGTATGTGCTGAATTTAATTGATACTCCTGGACATGTGGATTTTTCTTATGAAGTCTCCCGCTCTCTTGTTGCTTGTGAAGGAGCGTTGTTAGTAGTGGATGCGTCCCAAGGTGTGGAGGCGCAAACTTTGGCAAATGTATATTTAGCCTTAGAGAGTAACCTGGAAATTATCCCGGTTTTGAATAAAATCGATTTGCCTGGGGCTGAACCAGAACGGGTAATTGGCGAAATTGAAGAAATTATCGGTCTAGATTGTAGTGGGGCGATTCTGGCCTCTGCTAAAGAAGGAATTGGTATTGCTGAGATTTTAGAAGCAGTTGTCGAGCGGATACCGCCACCGCCCAATACGATAAATGAACGTTTACGAGCGTTAATATTTGATAGCTATTACGATAGTTACCGGGGAGTAATTGTGTATTTCCGGGTGATGGATGGCACCGTGAGAAAAGGCGATCGCATCCATTTAATGGCATCCGGTAAAGAGTTTGAAATTGATGAGTTAGGTGTCCTTTCTCCTACTCAAAAGCAAGTCGAAGAACTGCACGCTGGGGAAGTAGGCTATTTGGGAGCGTCAATTAGAGCTGTAGCCGATGCACGGGTAGGAGACACAATTACTCTAAGTAAGGCGAAAGCAGAGTCACCCTTACCAGGCTATGCAGAAGCAAAGCCGATGGTTTATTGTGGGATGTTCCCCATTGATGCTGACCAATTTGAAGATTTGCGGGAAGCCCTAGAAAAGCTCGAACTCAACGATGCAGCGCTGCACTACGAACCAGAAACTTCGAGCGCGATGGGGTTTGGTTTCCGTTGCGGGTTCTTGGGTTTGCTGCACATGGAAATTGTCCAGGAACGTCTAGAGCGAGAATATAACCTAGATTTAATCATTACAGCCCCCTCGGTGGTTTATAAGGTGATTACCCTCAAAGGTGAGGAACTGTACATCGATAATCCTAGTCGCTTACCTTCTCCCAACGATCGCGAAAAAATTGAAGAACCCTACGTCCAAGTAGAGATGATTACGCCGGAAACCTATGTGGGCAGCTTGATGGAGTTGTCACAAAATCGCCGTGGTATCTTTAAGGATATGAAATATCTCGCCCAAGGACGAACTACACTTACCTATGAGCTACCTTTGGCGGAAGTTGTGACTGACTTTTTTGATCAGATGAAGTCGCGATCGCGCGGTTATGCCAGCATGGAATATCACTTGATCGGCTACCGTGAAAATCCTCTAGTGAAGCTGGATATCATGATTAATGGCGATCCGGTGGATTCCTTGGCGATGATTGTCCATCGAGATAAAGCTTACAACGTTGGGCGGGCAATGGCAGAAAAACTCAAGGAACTAATTCCCCGCCATCAATTTAAGGTGCCAATTCAAGCATCTATTGGCAGTAAAGTTATCGCCAGCGAACACATTCCCGCCTTGCGGAAAGATGTGCTAGCCAAGTGCTACGGTGGTGACATCAGCCGGAAGAAGAAACTCTTACAGAAGCAAGCAAAAGGCAAAAAGCGGATGAAATCTGTAGGTACCGTGGACGTACCCCAGGAAGCTTTTATGGCAGTATTGCGTTTGGATCAAAGCTAACAGGACTTACGCAAAAAGGCAGTGAAAGGCTTGATTTACCGTAGTGGCAATTCATGAATTGCCCCTACATTTCGTACTTGATGCGTAAGTCCTGGCTAATTTAAAAGTGCTTAATTCTGAGAAACGATTGGCTGCTTGCGGCTACATAGAAAAACCTAACCGCCCAGCCTAGTCTGGGCGGTTAGGTTTTTGATTACTGATAAATAAATTCACTGCTATACCCTACTTACACATCAGAAAAACACCAGTTATTATAACTCAAGACTGATTATCCTAAAAAAGCTTGTATATTAGCACAGGAAAGAACATCTCAGAATCCTAACAGAGGAATAAAATATGCTGGAATTATTGGGTTCAGGTTTGGTGTCGCTTTGGCTGGAAATGGCCGGGGTACAAATCAAGCATCTAGATGCCTTAGATGCTTTGACTTGGCAAAGTAGCCCTGGCTTGGTTCTTGCTCCTGATCCCAATCCAGCTGGGGCGAATACGGTGCAGGAATATTTGAAAAAGCTGATAACATCAAAAGTGGTAACGCCAAATCTGGTTGAGAATCAGGGAATTTGGATGCAGTCGGGACCGATGCTGATGGCAAATCACCAAGGTACAACACCTCTGCCTGCTGCTTCTTTAACCAAAATTGCCACGACATTAGTTGCTTTGAAAACTTGGGGGCCAGATTACCAATTTGATACTTTGGTCAGCGTCACTGGGCCAGTGATAAATGGAGTTGTGCAGGGCGATTTGGTGATTACAGGCCGTGGCGATCCTTTGTTTGTTTGGGAAGAAGCGATCGCTCTTGGTAATACTCTCAATAAAATGGGCATCAAGCAGGTAAAGGGAAATTTGATCATTAATGGCAGTTTTGCCATGAATTTCCAACGTCAGCCGATGCTGGCGGGTATGATGCTCAAGCAAATACTAAATCGTGCAACTTGGGGTCGCCCTGCTATTTACACCTACTCAATTATGCCCAAGGGAACACCCAAACCTCAAGTTGTGATTACAGGTGGGGTAAAAGTTGAGTCCCAACCAAATCCTCAACAAACTTTATTACTACGTCATCGCTCGTTGCCCTTGAAGCAATTAATCAAGGAAATGAACGTTTACAGTAACAATGATATGGCAGAGATGCTGGCAGACTCACTAGGGGGAGCAACTGTGGTGCAATCAACCGCCGCCAGCCTTGCTAGGGTGCCACAACAGGAAATTCAATTAATCAATGGTTCTGGACTAGGCCCGGAAAATCGCATTTCCCCCAGGGCTATCTGTGCCATGCTGATGGCGATTCAAATTGAGGCATCTAGCCATCAACTAAATGTAGCTGACTTGTTCCTCATGTCTGGATTTGATCACCGAGGGACACTACACGCCAGACACATTCCCTTGGCGACTGTGATCAAAACTGGTACCCTGCGGGATGTAAGCTCTTTAGCGGGAGTGATGCCCACACGCGATCGCGGTTTGGTTTGGTTTGCGATTATCAACCGGGGGACAAATGTCTGGGGTTTGCGGACTGGACAAGACCAACTATTGCAAAGTCTTGTCAAACAATTACAACTACCTTTGGCCGTTCCTGCTGCCATTACTCCCCACTCAGCGATCAACTCTTTACCCCAGCTAGGCGCAACTAGTCGGAATGAAATCTTGTTTAAAAGTTAGGTAAAAATAACTGTATATAGATTTGTCACAACTAAGCAACAATTAAGCTTATAAGAATGTTGGCTGTGATTATGCGATTTCCCAAAATATACCGATCTCTACGTCAACTTACTACTGATGTGTTCGCGATCGCGCTCGGAGTTGTGCTAATAGTTAGTACATTTCAAGTGTTACCTTCCCAAGCCAAATCAGCACCCAGTGTAATTCCTGGAGATACTTCAAAACTAATTGACCAACGGCAATCACCAAC
This sequence comes from Nostoc sp. NMS7, assembly GCF_017115085.1. GTDB lineage: Bacteria > Cyanobacteriota > Cyanobacteriia > Cyanobacteriales > Nostocaceae > Nostoc. The sequence goes on along the minus strand of NZ_JABXKJ010000238.1, from coordinate 51,167 downwards.
CACTGCTGCGATCGGTGGCACTAGCTTTGTCACAGCAGCAGTGAATCGTGTAGGCACAGCAGTTGTCCGCATTGATACTGAGCGGACAATTACTCGTCGCGTTGATCCATTTTCGGAAGACCCCTTTTTCCGGCGGTTTTTTGGTGACGGTTTTTCCCAACAGATGCCTTCTGAGCAGCAGTTGCGCGGTTTAGGTTCAGGTTTCATTATTGACAAAAGCGGGTTAGTTCTGACTAATGCTCATGTGGTCGATAAGGCTGATAAAGTAACAGTCCGACTCAAAGATGGCCGCACCTTTGAAGGGAAAGTTCAAGGTATTGATGAAGTCACAGATTTGGCAGTAGTCAAGATTAATGCTGGTAACGATTTGCCAGTTGCGCCCTTGGGTTCTTCCAGTAATGTTCAAGTCGGAGACTGGGCGATCGCAGTTGGTAATCCTTTGGGATTTGATAACACCGTTACCTTGGGAATTGTCAGTACCCTCAAACGTTCCAGCGCCCAAGTTGGCATTAGTGACAAACGTTTGGACTTCATTCAAACAGACGCCGCGATTAACCCTGGTAACTCTGGCGGGCCACTATTAAATGGGCAAGGTGAAGTGATTGGCATTAACACAGCCATTCGTCCTGATGCAATGGGTATTGGGTTTGCGATTCCTATCGATAAAGCCAAAGCGATCGCCATGCAACTGCAACGTGATGGCAAAGTTGCTCACCCTTATTTGGGCGTACAAATGCTAACTTTGACACCCGATCTTGCCAAGCAAAATAACACCGATCCCAACTCTCCGATTCAAATACCAGAAATTAATGGTGTTTTTGTCATGCGAGTTGTCCCCAATTCTCCAGCTGCATCTGCGGGTATCCGGCGCGGGGATGTAATTCTTCAAGTTGATGGTAAAGCTATTACCAGTGCTGAACAATTGCAGAACTTTGTGGAAGACAGCCGTCTTGGTCAAGTATTACAGGTGAAAGTCCAACGGGGTAATCAGACACAGCAGCTTTCAATACGCACAGCTGAGTTGCAAAATGCTTCGTAGAGGCAACATAGCCAATTTTAATTGTGTGGAATAGTAGGGGCACAGCAATGCTCATGCGTGTCAACTTAACGTAAAACCCATGTCCCACAAGGAACTGAAGTTCCTTGGCTTTTAGCGAAAGTCATCTCAAGATGACTAAATAATCTGAAAAATCTTTAGTCTACTTGAGTAGACTTTAGCTAAAAGCCAAAGAAATTTATTTCTGGGCGGGCGTGGAAGTCAACAAGCGATTTCTAGCTTAAGTTGACACCAATGAGCTTTTTCTGTGCCCTTACCACATGTTGTAAGCTGATAAAACATCTAATTTGCATAACCTAATAAAAGATAACTCTTGTGGGGTGAGCAGGGTTCGATTGTTCCTGAGCCTTGTCGTACCACTTGCCTATGGGACGCTACGCGAACGTAGAAGCAAGATACGCGTAGCGTCCCGCAGGGAAGGACTGAGCGACTGATCTTGTCGAAGTGTTACGCCAAAGTCTTACCCGCCCTAATTATGCAAGTTAAATGTGGAACAGCTTATCAAAACGAGATCCGCCTAGTCATATCACGACACAGTTAATAAACTTCATCATGCGTCCCGATGTCGAGCAGAACAATGGCTTCACTATTCGTTTCTGCATCCAGTTCAATGGAGAAGACAACACGACAATCATAGCCGCAAGAGCAGGACTGAAGACCGTCGAGTTTGCCGCTCAGTTTGTGGGTGCCCAAGGCTGGGGCAAATACGTCTGCTTCCAATTTCTTGAAGCGTGTCTTCAATGCGTTGCTGGAGTTCAGCATTTCGCTTCACAAACTTACGGAATGCTCGTTTGAATTTTGGGGTCAAAACTAGCAGTCTCATTTCTCCGGTTCGTTTAAAGACTGGCGTAATGCTGAAATAACATCTTGGGCTGACTGATGCCGAAACTTCCCTGTATGGAAATCAGCTAGGGTTTGTTGGGCATCCGCCGCTATTTCTGCACGACGATTTTCGTGGTGGCGGTTTTGGAGAATCTTGAGCAGCAAGAAATGCTGCTCGGAGGAAAGTTGCAAAGCGTCTTTCAGCACTTGTTCGAGAGTACTCATGATCGAATTAGACTATCAACTGCTCTGAGAAACTTGATCGTGTCTAAATCACTTCCCAACAGTTAAAACTAGACCTTCATGAGCTAGTATTGCTTGAGGAAAAGCAGATTTAACATCGACTTGAACTTGCTCAAGAAAATCATCATGGTCATCTGGGTGATGATCAGAAATGGCTAACCGTTGAACGCCAGCATTCACAGCTGCATTCACCGCAACTTGCCAGAGTAAATCAGCCGAGTCATGATTGTGAGACGTAGGGGGACTGTAAGTGGCATTGGCAATCAGCAAGTCAACGCCTTTAATAAATTGTAAAATCCGCTCTCGCTCCACTTGATCTGCATTCTGGTGCAAATCCGTGACATAAGCAACACTATACTCTTGCCAAGTAACACGGTAGCCAACTGACTTCTGAGTTTGATTAATTAATGCAGTTGTAATGGTGACATCATCTAGCTTTACCTCAGTGTCTGGAGTCAGATTATAAAACTGCAATTCCGACTGCATTACCTGTAAAGGGTAAGGAAAGTGTGGCTGGAGCATCTGATCATACAGGCATTGTTTGATTGAGGCTCCATTTGAGGCAGCTGTGCCGTAAATGTGAAAACAATTTTCACCAATAAATGCGGGAGCGAAAAAGGGAAACCCTTGAATTCGATTTGCTTGGCAGTTGGTAAAAAATAAATGCGCTTCTAGTGGCTGTTGCAGTTCTTGCCAAGTTTTACCCAGTATGCGTAAGCCAGTGCCGCCATCAAAAATCAAGCGTTTCCCAGCTACACGCATTTCAACACAAGCAGTATTACTACCATAACGGTTGGTGTTGCTACTTGGGGTGGGGATCAAACCCCGTACACCCCAGAATTGCACGAGAAATTCACCTGCTGAACTACTTGGCAGGGTAGCTGACTTTTCTCTTATGTAGCTTTGGGAACCCGATAACTCAAAATTTGACATTTTCCTTGAAATTAGACCTTACTGAGCAGGTCATCGTAGCGTCGTACTTCCAACAACCTGTTTTTTTCGTCCACAATGACTACCGTCGGAGAGTAACTTTTTAACTCTTCTGGAGTGAACTGCCCGTAAGTCATTATAATCAAGCGATCGCCAATAATGCCCAGACGTGCCGCACCCCCATTTAACTCAATGATTCCTGAATGGGCTGGAGCTGCGATCACATAAGTAATAAAGCGCTGACCGTTGGCACTATTAACTACTTGCACCTGCTCATAAGGTAAGATACCAGCTTTTTCTAAAAGGATTTCATCGATGCTGATACTACCCACGTAGTTGATATTCGCTCCTGTGAGGGTGCAGTTATGAATTTTTGCCAAAAGGAGAGTGCGCTGCATTTTTGGTTGGGGATTAGTGGCAGTTTTTCCGATCCGTAACAAGCGAAAGTTATTAAAGTTAGGAGTTAGGAATAAAAATTCATAACTCCTAACTCTTAACTCCTGTAGAGACGCGATTAATCGCGTCTCTACTCTTAACTCTCCTATTATCCTCTATAAGCTTTGACGGATTTTTCTACTAAAGCTGCAACCTTGTCTACATCTTGCCAACCGAGAATTTCAGTCACCTTTTTTTCCAAATTTTTATAACTACGGAAAAATTCGGCAATTTCATCTAAACGGTGTGGTGCTAAGTCTTTGAGTGATTTTACTTGAGTGTAGCGCGGATCTTTGTCAGGAACACAAAGGATTTTTTCATCGCGATCGCCACCGTCAATCATCTCCAAAAAGCCTATCGGTCGTGCAGCAATCACACAGCCTGGAAAGGTTGGCTCGTCAATTATCACCATACCATCTAGGGGATCGCCATCGTCAGCCAAAGTATTAGGTACAAAGCCGTAGTCATAGGGATATTGTACCGAGGAATAAAGTACTCGGTCTAGAGCAAAAGCTTCTAGTTGCTTGTCGTATTCGTATTTATTTTTACTTCCGCCTGTAATTTCGATCAAAACGTTGATTATGCCTGGTTTCGGTTGGGCAGGAATACGAGATAAATCCACAAAAAACTCCTCTGATAACAGTGAATTATAGGGGCACTCAGTCAGTTTCGCTCCCCGTGTAGAATTTTAGTGCAATATGGATCTCTTCCCAAGGTATTCATTCCACACCATTGGGAAAAAGGAGGCAGTAGGCAGGAGTTCTTGAATGCATGAATTATTGAATTTATTTCTCCTCAGCCCCTTGAATTAGCCAAAAAAGCGAAAAAGCGTTGCCAAGTTTCCTCGCAACGCTTTTTATAAGAGGGTATTATGGATATCCTCGGATTTTGATTGCTGTTGGAGGCATTTCTGCCCCTCTTGTGTGAATAAAACTGAAATCTAGCTGTAACCCCACAATACAGATTCAGCTTATTCTTGATGGACTACATCCAAATCTCCAGAGGTTGTCTCAAAATCAGTTTTCTGATTTTTTGTGGCTTTCCTGTTGGTGAAATGCTACTGGAAAGCTTTATCAATCTTTACTTCCTTGGAGGTTTTGGATCAGGGGTTGCTGGTTATTTTCAAGATTACTTGAAGAATAGTGGGCGATGACAAATACAGGTAGGGTGAGAGTTAACAGTGCGATCGCAGTTCCCACAATGTCTGCCAAACGTTGGGAATATGTGTCGGCATTGGCAGACTGGCTATTTGAATTCATACAAAATTGAAGTTCTTCGTAAGACTGTGTAGGTCTACTCTCTTATGGAGAGTCTTGATACTATTTTAGCTATCTTTACCTGATAAAATGTCTGGCATTTTACCAGCTATACCAGTTTTACAACTGTCATAATAGCCTTTTTATAGAGGGAATTGTTAATACAAAGTTACAAGTCAACAAATCATGTTTTATTTTGTGATTAATATTTTGAGATGTTTCTCTGTATGGTGTAATGGTTCGCATACGCAAAGCCAAGTTTAACAGCATCAGAAATTACATTTTTTCGCTGATTAAAGATTAATTAGCAAAATGTATTTCTTTGATACTTTATAATTATAACATCCTGCAACGCCTTTGAGAAGGTCATTTTACTGAAATTGCTAATTTGTGATACAGAACACAAATTAGCAAAAGCACTGATAGATATTCAGTATTTTTGATTTTTCTACAGTAGTTATACTTAAAAATATTTGGCACAAAAAAAACTGGTAGGATTGATTTTTATAACCACTCATAACTACCGCATAAATACAGATACCTCAACTGTCTTGTGCAGCATGGATTCAGTGATATCACTAAAGAAATATTTCAGAATTTCAATCTTCCAGTTTAGGTAATATCACAGAAATTTTGTCAATCTATATATAGGTAGATTGACACTCCTGTTTGAATTTGGTTCTTCAGTACATATTATGCTGGACTGTTAAATAAAATCCGTCACTTGCCTTGAAAATCAAGCCTTACAGGGAGTTATAGCTTCAATTTCAGAAATCTTATCTCAAATGCTAAGATTAACGGCTGTTATTATTGCCCAGCAAGGATTTTAAGCTTATTGACAGATGTACTTAGCATAACAAGTACTGAAGAACCTTGAATTTTGAATTGATTTCTCCCGACTTCTTACTCTCTTCGGTAAACACTCATTGGTTCCTTGATAAATCGGGTGTAAAGATGCTTAAACGTAGACTTAATTACGCGGGGCATACCAAAATCGATCGGCATCAACTTGTCTGGTAGCCGCCAATCTTCTATTTTTAATAAGTCAGGATTTAAATGCGGAAACTCGATCTCAGCAAGTTCTGGACAAACTCCTAGTCTTTGGGAAGCTGCAACTGTAGGCACTTGTTCAGGAGGAACATTGAGGATTTCTACCATTGCCCGATCTAAAGCAAATATATCTGATGCGGCTGCTAAAATCCCTAGTTGGCGAGGTTCGCCGTTGCTGGGGCCATTACCTTCATGACCAATTATGCCATCTAATATGGTTAAATTAGGGTTAATTGCTCTGGCAGTTTCTACTAACATTTCACCAAATCTATTGGCGTCTTTTCCAGCTTCCATATGCCACCAAGCTTTCATTTTGCCGGGGACGCAACCAAACAAGTTTTTTACGCCCAATGTTAATGTCAACTGCATATGTGATTTCACTTTAGGTAAATTAATCACTACGTCTGCTTCCATTGCTTCTTTTGACAGTCGCAGATGGTTAAAATTATCACTAACGGTTTGGTAACGCTGACCGTGAAAATCAATAATGGGAAGATTGAGTTCTTCTAAAATAGGCAGATAGCCGTTTGCCATTGCTACGCCCTTGGCACTGCCAAAAGCCGGACTATCGCCTAAAAATGGCTTACCGCCAACCTCAATTACCATCTGGGCAACTTCGTAAACTAGTTCGGCACGGGTGATACACTCTTTACCAGGACGCGTCCCTGTAAGTAGATTCGGTTTGAGTAAAACGCGATCGCCTTTTTTCACAAACGCTGCCATTCCTCCAAAAGGTTCCAGGAGAGTGGCTAAGGATTCTCGTAAAGCCTCTCGTTCGTAGGATGTAGCCCGAATGAGACTAACAGATGGTTTTTGAGTTTGCATGGATAGATAGGGGAGTTAGGAGTTTGGAGTTAGGAGTTTGGAGAGACGCGATTAATCGCGTCTGTACAGGAGTTTGGAGTAGGGGGGACAAGCAATGCCCAATGCCCAATGCCCAATACTTCGGCTTCGCTCAGTACAAGTGCCCCATAACCGATTATTCTGTTCTGAGCGGTAAGATACCACTCATTTGTTCTAGATTTAAGACTGTGGCTAAGTCTGTTTCACTCATAAATCCTCGTTCTAAAACAATTTGGCGCAGGGATTTACCTGTTTCTAAAGATTCTTTGGCGACAGCTGCGGCGTTTAAATAACCGATGTGGGTATTTAGTGCGGTTACTAAAGCTAAACTGCCTTCGGCATAAGCTAAACAACGTTCGCGGTTAGCTGTAATTCCCTGGATGCAGCGTTCGGTGAGTGCGGCAATGGTATTTCCCAGAATTTCGATACTGTGAATCAAGTTATAGGCAATTAGCGGCATCATCACATTTAATTCTAATTGTCCGGCTTGTGCGGCTAATGCGATCGCACTGTCATAACCCATTACCTGAAAACATACCATTGATGTCATCTCTGCCATGACTGGGTTATATTTCCCTGGCATAATCGAGGAACCGGGTTGCACTGGAGGCAGTTGAATTTCTTTCAAACCTGTTTTTGGCCCCGAATCCATCAGCCGTAAATCGTGAGATATTTTAACTAAATCCTGCGCTAAGTTGCGTAAGGCACCAGAAACATTTACAAATGCTGCCATACTTTGCATGGCTGCCATGAGATGGGGTGCAGGTTCTAAAGGAGTGTCAATCAATTCTGAGAGAATTTCTACCACACGGGCGCGATATAGAGGATGAGTATTTAACCCTGTTCCGGCTGCACTACCTCCCAAACCCAGCACCATCAAATCCCCAGAGGCGGTGTAAATCCGGTTTTGATGTTCTGTAAGGATTTGCGCCCAAGCCTGAAAATTCTCACCCAAACGCACGGGTACTGCGTCTTGTAAATGGGTTCTGCCAGATTTAACGATATCTTGAAATTCTCCAGCTTTGTTTTCTAAAGACGCGATCGCACTATCTATTGCTGGGTGTAATGTCTGGGATAATGCCAATAAACCACCAATGCGAATTGCCGTAGGAATCACATCATTGGTAGACTGCCCATAATTAACGTGATCATTGGGACTAACACGTTTGTAATTGCCCTTTTCTTCACCAAGAATTTCTAAGGCGCGATTTGCCAGAACTTCGTTGACATTCATGTGGTGGGATGTTCCTGCACCCGCCTGATAAACATCCACGACAAATTGATCGCGGAATTTCCCAGCCAATATTTCATCAGTTGCTTGGATAATCGCCTGACTAATATCTTGAGGAATGCAATTTAGTTCACCATTCACAATTGCTGTCGCTTTTTTAATTATTAGACAAGCGTCTACGTAAGTATTTAGAGGCTTTATGCCGCTAATTGGGAAGTTTTCGATTGCCCGCAGCGTTTGAATGCCGTAATAAAAGCTACTAGAAATTTGGCGATCGCCCATCGAATCGCGTTCGATACGGAATTGGGAGTCTGTTTGTTCAGTCATAGTATTATTTTAAGAGAGCTACAGAAAACAGATTTTCCCACGCAGGCACACTCAGATACACTAATCTGCATATATTTTGCATATTTGCTTGGCTGCTTGTTGCTTTACACTTGTTAACTTTGATTTTTGAATTCCCTATGAGCATACCCAACTGGATTACTTTCTCTCGCTTATTAGGGATACCATTTCTGCTTTACGGTTTATATAATCCCACACCTCAAGCTAAGTGGATATGTTTAACGATTTTTCTGATTGCGGCATTGACTGATTGGTTAGACGGCTATTTGGCGCGGAAACTCAACCAAATTACTGACTTGGGTAAATTTCTTGATCCTTTAGTCGATAAATTGTTGGTACTTGCGCCGTTGCTGGTTTTTATTGAACTAGGAAAAGTGCCGGCTTGGGGAGTGTTTTTGATTTTAGCGCGAGAATTAGCGATCGCAGGTTGGCGAGTAAATCAAACGACAATTACCGGGGCGAATATTTGGGGTAAACTCAAAACTGTTAGTCAAATAGTTGCGATCGCACTTTTGATTGCACCTCTGACTGAAGTGTGGCAAATCCCATCTTTGATTGCCTTTTGGATTTCTGTTGCCCTGACTTTAATCTCTGGGGGTATTTATCTTTTGCCGCAGAAAGCTAGCACTGAACAGGAATGAAACCACAATATAGTATTGTAATTCAGTGGTCGATGGAAGATAAAAAGTACATTGTCAGCCTACCTGAGTTTGACCCGTATGCACACACTCATGGAAATACCTACGCGGATGCTCTCAATAATGGTGAGGAAGTGCTGGAACTTTTGATTGAAGATTACCAAGCACAAGGGAAACCACTACCAGAGCCTTTGACTGCAAATGTTTCTTTTCAGTTTATCTAAGGGACTGACAAATAAAAAAATACTCAACTACTTCTTGTGGGGTGGGCATCTTGCCCGCTCATAGCCAAAGGCTCTCGTGTCGCCCACCCCACAAGATTGGATAATTTATTTATTGGAAGTCCCTAAGTTAAAGAGATCAGTACTCTATCAGTTTCTCAAAATTTTTTGAAACCACGCTTCGGTGCGATCGCCCATAGCTTCTAAAGAGTATAAAGTTTCTGCTTGCTGCCGACAAGCTTGACGATCAATTTCATCCAAATGCTTAATTGCTTCCACTAAACCTTGGACACTATCAGGTTCCACCAAAAAACCAGTTTTACCTTCTTGAACAATTTCTGTTAAACCACCCCGACGATAAGCAATTAAAGGCACTCCACAAGCAAGCGCTTCTATTGCGACATTTCCAAATGCTTCTATCCAACGAGGAGTTACTAAAACTGCTCGACATTTACCTAACTCTTTTTGTAGCTCAACTGTTGGTAAAAATCCGACATATTCTATGGGAGCATCAGGGTATTGTTGACAAATCTTTTCCCAGTAAGATACATCCTGTTTTAACCCGAATATTTTCAGTGTAATACCGGTGATTTCGGCTGCTGCTACTGCATCTTCTAGTCCTTTTTCAGGAGCTATCCTACCTACCCAGGCCAAGCTTTGAGTTGGTTTGGGACAAAATTGATAAATAGATAAATCCAAACCATTTAGCAGACAGTAACATTGTTCTGCACATGAAAAGGTGGCCGCCTGTGATTGAGTGTAAACACCAATAGTATTTGGAAACTCAATTGCCACACTTTCAATAATCTGATCCATTGCATCTGTCAAAGAACCCATACTGATAAAATGGGCGATCGCACAGTTAAAAAATGGTGTTAAATATAGTGGCAACCAATCATAAGCAAAATTCACAATCAAATCATAATCTGCTTGGACTTGGCGAGCATAATCCCACATATTCGCTAAAACAGAATTTTTTAGCATAGTAATTGGGCTATTACGGGTCTGATTTTGTGCTGGTGTCTGTAATTTTCCAGCAATTTCTTTCACAGTAAATTGCTGCATAACAGACCCCTGCGGTGCGACAATTTCAACCTTATGTCCCCGTCGCGTCATCTCTTGGGTAATGTTAAATAGTGTCAGTTCGACACCGCCTCCAATGCCTGTACCTATCGCACCAACAGGAGTAGAAATAAACAATAATTTATATGCTGGTATTTGCATAATCTTATTTTCACCAGTTTTTTTGAATTTTTCTTAGTTCGATTTTACTGTTTATATATAAATCTTCAGAATTAACTAGCATCCTCTGAGGATGCAGAAGTAAATATAAAATTTCTAAAATAGCCATTTTATTTGCTTCATCAATATCCAAACCCCTAACTATTTAGTATTCTATTTGCACTTGCGAGAAATTATACATGATAAATATGAATTTATCGCAATCTGATTCGATACAGGAACTTACTCGTAAAGACTCTGAATTTTTAACTGGCAAGCCCAGACTGTCTAATTAGTATTTTTAACAATTCAGGGAGAAAGAGAATTATTAAACACAATACCTTCGCAAATTTACGAGTATTGACATAAAACAAACCTAAGATTTTACAACCTTTTTTGCAAGATGGCAAAAAACTGAGTGAATAAAATCCTGTATAGTTTTTGTGGAGCTAATTTTGACCGTCGTCTACGTCTGGGTGGAGTTTTCACGTTTTGCCTAATAATCAAGCACACACTTGACATGAAAGTTACCCTTTTGCAATCCCAAATTCTGAATTTTTCTCGCCAGTTGAGCAATTCTGCTTGGCGGCTTTTGCTGATGGGAATTATTCTGAGTATATTTTTATCTGGTTGTCAGGGGACAGTCCAGAAGAATGACGGAGTAATTCATCTGAGTCTATGGCAATCAATCAATCCCCCTAGTAATCGGGATGTGTTTAACAAACTAGTAGATAAATTTAATCAGACTCATCCTGATGTTCAGGTGGAATCTATCTTCATTGGTCAACCCCAATTACCAAAAATATTAACAGCAGTTGTGGGCAATGCGCCTCCAGATATTCTGTCATTCGATCCTCAATTGACAGGTCAGTTTATGGAATTAGGGGCAATTCGACCTTTAGAAGAATGGGTAGACAAATTGCCCTTGAAGTCGGAAATTAGCCCGAACCTATGGGAGGAATTAAAATTAGATGGTCATCTTTGGTCAATCCCACTTTATACGAGCAATCTAGGCATTTTTTACCGACCTAAACTTTTCCAAGCTGCGGGAATTACCCAAATTCCTCAGACTTGGGAAGAGTTGAGGGAAGTTGCTAAAAAATTAACCATAGACCGGAATGGCGACAATCGACCTGAACAATACGGAATATTACTGCCTTTAGGAAAGGAGGAATGGACTGTCTTTAGTTGGTTCCCCTTTTTATTGAGCGCTGGCGGGGAGATTGTGACGAATAATCGCCCAAATTTGATCAATCGCGGTGCGATCGCAGCCTTACAATTTTGGCAAGACCTATTAAAAGATGGTTCAGCAACTCTTTCTTCCCCAGAGCGAGGTTATGAAGAAGACGCTTTTATTGCAGGTCGCGTTGCGATGCAAATCACAGGCCCTTGGACTTATATAATGAAGTCCAATGTTGACTTTAACGCATTCTCTATACCTGCAAATCTGAAGCTGACGACGGTGACAGCTACTGGAAATATGTATTTGATGAAGACTACACCAGCAAGAGAGCAAGCTGCACTCAAATTTTTAGAGTATGTCTTGAGTGAAGAATTCCAAACAGAATGGAGTATGGGGACAGGTTTTTTACCAGTTAACCTCAAATCTGCCCAAAGTCAGGCTTACCAGAAATTTATCCAGCAAAAACCTGTCTTGAAAGTCTTTATTAACCAAATGTCTATATCAGGTTATCGACCAATCATTCCTGGCTATAGTCGTTTATCTGACAGTTTAGGTAAAGCCATCGAAGCCACGATGTTAGGCGCTTCTCCAGAAACAGCACTCAAACAAGCCCAAGCAAACCTCGACTCAATTTGGGACTCTCTACAATCTAGATGATATCTAAAATCCTACCACCACCCCTGAAACCTGGTGACTTGCTACGAGTTATTGCGCCCAGTGGTGCTTTACGAGAACTGGAGCCGTTTGCACGGAGTGTGGAAATTTGGCGAGCGCACGGCTATCAAGTAGAAATCAGTCTGCAGATAGATGACAAATGGGGATATTTAGCAGGCACAGATGAGGAACGCCGTAACCAGCTAGCAGCAGCATGGCAAGATCCAGATTGTCGCGGTATCCTTTGCGCCAGAGGTGGTTTTGGTAGCACCCGCATCTTAGAAAATTGGCATTGGCAACAAAATTCAAACCTTCCCAAGTGGTTGATTGGCTTTTCTGACATCACCGCCCTTTTGTGGAGTCTTTATAACATCGGGATTTCCAGCGTTCATGGCCCAGTGATGACAACTCTCGCCGATGAGCCAGATTGGTCAATCGAGCGATTGTTCAATTGGGTAGAAGGGCGAGATATCAACCCTCTCAAAGGTTATGGTTGGGGTGGCGGGATTGCTACTGGCATTTTATTACCAGGAAATCTCACAGTAGCAACTCATCTTTTAAGTACACCAATGCAACCAAATTTCGATGGTGTGATTTTGGCACTTGAGGATGTCACAGAAGTACCTTACCGCATCGACAGAATGTTGACACAATGGCGTTTAAGTGGTTCTTTAGCAAAACTTCGGGGGATTGCTTTGGGGGGTTTCACTCGCTGTCAAGCCCCGCCAAATGTACCTAGCTTTAGTGTGGAAGAAGTTCTGCGCGATCGCTTAGGTGATTTGGGGATTCCTGTTGTCTCTCATCTACCTTTTGGTCATGATAGCCCGAATGCAGCCTTACCAGTGGGTGTAGAAGTAACTCTCGATGCAGACCAAGGAATATTAAAAATTCATAATTTATGTACGGCGATGTGAATTTATTTTCAAGGTACACAAGCCAATTGCTGGTACAATTCCCAGAATTATTGCTGTAAATAATTGTCCACTCCAATACAAGATAAAATTACGGTTTGCTTCTGGAATCAAGTTTTGGACAACAAAAAGCAACCAAACCAAAATAGTGATTAATAAAAAAGAGATTGAGGGTAAAAAATTCCACCACCAAACGCCAGCTGTATATCGCCTCAATACCAGCCATTGGCAAATCCCCAGCCAAATTCCAGAAATTATATATGCGATCGCAGATAAAAATCCCAAAATAAAAGTTTCTTTAGGAGATGATGAGACAATGGTTGAAATATACTTAATCCAAGCTGTAGAAACACCGTTGGCAATCAGCCAACCTACACTAGTAGCAAATATCCACTGCCAACCCGGTAAATATCGGTAAAGGATCAGGCTCTGGTCAGCTGCGAAAATCACGGCAAATACAACATTACTCAGACTTCTGACCAAAATGCTCCATGTTTGTGGTTGGATAGCAACGCCAGTTGAGAGACTTAGGAGAATAATTTTCTCTAAGGCGATACTGGCAACGCCACCCACAACCCATCCAATAAGAGTCATTAAGGTAAACTGAATAAAGAACCTCTGTCGCTGCGATCGCGGAATCAAAAACTTTCCTGGGTTAGGCTCGTTATTAGCAGATGCAACATGATCGGGACTGTTAGAGTCAGTTTGCATATAAACTTGGGAGAGTGGAGAGTAGGGAAAACAGACAAGAGTAACGAAATTCTTTTATATTCCAATTTCTTTCTTGATTCTTGTTTTATCCCATTTTTGAGTTCCGACTCCCCCTTGCCGTGAAGCGACTAGGGCTTTTGCTGACAACTTGCTGAAAAAGCGTAATCCCAGAATGATAAGCTAAACAGTGGCATAAAAATTGTGACTTAGGATGAAGTAATAAATGGGTGTTTCTTCAACGACTCCTCATCTCTTACGGGCTGCTCGTGGTGAAGTAGTAGATCGTCCCCCTGTATGGATGATGCGACAAGCGGGACGATATATGAAAGCATATCGAGACTTAAGAGAGAAGTATCCTTCATTTCGCGATCGCTCGGAAATTCCAGATGTAGCAATTGAAGTTTCCTTGCAACCGTGGAGAGCCTTCCAGCCAGATGGAGTAATTTTATTTTCTGATATTGTCACCCCATTACCTGGTTTGGGCATTGACATGGACATCGCCGAAGGTAAAGGGCCAATCATTCACTCGCCCCTCCGCACAATTGAACAAATTGATCGCCTGCGTCCTTTAGAACCAGAAGCATCTCTACCATTTATCAAAACAATTTTGCAGACGTTGCGCTCGGAAGTAGGCGATAAATCAACGGTGTTGGGTTTTGTGGGTGCACCGTGGACGTTAGCAGCTTATGCAGTTGAAGGAAAAGGTTCTAAAACCTACTCCATCATCAAAAATCTGGCATTTTCCGAACCAACGATACTGCATCAATTATTAGCTAAATTAGCAGATGCGATCGCCATCTATGCCCGTTACCAAATCGATTCTGGCGCTCAAGTTGTGCAAATGTTCGATTCTTGGGCGGGTCAGTTGAGTCCTCAAGATTATGATACCTTTGCTCTCCCCTATCAGCAGAGAGTTTTCCAGCAAGTCAAACAAACCCATCCCGATACACCTTTGATTTTGCTAGTTAGCGGTAGTGCGGGTGTGTTAGAAAGAATGGCACAATCTGGCGCTGATATTGTCAGTGTAGACTGGGCAGTGGATATGGCAGACGCACGAGCCAGATTAGGCAAACAAGTCAAAGTTCAAGGAAATCTTGATCCAGGCGTACTATTCGGCTCTAAACAGTTTATCCGCGATCGCATTCTCGATACCGTTCGCAAAGCTGGTAATTGGGGTCACATTCTCAATCTCGGTCATGGTGTCTTACCAGAAACACCAGAAGAAAATGTCGCTTTCTTCTTTGAAACCGCAAAGGAACTTAATCTTGCAGGAGTTAAGAGTTAGGAGTTATGGGTTATGAGTTAAGAGTTAGGAGTTATGAGTTATGAAGTTATCAGCTGTGAGGTGCAGAGTTATTTTTAACTTCTCACTTCTAACTCCTAACTTTATTAATAACTCCTGATTCGGAACTTTTAACTTTATTTTTAACTCTTTAATTTTAACTGCTAACGTTTGATAAATTATTTATGAGCCAGAAACGGATTTTAGTGACTGGTGCAAGTGGTTGTATAGGTCATTATTTAACAGAAGCCTTAATTAAAGAAACAGATTACGAACTGTATCTACTAGTTAGGAACCCAAGTAAACTGCAAGTTGATACCAAGGCACGTTCAGGCATCAACGTTTTACAAGGTGATATGCAAAATATTCACCAGTTTGCCGATTTACTATCTACGATTGATACGGCGGTACTCACAGCCACAGCTTGGGGTGGTAATGAGACATTTGATATTAATGTCGTCAAGACTATAGAGTTGCTCGAACTGCTAGATCCAGAACGCTGCCAGCAGGTGATTTATTTTTCCACAGCTAGCGTTTTGGATCGCTACAATCAACCATTAAAAGAAGCCGGGGAAATTGGTACAGATTACATCCGTTCCAAATATGAGTGCTTACATCAAAAAGAAAAATTAGCGATCGCACCCAAAATCACCACACTATTTCCGACTTTAGTAGTGGGCGGTGATGCCAATAAACCCTATTCTCACCTCACATCGGGCATTCCAGAAGTTACAAAATATATTAATTTGATTCGCTTTTTGGAAGCAGATGGCAGTTTTCACTTTATCCACGGACGAGACATTGCCACTGTCGTGCGATATTTAATTGATCATCCTCCCGAAAATAATCAATCACGTCGGTTTGTTTTAGGTCAAGCACAGTTAACAGCTAATCAAGCAGTGGAAGAAGTTTGTGCTTATCTGGGCAAAAAGATTTCCTTTCGCATTCCCATATCTTTAGCATTGGCTAATTTAATTATCGTTCTGTTCCGCATTCAGATGGCCGCTTGGGATCGGTTTTGCATGAACTATCGGCATTTCACCTATGAAAAGGCGATTAATCCTAGCAGTTTCGGCTTGCCAAATTATTGTGCAACCATGAGTGATGTTTTAAAAATTAGTGGCATTGAACGTACTAAAAACTGGATATAATCAGTAGCTTTTGACAACAGTTGTAAAAAATTACCAGCAAAATAACGTATTCTATAGAAACTCCACTCCTCAAACTTTGCGTCCCTCTGCGCTTTACTTTGCGTCCCTCTGCGTTTAAAAAATCCACAACCTTATACAAAACTTAGTAAACGCGAATAAAAAGTCAATAACTCTTAATTTTCGTTAGAGTGGGATAACAATCAAAGTGTGAGGATTGATACTACATGCGAATCTTGTTAGTGTATCCGATATTTCCCAAAACCTTTTGGTCTTATGAAAAAATCTTAGAGTTAGTCGATCGCAAAGTTTTATTACCACCTCTGGGTTTAGTAACAGTAGCCGCAATTCTGCCCCAAGAATGGGAATTCAAACTAGTCGATCGCAACATCCGCCCAGCAACAGAAGCAGAATGGGCATGGGCAGATGTCGTAATCCTCTCCGCGATGATTGTCCAGAAACAAGATTTACTCGACCAAATTCAGGAAGCAAAAAAACGTGGCAAGCTAGTCGCAGTTGGCGGACCCTACCCCACCTCTGTACCTCATGAAGTTGAAAATGTGGGCGCAGATTTTCTAATTCTGGATGAAGGGGAAATTACGCTACCCATGTTTATTGAGGCAATCCAACGGGGAGACACATCTGGCACTTTCCGCGCCACAGAAAAACCTGATGTCACAAGCACACCAATACCCCGTTTTGATTTATTAGAATTGAATGCCTATGACATGATGTCAGTGCAGTTTTCGCGTGGGTGTCCCTTCCAATGCGAATTTTGCGACATTATTGTTCTCTACGGGCGCAAACCGCGCACCAAAACCCCAGCACAACTGTTAGCAGAATTAGATTATCTCTATGAATTGGGTTGGCGGCGGGGTGTGTTCATGGTAGATGATAACTTTATTGGCAACAAGCGAAATGTGAAATTGTTGCTGAAAGAGTTAAAAGTCTGGATGGCAGAACACAAATATCCCTTCCGGTTTGACACTGAAGCTTCAATTGACTTAGCAGAAGATGCAGAAATGTTGGAGTTGATGGTTGAGTGTGGTTTCGCGGCGGTGTTTTTGGGAATCGAAACGCCGGATGAGGATAGTTTGCAAATGACCAAAAAGTTTCAAAATACTCGCAGTTCCCTAACTGAGTCAGTGCAAACCATCACCAAAGCCGGATTACGCCCAATGGCTGGGTTTATTATCGGCTTTGATGGCGAAAAAGCAGGTGCAGGCGATCGCATTGTCCGCTTTGCAGAACAAGCAGCAATTCCCTCTACAACCTTTGCGATGTTGCAAGCGTTACCAAATACCGCGCTTTGGCATCGCCTGAAAAGAGAAGGACGACTACGGGAAAATCAAGATGGCAACATCAACCAGACAACATTGATGAACTTTCTCCCCACCCGTCCCCTAGAAGAACTTGCCAGAGAATATATTGAGGCATTCTGTACTTTATACGACCCAGTGCAGTACTTAGATCGTACCTATCGCTGTTTCTTAATGATGGGTTTGCCGAGTTGGAAAGCGCCAGCAAAAATGCCAGAGTTAGTAGTTGTGAAAGCACTGCTGACTGTAATTTGGCGACAAGGCATCAAACGAGAAACCCGTTGGAAGTTCTGGCATCATTTGTTCAGCATTATCAAGCGTAACCCTGGAGTTGTTGAGCATTATATTGCCGCTTGTGCCCACAACGAGCATTTTCTAGAGTATCGCCAAATCGTGCGCGATCAAATCGAAAGTCAGCTTGCAGAATATCTAGCGCAAGGTGCAGAAAAGCCTTATGTCCTAGTGAAGGAAAAAGTAGAAGAAAAAGCTGAAGCGGTAGTCAGTTAGGTGTTGTAACGGTTAATAGGTAATAGTAAGACTCTATTTTCTCTTTTCTGTAACTCTTTTTTGAAGAATTGGTATAATTACAGCCCATGATTTGAGAGTTACAAAGCAGTAGTACTACAAAGTTAGGGATACTAGTGAGTACCCCTAACTTTTTTAGGTTTTGGACTTTAACTATCAACATTACACATCTAATTTTAATAAAAAATATACATTAGACTTCTTGCATAAATCAAAAAAAGAACCCCTCCCCGCAGGCGGAGAGGGGCTGGGGGTGGGGTGTTAGGGACTTTTGCAAGAGGTCTATTTTCGATAAAAGTCTCATTATCTATTAAATTTAAACACTGAATCATAATGACAGTACATGAGGTGATTAATTCAGTCCCTTTTTCAGTAAAAATACTTTAAATAAAGAGCTATTTAAATATACAAACAAAAGCCAAAATAAAGATTGACTTTGCCAAAGCATAGCTGTTAGAACTTAAGTAGCGAGACGGACGGGGTGCTAAAAATATTACTGTCTAAATTGTTTTCCCTACTTAATGAATTCTGATATGAAAGCTACTTTGTTGACTGCCTTGATTGCCGCTACAGCTACCTTGACCGGATTAGTTGCCAAAGTAGAAACTGCATCTGCTGCTGATTTTACTTGGAATAATGCTTGGACTCAACCAACGATATATCATGAATCTGCAACTGGTTTTAACAACACTCCTTTTCAACAATTTGTCCAAAAAGAAGGCTTTAAAGTCCTAGACAGCGCAAAACTTCAATTAGACCCTAATAAATTAAAGCTAAAATACGACTCCGACGTATCTGTTTTCTTCATCAATGAGGGCGCTAGTTTTAGAAACCAGTTAGCCTTTAATGCCACAACAGCAACTACTAGCAATTCTGGGCTGCTTTTTAAGGATGCTTCTTGTGGCGGAGTTGGGTGTATGATGAGCGGCGGCGATGCTGTACTACAGTTAGGTGATAAAGTAAAAGTTGGTAATATTGCCGCAGGTACTCAACTCGACTTCTTTTTGAAAACTGGTGCTAGCAAGATCCTTGGTACTCAAACTGCCTCGAATGGTGACGGACTAAACCACGTACTCGCTTATAGTTATAACAACTACATCATCCTGGGATTTGAGGATGTATACGGAACCGCAAGCGACCGTGACTTTAATGATCTTGTCGTCGTTCTTGATATCGGCGAGGCAAATGTTAAAGCGCTAATGGGCACTAGCATTCCTGAACCATCTGTTACTCTGTCAATGTTTGCAGTGGCAGCAGTTAGCATGTTTGGATTGCGCCGTCGCCTTCAAACTTGCAATTCTAACTAAACTTTGAAACCTTCTTAATATCCGGTGCGTTTAGTTCATTGGAAAATAGCAAGTGATTAATCGCATTTTCACCCGTACATTTCTACAGGTGAATTTTCGTGTATACTACCATTTATATTTTATCTCCCGCGATCGCGTTCTAAATCATCAATAACTTTTTGCAAATACCACTCGTCTGACATCCCAGGATGATAATCCTGCTTCTGTTGAATCAATCGTTCGGCAATTTCCCAATATCCCCCAACCATTCGCAAAAGTCGCTGACGTAGCAGATTATATTTTTGCTTTTTTGTCTCTGGACTAAATTTATGGATTTTTTCTAGGCTACTTATGACTTGTTGATAATTTCCCCAGTCTTCTTGTTCACAAAAGATACTCGCCGCCCGTTGATAATCTTCCACGGCGTTTTGGATTTCTTCTAAACAAGTATAAGCAATGCCGCGATTGTAGTAAGCTTGAGCATCATCGGGATTGATTTGCAGCGCTTTGGTGTAATCTGGAATTGCACCGAGATAATTGCCCGTTGACCGATAGGCATTACCTCTGGCAATATAAACTAAGGCATCTTCAGGTTGAATCTGGAGTGCTTGGTTAAAATCCGCGATCGCACCTTGATGATCTCCCAATATAGAACGGGCTTTGCCTCGGTTGCGATAGACAATCGCATCTGGAAAATTTAGTCGCAATGCTTGATTAAAATCTGCGATCGCTTCTCGATAATTCCCCATTTTACAACGCACAACCCCACGACAGCAGTAAGCTTGGGCATCTTGCGGATCGGCTTTTAATAGCCAGTTTAAATCAGCCACTGCCTCTTGGGTATCTCCCTTTTCCGCTTTTTCTAATAATTGCGTAAAATATTCATTTGTGGATAAAATTGGCGCATTGGTGGAATGTGATTGCTGTACAACAGGTAATTCTTTGGGTTGCAGCTGTTTAATTAGTTCCAGACAAAGGCGGCAATTCTCTTTATCCTGTTGCTCTAGATATAATTGTGCAGCTTTTTTAAAATTAGCGATCGCATCTTGAATATAACCCTGTTTGCGCCGCACTATCCCCCGCAGATTATAAGCAGCAGCATAATTCAGATTCAGACGAATAGCACGGTCAACATCCTCCAGCGCCCCCGGTAAATTTTTCAGCGCCACCCTTGCCAATCCACGACAATAATATGCCTCTACACTCTCAGGATTAAGCTTGAGGATTTCAGTATAATCTGAAACAGCGTTAACGATTGCCCCTGAGTCATAATATGCCAAACCCCGTTGCAAGTAAGCTTCAGTAAAGTAAGGTGTCAGTTCTAAAGCATGGTTAAATTCTTCAATTGCTCCAGCGTAGTCCTTTCGCCTAGCCTTTTCCAATCCTCTATTGTAGAATTCGTCAGTCATGGCATTTATTTGGTTGAACAAATCTTGGTAGAGATTCTAGGATATCCTTAGATCAGTGAAAGATTTGCCAAAAAAAAGTAAGAATGAAGCTGGCAGCAAGAGTAAGTCAGGTAACACCTTCATTAACCTTAGCGATCGCAGCCAAGGCTAAGGCTCTGAAGGCAGAAGGAATAGATGTTTGTAGTTTTAGCGCTGGAGAACCAGATTTTGATACTCCAGCGCATATCAAAACCGCAGCAGTAAAGGCTTTGGATGAAGGCAAAACCAAGTACGGTGCAGCAGCCGGAGAACCAAAGTTAAGGGAAGCGATCGCCCATAAGCTTAAAATTGATAACGGTCTTGATTACAAGTCAGAAAATGTCCTCGTCAGCAATGGCGGTAAGCATTCTCTGTACAACTTAATAGTGGCGCTAATCGATCCCGGTGATCAGGTAATTATCCCTGCTCCCTACTGGCTAAGTTATCCCGAAATGGTGACTTTAGCCGGTGGAGTTTCGGTGATTGTACCCACAGATGCCACGACTGGTTATAAAATTACGCCCGAACAACTCCGTAAAGCAATCACGCCTAAGACGAAGTTATTTATCCTCAACTCCCCATCTAATCCTACGGGAATGGTTTACACGCCAGATGAAATCAAAGCACTGGCGAAGGTAATAGTTGATACAGATATCCTTGTCGTCTCTGATGAGATTTACGAAAAGATTCTCTACGACGGTGCAGAACATATCAGCATCGGTTCTCTAGGGAAGGAAATTTTTGACCGCACTTTGATTAGTAATGGTTTTGCCAAGGCTTATTCGATGACTGGGTGGAGACTTGGTTATTTAGCAGGGCCAGTGGAAATTATTAAAGCTGCGAGTACCATCCAAGGACATAGTACATCTAACGTGTGTACCTTTGCCCAATATGGTGCGATCGCGGCGCTACAAAGTCCTCAAGATTGTGTCGAAGAAATGCGCCAAGCCTTCGCCAAACGCCGACAGGTAATGCTAGAAAGACTCAACGCCATTCCCGGATTGAGTACCGCCTCACCAGATGGCGCTTTTTATCTGTTCCCTGATATCAGCAAAACCGGTCTAAAATCCCTAGAATTTTCTGACGCTTTGCTGGAAGAATATCAAGTTGCAGTCATTCCTGGAATTGCCTTTGGTGCTGATGACAACATTCGCCTTTCCTACGCCACAGATATGGCGACGATTGAAAAGGGAATGGATCGATTAGAGAAATTTGTCAAGTCGCGTATTTAAACCACATCTATAGGAGTCATATTTGATTTTTTAAATATAGGTAGTGGCGTGACAAGGCTAAAATGGTGTCATTCGTGGTAGGGTGCGTTAGGCTTTAAGATCACCGACTTCAAGATCCCCGACTTCTTTGAGAAGTCGGGGATCTGCGACTTGCACTTCTACGGAGACAAATCTGAGAAAAAATATCAGTATTTTTCCTACCAGAAAAATCTCAAATGCAAGATGTCAAAAATTCAATGTTAATTGAGAAGGTTGAATTTGTGATTAACCTCACCCAATGGGATGAATCTATTGGATGAACAATAAATACTCTAACTGATGGTAATCTAAGATTATTGAAGTAAGTTAAATGAAAACTTTATTTTTTGACAGTTTTCTTTTTTGGACAATAGTAATATTAAGTCGTTAACAGAGTCTTTGACAATTAAGACTTGGTTATAGTTTAAGTAGGTTATAGAGAACTTAGTTAGTTTTTTAACAGGAGAAGTAGGGTGCTTAACAACCTTCATCAATTATTATCTCCCCGTCAGTGGGGAATTTCCCTCGCGGGCTTAGGCTTACTTCTCGGTTTGGGCTTTATAGGCAAGCAAACTCAAGTAGTATCAGTTACAAATTCTCGATTATCATCGCCTCAAATTGAGAAAAGCTCCGAACCCTCTCTTCTGTCGCAGCTAAGAAGAGTTCGAGACCAGAGAAGTCAACTTAATGCGGATTCTGGAGATAGAGAGCTTTTTGGCCATAAGATCGGCAAAACACAAACTACAATCACCGCGCTGGTTCCAGGTTCTCAGGGAGCGACAAAAGGCGCGGGAGTTTTGCAACAAGCGAATTTTCCTGAAAAAGATGGGGTTTATCTCTATGGTCAATCCCCAAAACCAAATCAGCTTGGTCAAGCTTACATCATATTTCAAAAGCAGCAGGCTAAGGTAACGGGTGCATTGTATATGCCGCAATCAGAGTTTAATTGTTTTCAGGGTACACTCAACCCATCAGGAGAGCTGGCAATGACGGTTAATGGTTCAGCAAATGAAGCTAGTTCTACTCAGTCGAATCAGGTAGCTACAAGCAGTAGATTGCCTAAAGTCGGTGAAGACGAATCAAGTAGTTATGCTTACTCGGTGGCTCTGCAAGACTTTTACCGATTAAATTCTATCACTGCTAGCGATCGCCGCACATTGCAAATGTGCAAATAATCTCCAATACTAATCTACACAAAGCTAGTCAAATATAAATAAATTCCAAATCTTGATGATGAATCATGAATTTTTGAGTGTTTTCATAAATCGTCATTTATCATTACCTAATCTATTGCCTGAAGTGCCCCGACGATAAATCTGGATGTATCAGGGTTTGTGTAAAATGGTATTAAAGTTTGCTGTTCCAAATGAATTACGCTTGGATGATAAAATCTGATGCCGTGAGAGTTGGCGCACCAGTTAGAGTCGCAAACAAACCGCCACTCCCGAAACCAGGCGCACTGCCATTTTCGTTGTAGAACAATTGCCCACTCACCGGGTTGTAGACAATTTTCGCTGTGCTGGCTTGGCCGAAATTAGTGACTTGAAAATCATTGACATTACTAAAACCATTTCCCGCAACAGAGGCGATCGCGCTAAAGGTAGTCTTATCCACTACAATCTTATCAGCTTCAGAACTGTTGAAGTCACTAATCGTATCTAGACCAATAGCAGCGCCGTTAAAAGCAGCACTGGTGTTGTAAAGGAATCTGTCAGCACCCGCACCACCAGTGAGTACGTCATTACCAGCACCGCCAACCAGAGTATCATTACCCGTACCACCGATGAGGGTATCATTACCAGTATCACCCCGCAGCAAATCATTGCCATCCTTGCCGTCGATGATGTCATCACCTCCCTGACCATTAATCACATCATTGGAGTCGTAAAAACTCGTGATGTTATTGTTAAGGTCATTGAGGAAAGTCACAGTGTTCTTGTTAAACAAATTAGTTTGAGTGGAGTTGGCATCGAAGACATCAAAACTGTCAGCGATGCTGGTCTGTCCATCAAACAGGATATTGCCGATAGGTGGTCTGCTATACGATGCGGGTAAATTATCCAAGTTTTCTAGTTGAAAGTTTTGCAGGATGACTTTGGTGTTGCTTGTATCTTCAAAAGTGACTTCTAGATTCTTGCCATTTTGAGTTAATTGCAGATTTTTAGCAGTCAATCCCGAACCTGTAAAATCCAAGGTATCCACCTCGGCAATTACCGACGGTGAAGGTTTTGTGCCAATGCCGACGCCGACAAAGTCGGTGATGGTGTCGATGCCATCGCCAGGGCGAATCACAAATTTATCTTGACCACCGTTACCAGTGAGCTTGTCGTTACCAGCTTTGCCGTCGATGATGTTGTTGCCAATTGTGCCTACAAGAGTATCTATACCAGCAGTTCCCGTCAGGTTAATAATTGTGCTGCCACTAGCTACATTCTTCCCCCCAAACAGCACGTAGCTCTGCCCTGAAGAAGTGCCGGCATCTGGTGCCCCGATAATCAGGTCGTCAAAACCGTCGCCGTTGATGTCTCCCGCACTGCTCACAGAGGTGCCTGATTCGTCTTTTGCATTGATGCCGTTGATGGCAAAGCCGTTAGTGCCGTTGAGGGTGGAGAGGTTGAGTTGGGCACCAAAACCGGACTTGCTGCCAAACACCACGTAGCTCTGCCCTGAGAAGTCACCGTTGGGGGAGGCATTTGGTGCCCCGATAATCAGGTCAGCGATGCCGTCGCCGTTGATGTCTCCCGCACTGCTGACAGAGATGCCTGAGCCGTCATCTGCCTTGATGCCGTTGATGGCAAAGCCGTTAGTGCCGTTGAGGGTGGAGACGTTGACGCTGGCATCAAAACCCCCCTTGCTGCCAAACACCACATAGCTCTGCCCTGATCTATCGCCGTTGGGGGAGGCACTATATGCCCCGATAATGAGGTCAGCGATGCCGTCGCTGTTGATGTCTCCCGCACTGCTGACAGAGAAGCCTAATAAGTTATATTCATTACTACTGATGGTGTTGATGGCAAAGCCGTTAGTGCCGTTGAGGGTAGAGACGTTGAATTGGGCACCAAAACCGGACTTACTGCCAAACACCACGTAGCCCTGCTCTGAAAGCTCGCCGAAGGAGCCCTCTATCTCTGCCCCGATAATCAGGTCAGCGATGCCGTCGCCGTTGATGTCTCCTGCACTGCTGACAGAGTTCATTGAGAAGTCGCCTGCTTTGATGCTGTTGATGGCAAAGCCGTTAGTGCCGTTGAGGGTGGAGAGGTTGAATTGGGCACCAAAACCGGACTTACTGCCAAACACCACGTAGCCCTGCTCTGAAAGCTCGCCGAAGGAGCCCTCTATCTCTGCCCCGATAATCAGGTCAGCGATGCCGTCGCCGTTGATGTCTCCTGCACTGCTGACAGAGTTCATTGAGAAGTCGCCTGCTTTGATGCTGTTGATGGCAAAGCCGTTAGTGCCGTTGAGGGTGGAGAGGTTGAATTGGGCACCAAAACCGGACTTACTGCCAAACACCACGTAGCCCTGCTGTGAAAGCTCGCCGTCGGAGCCCTCAATATCTGTCCCGATAATCAGGTCGTCAATGCCGTCACCGTTGATGTCTCCCGCACTGCTGACAGAGAAGCCTGAATGGTCATTTGCTTTGATGCCGTTGATGACAAAGCCATTAGTACCGTTGAGCGTGGATAGGTTGACTTGGGCACCAAAACCGGACTTGCTGCCAAACACCACGTAGCTCTGCCCTGAGGAGTCACCGTTGGGGGAGGCATTATCTGCCCCGATAATCAGGTCAGCGATGCCGTCGCCGTTGATGTCTCCGGCACTGCTTACAGAACTACCTGAAAACTCATATGCATTGATACCGTTGATGACGAAGCCGTTAGTGCCGTTGAGGTTAGATAAGTTGAAAACTGAATTTGCCATGAGTTCGTTCTTTTGTTTCTACAACTAAAAATTTAAATAATTTCAGAACGACTATTAACTGTGAACGGTCTACACAATTAAATATACAACTTTTTAGGACTTACGCAAAAGTACACGCTGTAGCGGCAATTCATGAATTGCCGCTAAGAAGAAAATCACGCTTTTGGCTATTGTTTGCGTAAGTTCTGCTTTTATGTGGAAGAGGTTAGTTTAGATACTGCTCTGCTCATAAATTGCTATCACTCTACTGCGGTGAGGTTATCCATTGTCACCATCCGCCGAATTTCATCAGACTCAAACCCAATCATCATCGGACGACGAACTCCCGCTAGCACTGCAACGTCATGCGCGAAATGTAGAGAATGTAGAAGCGATCGCAAAGTGTCTGTTTTGAATTCATTAAGCTAATGAGCATTTAAGTTGCATAAAAGCAGGGCTGAAGCCCTTACTACAAGCGAATCATTCTGGAAAAATGAATGAAGATTAGCTTAGTAATTTTTGACAGCACAAAATCACCTCCATTACTCCTGCAATGGAAATCATTGCTGAATTCTTCTTTGTTTAATACTCAATTCCTGGTTGCGCCTTCACACCTTGATCGCGGAAGGGGTGCTTAACTAAGGTCATTTCGGTTACGAGGTCAGCACGCTCAATTAAAGCAGCCGGTGCGCCTCTACCTGTGAGAATAACGTGTTTGTTAGCTGGTTTTTGCGCCAAACCTGCTAAAACCTCTTCTACTGGTAAGTAAGACATTTTCAGGGCGATATTGATTTCGTCTAACAAGACCAGCTGAAAGTCTGGGTTGCGGATATATTCTAATGATTTCTCCCAGGCGGCGCTAGCTTTGTCGAGATCGCGATCGCGGTCTTGAGTTTCCCAGGTAAAGCCTTCGCCCATTGCGTGAAATTCTATCTGGTCTTCCCAATAGCTGAAAACCCTTTTTTCGGAAGGTTCCCAGCTACCTTTGATGAATTGGATGATCGCTACTTTATACCCGTGACCGAGCGATCGTAACACCATCCCCAAAGCCGCAGTAGTTTTACCCTTACCGTTACCAGTATTTACAATAATTAACCCTTTTTCTGGTACAGCTTCTGCGATGCGCTTCTCTTGGACTTCTTTGCGTCGCTGCATCTTTTTGCGGTACTGTTCATCAGTCAGAGATGAAGACATTACCTCATCAATCAAGCGCCCAATTTCTTGGTCTGGGTTCAATTCTTTCGGTGTGTCGTTTATCATCAACTTTGTCTAGAAATAACTGTTAAAAGTGTTGAGAATGAGCCAAAATCGTCTTACTTATCCAGTTTCACTTAAATCACTTGATTGGAAATATCCAGTAAGTTTTCATGTGAAATATTAATAGTGTGTTAGCTTTATTAATGATTTGCAGACAAGTAGAAATATATATGATACACAAGCTGAACTTATAATTTGGGTTGACTATTACTGTTTGAAAAAATTTAATATGTTCATTAAAGTAGTTTACCAGTAAAAATTTATTATTATCTCCTTTGGTACAGTTATGAGTTAGACTACCAACCGAGAGCGTTGATTTAAGTGCCAGAGGTATGATGTCTGATATCGGGAGTTGTGCATTTATGGATGTTGTTGTTTCCATTTTTCCCATAAAGGCTGCCTATCCTCTGGTTGCCCGTCATAGTTGAGTAATTGGTCTGAAATTATCACCCATGACTGGGCACTGCGTGTCCAAATGTTACCTACTGGGCGTAACCAACTTGTATCATCCAAGGTTCCGGCTTTGACATTGATAGTATTTGAGTTGTAAGTCCGTTCATGGAACAATCGCGTTCCGCAGTCGCCACAGAATAGGTTATTTACTTCACGTCCGCTATCATTTTTCCGAGTCCAAGCTTTCGGTTTTCCCTGGACAATTACAACAGCATCTCGTAGGACTGTGAGAGACATTCCAAAGGCACTAGACGATTGTTTTTGACACTCTTTGCAGTGGCATAAGTAAAGGGTTAACGGTTGGGCATGAATTTCATAACGAATCTGTCCACATTGACAACCTCCAGTATATGGAAGACTCACAGGTTTTATCTCCTGATAATTTGTGTTGGTTTATTGTAACTAAAGCTATCTCAATTTTAAAGCTGGTTGTCGCAGACACAAACAAAAAACACGGGGACATAAGGACATTTTAATTCTCCACGCCTCCCTAAATCTTCCTCATTCTTCATCTTCCTCCGATTCATCATCCTCACTCCAATACTGTTGAGGTGCATTTCCGTGAACTTCTAAAATTTTTGCTTTTTTGATTTTGTTATCAGGTGGATTAATTGCTTCTAACTGCACATCAAATTTCCAGTTGTCACCAAAATCATAAAGATAAGTCATTTTAGTACCCGGTTTGAGAGACAAATCACCAATTTGCACTTGGTCTGCAAATGGGGGTGTTTCCATATAGGGATGACCGATTTTGATTATGCGGCCAAAATGGTCTTTATAACTAAACTCATACAGGTGATCGTAATCAAAGTCAAAAGCATCAAGAATTGTCTCTGCTAGCCAGCCTAATGGTTTTTTTGCTGGTATGGCAATGCGTCTCCAAGCCTGAGAAATGGACACTTTAAAAATATAAATACCATCAGTGAAGCCTTGGCTTGGAACAAATAAATTATGCTCCCATTCTGGAAAAAATGGTTGAAAATGTGGCTGCAATTTTCCAAAAATCACATTTACCTCATCCTGTAATTCTCCTCGTATACCCAATGGAAAGAGTAATTGCAACAGAGCATCACCAAAGGGCAAGCGTTGTAAACTAGTAATGCGCCAGCCCTTGCCTTCTTGTGGTTTTCCATGTTTGATAGATAACAATCCAAATAACTCTAATAGGGCAACGTTATGTAGACCAGGGTAATAACTAATATCGTGTTGGTCTTCATATTTAGGAAATTTTAAACCTTTATCTGGGACGCGAGTCCAAAGTTGAATGCATCTAAATAAATTCCCGAATGAGTCTTGATGTTCACCCAAAATTTCGTTATTTCCCCAAATTAACCAAGCTTCTAATAAGTTGAAATAGCGTTCTGTTGGGTTGAGATTTGACCATGATTCTAAGGTGGCTGCGTCTAATACTAAAATTTGCTTCTTACCTTGGGATCTAATTTGGGCTATCCCAGAACTGCGTAATAACAGATATAACCCATTAATATAGGGGTATGATTTCTGTACAGGGCGTTTGAGTTTAGTTTCAATTGGATGACTTAACCGAGAATTAAGTTCTGATAGTACTTTTAGGGGTAGAAGGTTATTAACACTACTAACTTCCACTCCATTTGGTTGTAAAAAATCTATCAGAGTTTGAAAGTTATGCCCAATCGTACCGGGTTGATTTTGATCAATACTGAGTTCTTGTAAAAGTTGTTGTTGTGACTCTGTTAGGGAAGGCAGTTCAGGATTGAGTGTGCGTTCTAGCCGCGCAAATAAATCTTCCATAAATAAAAGTTCTAAATTCTAAATTCACAATTTAACCTTCCGCAAAACTAAAAAACATCGACCCGCCAAGTGTCACCGCAGGACTATCAACACCCTAAGCTTAATGAAATGTGAATGATAATATTTTCACCTTCTACTTGACAATCCCAGGAATTTGATATGAATAGTAACACTCGTTTACAAATGATTTTAGCTGATACACGTATTGATATAGTATTAAGAGCGATCGCCCAACTAAATCTACCGAACTGGTGGTTAGCCGGAGGTGCAGTCCGAAACACCGTTTGGCATTCAATTTTTGGCGAGAATTGTCGGTTGGGTATTAAAGATTTTGATATTGCATTCTTTGATATAGAGGGGAACCGTTCCCAAGAACTAGCAGCAAAGGCGACTCTCACAGAACAATTTCCTCATGACCAATTTGATGTCAAAAATCAAGCTAGTTTTGCTCGTTGGCGTGTTGGCAGCAGACCTTACACTAGTACAGAGGATGCGATCGCAGATTGGCTGCACACTGCTACTGCTGTGGGAGTTCGACAAGATACACAAGGCCAATGGCAATTTTTCACTCCCTATGGGTTGGATGACTTGTTTGGTGGCATTATTCGACCTACGCCAGCACATACTCATAATTTAGATGGACAGAATAAGGCATCTGGGTTTTTAGAAAAGTGTCCTTATCTGCGGTTAGCGTAAAAGTTACAGTCGGGTTTCAGCCACTGGTTTCTGTTACAACTAAATATCTTACACCAGTTCCAATAACCGCCTCAGAATGAATTCTGAGGCTAATAGCTAAAGTCGTCTCAAGACGACTGATAACAATTCAAAATTCAAAATTCAAAATTGTACCCTTACAGGGAAGCAAGCTACGCGCAGCGTCTCCAAGAGTTGGGGTCTTACACCCTTTGATTTCCGATAAAATTCTGTACTAAGCGTTAGCAAAGCTTTGAAGTCACCCTTTATTCTGTTTGATGTATGAGTAGAGAAGTTCGCGATCGTTCTGAGGATTTACAATTAAGCATGGACTATTCCCGTGACTTCCATTACTTACAACAACAACAGTAATGCCCATCTGTGGACAAACCCCTAAACAACTGGTGCTAACGACCCGAAATTCACCCCATAATCCCTCAAATTTTAAACGCGATTTCAACCAATTCTCTAAGTCTTCGCAAGCTGTTGAGCTTCTGCTAGTTGGATGAAAACTATTTGGTTGCTCGTTTGCACATTGGGAACACACAAGCACCAAACCAGACTCCCATCGGGGAAAAACACTAGGAATAGATGTGTCTAACCGGCGAAAATTTATTAAGGGCGATGTCTGCTGAGAATTGGATGCAAACCTCTTGAGGATACGTTGGAGCAATGCCTTAATACGCTGGATCAGTTTTTTCATAGACGACCATACCTATTCTCTCAGAAAGAGAATAATATAAGTTTCCCGTTTAGTCTGTTCTAGTAGATCACTAACCGATTCATGCCCCTAATATGGAGAGTAATGACTATCAGAGTGAAAAAGCATCTAGGAGTTGATAGTGTTCTTTTTGCGATCGCTCTTGGTAATCCATCTGCGCCATTTGCACGCGGACATAGCGATCGCAATTAACGTGTAAGAGCAAACGTATTGAATCTGGGAACCTGTGCAAACAGGATATTAAGACTTCACGCTAGGACATACTTTAACCGAAACGCCCGGAAATGTAGTCGCGGGTGCGGGGGTCTAATGGGTTGTTAAAGATTTGCTCTGTAGCGCCAAATTCAACCATTTGACCAATCCGACTTTCATCTGTGCTGAAGAAAGCCGTAAAATCAGAAACGCGAGCGGCTTGCTGCATATTGTGGGTAACGATCGCAATTGTCAACTGAGACTTCAAACTATGGAGCAGTTCCTCAACTTTCATCGTAGCGATCGGGTCAAGAGCCGAGCAAGGCTCATCCATCAGCAGAACTTTCGGCTTGACTGCTAAAGCACGGGCAATACATAATCTTTGTTGTTGACCACCAGAAAGCCCTAAACCGGATTTATCCAACTTATCTTTGACTTCATTCCAAAGAGCAGCACCTTTGAGGGCAGATTCGACAATTTCATCTAATTCTACTTTGGAATACCTGCCTGCTATCCTCATACCGTAGGCGACATTTTCGTAAATACTCAGGGGAAAAGGATTCGGTTTTTGAAAGACCATACCAATTTGGCGGCGTAAGCGATTGATGTTGACACGAGGAGCATAAATATTCTGACCAAAAAATTCTACATCTCCTTCAACTTTCACAGGCCCTTCTAATTCGCTAATCCGATTCAGAATTTTGATAAAGGTAGATTTACCACAACCACTAGGGCCAATAATTGCGGTTACTTGATTCTGACAAATATCTATTGATACCCCTTCGATCGCCTTGATTGTGCCATAGTAAAAGCTGATATTTTTAACTTTGATAGCTGGAATTAGGTTATTCATACTTGCCCAAGGTGCGAAACAAAACAAAAATTTATTTTTAGTTTATTCTTCTCTGTCTAATAACTAAGCGAGACAGAATACTGACACATAAAATTAAGCAGAGTAGAACTATAGAAGTAGTCCATACTAATTGGCTTTTTTCCGGGTCGGGGTCGTTGTAGAGGTTAAAAATTAATACTGGTAAGGAAGCTGTTGGACTTAAGAATTCTTCTGACCAATCTAGACTAAATAAAGCAGTAAAAATTAAGGGTGCTGTTTCACCAGCCGCACGAGCTACAGCTAATAAAATGCCTGTAGTAATTCCGGGAATTGCAGCAGTTACAACGATGCGAAAAATAGTTTGGAAGCGAGTTCCACCTAAAGCAGCCGAGGCAAGGCGTTGAGATATGGGAATAAGTTTTAAAGATTCTTCTGTTGTCAGTATAATCACAGGTAGCATAATCACGGCTAAAGCAAAACCACCTGCGATCGCACTAAATCCTTTAGTTACCAAAACTATCACACCGTAAGCGAATACGCCTACAACAATTGAAGGCACGCCTGTTAAAATACTGCTGATAAAACGAACAAGCTCAGTAATTGGGTTGGTTTGACTAAATTCTGCCAAGAAAATTCCTGTCATTATCCCTGTGGGAATGCTTAAAATAGCACCAATTAATACCATGATTATGGTTCCCAGTATGGCATTGCCAAAGCCATTATCAATCACTGCTTTGACAAACATATCTGATTTCAGTCCAGATATTCCCCGGACGAGAATTTCCCATAAAATTGATAATAAAGGAATCAATGCTAAACCTGTCAAAGCAAAGGCGATCGCATTCATTGCATAAGTAAATATTACTCGCTCTCTTGGCAGAGGACTGCATAATTCTGTCGCCAATTCATCAGTTTCAGACTGGATGGAACCACTCATATTTTTTACAAATTTTGATTGATAAACGTCTTGCTACATTGAGATGGAAATATTTGTAGCAACATTAAACTGAAATAGGATTATTTATTTTTCCTGCCAACCCACCTCACCAAGAGTACAGCGCCAATATTTACAGCTAGAGTTACGCCAAACAAAATCAATGCCAAATAGCTGAGAGCGCCTATATGCAATCCCGGTTCAGCTTCAGCAAATTCATTAGCTAATACAGAGGGAATTGTATAACCTGGATCGAGTAAAGAAGCACTGATTTGAGCCGAGTTACCAATTACCATAGTCACAGCCATTGTTTCGCCCAAAGCACGTCCTAAGGCTAGCATTGCTGCACTCACCATTCCAGAAAATCCAGCTGGTAGCAAGACTCGAAAAATTGTTTCCCAACGGGTGCCACCCAAAGCCATAGATGCGCTACGTAATTCTTTAGGAATAGCCATTAAGACATCACGAGTAATTGCTGCCATTGTCGGCAAAATCATGATCGCTAGAATAATTCCAGCAGTCAACATATTAGTCCCCGAAGGGTCTTCTGTATTAAACAGAGGTATCCATTTCAATGTGCTCGAGAGCAACTTTTGTAGAGGTTCTAGAACTGGAATAAAAACAAAAATTGCCCATAAACCAATAATCACACTGGGAATTGCTGCAATTAATTCAACAACAAATGCTAAAGTTGTTCGTAGCGATGAAGGTAAGAAATTTTCACTCGTGACTAAGGCTACTGCTATTCCCACTGGGACAGCGAATAAAATAGCGATCGCACTACTCACCAAACTTCCATAAATATAAGGTAATGCACCAAAAATCTGATTACCTGTATCCCAATCTTGACCCCATAAAAACCCCAGCCCAAACTGTTTAATGGCTGGCAGAGCTTCGTGTGAAATTACCCAACTCATCATAAATAGGACTGCAACAGTAATCACGGCAAAAAAGTATACTAGCCGTGTAAAACCTTGGTCAAACCATAAATTTGTGCCGCCGATAGCTGTTAAATTGAAATTTTCATCGCCTAGATTTGAATTATCTGATGAATTTCTGTCGGCTGGTTCAGATGAATTTGCCATTACAAATCAATAAAATAGATTTTTTTATTACTAATAGAGTGAATTAATAACTCACTCTATTATCAGAGGAAAGTATTCATCAGTGCTGAGTGAAATTATAATAGCCTTTCCTAATCACATGAGATATATCATAGCCCCCTCCTCGCAGGCGGGGAGGGGGTTGGGGGTGGGGTTCTTGTACATCAATCACAAGGTTCGATAACTGCTATATTGTTTTTTACTCAGCACTCTTTCGATAAGATTGCAAATTAAGGCTTGACAGAGCTATTTACTGTCTGAAGCACCCGATTTACCACATCAGATGGAATTTTGGTGTAGTTGAGGTCATCGTTATATTGTTGCCCGTCTTTCAATACCCAATTGATCCATTTCTTGACAGCATCAGCTTTGGAAGCATTAGCATACTGTTTGTAAACCAACATCCAAGTAAGACCTACAATTGGATAACCCTGTGCTGGTTCTCCGACGAAAACGCGGTAGTTTTCGGGGAAATTCACAGTTGATAAAGCTGCATTTGCAGATTCTAAAGAAGGAGCAACAAATTCTCCTTTCTTATTTTGTACCAGTGCTGATTTCAGGTTATTTTGGACAGCGTAGCTATATTCTACATAACCAATAGAACCGGAAGTACGAGATACTAAAGCAGCTACACCTGGATTGCCTTTACCTTTGAGGACGTTTGGCAGATTCCATTTGGGAGCAGTGTTAGTTCCAACTCTGCCTTTAAAATAACCACTGGTAGCACTCAAGTGATTGGTGAAAATGAAAGTTGTACCGCTACCATCAGCGCGAACAACAAATTTAATTGATTGATTTGGTAGATTTACGCCCGGATTATCAGCTTTAATTTTTTGGTCATCCCATTTGGTAATTTGACCTGAGAAAATTGCTGGTAGTGTAGCGCGGGACAATTTAAGATTATTAACCCCAGGAAGATTGTAAACAACAGAAACGGCACCGCCTGCTGTAGGTACTAAGATTACACCGTTCTTGACTTTAGCAATTTCATCATCTTTCATTGCAGCATCACTACCACCAAAGTCAACAGTTCCAGCGATGACTTGACGAATACCGCCGCCGCTACCAATTGCTTGGTAGTTAATTTTTAAGTCGGGATATTTCTTCTTCACTTCACGAGCATAGCGTTCGTAAAGTGGAGCCGGAAAAGTTGCTCCTGCACCATTGAGAGTTTCAGCATGTGCGATCGCACCAGAAAATGGACTAAGTGCAACAGAAGTTGTCATCACTGAAGTAGCAATGACACGATTCAAAATGGTAGTCGAAAAAATCATATTACCTCTAATTAAAGGAATACTTTTATGCTGTAATTTCAGCATTCAAATAACTTACATTTTTTATGGTTAAGGATGAATAAACAAAAGATTAATAGCTGATTAAATCTTGCTTTTAAACATTCCTTAATCTTTTGTTTATTGATATTTCATTAACTAGATTACTTTAGCAAAAATATGCTGATGAAAAATTTAAATAATTAAAATTGAAAAAATAACCCAATTTCAAAATTATACTTCAGTGTAAGAATAGTAAGGAACGTGAGTTAAATAAAATGCAAAACTTCATCTTGATCTAGCTTCCCTCTCCTTTATAAGGAGAGGAATTGAAGGTGAGGTAAGCCAAGGACAAATATTTTTTAAATTTACCAATCAGCCGCCATCTAAATTATTTGATGTTTGCTTGCGACTACAATACAGCACCAAAAGGACAAACAATGCCATTCCGACCAGATATTTAATCGGTTCAGGTATGCTGGGATTAGGAGAAAAAAAGCCTTCGATCGCACCAGCAATAATCAACATTGGTACAATCCCAAATACTAGCTGCACCGCCTGCGAACCATACAATTTCAGTGCATCCCCACGGCGATATTTACCAGGAAATAAAATTGCTCTTGCTAATAAAAATCCTGCACCCCCAGCAAAAAAGATCGCGGGTAATTCCAAAGAACCATGCCCAAACACAAACGCCCAAAAAGGATAAGCCAGATTATTTTGACCCACCAAAGTACCAACAGCACCAATCAATAAGCCATTAAATACCATCAAATAAGTTGTATATGCTCCAGCCGTCATGCCACCAGCAACAGCCCCAAAACACACCGACAGGTTATTGATCATAATACTGCTGGATGCCAGAGGTTCAACGCCGACAATTGACCCCATCCACAATTTATGCTCATCTCGCACCTTGGTAATCAAACTTTCAGGTACTATCAAGGACATAAAACTAGGATTTTGCCAGGAATACCACCAAGCCACTAGCGCCCCCAGTAGAAACAGCGCCGTTGCAGCAGCAATATATGCAAATGTTTTCTGAACTACAGATGGTAATCCCCATCGGTAAAATTCCAGAATTGCCTGCCATTCCTGTCGGCGCGAACCTTGGTAAATCTGCGTATAAGCACGAGTTGTTAAAGATTGTAAACTTTGGATTAAAGTATTGCCGATTTGTTGTGTGCGGGCACGAGCTAAATCAGCCGCCACTGAACGATACAAACTCGCTAACTCTCTAATTTCTGCTGCTCGTAAGGATTTTAACCCTTTTTTTTCTATCTGCCTTAATAGGGCATCCAGAC
Source organism: Nostoc sp. NMS7 (assembly GCF_017115085.1). GTDB lineage: Bacteria > Cyanobacteriota > Cyanobacteriia > Cyanobacteriales > Nostocaceae > Nostoc. The sequence goes on along the minus strand of NZ_JABXKJ010000238.1, from coordinate 14,752 downwards.
GTTGCCAATTCGGTTCTCGTCGCGCAATCCAACGTTGAATATTCATGAATTTTGGGAACACTGAGTTTAACTTAGCTTAAGATAGCCTCAACTTCATCTCCGTAGTTTCATGGGAAATTTACTATTATGTCTGAAAACTTTGGATCTTCCAGTTCCATACAACCACTGAGTGTTGGGAATGTTGTCAGTGCTGCGGTACGATTGTATCGTTCTCATCTGAAGACTTATCTAAAACTGGCTTTAATTGCTCACTTGTGGGTTATAGTTCCGATCTACGGCTGGGCAAAATGTGCAGCTATCTCTGGACTAATTTCACGCTTGGCTTTTGGAGAATTGGTTTACCAACCTGAAAATGTCCAAACTGCTAGTAGCCATATTAATCCACGTCTTTGGTCATTTTTAAGAGTTGCTTTCCAAGTAGGAATATCTATACTTGTAATTTATTTGGGACTAGCGATCGCGGGTGGTATCGTGGGTGGCTTGCTGGGAGTAGTATTAGGAGGGATACTAGGTACTACAGGTGTTATAGTTGCAACTACATTGGCAATTATTGTAACGGTAGTTATTATGCTGTTGGGACTAACTTGGTTCTACTCGCGTTGGGTAGTAGCTGAGGTACCGCTAGCTGTTGAGGAAAATATCAATGGTGGCGAAAGTGTTGCCAGAAGTTGGGACTTAACTAAAGCTTCAGTACTTCGCATTCAGGGCGTTGTTTTAGTTGCCTGTGTCGTTACATTTCCGTTAGTATTTGTATTTAACTATATACCCCAACTATTCCTAATAAAGCTTGAGCGAGGTTCTACTATCTACGGAATTGTATATGTTATTTCTTTGATCAGCGGCTTAGTAGGTGGAGTTTTTGTGATGCCATTCTGGCAAGCACTAAAAGCTGTTTTATATTTTGACTTGCGTAGTCGGCGCGAAGGTCTAGGTTTGCAATTACGAGAACCTCCCTTGCAGGATTTTCGTTAACTCAACACCTTAATTTAACTCTATTAATTTTGAATTAGTTAAAATATGCGCTTTTTTAATCGCATCACATTCCAGACTCCAGAAAGTGTAGAACTGGAATTTACTCTAGCGGGAATCGGCAATCGAGCTTTGGCACTGCTGATTGACTATACAGTTTTGACTGTAACCTTACTTGTGTTTTTCCTTTGCTGGACTCTCTTTTCGACGCAACTGTTCAATTTTTTTGAGGCTCGGAATTTAGCAATTTGGTTAATAGCAATTTTATTCATTATCGCTTTTGCAATTTACATCGGCTATTTTGTATTTTTTGAAACCTTATGGTTTGGGCAAACCCCTGGTAAACGGGTTGCTAAAATTCGCGTAGTTCGAGATGATGGTAGACTCATCGGGCTACAACAAGCAACTCTACGTGCCTTACTGCGACCCTTTGATGAAACTTTGTTTATTGGCGCATTTTTAATTATGTTTGGCCGTCGAGAAAAGCGCTTAGGTGATTTGGCAGCTGGGACAATTGTGATTCAAGCCCAAACACCGACTGCATCAGCAACATTAATAATTTCAGAACAGGCTAAGGTACTTCATGAACAGTTAATCCAAATTACCGATTTATCACCATTGATGCCTGATGATTTTGCTGTTATTCGTGAGTATTTGCAGCGACGTGGTGCAATGTCCTTAAAAGCAAAAGCCTCATTATCTTTAAAGTTAGCCGAGCAAGTTGTAGCTATTATTAATTTAAAAAAGTTGCCAGAAGGTATTACACCTGATGTATTTTTAGAAGCTGTTTACCTTGGTTATCAACAACCGGAATTTTAAATGCAAATAAACTATAAAATTCCTGTTGGATTTGTGAAAAATTAAAGGCTTAGATTACCGATTTTTCTAAAAGGTTGGAAATCTTATTGTTCTTGCCAAGTAGCCGTTCTCGGTAGCGCTTCTCGTTAGTATGGAATAGACTTTGACCTCTCTCCTAAAAGGAGAGAGGCTTTGAATTTTACTCCCCTTCTCTTGTAGGGAAGGGGTTGGGGGTTAGGTCTATATTAGACTCAACTGAGAACCGCTATATTAGCAAATCCAAATTTAATGTTGCTCAAATGATATGCGGATCAGATCAAAAATCTAAAACTGGCCAGTCTGGTTCACGATAATAGCGGGTCATGTCATTAAACTTCCGTAATTCGACGCGATGAATTAAAATTTCTGGCAAATCTAACAGCCATTGTTCATTCAATTGAGAAAGCATTGTGCTGAAACTTGTGCGGTCTAAGTCAGATGAAACCTCCCCAAAATACGCTAATGTAATATGGGCTGTAAAGTGATAATGCTGCTCAATACCCAAAGCAATTAACTTGGGGTTCTGATAAATTGTTCGGCGAAATTTACTAATTTCCTCGTAGCAGCTTTCATCCTTGGGTACTAAACAAACGGCTACAGCTCTTGGCATCAGTATTAGTCCCAAGATTTGCCATTTAATCGGATGACTCCTGTTTGTCATCAATTGTTGATATTGCTGAAACATTTCGGCTAAACAAGAGTGTAACTCCTCGTCAAATTTGGGATTTTTTTCGTAGGCATCAAGGTAAGCATTGTCCCAAATTAAATCCGCTAAAGTTAGATGGAAGCTAGCAGGAGGTACAGGTACAATCAAATTACGGTTTACAGGCAACTGTAAAAGTTCCTGTTGGTAAGTCTGTAATTTGGCATAGAAAGCAGAGTTTTGTGATTCTTCTTCTGCCGCAGGCGGGGTAATTAGCGTATAGCCAGGAAAGGCTGTTGCTTGTATTAACCCAGAATCTGGCTGAAATTTAGAAGATTCCTGAATATGCTGAACTTGCGATCTGTAGGCTTCTGGCAGCGTTAGTCGTGCTAACCGATTTAAGTAAGTTTGATAGTTGTCGTCCAATCTTTATAGCCTCACGCTCTCACTTGATAGATTTTAGGGAAAATTATCCCGATTAACAGAATGATTTCAAAAGTATTTAGTTTTTAGGAGTGGGGAGTGGGGGGACAAGGGGGAATTATTGAACAAGTCTCTCCTTTGTCTCCCCCCCTCTTCCTTGTCTCCCTTGTCTCCCTTGTCTCTTCTTCATGCCCCATGCCCAATGTCCCAGTAAGAGGTTTGTCTATGCCAATCTATGTTTACTGGGGTGAGGATGATTTTGCTATCGAAAAGGCGATCGCTATGCTGCGCGATCGCATCCTCGATCCCCAATGGATTAGTTTTAACTACTCTTCATTCCCCCCAGATCAAGCTGATGCTGCGATTCAGGGCTTAAATCAGGTGATGACACCCACTTTTGGCGCTGGTGGGCGCTTGGTATGGCTGATAAATACTACTCTGTTTCAGCACTGTCCAGAGAATGTATTAGCAGAATTGGTGCGATCGCTACCTGTCACCCCCGAAAACTCATTTTTATTGCTCACCAGCCGTAATAAGCCAGATGAACGCCTTAAATCCACGAAATTGTTAAAACAGTTTGCTACCGAGTTCCAAGAATTTCCGCTCATTCCCCCTTGGAAAACAGAATTGCTGGTGCAATCTGTTAATCAAGCAGCCCAGACTGTGGGCGTAAAACTGACTGCCAATACTGCCCAGTTGTTGGCAGAATCCGTAGGAAATGATACACGGCTTCTCTACAATGAGTTAGAGAAATTGCGGCTATATGCCCAAGGTAGCAATAAGCCTTTAGATATAGATACTGTTACAAAGTTAGTCAGAAATACTACTCAAAATAGCTTACAATTAGCAGCAGCAATCAGAACAGGAGATACAGCTAAAGCTTTGACAACCTTGGCGGATCTGATCAATGCTTCTGAGCCGGGATTACGGATAGTTGCCACACTGATTGGACAATTTCGCACCTGGCTATGGGTAAAGATTATGATCGAAAGTGGTGAGCGCAATCAACAAGCGATCGCTCAAGCTGCTGATATCGGTAATCCTAAACGGATCTACTTCTTACAACAAGAAATCAGGCTGCTTTCTGTGCAACAGTTAATCTCTTGCTTACCCCTACTACTGGAGTTGGAAGTCAGCCTCAAGCAAGGAGCATCAGATATGTCAACACTCCAGACTAAAATAATCGAACTTTGTCAAGTATGTCGAGGCAATTGACAATCAAATATAAAAGCTTGATGTTGTATTGAGTAGTTGCTGGAACTTCCAACTCTGAAAATAATTCAAAGTTCTTATAAATATCCTGATGTAGTTTTGTGTCACACACTATATGAAGAAAATTTCCGATTTATTTTCCCGACATAGCCGAAAGCGAATCCTTTCCCAATCATTCTTTTTGGGCGCGATCGCTACTGCAGGTGTGATTTTAAACGCTTTTTCATTGAGTTTAAAAGCTGATGGTCAAACTCCATTACCAATAGTTAACAATACTGAAATTGATAGTTACGCTCAAGCCGTGCTAGCAATGGAGCCAGCACGTCAAAATGCTTTTGAAGAAATTAAAAAACTTATTGGCAATGGAGAAATTCCCAAGATTGTTTGTAACGATTCTAACAGCTTTAATGGTCTTCCAAAGAAAGCTCAAGATATTGCAGTCAATTACTGTACTCGCGCTCAAAAAATTGTCGCAGATAATGGTTTGAGCTTTGATCAGTTCAACAAAATTACTCTAGAACTACAAAATAACAATATGTTAAAACGGCAGGTTTACGATAGCCTATTACGTCTGCAACAAACTCCTGAGTCCCGGTAGTTAAAACATCGCCCCAATACACAATAATTATTCATCTTGAAATAAAAATATCCGAGGGCATGGGGCTTAACAATTCAAAATTCAAAATGACGCTCTCTACGAGACGCTAAAAGCGTAGCTTGCAACTCTTACAGAGTACGCGGACTCGCTAACGCTACGCTAACAAAATTCAAACATTTTAGACATTTTCAGACCTTCGCGTAGCGTCTCGTAGAGAAGAGAAGTGCCTTGCGTATTTTCCAAGAGTTGTGGCAACTACGTTCGATTTTAACCCCGATGGTTCCTGAGCCTGTCGTTCGCGTAGCGTCCCGCCTTCTAAGGACTGAAACTGGCGCTACCTATATAGGTAGGGGTCTTAAACCCTTTGATTTACGATGAAGAAGAGACAAGGGAGACAAGGAAGATGGGGGAGACAAAGGAGAGACTTGTCCCCCTTGTCCCCCTGCATATTTTTTGTTGCACAATTTAGAGTAATAGATAATGGTGGCTCAATAAGCCAGCTTTGTGAGTATTTCAGAATTGCAGGCTACGTTGCTTACCATCATCTTGGAAACGTTGCTCTCCAATACCAACAAGTTCTACAATCACTTGACGCGGTGAAGGTGTCCATTCCCCAACTCTTGCTTCAATTTCTACTACTGTTTGATTTTTATCAGTAAATACGCTGATATTTACTAACGAAAAGTTTTTATCTTGATACTCGTTTGTGTGTCCATCATCTTCAAATAGCTGATATTTATTATTACCAGGCCAAATCCGTAATCGAATCTCGTCGAGCGGGGCTTGATCAACGTATTGGCTGACAGGTTGCATCGGAACGATCGCACCACTACGGACATACAGTGGCATTCTTTCCAATGGTGCATGAGCCAGAATATGAATCGGGCCTTCATAGCGATCGCCACTCCACCAATCATACCAAGTGCCAAGCGGTAAATAGACAGATCGATGCTCAACTCCAGGGCGGTAAATTGGTGCAGCCATCAGCGACGCACCTAGCAATACTTGATCGTAGAGAGTGTAAGTTTTCGGATCGTTGGGGAAATGGTATAATAATGGTCTTAAAATCGGTGCGCCTGTTGTTGCCGCTTCCCAAAAAAGATTATAAATGTAGGGAAGTAGTTGATAACGTAGGTTAATATATTCTCGACAGATATTTTCAACGCGATCGCCAAATACCCAAGGTTCATGACGAGCAGTAGACATTGCCGAATGTCCGCGCATCAACGGGTAAAGCATTCCTACCTGCATCCAGCGAGCAAATAATTCTGCTGTGGCGTTACCAGCAAACCCGCCAATATCGCAACCCACAAACCCCACACCCGAAAGTCCCATATTGCAAAGCATCGGCAGAGACATTTCTAAATGCTCCCACAACGATTGGTTATCTCCCATCCATACAGAAGACCAGCGTTGCACACCAGCATAACCCGATCGCGTTAACACAAACGATCGCTCTGAGCCTCGATGCCGTTGCAAGCCTTCATAACAAGCTTTAGCCATCATCAACCCATACAAATTATGCACTTCTCTATGAGTAGAAGAAGATGCAGGAATATCCCCCTCATCCCCCTCATACCCCTGCGGTGCATCTAGGGGAAACCAAATCTTTTCACCATCATCGCCGAAAGGGCGATCGTTTATGGCAGGTTCATTCATATCATTCCAAATTCCTGCCACACCAATATCAGTTAAGCTTTTGTGTAAATCAGCCCACCAAACACCCACATCAGGACGCAAAAAGTCAGGAAAAACAGCTTTCTCAGGCCACACATAACCGTGGAACAACGCACCATCAGCTTTACGCACAAAATAGTCGTTTTCTATTCCTTGGTCAAAAACATCATAATTGGCTTCTGGTTCATACTTCACACCAGGATCAATGATCGTGACTGTTTTGAAACCATTTTCTGCTAAATCACTTATAAGTTTTGCCGGGTTGGGGAAGCGTTGAGGACTCCAAGTAAACACCCGATAACCCCGCATATAGTCAATATCGAGGTGAATAACATCGCAGGGAATGCGGCGCTGACGAAATTCCTTTGCTAGTTCCCGCACAACAGTTTCTGATTCGTAACTCCAGCGACATTGATGATAACCTAGCGCCCATTTCGGCGGTAATGGCATTCTCCCAGTTAGCTGAGTGTAAGTTTCCAGGATTTGGGCAGGTTCGGAACCATAGATAATGTAATAATCTAATTCATCGCCGCGAGTTTCCATCTTCCAAACCCCCGGTTGTTCAGCACCGATATCGAACTGACTCCAAAAAGTGGTATTGAAAAAGATGCCATAGCTTACCTCTGGGCGCAAAGCCATAAAAAATGGAATTGCTTGGTACATTTCATCAGTCAGTGCATCATAATCTAAGGCATCCGTTGTCCAGTTGCTTTTTACCTCGCTGAGTTTATCTAGAAAGCCTGTGCGTTCACCAAAGCCATAGAAATGTTCGTCGGCTGCAATTTCCTTCCACCCCGCAACTGCGCCCATCCGCCAACCCATCCCCATCTCTGCATCTTGGGCAAAAGGACGATTAGCTTTGTCAAAACAGGCGATGCGAGACTTTTCTCGCTGAACACATACACGAATCTGTGCTGTTTCAATTTCTACCGTTGCTTCAGTTTCCCGCACCGCAAAAGGTGTTATTGCCCATTCTGCATCATCCAGTGTCACTGCCCAAGAACGGCGAGGCATAAATTCCCCAGTTGGTGCAAAACGCACGCGGATTAAATTGGGAGCAAGTACACTGATGATGAGGCGTGAGTCGCCACAGTCAAAATTAATAATATTATTGTCCCAGGTTACAGCTTTTACATTGCTAACACTTGTCCAAGGTTGGTTAGTAGTGGGTAATTTTCCGAAATATTGCGGCATATCATTTATTAAGCAGTTAACACTTGTCAGCATTCATGATTACAGAGATACTCAGCCTAAAACTCTTTCTTTCGCTAGAAGTTGGGTGAAAGATTAGCAGATATTTTTTTAGCAAGAGTAGTTCTGGTAATGCACAAGCTGTTGTTACCACACAGATTTCTGTCATTATGAACGCATAAGCTGTCGTTACCACACAGATTTCTGTCATTATGAACGCACAAGCTGTCGTTACTACACCAAGTTCTGTGGTTATGAACGCACAAGCTGTTCTTACCACACTAAAGAAATACCAAAGAATAAATTATCTGATGCATAGTAATTAATCCGAATAAAGAAATACCGTTTTCAATTAATCCAAATGTTCCTTTCCAAAGTAGCAACCAAATGATTAGTTGAAAGCCCTGAATAGATCCGGCTTCTGCAGCAGTAGCGATTAGTAATATTGTATATCTCTCTAGCAAAAGATTTGATTAAATTGGGTGACACCAGGAGATGTTGATTCCGTTGAAAAAGCTGCTCCCGGTAGAGGTGCAGTGGTGCAGTGTGGTTTAACAAAAGTCGCAGCTTACCGAGATGAAAACGGCACACTGCACGAATATTCTGCAATCTGTACTCACCTCAACTGTATCGTCGCCTGGAATTCCTCAGAAAAGACCTGGAATTGCCCCTGTCACGGTTCGCGGTTTGATAACGCAGGCACAGGTAATCAATAGCACAGTGATTAATGGGCTGACATCAGTGGAAAACAAGTAAAAAGTGAAGACTATAGCTTTAGCTGCTCGAAACAACTACTTGAATTTCCATATCTTGAGACCCGTGAGAGGTCAAATATTCACAAATATTTTGTTGAGTTGTCAATCTCGTAAATATACGGGAACTTCTTGTTCTAGGTTATGGTCACTTTATGTCACCTGAAACAGCAATCCGGCTTCCACTGTAACCGTTCAAGCTCCGGCGTAACCCAACCCAAGTATTGCAGCCCTCTATGTCCAATTTAACTGGCCTTAACTCTTCGGCAAGCCGCCGTTCGCATCTAAAGGTGCGTATAGTTACTGTTATCCGTTACCAGCTTCTGCTAAATTGTCATTATATATACAATAATTAGACTTTGTTAGTCAGATTAACGCAGACTTAAAACGCTTTCAAATCCCGAAAATGGATGTTTGCTCAGAGAAAAATTTCGCGGTAATCAACCAAATATTAGCAGAAGTCTTTATATATAAACTAAAAGTTGATGAAAGCTATATCAAACAACACCTGGCGCATTTTTGCAACCAAAAACCTATATACTAGATTAGACTTTGATAAATTTGAGAGTTTTGTTAATTGCAACACCAAAAACTATTAATTTTTAGATGAAATACTAGCGTATCTTATGGTCTATAGTTTTTAAGGTTTAGTCAAAACTATATCCAGTATCATCAAAAAACTGCAAACTTCATGTGGTGCAAAAATCAAGTGGGGAGTGAAAACATGAATTTACGTAGAGATGCATTGCAAATCCTCAAAGAAACTAGCCGAACTTTTTATATTCCAATTAGTCTTTTACCGCCAGGATTGCAAGAAGCAGTAGCATCAGCATATTTGTGTATGCGTGCCATTGATGAAATTGAAGATCATCCTGAACTAGATAACGCTACCAAAGCAAAGCTGTTAAGAGCGATTAGCCTGACGTTACAGACAGGAGTTGATGGCTTCGCGGTAGATGCTTTCTTTGCGGGATTTAGCGGGTATGAGAATACGTTAGAAGAAGTCACTGTGAGGATTAGAGAATGGTCGCTGCTAGCACCAGAGACCATTGCACCTCGAATTTGGGATGCCACTGCTGCAATGGCAGACCGGATGGCTTACTGGGCAGAAAATAACTGGAAAATTTACACAGAATCCGATTTGGATCGTTATACCTTTGGGGTTGCAGGTGCAGTGGGATTGTTACTATCGGACTTATGGACTTGGTATGATGGAACCCAAACTAACCGTACCCAGGCAATTGGGTTTGGTCGGGGTTTACAAGCAGTTAATATCCTGCGTAACCATACTGAAGATTTAGGGCGTGGGGTAGACTTTTTCCCAGAGGGTTGGAGTGCAGCAAATATGCAAGAGTATGCGCGGCGCAATCTAGCCCTGGCAGAAGCTTACACCAAAGACCTTCCTACAGGACCTGCCTTAGATTTTTGCCAAATTCCCTTAACCTTAGCTAGTGGCACTCTTGATGCTCTTGCTAATGGTAAAGAGAAACTCAGCCGCAGTGATGTTGTTGCACTTATCGAACAGCTGATTAGTGTGAACATGAAAGCCAGCTAATAATCTCTTAACGAGTAATGGAGATGATTTTAAATTGCCTCCAAATTTGGGCATCCAAAATCCTACAGCGATTTTCTGTAGGGGAGCCAGTTGCTCTACTTAGGGAAACCTCAAGTAGAGCAACTGGCGTTGGGCACTGCCCTCCAATACTTTTAAATACCAATTCTCCAAAATAAGACTACATAGGACTTACGCAAAACTACACGCGGTAGGGGCAATTCATCAATCATTGGTGTCAACTTCAGAAAAAATCTGCTTTGAGAAGACGTTTTGCCCTCATCCCCTAACCCCAAATCCCAAGTTGGGATTCAGGGAACTAGATAATTCGCTCCCCTCTCCCAAAATTGGGAGAGGGGCTGGGGGTGAGAGTCAAACCTCGGTTAAGATAGCGTCATTACGAATTACGAATTGGTATAAAGTAAACTAAATACTACTTGAGAATGTTAAGTATAATAAATCATCTTGTTGTGGCGATCGCTTGACATAATCTCAGTTAAACTTTATAAAATCTTCAAAGATTTCCAGCAAAAATTACCTTGCAAGAGTTGATTAATATTTAAATAATTGAAACAGAGTATAACAGAAAGAGAGTATAACACTCCCGGTGATTATTCGTGCAGCGAGTTGAGAGTGCATGAGCTACTGCTTAAATCCTATCTGTCCCAATCCAGAAAATTTGGTAAATAGCCAAAGGTGTCAGTCTTGTGGCTCCCAACTACTATTGCGCGATCGCTATCAGGTGATCAAACCATTAGGTCAGGGTGGCTTTGGAGCAACCTTCTTAGCCAATGATCAAGGCTTACCCGGAGAACCGAGTTGCGTAATCAAGCAATTACGGCCATCAGGAAGCACCCCACAAGTTTTAAAGATGGCTAGAGAACTCTTTGAGCGAGAAGCCAAAACTTTAGGTAAGATTGGCAATCATCCCCAAGTACCAAGATTGTTAGACTATTTTGAAGATCATGAACAATTCTATTTAGTTCAAGAATACATCAGTGGTGATACTTTGCAGGAGGAGGTCAAACTTAACGGCATCTTGAGCGAAACTGGAGTCAAGCAATTTTTGAGCGAGACTCTGCCATTGCTGCAATACATCCATGAGCAAAAGGTGATTCACCGTGATATCAAGCCAGCCAACTTAATTCGCCGCACTCAAGATGCCAGAATGGTACTCATCGACTTTGGTGCCGTCAAAGACCAAGTAAGCCAAGCTGCGGCAAGTCAATCAGGACAGACAGCATTAACTGCCTATGCGATTGGTACTCCTGGTTTTGCACCTCCAGAGCAAATGGCTATGCGTCCAGTTTACGCCAGTGATATCTATGCACTGGGGGTGACATGCATTTATTTATTGACTACCAAAACTCCTAAAGATTTAGATTACAATCCCAATACTGGCGAGATGATGTGGGAACAGCTTGTGCAAGTGAGTGACCACTTGACCAAGGTATTGCGAAAAATGTTAGAGGTGTCTGTACGTAATCGCTATCAATCAGCAGCAGAAGTTCTCAGAGCATTGGAAATAGAACCATATTTAGATAGTTTAGCAAAGGGTTTACTGACTAAATCTGATAGTCGATCTAAAGAGCGAACACACAACCACCGGGAAAATTCTGCTGTTTTATCTAACAACCCTTCTACTGGTGTTACCGGTGTAGGAGTGGCACAGGTAGCAGCAGCAATTCGCGCTAGACGAGCCAAGGCAGCGGAAGTTGCCGGATTACAGCAAGGTTCTGGGATGACCAAATCAACAATTCTAGCTAACAGCAACAGCAATAGTTCCCAAGTTCAAAATTCTCAAATTCAGAGGAAGTTAGATACCCAAGGTTTATTAACAGCCTATCTCAAAGGAAGACGGGATTTTGCCCTACACAATTTAAATTTGCTGAACCTGCAAGGTGCTGACTTATCGCAAACAAATTTCCATTCCGCTCAATTGCAAAAAACCAATCTCCAGGGAGCTAATCTCCAAAATAGTGACTTTGGCAGAGCCAGTCTGACTCGAGCAAATCTCAAGGATGCTAATTTAACCAAAGCATACTTTAACCATGCTGATTTAGAAGGGGCAGACCTGCGAGGTGCAGACCTTAGCAATGCTTATTTCAGCAATGCTAACCTGCGAGGAGCTAATCTGTGTGGTGCTAATCTCACCAGTGCCAAAATTTCTGATGAGCAGCTAGCGCTAGCAAAAACAAATTGGATGACCATCCGCCCCAATGGTAAACGAGGCTTGTTGTAAGTTGAAAGTTGGGATTTCGGAGCTATGCTATTCAACATCTTGATTTCAACAGTACTATTGGCTTGTTTGTAAATGGCGATCGCATCCGTCTAGGCAATCATTCGTGACAAGTTAAAGCTAAAATTTATCACAACTTCACTTCAAAACTGAAATCAGAAATTTTAGACCACTTTTTTAGCAGACAAATACAATAGAATCCCAGCTAAAAAATTGAAAATTATCTGATTCCAACTAAAAAAGCCATAAAAATGATTGCTCGTCATACAGAAGCAATCATTTTTATGGCTTGCTGTAACTTCATCAATACCTTGAAAAAGGTGGGTTAACTGTCTTTGTAACCCACTACAGATTAAAAGTTGCAGATTAATAAATCCACATTCCTTATTCTTCTGGCTCTAAATCCACTTCTTCTTCATCTTCTTCACTGGGTTTAGCTACAGAGTTAGCAGAAACAACAGCGCCTTTATCTAGCTTTTCACGCACCAGTTGCTTAATTTGTTCCGCAAATTCAGGCTTTTCTTCTAGATACTTAATGGCGTTGTCTCGTCCTTGAGAAATGTTGTCGCCATTGTAGCTGTACCAAGCTCCCTTGCGGACAAGCACGCCAGTTTCTTCTGCCAAGTCTACAATACAACCCAAGGTAGAAATTCCTTTGCCAAAAATAATGTCAAATTCCGCAATCCTAAAAGGCGGAGCTACTTTATTTTTGGCGACTTTGACTTTAACGCGGTTCCCAAATTCTTCTGTACCTTTTTTTAAGGTTTGAATCCGGCGAATATCCAAGCGCACCGAAGCGTAGAACTTCAATGCGTTACCGCCAGTTGTGGTTTCTGGACTACCGTAAGTAACACCAATTTTTTGCCGCAACTGGTTGATGAAAATTACTGTACAACCAGATTTACCAATGTTACCAGTAATTTTACGTAGGGCTTGGCTCATCAACCGCGCCTGAAGACCAACGTGGATATCACCCATATCGCCTTCAATTTCAGCACGAGGAACTAGTGCTGCTACTGAGTCAATTACTACAATATCAACCGCAGCAGAGCGAACAAGCTGATCGACAATTTCTAAAGCTGATTCGCCAGTGTCAGGTTGGGAAATTAGCAAGTTGTCAATATCTACACCCAATGCCGCAGCATAGGTGGGATCAAGGGCGTGTTCAGCATCAACAAAGGCAGCAATTCCGCCATTTCTTTGCACTTCGGCGAGTGCATGTAGCGCTACTGTAGTCTTCCCGGAACTTTCCGGCCCATAAATTTCAATTACCCGCCCCTTGGGTAAACCACCACCCAATGCTAAATCCAAGGTGAGCGCCCCACTAGAAATTGTCTCCACCCGCATCCGGGTAGCATCGCCCAGGCGCATGATTGCTCCTTTACCAAAGCTGCGCTCAATCTGGTTAAGCACCATAGTCAGCGCTTTTTGCTTGCCTGAAGTATCGGTGTTGATAGCCATTCCTGCTTCTAATGCCTCTAAATATATGGTTTTAAGGAGTGTTGCTTTGGGAGTTTGAGTAGAACAGATATACTATTTTAACCAGAAAATTCTGGAATAGGAGTTCTCAAATCAAAAAAAGGGTATGACAAGATCGTAACTCGATCGCTACCAGATTAGGGTAGCGCTACTTGACAATTTTGGAAACAGAGTAATTTTTTAACCGCAGAGGTACGTAGAGTATACTCTACCTGATGCTATTATCGTGCAATAGCCTGAATATTACTACCCCTACCTACTGTATATGGAAACGGGCGATAGGATGACAAGACAACACCGTTAAGAGCGCCAATGCTAGTTCCAGCAATAAAAGGAATATTATTAAGTAATAATTGTTTTTATTAATCAGCTTTGTGTATTAAATCTGACTGTTTTTTAATGAATTTTTTTTCAAGCATTTCATTTGTTTGAGAAGGAAAACTTACTGCTTTACAAAAATAATTAGATACTAACATAGCAAATTTTATAAGAAGTAAATCTTCCTTTGTTCTATTAGCTAAAAAATCTCTGCCATGATATACATCAAGTGCTGCTTCTCTCATTATTTGAGGTATATAAAAACAAAGACGAGGATTTTCCAGCATATTTCTAACAAGATTCAGAAAACGATCCCAAAATGGAAGAGAAAGTGCGCCTTCCGGTCCTGGCTGTCGTCCTTTAGTAATTAATATTTCGTGCCTAAGTTTAGCGAATAAGTCGTATTGTGATTTTCCACCCCAAATTATAATCTTTAGAGCGTTGTCAAGTTCGTTAAGTGTTTTAGGTTGTAAATACTGGTTAAAAATCATGCCCACACACTCAGCTAAACCAATAGCAAATAATCCTGTAGCATCTAAAGTAAGGGCAAGATGCTCAGTTTTATTAGGATCTATTTCCTGATAAACAGTTTGCGCCTCTCCAATTACTTTACGTATTAATTGAAGCCGATTTTCTTCATTCCAAGCATAACTATATATATACTCACAAAAATTTTTCAAATTTTGGTACTTATTATGAATGAATCTCAATCCATTTATTGAATTTAGGGATAGATTATTTTGTGATGAACCCACAGGATAAACTATTATTTTGTCAAAGCTATCAAATTCTACTTCATCAATAAGACAGGACTTACGCAACTGGCACAAATAGCGGGCAGGGCGCAGCCTTGACACGCGAC
>NZ_JABXKJ010000253.1 GCF_017115085.1 Nostoc sp. NMS7 | reverse complement strand
GATTGACTTTCGCTATTAGCAAGGAACTTCAGTTCCTTGCGGGACATGGCTTTTACGTTAAGTTGACACGTATGAGCATTGCTGTGCCCCTACGACAGATGTGGTTCAAATACATGAAAACTGCTGTAAATAAATATTCTCCGTTTGGGCTTTTATTTTGGGAATAATTAACTTATATATGTCTAACATGGGCGAATTGTAGCTTTTGAGTTGTCGTTTTGGAAGACAACAACTCTACTACGAAACGCCCTACCTCTTCATGCTCTTATTTTGGCTAAGGTATTGAAATACGGTAGTATATAAGTAGTGTTGGGTTATTTAGATATTCTCTATTTTCAAAATAGACATCTACGCAGAATTGCCCCCAATAAAGGTATAAAAATATCTGCAGTGAGTCAAAGTCAACAGTTGACTATTTTCTCTTCTACTAGGACTTAGACGCTGGCAATCAACCAAATATCAAGTGTGAATTCTAGGCATTCAATTGTCAGATTTTTTAATTATTCTTGTTGAGTGGTTTTTCCAGAACAAGAATAATTAATTTAGCCGGAAAAGACCGATTATCTGGAATATAGATGCTGATTAATTTATACAGCGTTTAAGGATTAGATAGTTAGAGATAGTTAAATAGGATCACGTAAAAACTATTCTTTGAGTGAATCTTTGAGAAAGATTACTGTTGCTTAAAGATAGTGAAAACGTATTATTAAGGCGGTTTATTTGTGCCGAAAAACAGCACTTAAGTCAAGGTTGAGAACTGAAGTTATTGAAAAGCTAGATTTAGGTAGGTAAAAGTTATGGCAAATATCATTGGAACCAGCAAAAATCATACCCTACTGGGCAGTTATAACGCGGACACGATTAACGGTCTTGGAGGCAACGATACGATCACAGGTAACGGGGGCAAAGACATCTTAAGTGGTGGCAGTGGCAATGATGAATTTGTGATCGCGGACTATGACACTGGGCGCATCACCGATTTTGGTGGCATTGGTAAAGGAATAAACCCAACACCCGGAGTCATTGCGGAAGTGGATACTCTAAAATTCCAGGGCGATGGCTTAACTGCCCAAAATATGCTGCTGACCAAGAATGGCAGCAATTTAGAAATCGGCTTTGAAAATATATATGACATCAATGAAGGTGTATCTTATCCCAGAGTCATTCTGCAAAACTTTGCCTTGGAAAACCTAGATAACTTGAGCGAATCTACTGGAGCCACTGTAAACTTGGGTAATATAGAGTTTGATGGGCAAACTAGCATTACGGACAGCTTTGATGTTTTCAATGCCAACTCTACTCAAAGCAGCGTCTTCAAAAAGAACACAGTTACCTTCCTGAATGACCTATCGAACAATGTTAACGGCTTTGATAACTCAGATGATGTGATTAATGGTCAGGGGGGTGACGACATCATCAACGGCTTGAGTGGTAATGACATCCTTAGAGGTGGTGCGGGAAATGATACACTCAACGGTGGTGCCGGAAATGATACCCTCAACGGTGGTGCCGGAAATGACATCCTTAATGATAGTTTGGGCAATGACATCCTTAATGGTGGTGCGGGGAATGATACCCTTAATAATAATAGTAATGGTATAGGCAATGACACCCTCAGCGGAGGCGCTGGTAACGATTACTTAAATGTTAAGTCTTTGGAATCTGATTCCGCTTCAACGGGTAATAACCTGCTGTATGGGGGCAATGGCAATGATGTTCTTAGCGCCTCTGGCGGCTATTTAGACTATCGTGATGAGATCACAATTGACAATTATCTATCGGGAAATAATACCCTTAAGGGAGGCGCTGGTGATGATAATTTGTCCATTGCAGCATCAAATGGCAATAACATCCTCTGTGGAGATGATGGTGACGATACCTTGTCGTCTGAGTATTCAACAGGCAATAACATCTTCTCTGGAGGCAACGGCAATGATCATCTCTCGATCTTTAACTTCGGCCTCATTATCTACGAAGGTAATAAGACTCTTGATAAAGGTAATAACACTCTCGATGGTGGCGTTGGTAACGATACCTTGGATATTCTTTATTCAGCAGGTAATAACATCCTCTCTGGAGGCGATGGCAATGATCAACTTTATATATCAGTAGAGAAAGATTATGGCAGTAATACCCTCAATGGAGGGAATGGCAATGATACCATTACTATAAATTTAATAGGATCTACTACAGATTCCTTAGTAACTCAAGTGGTAGATGGAGGTAATGGGGACGATTTGTTAAACGTCTATTACGAAAAAACTACAGGGGGGATAACCTCTACAATCAATGCCAGTAATAATAGTGGATCGATTACGACAGGGAGCAATAGCGTTAATTACAAGAATATTGAACGATTAGATATTACTGGTACAGATTACAATGACAATATATTGGGAAGCAATGGCAACGATACTCTCTCCACTGGCGATGGTGGCAATGATACCATCGATGGAGGGAATGGCGACGATTTGTTGATTGGCTATTACGGTAATTCTACAAAGGGGATCACAACGACCATCAATGCCACTACTAATAGTGGAGCAATTACGGCTGGGAACAATAGCGTTAATTACAAGAATATTGAACGATTAGATATTTTTGGTACAGACTACAATGACAATATATTGGGCAGTAATGGCAACGATACTCTTGATGCGGGCACTAGTGGCAATGATACCATAGATGGAGGGAGTGGCGACGATTTGTTGATAGTCTATTACAGTAATTCTACAAAGGGGATCACAACGACCATCAATGCTACTACTAACAGTAGAGTAATTACGGTAGGGAGCAATAGTGTTAGTTACAAGAATATTGAACGATTAGATATTTCTGGTACAGTCTACGATGACAATATATTGGGTAGTAATGGTAACGATACCCTCTCTGGGGGGGGTAGTGGCAATGATACAATCAATGGAGGTAATGGTAACGATACCCTCTTCGATACCCTCTCTGGGGGGGGTAGTGGCAATAATAGGATAGATGGAGGTAATGAGGACGATTTGTTGATAGTCGGTTATGGGAATGCTACAAAGGGAATAATTTCCACAATCAATCCCACTACTAACAGTGGATCGATTAGGGCAGGAACCAATAGCATTAGTTACAAGAATATTGAACAATTAGAGATTTATGGTACAGACTACGATGACAATATAGTGGGGAACAATGGCAACGATACTCTCTCCGGGGGCTATGGAAATGACACCCTCAGAGGTGGGAACGGTAGTGATACTTTTGTTTTCGATAATCCATATGGCGGAGGTATTGATAATCTTTATGACTTCAACCCCACTAATGACCTGATTGAGGTATCTGTTTCATACAGTGAGCCATCACCACGTCCACTTCTGGCAAGTCAGTTTACTTTGGGAACATCTGCAACCACTAGCGATCAGCTATTTATCTATAACACCTCTACAGGTGCATTATTCATTGACGAAGATGGCAGTGGGTCTGCGTTCTCTCAGAAACAATTTGCACAATTCTCTCCTGGATTGTTATTAACCAACAAAAATTTTGTTGTGGTTACAATACCTTAGCCAAATTACGAGGGTTCAAGGGCTGTAGAAGCATTGTGAATACGACCAAAAGAAGTAAGCTTGGCAAAAATCTCGGCTAATAAAATAGGCTCTGGTGGTTCTGGAAGTATTTTTAACATTTCACGAACATATCGAAAACCACGACAGTAAGCCTTCAGATCAACAATGCCTGCACCAGGATTATCTTGACGAAACTGAACTAGAAAATAATGGGATAAATTGACCATAAAAAAAGAGAGATTAGCAGCATTAGTCATCGCAGTTTGACCCAGATTCATAAAATCTTCAAATCCCCAAAACTGTTTGGCATCACGAAAATTAAATTCGATTTGGAAGCGTAGTCTGTAAAAAATTTAATATACAGCGTATTTCAGATAAATGAAGTACACGGGTAGGGGCACAACATGTTGTGCCCCTACGATTATCTGTACCTCACTAAGTTGCAATCTGCTGTATATTCCCAATAAATACTTTTATGATTAAGTATAAAATTTGTAAATTTTTGTATGCTGAATCATAAATTAATAGTAAAAACTTTGACGTAATAATTAATTTGAGAGTATTATTTGAAACAACATAAATCTTTAAAATGATGTTTATACTTAAAATTAGGTAAATGAAAGTAGGTGCATAATGAAACTACAAGATTTTTTGGTAAAAGAGGAAAAATGGGGATTTGAGGCGATCGCTGATGACGCAGACTTGGCTCGTCAGATTCAGATATTGTTAATCAGCTTAGGTTTGCTAGAACCTCCAGCCGATGGGAAATTTGGCCCTGTTTCTGTGATATCTCTCAAAAAATTTCAACAATTAGCAAAGACTGGAGAGACTGACTTTTTAGGAGCAGTCACAGCCAAGAAACTGATTGAAACCAAACCAGATGATCTTCCTAAACCCCCCTTAAAACTTGGTAATGACATTGCTAGCAGGATTGTGAAATACTTGCAATCTAAAAATTATCAGGTATTCACCAATCCAAAAGAATATAACATTGTTTATGTAGAGGGTATAAATGCAGACTGGACTCTCAACAATGATGCACCGAATGAATTTAATGATCGGCGGATTGTCATTGAAGTAGTAAATGGTGTTCCCAAAATCGTAGAACACTGGGAAGCTACTACAGAACCAGGGAAATACTACACTTATAATTCGATGAATCCTAAAGGAGCAGCTAGGATTCAGTTTGGACAATACAAAGCTTGGGCTGTTGGCATCCACGGCACAGCAGAGCCTCACGAAGCATTAGTGCAAGTTGGAGATATAACTGTTTGTAGAGATTTCAACAAAGATTTTAAACGGACTGGCGACAAACTTGATACAGGTGATAATTTTTATGTGAATCAACATTACGGCTTTGATTTTCCCCGGAATGATATTCGCCTTGCCAGTGCGGGTTGTTTAGTGGGACGTACCCGTGAGGGACATAGAGACTTTATGGCGATTGTTAAACAAGACCGTCGTTATGTCGCTAATCGCAAATATGCTTTCTATACTAGCGTGATTCCTGGCGATGATTTACTCAAAACGTTTCCAAGATAAGTTCAGGAGTGCTGAGTAAGAAGTAGTAGTTATGAATCTTCACACTCAGCACTGTTTCGGTAATAGGCAATTGCTAGCGGTTGTTGTGATGATGCAATCTTTAGTAGAGTAGCACAGCTCTGCTACCCTACTTTGTGTTAATCTAACTTTGTTCTTGTGGTTGCCCTATCTCTGCCGTCAGCTTCTCTTTATCTTGCCTACGTTTTTTGGCGTAAAGTTGAATAGTTACTGCCATGAAAATAATCATTGCAAAAATGCCCCAGACAGTGATATCCGTAGGTAGATTATTCTTAAACACAGCCAGCAACACGATCGCTACTAACATAACTGTAGGTGCTTCATTTAAAGCACGTAATTGCTGACTATTCCAGCCACATTCATCTACTGCTAATTTCTTCATCAGCCGAGCGCAGTAATGATGATAGCCAATTAAAATAGCCACAAACAGCAGTTTGATATGCAACCACCCCTCTTTTAAAATATCCGGTTCAGTGCTTAATAAACCGATAGCCATTGCGATCGTCACAAACATTCCTGGGTTGGTGATAATATAGTAGAGGCGCTTTTCCATAATTTGATACTGGTTTTTGAGTATCGTTCGCGCTGGTTCAGGTTCAAGGTTCGCTTCAACGTGATAGATAAAAAGACGTACTAAGTAGAACAAACCAGCGAACCAAACTACAAATCCAACAATATGAAATGCTTTAAACCATGAATAAGCCATGAATTCTAATCTCCTTTACTTGTGGTTGTGAGACATTTTTAGTGGTAATAAAAAGTTCACAAATGCAGGTGGGGATAACATTTATCAATCTAGCAAAAATCCCGAATTCATGATTAACACAGATAAATATCTGTGTTAATCATGAATTCATTTTTATAATATCGATTTTTGCTAGAGGTAGATTGTCAATAAGCATCTTTACGACGCACAAAGGGTAAAAGGTCTTCTAAAATCGCTTCATGGTAGTGTTCTTGAGGATAATGTCCGACGTTATTAAGTTTTATTAATTCAGTATTGGGTACGGAATTTGCAAAATTTTGGGCAATTTCTACAGGTAGCCAAGGGTCAATCATACCCCATTGAATTAGAATTGGCTGTTGCCATTCTTTAAAGCCAGATTGGATTTCTGTCATTGCTGAATCAAGCTGTAAATTGCGAATACTTGCTAAGAGACTTCGACCAGATGTAGAAGCTTTCAAAAATGGTTTTCGATAAATATCTAAATCTTTATCTCCGATGCGATAACGGCTTCCACCTTCTAGCGTCCGGTCAACCAAAAGCGGGTCTTGGGTCATTACTTCACCTGCCAAAGGTAAACCCATTTGTTTAATTTTCCAGGGTAATTTGGCAGTAGTTGATATTGGTGTATTTAAAATAGCTATATTGGCAATTTGTTCTGGGTGACGCAAAGCATATTGTAATCCCACAGAACCTAAAAACCCTTGTACAACTAGAGAAAAATGTTCAAGTTCTAACGCTTTAATAAATCCTTCTAAAGCTGTGATAAAAGCATCAGGAGTATAAGCAAAATCTCGTTTTTCTGGTTTTGCAGAAAAGCCATAACCAATCCAATCAGGAGCGATCGCTCTTGTACCCTGATTCGCTAGAGCAGGTATAATATTACGCCAACTATAACTTTGTGAAACTAACCCGTGTAGCAACAACACAGGCGCTAAATCAGTTCTGCCGATTGGTAAAGATTCCCGATAAAACCATTCCAGTGAATCTACATTAATTTTATGTTCTGTTATTGACACGCTATTTTCCTATAGATTGAGCATGGGGCATTGGGCACTTGTACTGAGCGAACGCGAACAGCGCGGTGCCCTGAGCTTGCCGAAGGGTTTCGTAGAGAAGTATTGGGCATTGGGCATGGATTATTCTCCTTGTCCCCCTTGTCCCCCTCATCCCCCTTGTCCCCCTCATCTCCCCACTCCCTAAGAAATAATCATCTCACGAATTGCATAAGCTGTAGCGGGTGCTAGTAAAACGCCGTTGCGATAGTGTCCGGTAGCCAAGAGGACATTAGTAAACCCTGGCAACTTACCAATAACTGGAGCTGGGCGTCCTTCAGGACGGGGACGTAACCCCGACCAAGTGCGGAGAATCGTTGCTGTGGCTAACTCTGGGCAAAATGCGATCGCTTGTTCTCTAACAAATTCCAGCAGTTCTTGATTTGGCGGTATTTCATAACCATTGGTGGGAAATTCCACTGTCGCACCCACCCAATAATCTCCACCGCCCACAGGAACAATATGGACATCGTTACCCGTTATCGCTGGCTGGAAGTCGGGATTACCTAATGGATGCCCCACACGTAATTGCAACGCTTGCCCAAGTACGGGGCGAATATCAACCATCTGATTTAATTTTGCCGTCAGTGGTGTTGAACCTAGTCCGGCGGCGATTACAAACCAATCTGCGGCTATTTTTCCTTCTGTAGTCTCAAGTTGATTGCAAAATTGGGGAGAAGATTCAGGTGTTGAGGTTGGGGTATCCAAAACAGCGACACCAAATTTGAAAGTCACACCATTTTGCTGGGCAGCCTCAACTAAAGCTAATGTGAGGGCAGTTGGATCAAGTTGGCGGTCTTGGGGAGAATAGACAGCACCAGTAATTTTTTTGTGATTAATTTGAGGACAAATATTCTGGAGTTTAGCCGTGTCCCAAATTTCCAAATCCCAGCCTTGAGAGTGGCGAATTTCTACCAGTTTCTCCCATGCTGATATCCCCTCTAAAGAAGGGGAAAAATCAGATAAAAGCATGAGAATTCCCTGACGATTAAAAGGGATTTTGCGACCAGTTAAAGTTTCTAGTTCAGGAATCAAGGTTTCATAGCGTTGGATGCTAGTTTGTCGCATCTGCCAAGCCTTCCCCTTGATTTTTTGGCTGATTGCGCCCATCAAAACGCCAAGTGCAGCGCCCGTGGCAGCTTGTGCAGGTGGTTCTCGGTCGAAAACTGTGATTTTTAGTCCTTTAACTAGACTTAGTTCATAGGCGATCGCAGCCCCAACTACACCACAACCGATAATAACTACATTCATGACTTGTGCTTAAAGTTAGAAGTGAGAAGTTAGAAGTTAAAAGTGAGAAGTTAAAAATTCCTAACTCCTAACCCCTAACTCCTAACTCTTAACTATTAACTCCTAACTCTCTTCTGCTTTAGGAAGCAGCTGGAGGAATTTGTCAACGTCTGCGAAAGCAGCTTGGGAGTTAATCAAGGCAATTTGAGGATTGCTAGCACTAGTAGCTTTATCAAGTTTAACTAGGTGGTTAAAGAAATCTCGCGTTATTTGACGTGCTGTGGGTTGGTCTTTAGGTAGAAGGTTGGGAGTGACATAAGTCAGATTCAGCCTTGCTTCTGTTATCGGACCATGTATAAAGTTACGCACATTAATCCAATCACCTCTTTGGATCAGGGTTTTCAACTCTTGAGAGCGATCGCGCACAGCCTGAATTTCAGGAATATATGCCTGAATTCTTTCAAGTTGTGCTGCTGTATAAGTCGGAGGTGCCACCGCGACACCAGGACCGCCACAACTAAAGAGAAATGTGGACAATAATACTAGAAAAAATGAAAAAACTGAGCGTTGACGCACCATACATTTTGTTTGCCGATTACCAGTGTCATTTTAGATCGCTAGCGCAATTTATCCTTCTTGTCAGCCAAGGATTTTGCAGAAAATCTTGATATTTTTTATAAAGGGCAGAGTTTCATCTGCTTTTGAGGAATTTTTAAGTATAATTACTTAATAGGTGTTAGCCAGTCCCAAACAAGAAGCGATTTTTGGCATCTGTTTGTTACCAGGATTGTTAGGGAAGGATGATT
Organism: Nostoc sp. NMS7; assembly: GCF_017115085.1. Taxonomy (GTDB): domain Bacteria; phylum Cyanobacteriota; class Cyanobacteriia; order Cyanobacteriales; family Nostocaceae; genus Nostoc. The sequence goes on along the minus strand of NZ_JABXKJ010000253.1, from coordinate 49,638 downwards.
TAGACTTGCTAAATTTCAAAGGTCTTTGATAAGCTGAAGCACCAATAATGTAAGCCTTGTGGCGGTTTTTCTGTCTTCACATCCCTGAAGATGCTGACGCAATATAGGAGTGTTTTTTAGTGAACGCAGCTGAACAGGCAACGAACCTTGAACTCGCCAGCAACATTGCTACGGTGGTTAATTTGTTCAAATTCGAGTTTCCTGATGCCAAATCTGATCTCAAACCCTGGAAGAATGACCCAGAAACCAGGGAGTTAGTCGATCCAGATTCTATAGATATTGGCTTTCACTTTCCTGGTATCAGCAAATCTTGGCGAAGTCGCAGTATTTTAATTCAAATCCGATTTTATCAAGATCCCATCAATAATTCCCGGCGGGCGATCGGCGTGGAGGTAGCTGGATTTGATCATCGCGGCGAAGCTTGGCGACTTTCTACAGTAGAAAACTGGAGTATTGTCGGCGCATCTTCGCCTTCTGGTGAAATTGGGGATAAGCTCAAACAGATTTGCCGACAGATTTTAGAAGTTTTTAATAAACCAACTGATTGAAGTCAACTTAAGGTTAAAAGGGCAGTTATAAACCTCAACTACACGAGGCTTTACCCTGCTTCGTAGGTTTCAAATGATTATTTGTCTCGTTCCCATTAGAGACTGGGAATGCCTAATGGGGGCAGTCTCTAGCTGGAAACGAGGTTTTTAGGACTTACGCAAACAATAGCTGAAACTATGATTTTTAGGTAGGGGCAATACCTGGCGGTCAGCTAAAGCTAGATGAATTGCCCCTACCGCGTGTAGTTTTGCGTAAGTCTTAGTTTTAAAGGAGTTTTATCTGAAGTTCACACGTATGTTCTTAAACTACGCCCAATTGCGATTATTTTATGCAAATATATCGCTTAATTTTCCAGGCGATCGCTACTTCGTGGTTCGGAATTGCAAAATACTTTTTAGTTCCTCTTCTTCTTCCTTGAGAACATGGTAAAGTTCCCAGTTTTGTTGGAGATTTAACCAAAACTCTGAGCTATTTCCAAAAAATTTTGATAACCTGATTGCCGTACTAGGTGTAATACCTCGCTTTTGATTTACAAGCTCATTTATTCGCTGATAAGGAACGTGAAGTGCATCTGCAAGTTCTCTTTGAGTTATTCTCATTGGGTCTAGAAAATCTTTAAGTAATATTTCACCTGGATGTGATGGGGATCTATACTTTGGAACTCTCATCTGTTGTTATCTCCTAATGGTAATCGACTATTTCAACTTCTGATGGACCTTGGAGTGTCCATATAAAGCAAATACGATATTGGTCATTAATCCGAATGCTATGCTGACCTTTTTGCTCACCTTTTAGTACTTCTAACCTGTTACCTGGTGGAACTTTAATGTCATCTAAAGATAATGCTGCATTAAGTTGATCCAATTTTCTGCGTGCAACTTCCCAACAGTATATAGGACATTGCTTTCGAGCTTCCTTTGAGTCATTGCCATCAAAAATATCTTCGGTTCCTTTATCCTTAAACGATACGATCATAATTAGCATGATGACACGGTTATCATGCTATCAAAAAACGGAGTAGCATTATAGTCCTCTGGTAGATTCCCATCTCCCTTATCTCCCCAACCCCCCTTGGTGTTCACAATGAAAACCTTGATGCTCCCAAGCTTGCATATCTACTTGGGTAAGCCTTGTCACATTTGAGCATTGCGGTTGAATAATTTGACTTAAAATCGCCCAAAATAGGCTGCGTGTTAAATCTAATCCAGTTTTAGGCCAAGATTCACGATTACCAGGAACACCCAACTCCTGAACAATCTCTGACTCTACCCAAATACCATGAGTGCCCAAAAGAATCTGTGCCATCCATTTGGCTCTGGGTAAGTGACTTGGCGAGGTAATCAACATGACTTTATGCACTCCCCAACGCCGGAGAATCGGGATACCATAATAGAAATTTTCAAAGGTAGAATTAGCGCACTTTTCTAACCAAACGTTTTGTAACTCTGCTAATTCCGGCTGAAAAATTAACCATATACAGGGGTCTGGGGAACCATGAGAAATTAAAATTGGGGTTTGCGGATATTGTTTTGCTTGTTGAGCAACATAAATTTCTCGATTAATACTGCCACCAAGCACAAACAAAGCATCTACTGGCTGCGAAGAAGCAAAAACTAAGGTTATAGTGGTAAAAATCAGCCAAGCGCCCAGAACAAAGTACAATCCAATAGTTAGTTTTTGTAACAATTGCCACAGATTAGCAAATTTTCTTTTAATAGAAATTAATAATTTGATGGTAAATTTGCGTTTCATGACTTAGGTAAGAAAACCGGATTTAATAGCTGTATAACAGTGCTGCAATTGAGCCATCCAAGTGCTATCTTATAAAAGTAATCAAGAAGTGCAAACATGACGCTAGTCAAAGTGTCACATATTCACTATAGGCTTCGGGAGAAAGCTAACAAACTGAGAAATGCTTGTTAACAATGGAGTATTTTCAGCATCATTCAACGATAAAAAGGATCGAGGGAGCATAGCTGAGTTTAGGGTATAAAAACTGAAATTTTCTGGAAAGCCTGATTGTTAAACTGTCAACAACACAATTATTCCAACTGATATAATACATGAACCAATCTGCCAAAAGTTACTCGCCGCTTCAAGTAGCCTTGATTGGTGGAGCGATCGCCACTACTGCTACAATGTCTGTGTTCGGTCCCGCCTGGACTCGTGATGTCCGTGCCGCTCTAGCCCTACAAGACAGCCCGAAAGCGATAGTTGATCAAGTCTGGCAAGTGGTGAATCACGAATATGTTGATGCTAAATTTAATCAACAAGATTGGCAAGCAACCAGACAAAGCCTGTTGAGCAAAGACTATTCTTCTCGTGAAGAAGCTTATACTGCCATCCGCGAAGCTTTACAGAAGTTGGGAGATCCTTACACTCGGTTCATGGACCCCAAACAATTTGAAGCCCTGACTAGCCAAACATCTGGGGAAGTTTCTGGCATTGGGATTCGCATGGAAGTAAACCAAAAAACTCAGCGGCTCACTGTTGTCGAAGCCATAGAAAATTCTCCCGCACTGAGAGCTGGGATCAAAGCAGGCGATGAAATTTTGGCAATTGACGGCAAACCCACTCTCAAAATGAAAGTGGATGATGCCTCTAAGCTAATTCGTGGCAAAGCGGGTACTCCCATCAAGCTACGGCTGGGACGGATGCGGCAAAATGCCTTTGATGTCAAGCTGACGAGGGCAAATATTGAGGTGCCAACGGTACGTTATACCCTCAGACAAGAAGGGAATCGCCGCGTTGGCTATATCCGTTTGCGGGAATTTAGCGCCCACGCCGCAGACCAAATGCAACGAGCCATCCGCGATTTGAACACTAAGAAAGTTGATTCTTATGTGTTGGATTTGCGAGGAAATCCTGGTGGTTTGTTGCAGGCTAGCATTGAAATTGCGCGAATGTGGTATGATAACGGTGGCATTGTCAAGACAGTAGACCGTGTGGGCAGCAGTGAGGTAACTAAAGCCAATCGGACTGCGCTGACAAATCGTCCTTTGGCGGTCTTAGTAGATGGTAATTCAGCTAGTGCTAGCGAAATCCTCACAGGGGCACTCAAGGATAATAAGCGGGCGGTAGTCGTAGGTGGTCAAACCTTTGGTAAGGCATTAGTCCAGTCAGTTCATGAACTCGCAGATGGTTCCGGCTTGGCTGTCACCATTGCCCATTACTACACCCCGGCGGGAACGGATATTAACCATAAAGGGATCACCCCAGATATTAAGCTAGACTTGACAGAGACACAAGAGCGTCAGTTGGCTTCTAATCCAGATTTAATCGGAACCAAGAGTGATCCCCAATATGCGCGTGCGATCGCAATTCTATCAAATAAGAACTTTGCCCAGCCGCCGGCAAATCAACCCACTCAACCCATGAGTCGCGCCAGTGACTTGAAATTGTAATTCAGGAGGGCTGAGTAAGAAGTAGTACTGATGAATCTTCCTATTCAGTACTGTTCATATATTCCCAAATCAAGATTTTTGGAGTTATAAAAACTGCTTGATATTGTCGTTCTAGGATTTTGGTTTGGGAATACTAGCTAGTAACCCCATCTCCCAAATCTCAGATTTATGAATCATCAGCCAGTTGATGCAACCACCGCCACCAGCTTTTTACCAATGGTGTCGGTGGTTGTTCCTATTTATAACGGTGAGGCGGATTTATCAGACTTAATCAATTGTCTGTTGTCTCAAACCTACCCAAAAGACCGGGTAGAGTACTTATTGGTGGACAATAATAGTAGCGATCGCACTCTTACCATCCTGAAAACATCTGCTGAAAATTGCCCAATTACAATTTACCCGTTGAGCCAAAACCAAATTCAAAGCTCATACGCTGCTCGTAATACTGGGATTCACGCCGCTAGCGGTGAAATTATAGTTTTTACCGATGCAGATTGTCGTCCACAACCGCAATGGTTAAATGCATTAATTGCGCCTTTTATCAACAAAGAAGTGGTAATTGTCGCTGGTGAAATTTTGGCACTACCAGGCACAACTCTGCTAGAACAACATGCAGACCGTCAAGAAACTTTGTCACAAAAGCATACCCTTGACCATTCCTTTCGTCCCTATGGTCAAACGGCTAATTTAGCGATTCGACGCATTGCCTTAGAAAAAGCGGGTTTATTTCGGCCTTATCTTACCACTGGTGGCGATGCAGATATTTGCTGGCGGATTTTGGGGGAAAACATCGGGCGTTTGGAATTTAGCGCGAATGCGATCGTTCAGCACCGCCACCGTGCTACACTTGAAGAACTCCAAAGTCAATGGCGGCGCTATGGACGCTCAAATCGCTATCTGCACGAACTGCACGGTGTCGATTTGATGCGAGAGATTACACCCAAAGAATGCGGCTATCGCTTAGTACGTTGGTTATTGAAAGAAATACCAAGGGATATTAAGAAGGCAATCGCGGGTCAAGCCACCCTTGTAGATTTATTAAATACTCCCATTGGTTTGTTCACAGCTAGGGCGCGTGCTGCTGGGCAACGAGATACCAAGCTGCCAGAGAATGCCAAGATCATTGATCGGCTGCAAGAATAAGGGACTGACAATTAACAATTCAAAATGACGCTCTCTACGAGACCCTTCTCTACGAGACGCTGCGCGAACGGCAAGCTCAGGGCATCGCGCTGCGCGAACGCGGACTCGCTAACGCTGCGTTAACAAAATTCAAACATTTTAGACATTTTCAGACGGAGATTTTAACCCTTTGATTTACGATAAAAAAATATCCAACTACTTATTGTGGGGTGAGTCGGAAAGCCATTGGTGTTAAGTTAAGAAAAAATCTGCTTTGAGAAGACGTTTTACCCTCATCCCCTAACCCCGAATCCCAAGTTGGGATTCGGGGAACTAGAGAATTTGCTCCCCTCTCCCAATTTTGGGAGAGGGGCTGGGGGTGAGGGTCAAACTCTTGATCAATGCCCGTCAACTTTCGCTAAATTGGAAAAAGGAAAACTCAAGGAAATTTTAAATGTCAGCACAATTGTTACTGGTGGATGATGAACCAGGGATACGGGAAGCCGTGAAAGACTATTTGCAAGAGAGCGGTTTCAGCGTTCAAGTCGCCAGTAACGCCTTTGAAGGTTGGGAATGGATGCAGCTGAATACACCGGATTTAGTGATTTCCGATGTGATGATGCCTCAAGTAGATGGCTATCAGTTCCTCAAGCAACTGCGAGAAGATCCCCGTTTCCAAGCACTCCCGGTAGTATTTTTAACTGCTAAAGGTATGACAGGCGATCGCATCCAAGGCTATCATGCTGGTGTTGATGCCTATCTACCCAAACCCTTCGATCCCGACGAGTTAGTGGCTATAGTTGAAAATTTGCTAGCCCGCCGCGCCGCTAAGTCCGCAAGTACCGGAGATGACGCTGAAACCCCCGATCTTGCTGAACTAGCCAATCAGATTGCCCAAATTAAGGCATTGTTAACTCAAAGAAATGCCATTTCCCAATCGCCAGCCCCTTTCAAAATTGATTTGACTCCCAGAGAACAAAGTGTTTTGAACTTAGTCGCTGAAGGGTTGATGAACAAAGAAATCGCCCGTCGCTTAGAAACCAGCGTTCGCAATGTAGAAAAGTACGTCAGCCGTTTATTTAGTAAAACTGGCACCAGTAGCCGTACAGAGTTAGTTCGTTTTGCCCTAGAACACGGTCTTGCTAAATAGGCATTGGGCACTTGTACTGAGCGAACGCGAACAGCGCGGTGCCCTGAGCTTGCCGTTCGCGCAGCGTCTCGTAGAGAAGGGTCTCGTAGAGAAGCCGTTGGCGTAGCCTCTCATAGAGAAGTATTGGGCATTGGGCATTGGGCATTGGGCATTGGGCATTGGGCATTGTTATTTTCCTTGTCCCCTTGTCTCCCTTGTCTCCCTTGTCTCCCTTATCTCCCTTTCCCCATCTGTAAAGACACAGGGGTTTGTTATTCCTGCAATGTTTTAATAAAAACTCGGTAAAATGCACCCGGCTGAATTTGCTCTCAGATTCTACCAGTACTCTTTGCTACAAAGTTTTTAATAGCGGAAACTGTTTCTGGGACTTTGTGCTGCTAAATAAGACCTTCACAAAGTAGAAATCACAATATTTTATGAATTCTACTTACTGCTAAGTTTTTATGGCAACGCAAGTATGGGATCAACATTTGATTTTGATGCCCAATTCACGTTGTTTAACTACTTAAATTACACCTTTAAGTTTGGGGATTTTCAGCAACATTACGCAAGCGCATTAGCTGACGCCGCATTTGAGGTGAGGCTTTGAACTCAGACACTTCCTGCGCTTTAACGGACGCTTGCAACGTCTCCAGAAAGTCATCAGAACCTTCGGTTAAAGCATCAAGTAACACCTGTAATAGTTGTTCGCGATCGCCCAATAGACTCTTTTCCTCAATCAACCGGAATTTGAGATGTATTTCGCACTCATAAACACCTACTTCGAGATTATTTATTTGGCGTGGTAATGCTTTGGAGTTCATAGCTATTGAGATTCCTTTACTTGGTGGTCATGAGGCTAAAGAGGTAGATGTCCAGCAAAATTATTTGTATCTTTTTTGAATCCAAAATGCTTCAATTAAGACTTTTCCTTTATCAATCTCCTTTGTATCCCATTTCACTCTCCTGTATTTTTTTTCAAGGTAGATTTTGATGTTCCTGTGCCAGATATAGCTTATGGTAAGCCATAACTATTATTCAGTTTTTAAAATTCTACACAATAAAGTTTCTGTAAGAAATTGCTCGACTTTTTTAAACCTTTTTACATCAACTTTATGTTAACGTCAACAACAGTTTTACTTGTTACTTTAATTTTGGTGTTTATACGTAAGTAAAACCGCTTAACTTTTTTGAGTTTATTAAAACCAGTGGTCGATGTAGCGCTATTCCGTAAAATTACTTGATGTACGTTTTTATCAACAGCAAATTCCGAATAAATTTCTGAACATAGTTATTAAGCTAAAAATTTTTGTTCTCCATTAAAAAATATACCCAGATGAAATTATTCCTGCCGAGTGCCTGCCCCTACTGTCTTTTGGGCTTAATGAATCCAAAAATCTTCGCAGTAGGTAAGATTAGTACCCTAAATAAAAACACTCTACCCAGTAATTTTTACAGAAAAATAATTGGACTACTGTCAGTACTAGCAGTAAGCTATGTCTTCAACTCTTAACAGAAGTATTAAGTTAATCAGTACAGGTGATATTTTTACTTATGCCCATTCAATATACTCTTTTAAAACTGCGTTCAAAGCTTGTAAATTGAGAGCATTCAAGCTTCAGATATAACGTCTACAATAATTTCAGTGTAATCCACCCAAATCTTACACCCTTTTATGGATAACCCAATGTTGCTCAAGTCCACAACCCGGCATGTCCGCATTTTTGCAGGCGAAATTGACCGGGATGGCGAACTGGTTCCTAGTCAACAGGTCTTAACCTTAGATATTGACCCAGATAACGAATTTAACTGGAATGAAGATGCGCTGCAAAAGGTTTACCGAAAATTTGATGAACTTGTAGAAGCATCTAGTGGCGTAGACCTCACCGAATATAACTTACGCCGTGTGGGGTCAGACTTAGAGCATTATCTGCGATCGCTCCTGCAAATCGGCGAACTCAGCTACAATCTCTCTGCCCGCGTTACCAACTACAGCATGGGAGTCCCTCAAGTTGCAATTGAGGAGAAATAAGCTCAATACTTGGTAGCGGGCTGGCTGAACCCTTGACAATTCCGGTCATAGGGAATCAGCCCCTTCCCGACGCTCTCAGGGGGAAAATTCCAAGTCTCTGACGCCACGTGCTTTAAGTCGGGCATTGCCCGCCCAACGCAGTGGCTCCTCCTTGTAGGAGAGAGATGAAGAAGAGAGGTTTTTTTAATTCGTCAGCTACTTTGGGCAAAAGTATATTCAATTATCTTAATTCTTAATTAAAGTTAATTGTTGCTATCCTACTTATAAACTAAATAAATACCAACATTATCTGTCTGTTGATGATGGGGTAATTCAGCAAAAGCAAATAACATAGTCATGCTTGGGTTATGCTTTGGGGACAGGGTTGGAGTTAGTTGCTTATTGATGGAGAGTCACAGAGCAATAGAAGCTATGATCAGGCTGTCGGGTTGACTTGGGAGCGTATTCTTTGGATAAATAAGCTTTAGCACCTGCTGATATCCGCCAGCTAAAATCATCATCTAAAGTCTGGGTATGTCAAATTTCAGAAAGATGAGCGGTCTAGATTGTCCCTACTAATGCTGTTAAAGAAATTGCCAATCGCTGATCGGTGGGAAAACTATGGAAAATGACGCGGCAACGCTCTACTGTCCAAATGAAAATTGTCAGGCTGCTAACCCCCTGACTCACAAGTTTTGCCAGCGATGTTCCACGCCCCTACCCAAAAATTACCTCTGGGCTGTGGTAGATGGCCCGAGTGTGGGTAGCCCTGGAGAAATATTAGCCGATCGCTATTTAGTCCTTGACAAATTTGTTCTTTTAGATACGAAGCCTGGTTTATTAGCCCTAACGCCTGAGTTAGATAATCTCCAGATCCCCAAAGCTTACTTGAGACTCATTCCTTACCGCTTACACGTACCGCAGTTATATGGAGTGCTTTTTGTAGGTGAGGGAACTGAGCATCGAGAAATATTACTCTTAGAAAAACCGCCTCTATTAGTAGATGACACAATCCAACAAGTGCATTTGTGCAGCGAGTTAACCACCGCTTGGCGTGATGCAACATCAATGCGCCAACTCAATTGGTTATGGCAAATAGCTCATTTGTGGCAACCTCTGACGAGTGAAGGTGTCGCCTCTAGCTTACTTGACTCATACATATTACGGGTAGAAGGATCATTAGTACGGTTGTTGGATTTGCGTTTCGATGTCGCAACATCACCAGAATTGCCCGAATTAGGTGAATTTTGGCAGCAGTTGGTCAGTGATGCCAAACCAGCTATAGCTGAATTTGTTGATCAGGTTAGCCTTTCCTTAATTCAGGGAAAGATGAATTCCAGCGAGCAATTAATCGGAGTTTTAGATCGGGGACTGGCTGGGTTAGGGCGATCGCAAACACCTACGATCCAAATTATCACCAAAACCGACACTGGCCCAAGTCGCCAACGTAACGAAGATGCCTGTAGCCCCCCCAGTGGTACTCTGGTGAGCAAACCACCCCAGCCAACAGCCTTAGCAATTGTCTGTGATGGCATCGGTGGACACGAGGGCGGCAATGTCGCCTCAAATTTAGCGATTGAAACGATTCAGCAGCAGGTACAGCAACTAACAAAAGTTCCCTACGACCACATAGACCCTTCACTGCTGCTTGATGACCTAGAAAAGGCAGTGGCTATTGCCAACGACAAAATTAGTCAGCGCAATGACGCTGAAAATCGCCAAGGGCGTCAACGCATGGGCACGACTTTAGTCATGGCTTTGCCTGTTGCACACGAAATGTACATTACCCATGTTGGTGATAGTCGTGCCTACTGGATTACACGCCACGGCTGTTATCAAGTTACCCTTGATGATGATGTCGCCTCCCGCGAAGTGCGGCTAGGTTATGCGATTTACCGCGAGGCTGTGCAACAGAGTGCTGCTGGCTCTCTGGTTCAGGCTTTGGGGATGGGTTCCAGCACTTCATTGCATCCCACTTCGGGACGGTTTATGCTCGATGAAGATGCTGTTTTTCTGCTCACATCCGATGGTTTGAGTGATTTTGATCGGGTGGAAGAGTGCTGGGAAACAGAAATTTTACCGATTCTGCTTGGAGAGACAAATATAGTAAATGTTGCCGATAGATTAGTGGAAATCGCTAATACTAAAAATGGACACGATAATGTCACCGTCGCTTTAGTCCACTATCAAGTTCAATACTGGGAACCAGAAATCACCATTAAAGCAGTGATTCCAGAGAGTTATTCCCCGAAAACTGTTGATTTGCCCTCCAGAGCGACAGATACGACACTTTTAGGTAGCCCAAACCATAAAACTCAGGTGATTCCCGAAAAGGAGCCGGTCAAAACTCGCCAATTGCCGCTACAGTGGATAGTTCCGCTAATATTTGTGATCGCAGCAGGTGCTTTAGGATTCTTCGTGAAGCAACTGCGATCGCCATCAGGGATACTTCCCATTGTTTCCAATCCCACACCAACTCAAAATCCTACCATTGAAGCGATACCCACAGCGCGATCGCTTGCTAACCTTTCTCTTGGTTGGGTAATTAAAACCAACAAGGAAATTCCCTTAGGAAACAACCAATCACTTCCCCGTGGGACTTTTTTAGAAGTTATTCAGAAAAAATCAAATCCCCAACCTGCTTCTGGGGATTTTTCGGTGTCTATGCGAGTCTGTGCCAATAAAAGCACACAAAGTTCAGCTAATACTAATAACCCAGCAGTAATTATCTCGGTTCCCCAAAATCCCAAACCTTTGCCAGCAACAGTATTGCTGAACTTGTCCCAACTGAGGAGTTTTGGCGTCTCTGTTTTACAATCAGACGTACCAAATCCATGTAGAACTGTCACACAACCGCCAGTTACTCAACCAACTGACAACAATCCTACTTAGATAACAGTAGGACTTAGGCAATAACTCTCTGAAACCTTATTCCTTTGCGTCCTTTGCGGTTCGTTTTTTCATGATTTTGCGTCGTTCACTTTAATTAATCCATGCCATCCCTGAATTTGGCGATCGCCCGTCTTTTAAACACTGGCACTGACAACTTCGCCATTTGGGTGGTCAAGGCTCCCTATCCCAGTGGCTACGTTTTACGTGACTGTGTATGGCCTGCTGAACTCACTCAAGTCTGGCAAGAATGGCAACAGATGTTTGCTGGTCATAGTCGCCTCGATATTTCCTCAAACTCAACATCTCAAAAAGCATTGCCCATAGATTGGATTTCACTCCCTTCAAGTGAAACCACCAGTCCCTACAGCAGTCGTCTGATGCAATACTTGGGAATGAATTTATGGCGCTGGGTATTCGAGGGACAAATTCTCGGTAGTCTAGAACGTAGTCGCGGGATTGCGATGGGTCAGCATACACGTTTGCGCTTTCGATTAGAAATTCGTGACCCAAATCTCATCGCTTTCCCTTGGGAAATTATGCAGTGTGAGCCAGGTCAATCGGCTATGTCTCTCTCCCCAAATTTGCTATTTAGTCGCACCAGCACTGAAGTTGACGCCTTACCGGATTTGCGAACTGACAAGGCTTTAACTATCCTGCTGGTTTTAGGTCATGATCAAAACCTGCAACTGGAACAAGAAGCTGCAATCTTACAGCAAATTCTTGCAGATACGTCCGTGGGTAGTAATTCCCAAAGATATGCACCTTGTATAGTGAATCAACTCCTACAACCAACTCCCCAGCAGTTGATTGATGAATTAGAAACCAAAGCATACAATGTTTTCTTTTACGCTGGGCATGGTTTGCCAGACCCAGACGGGGGCTTACTATTTTTACGACCAGATATGCCCCTGAATGGGATAGAATTGGCGCAAGTACTCACCCGTACAGGTGTGAAACTAGCGGTTTTTAACGCCTGTTGGGGCGCACAACCTGCTGCTAGGAATCATCAAGCCATACCTACCAGCAGTTTAGCAGAAGTCCTAATTCGTCATGGTGTGCCTGCGGTTTTGGGAATGCGCGATGAAATTGCTGACCAGGAAAGCCACAGTTTTATTCAAGCCTTTACCAAAGCTTTGCGATCGCACAAACCAATTGATGAAGCCGTAGCACAAGCTAGGCAAGAGTTGTTAACATTGTATAAATTTAATCAACCTGCTTGGACTTTGCCTGTTCTCTACCTGCATCCAGATTTTAATGGCGAACTCATTAAGAATCTGGATGAAGGTATTACGGAAATACCAGACACAGCCATTCCTGATCTAGGTTCCCCGCTTCTAACTGCTTCTTTGCGATCGCTGACTCCAAAAGGTAAAACCTGGTTGTTGCGTTATGGAGTTACCCGCATCGGTCGCACAAACGACAATGATATTGTCATCCCCGAACCATCTGTATCCAAACGCCACGCCGAAATCTTCTGCCGTAATACTGTTACTGATGCTACATTCATCCGAACTTATTACTTGCAAGATTTTTCCACCTACGGTACAACCTGGTTTTTAGGACTTAATGGTTGGCAACAAATCCTCCGAGAGGAAGTCCCTTTGAAATCGGGGATGCAGTTAAAGTTTGGAAGTGCCAGAGGTGAAACTTGGGAGTTTATGATTGAGGACTCGTAGTAGAGCGATCGCAGAAATGGATTTTGATGTTGAGCATCAGCTTTTGAAATCTGTTTTTGCGGAAATCTCTTCTCAGGAATTGTAGTTATCAATACTACCAAATAATATTGAGGCATAAAAAATGTCTAAAAAAATTAACGGCTCAGAGACTTTCTCTTCTTTGCCATCTCAAATAGAATTAGAGTTTTTAGAAGCGTTATTAGAACCAGAGGATGCTACCTATCCCTGGAATCCAGGTGATGAGCAATCAGAAGCTTATTTTCAGGAACTAGAACAACAGTTCGGAATGCCAGATTTCCTTGAGGAAGAACTGACAAGGCGATCATCAGATTTTTACAGCCATGTAGACACACTTTGGTCTGGTATTGCTTCTACACCAGACGACAATCACAACCAACAACAGGCAGTAGTGCTTAATCTTCAAGAAGCATTACGTACTACTTTTTCTGCCTCTGTCCCCCAAGTATTGCTCAACGCCATCGCTAGCAAAGCTGCTGAGATATTTGCTGCTGGCCAATTAATCGGTGAGCAACTGGTTGAGTGCGTTCAGACAGTCCTACCAACTTGGGGAAAAGAGGATCTTTTAGTTTTGGCTCGTCCTTTTACTTACGCGATGCGAAGTAGCGAATCGCAAAACGCGGCATCTGCGCCCAGTAATCTTCAAAATAGCGAGTGGACAGCTTTATCAGAAGTAGAGAAGGCAAAGCTGAGTTTAGCGATCGCTTCCTATGCTTTGACTCAACTTAACAAGTCTCAGTCGGAACCATAAATCGGGAACAGGTGACAGGTGAGAGGAAAAGTAGAGAAAGCTAAAATTTTGAGCATACCTTGTGTTGGCAGCAGCTCGCCTTTTGCATTTACTATGTTCAGAGGCATATCTTGCAAAGATATTGGTTTGCCTTACACAGAGTCAAAAATCAACACTTTTGCAACAAGTTTAATGATTTTTATTTTTGTAGGTATAGTTAACCCAGAATCAATTCAGGATACGCTGATATTCAAACTAGGCCATCTATCCCAAGAGATAAATACTGTCTTTTTCTTTGTAAGGGTAGAATTTTGAATTCTTATTTTGGGCCAATAAATCGGGTAGCAAAATTTTGCGATCGCGTCGGTGATAGCGCCCGTGCCTTGAGAATTGCCGCCATCAAAAAGGCGTAAGACAATACCCCAACAACTACCAACAGCAAGGCATTGATTGAGCCTGTAGCATTCCACAAAGCATGGAGCGCAGAGGCACTAAGATAACCAATAGAAAGAATTTGCCAACTTCTCCTGGGTTTGAGGACAGCCAACCCGATAAAATAACCCAGGTAGCCACTATAAGCCATGTGTCCGGCTACAGAGCCTAAAATTCGCGGAATTAGCAGTTGTAAACCCGCCAGTTGACCCGCCGCGCCTGTACCCACCTGTTGCGAGATATTTTGAGTAACATCTGGCACATATTGTCCGAGAGTTTCCAAGAGAGTGAAGCCCACAGCAGAAGCTGTTCCCAGGAGAATACCATCTAGAGGTTCCCAAACCCCGATGCGTTCCCGCCAAGGTGAAGACAACATTCTACCGATAGCAAAAGCCCCTAGTACAGGCAATGCCTTGAGTAATTCCTCCATCAAGCCAGCGCCAAAAAACATCCGCACCAGTAACTCTGTGAAGGTAATAGATTCTTGGGACGAGGGTAAGTTTCCAGGTAGGACGCCGCGAAACACGAAGATAAATAAACCCAACACCGGACTGAGCAAAATCAGCATCGTACCCAATGCCGCAGCTATTAGCACCCACCAAGGCTTCTGTTTGCCGCAAAGTTGGTAAACAAAATAGTAGGCAGCGAAGGCGATGTAAGTTGCGACAATAACTTGATTAGCTTGGGGCTGACCAACTGTAGCAAACATTAACACTACAAAGATTACGGTGAGTATTCCCGGTATGAGGTAAGCTTTCCGAGTTAAATCTTTACCAGTGGAAATAATCGGGAAAAGCTGGGTAAAGCTAACAGAATCTGGCTGCTTTAATTGCGTGTGGTTGTGGTAGTTCGTCGCCGAAGGTAATGGTGTAAGTTGGTTAACTGTCGTGGCCGGTGTCACTGAGGTAAACTCGTACTCAAAAACGTATTGTGGCCCATCAGCACCGAGAGAAATGCGATCGCCTGGGTGCAATTCCTGACATTCATACAAGCGTTGTCCATTCAAATAAGTACCATTAGCACTATTCAAATCACACAACACCCAGCTGAATTTGCTATCTGGAGATAGAGAAAGGGGACGAACCACCGCATGACGACGAGATACCATTCGGTAGATCATGGCATCCAAGACAACTTGGCAGCTGGGATCGCGTCCAATTACCATTTCTTTACTGGGGGGCAGCGAGTAGCGAGATTCTGATCCCAAATCTGCCCCATTACCAGACACTAGCCGCAGAAATGCATTATATCTCGCGTTTTTGCCTGTCATCGATAAGAAGTGCGTTTCTAAACTAATTCTTCACATAATTTGGCAGCAGGACTAACCTTAGCCACATTAACAGCAGCATTGCTAAATCCACTATAGCTTCACTTTCTGCTAAGAAATTTAAAATTTCCAGATGCAAAATTTCAAATTCTTTTACCTAATGTGAAAAAGTATTCGATCTACTGATACTTTGTCTTCAACTTGGCTTGTTACGCAGATGAATCCGATTGTATCGGTAGTGTACTTTTAATATCCTAACTGCTAAATTAAACACATGACAATTTATCAAAAAATAGTAGTTTTTACTGCATTTAGTTTCATTCCCAAAATATATAATTTTCAGTCGTCATCTGTCAGTTTTTTTGCCGATGATAATTGACTAATTTTGTCTCAGTAGAAATGGAGTTAAAAATTGCGAAGGAGTGCCGGAGGCACGCTACGCGATTGTTAATGACTATTGACTAATTAAAGTAAATGAAATTCTACCATTGCTGTAGGAAAATTTTTGTTTTCATGTCCGGCGCGGCTGAGTTTAATCAAGGCAAAACGCTGTAAAGGCGTTAAAGCTGCCCAATGTTGCTGTGTTAGGGTTACACCTATTTCTTGAGCTTTTTGTTGAAGGCTGGCTGGTACAGTGGCAGAGTCAAGCCATGCAGGATGAGGCTCAATGGGCAATTTTGTTGCTGGTATACCTGTGCGTTGTACAATTAAGTCCTGGATATACTTGCCGTAAGACTCAATTTCGGTTTCTGTAGTGCAAGGTAATTCGACTAAAGCTTGACGCTCTGCTGTAGTCATTTGATTCCAATCAGACAATTTTAGCTTGATGCCACAGCTATCTAATTTGCAACGCACCTGCATGGGGATGCAACGCAAAGAATCAACAAAGTCTGCTTCAAATTGAAAGAAATCTGTCATTGTTCGACAAATCTAAAGTTGATGGGTGAGAGTGGGGAGTGGGAAAAGCGGGAAGTTTTGTGGCTCTTGTCTTTATCCCCATTACGAATTATTTTAACTTCCATCTTTGGAATTACTGATCCGAATTATTAAATAACTAATTGATAGGGACAGAATAGCTATACCTAGACCAATTATATCAAGACCTCCAACCTTGTCAAAGTCAAGAAGAATAATTTTTCTGGCTACAGCAATTAAAGAAGTAACAATGACTAACTCAACCTGAAAAACGTGTTTTCGTAAATAGGCTGTAATATTTTCTAAAATCTCTAAAGCAATTAAAATATTTAAAAATAAACCGAAAATCTTATATAAGGTTGTGTTAAATGTACCATAAGGCGCTGTAAATAACTCTTTAAAAATAAATATTCCTAAATCTGTAATCGCTACCAAAATCACAATTACCATGAAAATAGATAAAGCTTTAGAAACTAGCACTTCTATATTTTCGATAACGTGCATGAAGTTCTCATCTCTGGTAGTTACTAAAATTCGCCTCAGTAGTTTTTTCATGTGCTGCACCCGATTCTAAAATAAAACAAAATCCCATAGATATATCTAGAGGATTAAAAAAAAGATGCGTTGCGAATACTTTGTAAGTTTTCTATCTGTTTTTTATTCTTTATCCATAGTTAAAATCTCCGCTAGTAAAACCTCTTTTCACTAGGTATTTTACCTCTTTAGATATGATAATTGGTATCAATCAAAAGTAGAGAGTCATAAAAAATGATCATAACTATTGACTATTGATTATTGACAAAATTACCTATTGGTGGTTAGAAATTACCACTTTCTAGGTACACTTTGCGGCTGACGATTGTGAGGACTGGAGTTGATGATTTTTGATTGTAACTTCCACCAAAATTGGTATCAGCTGCACTGCACAGGCTTTTAATTCTGGTTGCAGCGAATCAGGGCAAGATTCTGGATGGGTGAGGGCGTTAGCTTCGGCATTGTCTGCCCACAGCGAACCCCAGTGCATGGGGACAAAAACTGTACCAGGCGCGATCGCTTTTGTGACTTTAGCCGGAAACTTCGCTTTACCCCGACGCGATCGCACTTCTACATACATACTATCTACAATATCTAACTTAGCAGCATCACGGGGATGAATCTCAATAAACGGTTCAGGATGCATTTTGCAAATTTTTTCAATTCGCCCGGTGCGCGTCTGCGTATGCCAATGTCCGTAAAGTCGTCCATTAGTTAGCACAAAAGAATAATCTGGGTCTGGTGGTTCTGCCAATCCCTTTGAGTAATATGCCCCAAATCGAGCGCGTCCATCAGGGGTGTGGAAGCGGAGATTGGTGTAAAGGCGTTTGTTAGAGACGCGATTAATCGCGTCTGTACAATTAGGACTCTCTTCAGGATAAGGCCATTGAGTCGGGCCTTCAGCTTGTAATTGCGCGTGACTGATACCTGTCATATCGCAGGGGCGAGTTTTAGTCAGTTTGACAAACTCAGCATAAACTTCAGCCGAGTTAGTAAAGGCAAATTCTTTCTCAAAACCTAACCTACGTCCAACTTCGGCAAAAATTTCCCAATCTGCTTTAGCTTCTCTTGGCGGTTGGCGGAATGCTTGAGATAGAGTTAACACCCGTTCGGAATTTGTCATCACACCAGTTTTTTCACCCCACTGGGCTGCTGGTAGCAGAACGTGAGCGTAAGCAGAGGTTTCTGTGGGATAATAAGCGTCTTGGTAAATGGTGAAAGGCGATCGCAATAACGCCTTTTTAGTTCGCTCTAAATCTGGCATACTCACAGCTGGATTAGTCGCTGCAATCCACAATAACTCTACAGCGCCATTTTCCAAGCCAGTAATCATGTCCCAAGCAGTCAAACCGGGATTGGGCGAAATTTGTCCTGGCTTGAGTCCCCAAAACTCCTCAACTTCTGCACGGTGCTGAGGATTTTTCACCACCCGATAACCCGGTAATAAATTCGCCAAACCCCCGGCTTCCCGTCCTCCCATCGCGTTTGGCTGACCAGTGAGGGAGAAAGGACCAGCCCCAGGTTTGCCAATCTGTCCAGTCATCAGGTGCAGGTTAATGATAGTTCTGACCTTAGCTGTCCCTTCTGAGGATTGATTCACACCCATTGACCACAAAGACAGTACCCGCTCAGATTTACCCCAATAGCGAGCTGCTGTTTCTAAATCTTCAATGCTGATTCCACATTGATTTGCTACTATTTCTGGGGAATAGTGGCGAATCACTTCAGCATAAGCCGGAAAGTTGCTGGTGCAGTCGTCCATGAACATGGTATCAATATAGTTCCAGCGCATCAACAAATGGGCGATGCCGTTCAATAAGTCGATATCTGTACCGGGACGAATAGCTAAATGCAAATCAGCGGCTTCTGCGGTTGGTGTGCGACGGGGATCAACCACAATCATTTTGACTTTGCGGTTCTTTTTGTGATGTTTTTGCAGTCGGTTAAAAACGATGGGGTGACATTCGGCTGTATTAGTGCCAATTAAAAATACACAGTCTGTTAACTCCAAGTCTTCATAACAACATGGCGGTCCATCTGAGCCAAAGCTTTGAATGTAGCCAGACACAGCACTAGACATACATAAACGTGAGTTGGCATCAAAATTATTAGTACCCAGACAGCCTTTCATGAGTTTCTGGGCTATGTAGTAGTCCTCGGTTTGAAACTGACCGGAACCATACATACATAAGGCTTCTGGCCTTTGGGTGAAACGCACGGTTTGAATGCGCTTGGTGATCAGATCAAAAGCTTCATCCCAACTAACGCGGCGAAACTCTTGATCTAAGGAGTCTCGCACCATTGGGTAATGTAATCTATTTTTATCTAAAGATTCTGCGATCGTTGCACCTTTGACGCAAACCATACCCTGACTAGATGGATGGGCTTTATCGCCCCGCACCCGCCAAATTGGATTTCCTTGGCTATCTCGATTAGTTGCTTTGCCATGTTGGGCTGGAGGTGAAACTTCTAAACCACAGCCAACACCACAGTAGGGACATCAAATAGGCAACACCAATACCTGCACTGATCATTGTCATTGTCCATTTACGGGAGCTAAATTTATCAGAAATTAACCCCCCACTCGGACGAGAAAT
This sequence comes from Nostoc sp. NMS7, assembly GCF_017115085.1. GTDB lineage: Bacteria > Cyanobacteriota > Cyanobacteriia > Cyanobacteriales > Nostocaceae > Nostoc. The sequence goes on along the minus strand of NZ_JABXKJ010000253.1, from coordinate 30,362 downwards.
CAAATTTAAGAACGGATAGGTAGCAGCAATCATCCCAGCAACAACATGCTCTAAAGCAAAGGTTTTTTCAAAAAATGCTGGGAGCATAGAAACAACTGCCAGTTCACTGCCAAAGCTAGTTATATAAGTGAATTCGAGTAAGGCTACTTGACCAAATTTGAAGCGTTCAGATGGAGCGTAGGTTTTTTTGCCAATTAAAAGTTCTCGGTTTACCACCCAAGCTTTGTAACTTTGGTAAGCAAACAATCCTGCTAATAGCAACCAAGTAAAATACATTTGGCTCAGAGTCAGGAAGTGAATGTTCTTTTGTTCCAAGCGCCAAGCTAATAAACCCAAGGCGAAAATCAAGCCGAAATTTGAGACAATCATCGCCCAGAAGCTTTTAATACTGGTTACTTCTAGAGAACCATTTTTCTGAGGTTTCTTGTAAACTTTCCCAGTGGGTGTATCTTGGACGCTGTTGTAATAAATTACGCCGTAGATGGCTGCAATAATCCCTGTAAGTGCGATCGCAAACCTCCAGTTAGAAGCACCACCAGCGAAAAAGCTAGTAGAAACTGCCAGCATCGGTAAGGCAAACTCTGCGCCAAAAGCCCCAAAGTTACCCCAGCCGCCATAAATGCCTTGGGCAATGCCCATTTCCTTCGGCTGGAACCATTCCGCCACCATGCGAATACCAACCACAAACCCAGATCCAACAATTCCCATCAGCAAACGGCTGATGACTAGTTGATTAAAGTCTTGCGCTAGCGCCGTCGCCAAACAAGGAACAACCGCAAACATCAACAGCATTGAGTAGGTGATTCTGGGGCCAAAACGATCCAGAAGCATCCCAATAATTAGTCGTGCGGGGATTGTGAGAGCAAGGTTACAGATACCCAAAGTTTTGATTTGCTCTGGCCCTAAATGTAGCTCTTTGCCAATGGTTGTCGCAAAGGGAGCAAAGTTAAACCAACAAACAAAGGTGAGAAAGAAAGCAAACCAAGTCTGATGTAAAATGCGGTAGCGATCGCTGAATGAAAATAATTTTTTAAGCATTCTAATCTTTATGAATTGAATAAAACAGTGAGTTGAGCCTTTGAGGTTAAAGTATGAGTTTTGCCCAATTCCGAATGGCACTAAGTTAAAATACAGCCCTTGCCCTGACTGGTTAAGAGCCTCTAGGCTCTTAACCCATTCTGGGAGGCTCCGCCTCCAGTGGCTTGACCAGAGGCAGAGCCTCTCAGAATACATTCCCAGTCTTAAGACTGGGAACGAGGCGAACTCGGAAGTTGCACCTTTGCTCAATGCCCCATGCCCAATTCCCCCGATAAGCACTAGCAGTTACTAACTAATAGGGTTTCTTCTTTGAGTTTTGCCCCAAAGTTTTTGATGAGTAAGTCTTGTAATACTGGCTGCAAGTCTTGGCATGGTATGCCTTTGATGACGCAAGTTCCTAAATGGGCATCTTTGCCAACTTTGCCGCCCATATATATGTCAACGCCTTCTAAGGTTTTGCCATTTTTGCGAGTTTTAGTTCCCATCAAGCCAATGTCTGCAACTTGGGGCTGTCCACAGGAATTGGGGCAACCTGTCCAGTGAATTCGCACTGGATTGGTGAAGGTTAACTCTTCTTCCAAGGCTTTAATCATTGCCAGGGCGCGGTTTTTGGTTTCGATGAGAGCAAAGTTGCAAAATTGTGCGCCTGTGCAGGATACTAGCGATCGCGTCAACAAACCTGGATCAATAGAAAATCTTTCCAGCAAAGGTTCTATTAAAAATGTTGCTAAACGCGAGTCAGAAATGTTGGGGATAACGATGTTTTGTTCAATTGTAAAGCGGATTTCGCCACTACCGTAAACTTCTGCTATACGTGCGATTTCAAACATATCTTCGGCATACAACCGACCAACAGGAATGTGCAAGCCTGCGTAATTTAATCCTGGCTGTTTTTGTTTGTATACCCCGATGTGGTCACGTTTTTCCCAGTCGATTTCGTCTTTTGCAGCTACGGGTAATAATGATTTACCCAAACGGTTTTCTACTTCTGCTCGAAACTTTTCTAAACCCCATTCATCAATTAGCCACATCAAGCGGGATTTTTGCCGATTAGCACGCGGCCCGTGATCACGAAAGACTTCCAAAACCGCTCTACATACAGCTACCACATCTTCTGGAGCCACCCAAGCATTTAGGGGAATCGCCGCTTCACAACGTTTAGCTGAGAAAAAGCCACCTACTAAAACGTTAAACCCGAAAACTTTTCCGTGGGAATGGGCAGAGGCTAAATTTTGCTCCCCTGCTTCTTGAAATGCTGGCACAAAAGCCAAATCGTTGATTTCAGCGTGAACTGAATTGTCTCGTCCGCCTGCGATCGCAATGTTAAACTTCCGTGGTAAGTTGCTAAACTCTGGATTTCCTTCCCCTTTGTTGGTGAGCATATCTTGAATTTGCTGTACCAACTCTCGCGTGTCGTACAACTCATCTGCATCCAACCCCGCCACGGGATCACCTGTAATATTGCGGACATTATCCATCCCTGACTGGACAGTAGTTAAACCAACTGCGTGAAATCTATTAAAGATATCTGGCAAATCTTCAATCCTGATCCCGCGTAATTGGATGTTCTGTCTCGTAGTAATATCAGCGCAACCATCATCTCCGTAACGCTGCACCACTTGGGCTAAAACACCCATCTGACTGCTGGTGAGAATACCGTTGGGCATCCGCAATCGCATCATAAACTTACCTGGGGTAACTGGGCGAAAAAACACACCCACCCATTTGAGTCGATGATCGCGGTCTATTTCGTTCATTCCTTCCCAGCCCAAAGCGGCAAATTTCTCTATCTCACTCTTAATGGCGAGTCCATCTTTTTCTGCTTTGAATTTCTCGAACTTATTCAGGCTGGTGGTGGTAGTTGTTGTGTCTGTCATCAGGCTGACTCTCGTTTTAAATTACTGAATATGGTGAGAATTTGTGGTGATAATTGCCCAATATCAACCAATGCGTAGTTGCATCAGATGTTGTATCTACGAGGCTTAGGGAATAAAAACTTAATATTTGCTTACGGCTGATTATTTTTACTCAAGAGCATTCCAAAGCGAAACTTTAAATCCGTGATTAGTTAAGGAAAACTTGTTGCCATTTACGTCTTGAGAATTTGTCAAGCAGCTTTGGATAATGTTCATGTAACAATTTTGATACTCATAACTTAAGCTGATATTTCTGTTAAAATCGTATAAATTGTTACGGTTTTATAGTAAAATTGCTGAAAATGCATGAAACTTATGCATTTTTTGCATGAAAGTCACCAATAAGTGACGCAAACCGCTTGATTTGTGAATCCAAAATCTAAAATCGTTGCATTGAGTGCCAGATCTTAACTAAAACTTAGAGATTATTTCAGTAGCTATGAAACGTCGTGATTTTATTAATTGGGTAGGTTTGGGTTGGATAGCGAGTTCTCTACCTGTAGCGATCGCAGCTTGTTCTTCTGGGACAACTTCAGCATCTAAGGATTGGCAAACAGTGGGTACATCGGCACAATTAGATAAAACAGGTCAATTGCTGGCGAAAAATTCACCCGTCGGGCCTGTGCTGGTAGTCGGCACATCTAAAGCCAAAAATCTGACTGCTGTTAACCCTACTTGTACTCACGCAGGTTGCACGGTAGGATGGCAAGCTCAGGCAAAAAAATTCACTTGTCCTTGTCATGGTTCCGAATTTGGGGCTGATGGAAAAGTGCAAAAAGGCCCAGCGACAGAAGCGCTTAAAACTTACGCTGCCAAGATTGAGGGTAATTCAGTTGTAGTCAAGCCAACTTAAAATAATTCGTAATTCTGATAGGACTTACGCACAGGTAACGGAAAATCGAACCACAGAGACGCAGAGAACACGGAGGAATAAGAGTTTAAGAGGTATTTTGCGTAAGTCCTGTCTGAGTTCGGCGGGCTTTTCGGCCCACTCCACAAGATATTGAGTTTAATATGCTTTCTTAGATGTGTTTTAGCTTATGCACTTTAGTGCTTAAATCAGAGCTAAAGCCCTCGCTCAGAGCCGATCAAAATTGGTGTGGTGATGTAGTAGGAAGCAGAGTAAGGGCAGAAAAACGTAGACATTTATTTACGAATTTGTGCTTTTGTTGTATTCATATAATTTACAATTCAGGGTGTCGTGAGTAACATCAATCAGCTTTTGGTACAAGCCCAGACAGCATATGATGGAGCTGATTGGTCATCGCTAATTCAATATTTACAACAGTTAATTTTAGGGCAAGATTGTGAACATCCAGAGATAGTTAAAAATCGAGAATATCTGCTGAAATTAGCCATTTCAATGTTAGAGATGGGGAATTTTCAAGAACGCTGGGAAATTACCAAGGTGTTAACTCGCTTGGGAAATATTGCCATTCCACCACTCATTGAGATATTAAAAGATGAAGAAGCAGAAGAAGAATTGCGCTGGTATGCTGCACGAACTTTAGGCGAATTCCAGCACCCAAAAGCGATCGCGTCTTTGGTGGAATTGTTGAAAACCGATGAGGATGAAGAACTCAAAGCGATCGCAGCTACAGCACTGGGGCAAATGGGTACTGTTGCGATTACTTCACTAACTGAACTTCTAGCAGATGAAGATACAAGGCTTTTAGCAGTGCGATCGCTTTTTTGTATTCGGCAACCAGAAACCATCACACCGCTATTGAGTGTAATACAAGATCCACAAGCAGCAATCCGCGCCGCCGCAATTGAAGCCCTCAGCAGTTTTCATGACGAACGTGTACCGCCAGAATTGTTAAACGCTTTAGATGATATAGCCGCCACAGTTAGGCGTGCAGCAGTCCTTGGTTTAGGTTTTCGCCCCGACTTACGCCAAGCATTAGATTTAGTGACGAAACTGCAACCCAAGCTTTACGACTTTAACCTTGAGGTTTGTTGTGCAGCCGCAGTTTCCCTTTCGCGGATGGGAAGTGATGATGCAGCCAAATACTTATTTGATTTGCTGATTTCACCTCAGACACCGATAAACCTGCAATTAGAAACCATCCGCGCTTTAAGTTGGGTGGGGACGTTATCGAGTTTGAAATATTTGCAAACAGCATTTAACCAAACCACATCCGAGACACTTTGGCAACAAATTGTCACAGTTCTGGGACGAGTCCAAAAGCCGCAGTTAACGACACCAGCCACAGAAATTTTACTGCAAATACTGCGATTGCAACATCCAGCCATAGAGATTGCTAACGTTAAAAGTGCGATCGCCTTATCTTTAGGAAAGTTAGGTAAAATGCCAGCTATTGAACCATTGATTTCACTGCTAGCCGATTCTAATGCATCGGTGAGACTACATGCGATCGCGGCACTGAAAAATTTAGACGCTGAAGCCGCACATCAACAATTGCAGCAGTTAGCAAATAACGCCACACTGACACCAGATTTGCAACAAGGAATAGCGATCGCTTTGGCTGAGTGGTAACTTTCGCGTATTTGTATCCAATTATTAGCGGTTAATCAGTTAATACATCGTAAGTAAGCCACAATCAGAATAAGAATTAATCATGTGGGATTGTAGTGAATTATGGCAAAACCTAAAATCCTTCAAGAAGACCGCGAATATACCTTTTGCTCGTATTTTGAAATGACTTATGAGCCTGAAGAAATCTTAGCAGAGCTTGGTTATGCTTTGGTACGGTCAAGGTTATCGCTACCAAAAACACAAAAGCCTTTAGACCGATTAGAAGAATTAAGAGACCGAATCGAACGAACGCTTCCACGGGTTAGTTTGACAAGTGAAACAGCACGTCGAGAAACTTTGGTTGCACCAATTCTATTAGAAGTTGCTACATACTATTGTGACTGTCAGCTACGAATTGAGTACCCACTGGCGGTAAGTAAGTGGCTCAAAGGAAATCTTGATTATCTTCTTCGTGCAGACCAGAACCTTTTAGTTGTGGAAGCAAAAAATGATGATATTACCAGAGGATTTACACAACTAGCCGCTCAATTAATTGCTCTATCCCAAATTGAAGAACAGCCTTTTCAGTATGGAGCCGTTACTATTGGTGATGTTTGGCGATTTGGGAGACTTGATGTTAAAGGCCAACAAATTATAGAAGATATCAAAATTTATTCATTACCCGATGATTTAGAAGCTTTAATGAACATTTTAGTCGGAATTGTTGAGCGAAATAGCAGTTCGTAAAAACTAAGTGGGCAATAATAAATCAAACTATGGTTACTCAATGTAAAAATAATTAAATTGAAATCGGGCGTTGCTGATTGTGGTATGAAAACCATTGTGCGTTGCGGTGAAAATCCTTGTAGAGACGTAAAATTTTACGTCTCTACATCCACGCCTGAAGTCGTATTAGAATAGCTGTAACAAACTATACTAAATTTCGATTAAAAAACCGTTAACTTAAGGAAAGCTATAAATGTAATTCAGGTTACATAAAAATGCGCCTAGAGCAGTTGCAAGCCTTTCTGGCGATCGCCCAAACCGGCAGTTTTCAACAAGCAGCGCGAACATGTGGTGTTACCCAATCGACAATTAGTCGCCAAATCCAGGCATTGGAAGCAGATTTGGGTGTAGAACTGTTTCACAGAACAAGTCATGGAAAATTGACACTAGGAGGTGAATCTTTATTACCGCGTGTCCGCAAAATTTGCCAAGAATGGCAGACAGCTACAGAAGAATTAGCTGATTTAATCGCCGGAAAGCAACCAGAACTTTGTATTGCTGCGATTCACTCGCTGTGTGGATATTACTTACCACCAGTGTTGCAAAAGTTTTGTCATGATTATCCAGATGTGCAATTGCGGGTGACTTCATTGGGAAGCGATCGCGCCCTGAAAGTCCTCAAAGATGGATTGGTGGATTTAGCAATTGTGATGAATAATCGCTTTTTAACCACTGGTAGAGAAATGGTGGTAGAAGTACTTTATGATGAACCGATAGAAGTTCTAATCGCAGCCAATCATCCACTAGCCCAATATGAATTCGTCCCTTGGTCGGAGCTAATTCGTTATCCTCAAGTGGTTTTTAAAGATGGTTATGGGATGCAGCGCTTAATACAAGATAGATTTGAGCGAATGGAAGCTACACTCCAGGCGGCTTTAGAGGTAAATACCCTCGATGCTTTCCGGGGAGTGGTGCGCCAAGGAAAACTGATAGCTTTGCTACCTCAATCAGCATTAGTGGAAGCACGCCAAGATCCTACCCTAGCGATTCGCTCCCTAGCCAGCAATAATATTAGTGGTTTAGCAGATAGTTCTAGTTTGACTCGTCGAGTAGTTATGGTAACAACTCAAGATCGGCTGCAAATTCCCCCGATCAAGCACTTTTGGCAACTCGTGCGGGAAAATATCCCATTACAAATTCAGGACTTACGCAACTGGCACAAGCAACGGCGTGATACCGCCGCGCCGAGTGCCTAACAACTAAACGACGAACATAGGAACATTCGGGCGTTTTAGTTGTTTTCTTAAATAATTTGACAGGAATCTATGTTGAATTTGATAAATTCAACGCCACTAAGGGATTTCCAACAAATAAATTACTACTACTTGTGGGGTAGACATCTTGCTATTTATGAGTGTCATTAGTTATTAGTCATTAGTCATTGGTACTAATGACTAATGACTAATGACTTCGATTTACCCCCGGCTTCAAGCCGGGGGATGAGTTAACGATGCGATGTCTACGACGGGCTATTCGGTGTCGCCTAAACTCAATATTCGCTTGGCGTGGGTGGAAGTAGCTTTACAAGGTCTAAATGGGGTATGTGCTTTTGCTTCACCAATACTACGATAATTCGATAGGCATATAGTACAATACTTGCATTTATTTGCTTAACCACTATCGCTTGTCAGGAGGCAGGTCTGTTGAACAGAAAACGGAATCTATCATTCATTCAAAAAGTCAAGCAAAAACTTGTTTCACCGACCGCTTGGTTAGCACTAGTTGTGTTTAGCATCTTGCTGATTACTGGCACAACGATCGCCAGCAGTTTAGCCCAGAACCCTCCTAAGGGAGTAGGTAATGCAAGTACGCAAGCTTACGCTGGATTTAAAGGCAAAATCGGCAGAACCTTAGCAGAATCAACGCCTTGGTGGACTCCACAGCCCCCATCGGTTTTAGCCAACAAACCTCTGCCTTCATCCGGCACAGCACCAAAAGGGGCCCCCAAAATTGTTGTTTTCCTAATTGACGATTTGGGGTTTTCGGATTTAGGCCCCTACGGTTCAGAAATCAGTACACCGAATATTGATAAATTGGCAGCTAACGGACTGCGGTTTAGCAACTTCACAACGCACCAGCTTTGTTCTCCCACACGAGCATCTTTATTGACGGGATTAAATGCCCACTCTGCGGGTGTCGGTTGGGTTGCTGAGGGAAACCCTGGTTTTCCTGGTTATGCGGGTGAAATTCAGAGCAATGTCGTCACTCTGGCAGAAATTTTACGTAGCAATGGCTATTCTACCCTGCTGACGGGTAAGTGGCATTTGACTCAGACTTACGATCGCACCCCCACCGCTTCATTAAATTCCTGGCCGTTACAACGCGGGTTTGAACATTTCTTTGGCTTCTTAGATGGATTGGAACATCCCCAGAAACCCCATATTCTCTACGAAGACAATACGCCGATTTCAGTTGATCGCTATCCTGAGAATTTCCTTACCACCGATTACTGGACAGAAAAAGCGATCGCATTGCTCAAACAGGCAAAAACTAAGTCAAAAGACAAGCCATTTTTCTTGTATTTTGCCAACAATGCTGTTCATTCACCGTTTAATATTCATCCAGCAGACCTTGCTAAATACAAAGGCAAGTATGATGTCGGCTGGGACGTGCTACGCCAGGAACGATACCAGAAGCAACTTGCATCAAAGCTAATTCCTGCCGAGACTCAACTACCACCCCAAAATACAGGAGTTAAAGGTTGGGATACACTATCGGCTGAGGATAAAAAGCTATTTGCTCGTTACCAGGAAGCCTATGCAGCCTTCGTTGATAATCTGGATCAAAACTTTGGCAAACTCTATGAGTATTTGGAGTCCACCGGGGAACTCAACAACACAATTATTATTGTTGCTTCTGATAATGGGGGTTCTGGAGAAGGCGGGGCAAATGGCACGACGAATGTAGCCCGACATTACTCCGGTTTACCAGACGATAAAGCCCTGGATATCAGTCGGTTCGAGTTGATAGGTAGTCCTCAAACTGCGCCTCACTATCCCATTGGCTGGGCAACCGTTTCTAATACACCCCTGAAGCGTTACAAGTCCCTTACCCTTGGGGGCGGTAGACGGAATCCATTGATTGTTTCCTATCCAGCAAAAATCAAAGATTTGGGTGCTACCCGGACACAGTTTACGCACATTACAGACATTACACCTACCCTGCTGGAATTGACGGGTATCAAGCATCCCGACTGGTTTAATGGTAAACCCACGAAACCTCTAGAAGGTATCAGCTTTGCCTATCTCTTGAATAATGCCAATACGCCCTCTCAAAGAACTGAACAATACTATGAGAATTCAGGCAATAGAGGGTATTACAAAAATGGTTGGTATGCTGTCACCGAACATCAGATCGGGAAACCATTTAGTAACTCCGAGTGGCAGTTGTACAACCTGAACAAAGATTACTCCGAAACCAACAATGTGGCGAACCAGTATCCAGAGAAAGTCAAAGAACTGGCAGCAGCCTTTGATGCTGCGGCATTCAAGTATCAAGTTTATCCCCTGTTAGAATCCACGCAAGATGGAGGAGTGCCGCCTTATATCAAAGAGAAAGTGAAACCGAAGACATTCCATGCAGGTGAGTTGGTACTGGAAGCGGACATTTTGCCGTTGGTGAGCGATCGCGATTATACCATCCAGGTGAAGGCTCAGTATAAAGCAGGCGATCGCGGGGTGATTCTTGCCCACGGTGGACAGGAAGTTGGTTATATCTTCTATATTGAGGATGGCAAGCTGTTCTACGAACACAATAACTATGGTCAGCCAATTAAGTTTCCCGCAGTCCCGCTACAGCCAGGTCAACTTCACATCGATTTGAATTACGATGCACTGGGCAAGCGCCAAGGGTCTGGAACACTCTCCGTCAACGGAAAGCAAGTCGCGGCAGGTAAGCTGGGGCTAACGTTTGGTGGCTTTCCCTATGAAGGATTGGACATCGGTAAAGATGCCCGTAGTCCTGTGTCATGGGATCTCTACAAAAAATATGGGGTCTTTAAATACACTGGTGCGATCGAACAAGTCAAATACGTACCGGGTTCACCCGCACCTGATGCCAAAGAGTAGTAGGCAGTAGGAAAGAGGGTTGCCCGAAATCCTTGGTAGGCACAATTCATGAATTGTGCCTACGTCATTTTGGGAGATGTCTAATGTCGCATTCTTTTTTCAAATTGGTATTATCTTGAGTTCAGAAGAACTGAACCGTTGACCTTTTACCTTAAAGTTTAGCTGTATCTGCTGATGTTCTTCCGGTGCACTGGAGGTATTGCAGCAGCGATTGGGCATTAAGTATTAGGGGTTGGGAGGTCTATTATTCATTTTCAGTTATTTACAAAGGACAATGAACAAATGACAGTGGACAAAAGACAAAGTACAAATGAGCAATGTATTTCGGGAATTCCTCCAAAAAGTAGGTAGCGGAAATCACACAGCCGAGAATTTAACTCGCGTCCAAGCAGCCACCGCTACTAAAATGATGCTCCTGGGTGAAGCTACACCAGCCCAAATCGGAGCGTTTTTGATTGCTCATCGAATCAAGCGTCCTACAGGGGAAGAGTTAGCGGGAATGTTGGATGCATATCAGGAACTGGGGCCAAAACTGCAACCAATCGTCTGTGCACGACCTGCGATCGCTCTTGGCATCCCCTATGATGGCAGAACACGCACAGCACCAATTAGTCCCGTCACAGCTTTACTACTCGCCGCAGTTGGACAACCAGTAATAATGCACGGTGGCGATCGCCTACCGACAAAGTACGGTTTACCCCTGATACATATTTGGCAGGGTTTAGGGGTCGATTGGACTAGCTTACCACTAGCAAAAACCCAGCAAGTGTTTGAGCAAACGGGAATCGGCTTTATTTATCTACCTCAGCATTTTCCCTTAACTAAAAGTATTTGGGAGTACCGCGACCAACTCGGCAAACGTCCGCCATTGGCGACAATGGAGCTAATTTGGTGTCCTTATGCTGGGGATGCTCACGTAATTGCTGGGTTTGTTCATCCGCCAACAGAAGGGATGTTTCAGATTGCTTTGGGGCTGCGAGGAGTAAAAAAATTTACATTCGTAAAAGGATTGGAAGGTAGTTGTGATTTACCGCGCGATCGCACTGCGATCATCAGCTTATCTTCATCCGTAGCATCCCAAGAGGTAGAACGATTGCACCTCGTACCGCGTGATTACGGCTTTACTACCAAGAAAGTACCCCTTGGGACTACTGAAGAACTGCTGGCGGAGATTCAGCAGGTTTTGGCAGGTAAACCAGGTGAACTAATGCAAACAGCCTTGTGGAATGGCGGATTTTACCTCTGGCGGAGTGGTATTTGTCCAGATATGTTAGAGGGTTTAGCTAAGGCAGAAGAATTATTAACCACTGGTGTAGTAGCAGCTAAACTCCAAGAACTCAGCCAGTCAGTAAATTCACACTCAACATAATTCGTAATTAATTACGAATTACGAATTATTTCGTCAGCGACTTCTCCAAAATAGATTTTTGTTGCAACCAATCTTGACCCACTTGGATACTGATATCCGAGCCTAGGTTGCCAGTACTTTCCACACGCACTTCTCCAAATCCCAAAGTGTTGCGAATTGATTGGGCAGTGTCACCATCTCCTTGCTGGGCGACAATATGAGTTACCTCTAGAGGTTCACCCCATGCTTTGGCGACATAGATATTGCGATACCCAGATTTTTCCAAGGCTCTAATTAATGGTCGCAGGTTAGAGCGATCGCCACCTGTACTATCTTGAATTGCTACACGCAAAGAGCGCGGGTCAGATGTCGTCGCCAGCTGTTCCTGTTCTGACTCCAAACCAAAGTGTTGAGCCATCAATTTCGCAATACCCTTTTTGTTGGGCAACCAATAGCTAGCATCAAACTCGCTTTTCTCGCTAAAGCGACCTGGCAGCATTAACATTTGCATATTAGAGCGATTTGTCCGCACCCCAAAACCCATTAGCGCCACTAACTCCTCAACCGTCAAATTGGTATCGATGTGGTCTTTCACTACATCCATAACTTTAGGTAATTGAGCAACAGTAGCTGGGTTGAGTGTTTGATCCATCAAAGCCCGCATGACCATTTGCTGGCGCTGAATCCGACCAATATCACCGAGTTCATCATGGCGAAAACGCAGCAATTGCAGTGTCTGATCACCGTTGAGATGCTGCTTACCCGCCTTCAAATTGATGTACAAATGCTGAGAATCATCTTGGTACTTCATATTTTTGGGGACGTAGACTGTGACACCACCCAAAACATCGATCAGCTTGGCAACTCCCAGAACGTTAATTCGGACATAGCGATCAATTCCCGCCCCACCCAAGAGATTACTGACAGTTCTAGCAGTCAAAGCTGGCCCACCGTCAACATTGGCAGCATTAATTTTTTTTACCCCATGCCCTTCTATTTCTGTGCGGGTATCTCTGGGGATAGAGAGAATAATTATTTTTTTCGTCTCTGGATCAAATTTTAGCAAGAGCATCACATCCGAAAGACCATCAAAGGAGTTTAGCTCGGGCTGGTATCTGAGGTTTTTGGTTTCTGGGGGAGGGTTTTGGATATCCGGGGGAAGTACGCTCATCCCCAAAACTAAGAGATTCACCGGGCGAGTTAATTCTGAAAATCGCAGCACACCTCCAGAAATGCGATCGCCATCAAACGCCGCCTCATCCTTGGGACTTAGCTGGGCTTGTTGCAAAGGCGTACTTGTCAAAGACACCGCCAAAAGCGCCCCTGCTGTTGCTGACACCATTGCAATACCACTCATACCTACCCAAAACCATAGCCAACGTCCTGATTTCGAGTTCTGGGAAATTTTTTCACTGGGCTTTGAGGCTTTTCCCGACTGGTTTTCTTCCGCCGAACTTCTTTGAATGGTCACAGACTTCCTCACACTTACTCACTAATCAAATTCGGTAAATTTGCAGACTAAAAACATGCTGACAAATCAACTCATAATAGCTAGCTCTTAATTATCACTGCTAACTTTTTTAATCTAGTGTCAACCACAACACTTATAGCAGCATTTATCCTTCTTTTGCGGCAATCTGGAGATGTTTTACTGAAGTATGGCAATCATAAACTGGATTTGACCAGATATTATGGATAAATCAAGCCTAATTTTCCCGAAATAAGTAAAAATACTGGCAAATCATCACCCGAAACAATTAAGATAAATACTTGCCAAGCACTCGTTCTGCTAAAGTACTAAACCCTGGTAAACGCCCAGATTTGCCCTGCATCAGCCGCAAAATTAACCAGACACTCACTAAAAAGTAACCCGATGTGAGAAAGCTATTGAGGATAAATAGACGTAGCGTCAAAAAATCTGAAGTTGCTGCACCGCTAGCTAATAATAGATATCCTAACAGCCAAATAAGTGCCAAAGTAATAGACAGACGACTAATAGCAAGTTGTTCCCGACTACCCTGGCCCCGATAGAGAGTCCACAAGGACGGAAAAAAGCCGATGATCGGAATCAAATATAAAAGCAATTGTGTTTTGGGCATGGGGCGTTGGGCACTTGTACTGACTTGTACTGAGCTTGCCTGCCCTGAGCCTACGTCGAAGGGTCGAAGTAGCGAAGTCGTTGGCGCAGCCTCTCGTAGAGAAGTATTGGGCATGGGGCGTTGGGCATTATTATTCTCCCCCCACTCCCCACTCTCTTTCGGTTCAAAATTCTCCATTGGGATTAGTCTAGTTCCTAAACTAGAAGGATGAATGAGACTCATATAGTTAGAGATAATAAGCTGTAAAGAAAGATTTCATTTAGTTCTATCCGCAATCAGCTCAAAATGCAGACACGCAAGCTACTCGACTGGTGGCAAACATTTACACCAATAGCGCGAATCGGGGCGATCGGGTTATTCGTTCCGCTATTAGTTCTCAATGGTTGGACACTTTCGGTATTTTTTAATTATTTCCATTCTCTCATAGTCATTTTAGTTGCAGCCTCAGTACTAGCATTTCTGCTCAACTACCCCGTGAGTTGGATGGAGCATCATGGTGCTAGGCGAGAGCAAGTTTCTATCCTAGTATTTCTCTTGGCTTTATCGATTTTATTGGCGTTGGGTGTTACACTTATTCCCCTAGCACTTACCCAAGCTCAACAATTGGTGGCTCGTTTACCAGAGTTGATCGATTCTGGACGCTCTCAGTTAATGATATTAAACGAAAAAGCTGAGACTTTTGGCTTACCGATTAACCTCGATGCTCTGGTAGTGCAGATCAACGATCGCGTCAAAGGACAATTGCAAGCGATCGCTGGACAAGTTTTAAATCTAGCGGTAGTTACAGTCACTAGTCTGCTAGATATTCTCTTGACGATAGTTTTGACTTTCTATCTCTTACAGCATGGGGGTGAACTCTGGCAAAGTTTAGTAGAATGGCTACCGAATAAATTTCGCGATCCTTTTTCCAAAACAGTCCGCCTCAGCTTCCAAAATTTCTTCATCACCCAACTGATTTTATCTACCTGTATGGCCTCAGCCCTCATTCCTACCTTTTTGTGGCTGAAAGTGCCATTTGGTCTACTATTCGGGCTGACTATTGGACTGATGGCTCTCGTTCCCTTTGGTGGTTCTGTAGGTATCGCCCTGACTACACTATTGGTAGCTTTGCAAGATTTCTCAATGGGTGTGAGAGTCTTGATAGCAGCAGTAATTGTACAGCAAATTCTCGAAAACTTAATTGCCCCCCGAATTTTAGGCAGTTTTACCGGTTTAAATCCAGTTTGGATTTTAATCTCAGTCTTGACAGGGGCAAGAATTGGCGGGCTGTTGGGTGTAATTGTGGCAGTACCCACAGCTGTTGTGATTAAGACTGCTTTAAGTGCCTTGCGTCCTGGTAGCCAGACAAACGACAGCACCACCGGAGAGATAACTGCACCCGTTGCCGCAAACGAGTTACCAAAAGCTGACGCTAAGAACACATTGAGTATTTCTGAAGCGACATTACCCTAAAATTAAATTCAAAATTCAAAATTCAAAATTCAAAATGAAGAAATTTTGAATTTTTTACTATGGCTCAATGATCGAACCCATAAATAAAACGCTTCCCGTCTGATTATCCCTAATCGCAGAGAAGAAGGGACGATCAACAATCATTCGGAATGGTTCTGGTTCTTTTCTCATAGATGTTGCTACTATTCCCACAGAAGTAGCCGCAGCCGCTTCGGTGCCTTCTTCGTTCACTTCCACAAAAGTTTTATGCTTAACTTCGCTAATGGTAAGATTTTTACCCATGCCAGAAAAATTGGCATTGCCGCTAAAAGCCTCTTTCATGCCTAAAGTTTTTAAGGCATCATTGAGTGTAATATCATACTCTGTTTTCAAGCGGGGTAAGCGAATAAACCCTTTTTGTTTCCTGAACTGAGTCATCCATTTTTCCCAGTTTTCAACATTCAAGTTTTGATAGAAGGCATTGAGGTTAGAGTTCTGTTTGGGCAGGAATATATAAAAACTGAATTTACCATCTTTGCCGTAAGGTAAACTAACTGCCTGAAATTGTTTGCTTTCATAGTATTTATAGTCACCGTCCTGTGACATCATCGGGTGTTGTTTTTGCCTGCCAGAACCCATGTAAAAGGGATATTGAGCGGTTTGACTTTTGTCAAATTCCTTACTCCATTTTCCTTTAAAATATATAGCATTAATCAAAAATAACACCGCGTCTAGTTGGATGGTTTCAACTATCTTAGTGATTTTACCGCTAGTATTTTCTTTGACCCAGTTATTGATAATATTAGGTGCGGCGGCATCTTTAAAGTTTAAATTGCTAACTTTGGCTTGATAGAAATCCTGTGTTCTCTGGAGGAAGTCTGGCGCAAACCTAAAATCTTGATTTGCCCAAAGTGAGTTAGCAATATTCAGTTGCACTTTCGCATCTGGATTGTCTAAAAGCTGCTTTAATGCCGCCGCGTAAGAAGAGTTGATTTCTGGTAGATTCATCCCCTGTAATTCCAGGGTTTTTGCGATCGCTTGTTGAGTCGAACCGCTAGCGCCATTGTAGGTCATAGCCAGAGCCAGAGCGACACTCAAAGGTGAGATAAAAATATTCTTCTGACTCGGATCATTTTTCCGAACTTCTGAAAATAGTTTGAAGCCAAACTTATTGCTAGACTCAACGATTTTTGGATCAGTCTTGAGTGTTTTTTTTTGCAATGGAGTTTCTGGGTGAGGTAAACTAGATTGGGCAAGGGCACTTTTATTACTATCGACTTGAGAACACCCTAATACACCGAGTAGAACAACACTTGCAGCTGCCAGAGCATAACGTCTGCCCAGACTAACACCGTAACGCCTTTGCAGGAAATTTTCTTTCGCATCACTCAATTTCTGCCTATTCATTCTCTTACCTCACTTGCCAAAGATTCCCGATCTGTGCTTAGGGTTGACGCAGATAGTGTGTCAATGATTAACTATTGCATTTGCTCCAATACAAAAATGGGACTGTTACAGAAACTGTAACAGCAAGTTAGTAGCTCAGAAGAATTAAACACAACTTGTTATAGTTGCAAATTCCTTATTCAGGCGGCTATGCAGATGAGTTATGAAGAATTTTGATTTTTAGGAATTTTCCTATTTAGGAATAAACGTATTGTAAGCTACCTAATCACAAAATAACCACTGTTCTGGGGTTTTTATAGAGAAAATCAAAATAACGTTTCTTAGAAATACAGAACTTTCGTAGGGACGCACAGATGTGCGTCCCAATTTCAATTGATAGGTACACTCCACCAAGCTAAACTATAGGGTTGAGTGGCTTCATTGAGCTTTTGACGAAACTGGACACGGATTTTGTAATTGCCAGTAGCAGCAACAGGACAGAAAATATGTTCTACACTATCGATTTGGCTGATTGAGGAGCAAACGACACCAGCATCTGAATTTTGAGTATTAGCTTTTACTAAATATAGGTCGAGATTATTCAAACCGCGATCGCGAAAATTTTCGCCCACATCATATTGCTGGTTTTTATTTTTATCATTGAGTTCCACCAATCGATCCCAACTCAGGGTAACAGCAACAAAACTCCCCTGCTTTAACGGTTTTGCTAAAATATAGTCAACAGATGCTCCAACATCGACTGTGCGATAATCCCAACCAATAGCCGGCACCGCAGCTGATGGCGGCCATTCACCAGCACTAAATTGCTGATAAGCGCGAAATGCGTTTAAATGACCCGCTCCCATTTGGGCATCCAAGGGAATCTTCGGATCTTTATAAGCATCAGAATCTAGCCAGTTTTTATTTTGTTTATCAATTAGCGTCCGAGTCATTCCCAACCGTAAGCCATCACCGCTATCTTGGATTTTGTCTGCTGAATTCAGCAATACAGCTTTCATGACTTGATGATGTCGAGAATCGATGCTCCAGTGGGGTTGTTTTGTCCGCGTCTGTCGGTCAGCAAATTCCTGCAACAGAGCAACAGTAGCCGTAACTTGAGGCGCAGCAAAACTTGTCCCTGTAACTTTGTTCACTTTGCCATCGGGATTGAGCAAAGGAATGTTATTGCCAGGAGCGACTAAACTGATAGCGCCTCGCCCACCAAGATCAAATTCCCTTCCAGCTAGCCTTCCACTCACGCCTTGGTTAGCAGCCGCCAGATTAGCCACGTCTACTTTATTAAAAACTCCTCCTCGGCGGGATGAAAAAGCCACGTTGACTCCGTTAAAATTATCTGTAGGAATCGGAATACCCCCCTTACCTTGGTTGCCTGCGATCGCATATAAAACATCATGAACGTGACTAGACCAGTCAACACATAAAGTTAGTAAAGCATTGCCGTCCAAAGTAGCCTCCGGCCGAGGATCGCGGCTCAGAGGTTCACCAAAGCTAAAGTTAATGGCACGGACATCACTACCATTTTGTAACGCTATGTGCTGGGCTGATAAGCACTCTTCCGCCTGACCCATGTTTTTAGTAGAACCTACCGCAGACGAATACAGTCGCGCTCCAGGAGCAACTCCCGGCAAAGCTTTGTCTTGACTTACCATCACACCAGCGACATTGTAGGCATGGGAGTCAACACCGCTATTTGATTTAGCTGGTCCATTGCGTAAGAAGACCCCCGCTAAAGATACAGCACGATTTTTAGACGCCGCCTTATCCCACCCAAACATTCCCGGTCGTCCCACTTCCACTTGACCAATAGCAATCTTACGACCGATTAAATTATAAGGAGCTTGGTGTAACTTCAGAGCATCAATGCCGTTAGTTCCCATGATAGATTCTAAAGCTGAAGCAGTTACCGGCGCACTCACACAGAAAGCACCTAATCCCCAAATTATCCAGGTTAGTTTTTTTGTCATTTGTCATTTGTCATTAGTCATTAGTCATTAGTCATTGGTCATTTGTCATTGGTCATTGGGCACTTGTACTGAGCGAACGCGAACAGCGTCTCGTAGAGAAGCCGTTGGCGTGGTCACTGAGCCTTGCCGAAGTGCAGCCTCTCGTAGAGAAGTATTGGTCATTGGGCATCAGTTATTCCCCTTGTCTCCCTTGTCCCCCTTGTCTCCCTCATCTCCCTCATCTGCCCACTCCCATTTGGCTACGCTCACGGCAAGCCCACTCCCCATCCTCCCAAAAAAGCCGAGATCAAAATTATGAGTCTTGCTCAATGTTTTGTTACAATGCGTACAGATGAGGACGCTTAAAAACCCACTAGCCATGACCCAAAACCTATCTCAAAAGCCCATTGTAATTGCTCCATCTATCCTATCAGCCGATTTTAGTCGTCTGGGTGACGAAATTCGCGCCATAGATGCGGCTGGAGCAGATTGGATTCATGTTGATGTAATGGACGGTCGTTTTGTACCCAATATTACGATAGGACCTCTGGTTGTGGAGGCGATTCGTCCGATTACGACTAAGCCAATAGATGTCCACTTGATGATTGTGGAGCCAGAAAAGTATGTAG
The DNA here is from genome assembly GCF_017115085.1 of Nostoc sp. NMS7. GTDB lineage: Bacteria > Cyanobacteriota > Cyanobacteriia > Cyanobacteriales > Nostocaceae > Nostoc. The sequence goes on along the minus strand of NZ_JABXKJ010000253.1, from coordinate 11,219 downwards.
AGGAATTTGCTAAGGCGGGTGCCGATCATATCTCCGTACACTGTGAGCATAATGCTTCCCCACACCTGCACCGCACCTTGGGACAAATTAAAGAACTTGGTAAGAAAGCTGGAGTTGTACTTAATCCTGGTAGCCCTCTAGAGCTAATTGAATACGTTCTAGATTTGTGCGATTTAGTACTGATTATGAGCGTCAACCCTGGTTTTGGTGGTCAAAGTTTTATCCCTGGTGTATTACCCAAAATCCGCAAGCTGCGTCAAATGTGTGATGAACGCGGTCTTGACCCTTGGATTGAAGTGGATGGAGGATTGAAGGCAAATAATACCTGGCAAGTTTTGGAAGCGGGAGCTAATGCAGTTGTTGCCGGTTCTGCTGTATTTAACGCTAAAGATTATGCTGAGGCGATCGCAGCAATTCGCAGTAGCAAGCGTCCTACCCCAGAATTAGCCAAAGTTTAATTCATTTTTAGATTAACTGTACTCTACAAAAATCAGGTGGGCAAATTGCCCACCTGATTTTTATTTAGGAACGTGGATTAAATAAAATGCAAAACTTCATCCTGTATCTAGCTTCCCTCTCCAATATATCGGAGAGGGATTGAGGGTGAGGTAAGCCCATAAATTGTATGTTATTTAATTCTTATTTCTTAGACATAAAAAAACTGGAAGCTATTCAAGTTTTGAACTTCCAGTAGTTGCTATATAAATTCAAAGTTGAGAAACTAGAAATAATCCAGGTTGGGAGGACTAGGATTACAATAGTCGAAAGAGAAGCGTATGATCTACTAGTTCTACCAGCCACGACAACAATTTAACCGAAACTTTCTATTTCCGTTCCTGGTGTTGGTGTTAAGCGTTTGCTTTATTAACTAAAGCAACACCAACTACAGGATATAAAGTTTTATAAGCATTACTCGCACCGTCTGCAGTCGATGAAAGCCGTGTAAAATTTGGATTGGGAGAAGCTACCGCTCCAAGTTCTTTTTGCTTAGACTTCCTCGAAAATAGAACCACCAGTAGCAACGGTTGAGTCATCGGTCTTGGTGTAGGAGTTATTTACTCCCTGAAATGCTGACTACTTTTGTAATCAGGTTGATTTATTTCATAGTCAGAACTAATCATTGATTTTATTTTTTTAAATTAAGTTGCTTGCCAATCACCTCTATTTTGGTTGAAGTTGTAGTTGTTATTAGTTTACCAATCTTATCAGTATATATTTGCCATTTTGGCAGATTTTTGAAAATAATATCAAATTAATCACTGCGATAGAAAACCTGCCATGCTCGAAATTTTAAATTAGCATAGCAAGCTCTCAGACACTCAATCAACTCTAGGGCAGAATCTATTGATTCCAAATAGGTTTTAATTGAATCCACAGCGTTTCAAGGAAATCTCTTGAGTGTTTTCTGGTTTTAATTGCGATTTCATTGATTGATGATCGTTAACTTGCTGTGCCAATCTCTGATCTAAATTACCACCACGAATTTCTGTTTTTTGCTTACAAACTACTTCCCGATAAGCTAAGTCTTTGATTTTGCTTAAGCAGTTTGATGATACATTACTATCAGATATTGAATCATTAGTCTGTTTCAGCATTTTTAGATTTTCACTTTGCTGTTGATTTGTCCTAATGGCATTAGAGTTTTCTTTTAGGACTCGATTGTAGGTGCGATATGGAATGTAATGCAGAGGATTATACCCAGCAAATCGCAGCATTAAAACACATGCCCAGGAATATTTTCCAGCAAGAATTGCTTCAACTACTTTGTCAAATTGTTGAGCCTTCACTGTCTTATCTAAGTTACTAGTAATGCCAGCAATGTCTTGATTCATCATAGTTTTTAGTTATCTGGAATGAAGTAAACTAGTTCAGTTTCTGCGATTGTTGGTGTTTCAATTGAGATTTACAAACTGCACTAGCCTTTTTGCAGATGTTCAATCGCTTGTGGGAAAATATCATCAATGGGAGTAAAAGATAAGTTTTTACCTTTTGTCTTGTCATCTAACTGGTAGGACAAAAGTCTCGCATGGCTTTTGGTAGATACAATTTTGTCCTCTTAAACTTTTTAAACTCCTAATTAAATAAATTTTATCTGTTCACCTGCTTGTATTTCTTACTACTGTTGAATTAAGCATTTTCCGGGAATTTTGCATATTTTTTTTGGATAGGAGATAAAATTTATTTATCTTTGACTGTTAACAACGCTATTCGCATTTATACTATTTTTTGTTGCCAATGTCATCTACTAAATTAGCAGATTTATAAGTTAAATTTACTGAATGTATTTCGAGCGATACTTGCGGATTGTGCAACTTTTAATTTTGTCCCCCTTTGCTAATTAATGAGGGGTAAGACCCCTCACCCGATATCAATTTAGACGCTTTATTATTGTCGAGTCACTAGAAAAATATTACCATTAACCATGAGCTAAAACAACTTCTAAAAATAGCAATATATAGAGACTTAAAAAAAGGTGAGCAGCCAAAGGTATTAAAAATATTTTTTAAATATTTTTAATAAGAGAATGTTATTTATTAGCCTTGGATCTATTGATTTACAAAGACTACAGCTTTAGCTTACCTAAATGAAATCGCTGTAAACTGCTCATGAATATTTCATGAACATCATCTAGGAATCCCACATAGCCTAGTTTTAAACTAAAATTAGTGGTTAGTAATAATATATAGTTTTAATTATTATCAACTCAGGGAAGCAAAACACCCGTAACAGGATGCTTTCAACAAAAAAGATGTAGCAGGCTAAACCTGTATAACTTTAGATATTTTACTAATAGAGAGAAAGCTAATTAACAGAGAATATGGCTAAGTTAATTCAGCAAAAGTTTGTACGTCTGTTAATATCTAACAGATTTATAGCGGTTCTCGGTTTATTGAGGTACAAAAACCCCACCCCCAACCCCCTCCCCGCAAGCGAGGAGGGGGCTAAGATATACCTCATGTGATTAAGAAACGCTATATACTTTTGGTCTAATAAGCTGAAAAACATCTAATTTGCATAACCAAATTAAACATAACTCTTGTGGGGTGGGCATCTTGCCCGCCCTAATTATGCAAGTTAAATGTAGAACAGCTTAGTTGCGTTAAACATAAGTAATCGCACTTGACCCTGGCAAACGAAGTACAGAAGATTTTGGGAAATATTAGCAAGATTTATGGCTAAAGCTAGTAATATTTGCATTTTTTGAAAGAGTAGTCTTAAATTCTCAATCCTTCAACTCTTACCATTACTGAAATTTTCCTTTGCTTCCGGAAACACTCGGAAAATAAAATCACAAATCTAGACTCTGCTTTCTCAGATGAACATGGGCTAAATTTGGCAACCTACTTTACGTGGAATACGCCGTTCGTAGGGGTGAACATCTGTGCGCCCCTACGTGTGTTACATCAAAACGAGAACCGCTTTGATAGCCAATCAATTAATAAGTAAGTAAATTCCCCAAATCGCCATTGCGCGTAAGTAAGTGCTAGCGCGGAAAGTACCAGCTGCGGTGATAGCTTCAGGTGTGCGAAATTGCAGACCATTGTCATAAATTTGCTGCACTACAGCTTCCGTCAACCTCAACGCTTCATCCTTCATTCCCATCTGCACAAGAAAAGCCGCCAGCCCAAAGTTTATCCCCGTCCAGACTTCTAAAGGATGAGTAGCTTTAGGGTTTTCCGGTGAACCGTCAGGACGAACACCATTAGCAGCACCAAACTCACCATTGCAGAATTTCAAAAAGCAAGCATCATAAACAGTTTTCAGCGCAGAGAGAGCGCGATCGCTCGGTACAATATCAGGTAAGTCCAGCAGACGCGCATAAAACTGTCCGCACAGTTGATCTGCCATGACCACATCGGAACCACTTTCACTATCAAGTTTGTAATATTGCCCATTCCAGAGTTTTTCTTGGTAGATAGGAAGAGATTGTTGTAACCAAGTTTCATAAGTGGATTTTTGCGCCGCTAACTCTGCTGTGTTACTTGTCTGGTAAGTTAATAAAATATCGCTGATTGCGATCGCAGCCTCCAACGCTGCTAACCATAACCCACCACAATAGGCACTGACACCCTGCAACCGCCAATCATCAAAGGTTTGATCGGGTGCGCCGGAATTTTCGGGAATCCCATCGCCATCAAGGTCAAAAGTTTTCAGGTAGTCGAGAGTTTGAACGATCGCATTCCAGCAATCTGCCAGGAATTCTACATCGTCAGCACCCGTGAGCAGAAAATCACGGTATACTTGCAAGACAAAATCACTACTCAAATCCTTCCACAAATTGCAATCTTGATAGCTGGTGTAGTTGGTTTTCTCCCAGACGTGTTCATTTGGTGCGCCTAAATCGTGGGGTGTTGCACCTGCGACTTTACGAACTGCGATCGGGCTTTCTGCCTTAATTGTCATGTAATAGCCAATGATTCGGGGAGTATCATCACCTTCAGGAATCGCCCGTGCAAATGCCCGCATCACCGACTTTTCCAGTTCTGGAAACAGCATCAGCAGGGCGAAAGAGCCATATAACCGCACATCTAAACTTTCATACCAACGGTAATCTAAGCACTCCAGCACTGCAAACTGACCGATGGGGTCAAGTTCCGATGCAGCACTCCAGAGAGTACCGCCACTGGTGAGGTCGTAAAGCTCATTAAATAGAGCCATTTTAAACCAGTTGGGTAAATCTTCGCGGTCGAGAATGGGTTTTTGCCAACTTTGAATTTGCGATTGCCAACTTTGATATTCTTGTAACGCAGTGGATGCGATCGCCCAAGCATTGTTACCACTTTTATTAAAAAAGTCTGTATATCTGCGGTAATAGTTAACTCCAGCCGCAAATTCTGTAATCGGCAAATCCCAAGCGACGACAAAGGGGATTTCGAGAGTTTCGCCTGGTTGGAGAGTAAAACGGATTACGAGCGCCGCCCCTAATTGTGTATTCTCTGTTGTTGGAGTCGTATCTAGATAATTGGGCAAAGAACCATCTTTAGCAAAGCTTTGCCATATTTCCTCACCCGTTCCTTCAGGATTCCATCGGCTGTGGTGGAATATTTCCACCTGGGGATGCTTCAGCGTGGCAATACACCAAGTTCCGTCACCTTCTTGTAAAAGTTCATTACTACCAACCCGACCTAAAACACAGCCAAACTGTTGTGTATTTTCAACTATTTGGTTATAGTTTCCTTGACTTTCGCCCCAGCGCGGTTGGTATTCGTAAACCGGACTACCATCATCGCGTACTCGTACTTGGGGAGATTTGAGGGAGTTTGTAAACCAGCCCACCATATTTTGCCAAGTGAGCATAATGCTAAGAGTAATAGGTGCATCTGTGGAGTTATGAGCATTCCAGAGAAATATCGCCACAGGGTAGCTAGTTTCTTGGTAATTACCTGCCCAGATTGGGGAAAACTGCTCACAAGTCAACTGTGCTTGAAATACATTTTCATACACAAACCAGCTACGTGGGTAGAGCGCGTGATAATTGCCTGTCCCTTTTGTGCCGGAGAGTGTTGGATACCATTGCCAAGCTTTGAGAGTGCGATCGTCGGGCGCTTGGGTAGATAAAGCGTAGGCTTGGGAAGATGAACCATTGGATTCAAACACACTAAATTGACAAGCGGGGACATTTTTGAAGGTATGCTCACCGCCGTCGATGTGCCACAGGTTAAAATCTCCCCGTGAAGAACGACCGATGCAACCTGCACCAAAGCCGCCTAAAGGCATACCATGCCAAGGGCCATCATCGATATTACTTGCGTAGCGGACAGTATAAGGTTTGTCCCAGCCTAAACCGATGGGACGGTTCCAAGTGCAAGAGGGAATTTCTGGAGAGAGTTGATTTGTCATCACCTGATGTTACAGCGTGCAGTTACGTCAATGCAGACTAGCGCGATGTGTGATTTTTCTCAAGTAAAACGCGGTACTGGCATAACAATTAACTTTGTACTGGACGGAAGCTATTGAGATAGCATTAAATTGAGTGCAATTGTAATGTATGATCAACCCTATGCTAAATATTAGTCGAGACATCCATTCACTCTCTAGCTTTAAACGCAATACATTGGAATTCCTACAGCAGATGAAGCAGACAGGAAAACCCGTAGTGCTGACAGTTAATGGCAAAGCCGAACTTGTGGTTCAGGATGCAGAGTCTTACCAAAAACTACTGGATGCCTTGGCAAGATTAGAAGCGATCGCCGGAATTAAGCAGGGACTTGAAGATGTAGAGGCTGGTAGAACCAGTACTCTTAGAGAATTTGAGCAAGAAATGCAGCAAAAGTATGGCATTTCAAGTTAGGGTGACTCAGACTGCAAAAGCTGAAATTGATACTACTTACTCTTGGTTGAAAGAGCGCAACCCAGTTTATGCGGATAAATGGTTTCGGGAGTTAATGGATAGTATTGCTACTGTGCAAGAAAAGCCTCTAGGTTGCGCTCTAGCTCTAGAAAATGACGCACTAACTGAAGAAATCCGTCAACTTATTTACGGTAAGTCAAGAAATAAGTACCGAATTTTGTTCGTTATTCGGGAAGATACTGTTTTTGTGCTTCATGTACGTCATAGCTCGCAACCTCCACTGATAGGCGAGGAACTGATAGGCGAGGAAGTTGACGAGGAAGAAGAATTTTGATTGTTAAAAAGGTGGCGTAGACGAGTTGGCGTAGCCTCTCGTAGAGAAGCGGCTTGTCGTAGACATCGCTCACCTTTTGAACTTGGTAATCTTTATTGGTGTCATGGAAATTTTAATTGTATATGTGGGCACTCTAAAAGTAAGAACCATACCAGAGACTAATTTTTATGTCCACAGCCCCAATTAGTGCAAGACTAGCGCAATCAGAGAGAGATGCGGTGTTGCAAGCGATCGCCACAATTAAAGAAAAGCTACCATTTTTGATTGATTTAACTAACGAGGAACGCAAAGCTTTACCCAAAATGGGAGATAAAAGCCGCGCCTTTGTCAGCAAAGCATTGGAGGTGGCGACACAGAACCCAGAGTTTTTACCGCGATCGTTTGACCTGGATGAAATGCGGAAGGATGTACAATTGTTTGAAGCGTTGTATCCAGTATTGCTGTCGCTGACACAATTCCATGAATTGGTGGATGATACATTTTTAGCGGTGGGCAGTGAAGCCTATGCAGCCGCGTTGCAGGTGTATACTTATGCCAAAGCTAGTGGACAAGGTGGTGGTTTAGAGACAGTAGTTGAGGAAATGGGGCAAAGGTTCGCCCGTAAATCTCGAAAAGTCAAGCCTCAAGCAGCAGCGTTGTAGAAAATAACTCGGCGATTGCACTTCTAAAATGCAATGTTAAAGCTCAGAACTCGGATGTTGGAGTAAATTGCTCGACGTTCCGAGTTCTGAACTCGGATGTTGGAGTAAATTGCTCGGCGTTCCGAGTTCTGAACTCGAAGCTTCAACCTCTGAACACGAAATTTCGAGATGAGAACACGAAACTTCGTGCTTTGAACAGCAACATCCGAGATCCAAAGGCGATCGCTTACCCTTTTAACTCGGAACTTCGTGCTTTGAACAGCAACGTCCGAGATCCAAGAGTGAATGATGGTGAGTTTAGGGCGTAGAGTTATGGTTTTTTCTGCGCCAAGTTATACTTAACCTGAATTTCAAAGTTACTCTCAGCCGAACCCTCAGTTAAAAAGGGAATGCCGGTTTTACCACCCAGCTTGATGCCAAATTTAACTGTTACCTCTTCAGCGTCAGGTAAATTCTGAAATGCCCCAACCGCTAACTTGGCATAATCACGAACTTTGTTTTGAAATTCTCTGATATTAACCGTAGGTAAACCATCACGGTATCCTGGTTCCTCTTCTTCTGGAACGTCTGCGGCTGTGTTTGATTCCACATAGATTTCGTACTCTTGATCATCTTCTTTGACAATCAGGCGTTGCACTTGTGACATTAGTAGCCTCAGTTAATGTTTAAGTTGTTACTCTTGTAATATTACGCGCCATGTACGACTTTCTCTGAAACCTAACCCCCAACCCCTTCCCTACAAGGGAAGGGGAGCAAAATCAAAGCCTATCGACCTTTCGGGGAGAGGTTTGGAGAGGGGTTCCAAGAATAAGTCACACATCAAAACAGATACCTGATTAGACGCTATGCCTCGATATGCCCTGGTGATTGGCATTGCTAAGTATGACAATTTGACAAACTTACCAAAAGCTGTCAACGATGCAGAAAAAATAGCACAGCTGCTGCGTGAACATGGTCGGTTTGATGTTCAGCCGTTACCGGGTAAGCTAATCGAGAGTGAAAATCGCTGGCAAGTCACACCGGATAAAAAGTTAATTGGTAAAGAACTCGGTCAAACACTGAGAACGTTTCTACTGGAGAAGGCCAAAGGTAGTGAGGCACTGATTTATTTTGCCGGACATGGCTTTGAAGCACCCAGCCTCATAGGTGAACCGAAAGGCTTTTTGGCAACATCGGATTGTAATAAAGCAGATGGACAGAATGCGATCGCCTTTGATGATCTCAACACTTTAATTGTTAAATCTCAACTCAGCAGCTTAGTAGTACTGCTGGATTGCTGCTATGCGGGGTCTTTTCTGGAGAGGAGTTTTATCAAATCTGGTTTCTCTGTTTTCAACAGCAAACAAGACTACAGCTTAATTACAGCCTCTCGTGCCTTTGAAAGAGCGCGTGAAGATGCAGAAGGCGGAATTTTCACCAAAGCTATTCTCAAAGGACTTGCTGAGGATAAAGCTGATGAAGCTACCGGGGAAATTAATGTCAATGACTTGATCAGCTTCATTTCACGAGAACTCAAGCAGAGTGGACAAGAAGCAATTTACATGGGTGGCGGTAGGTCAATTCCTTTGGTTTGGTATTCAGCGAAGAATCCCGTAGCGGCTGTGGTGGTGAGTGAAGAATGTCCCTATCGGGGATTACAACCTTTTGACAAAGAACACGCCAAGTTCTTTTTTGGTCGGCAAAAAGTAGTTAGCTTAATTCAACAAAAACTCACTCAAGCTAACTTTATTCCCATCATTGGCGCTTCGGGGAGTGGTAAATCTTCCGTAGTGCGGGCAGGTTTGATTCCAGTGTTAGAAAAAAATGGTTGGCGAATCTTAGAACCAATTTTGCCTGGAGTTGAACCTTTAGCAGAGTTAAAACGAGCCTTTACACAGTTATTTAAACGCACGGAAATTAGGGAAATCTCGGCTCTCATTGACACAGAAGGTTTATCTCCCGTAATTTCTAGGCTGACTGGTTCTGAGCGTTGCTTGTTGGTGGTAGATCAATTTGAAGAAATTTTTACCCTTGGTTCTCAGGAAGAAGAAAGACAGCGATTTATTGAGTTGTTAACCCAAATTTCTGAAGGACAGTTAGCAATTGCCACCACGATGCGAGCGGATTTTCTGGAATACTGTTTAAACTATAAATCGCTGACGCAACTAATTCAGGAACAGGCTGTGTATATGCCGCCATTACTAGGGGCAGAATTAGAAGAAGCGATCGCATCCCCAGCAAACTTACAAGGTTATCAGTTAGAAAAAGGATTACTCCCAACGATCCGGCAAGAAGTGGTGGGGCAAGAGAAAGGCTGCTTACCATTATTACAGTTTGCTCTGACTGAACTTTGGGAACAGCGCGATCAGCAAGCACATCAGTTGACAGTGGCTAAGTTTAACGAACTTGGTGGAGTCATTGGGGCATTGGAGCGTCATGCAGAAAAGCTGTATGTAGATTTCACAGAGCAGCCGCAAGCGTGGGTAAAGCGAATTTTCTTAAAATTGGTGCGTACTGGTGCAGAAGGAAAGGATACCCGACAGCGACAACCAAAACAGGAATTGTTAAGTCTTGCTGGTGACAACTCAAATGAGCAGACAGTCATAAAACAAGTTTTAGAAAAGCTGATCCAAGGACGCTTAATAGTAACTTACACAGAAGCTAGAGAAGAAGTTTGGATTGATTTAGCCCATGAAGCCTTAATTGATGGTTGGCAGAGGTTGCGAGAATGGCGACAACAAGACCGAGATTTGCGGCAGTTGAGTGATAGATTAGCAGATGCTTTGCGAGAATGGTTGCACAAGGAGGAAGATGAAAAATACCTCATGCCAAGAGGATTGTTAGCAGAGGTGCAAAAAAATTGGGAAAAGTTAAAGCCTGATTTATCATCTCCAGCCCAGAAATTTTATCAGCGCAGTGTTGCTTATGAAACAGAACGGAGTGATGAACGACAAGTTGCTCTCAGAGTAAGCCATGAAGCCTTCTTGCTGGATAAAACAGCAACTATCAAGAAAATACTTCCTGTCCAACCCCTCACAGCTTCAGTTATGGCAATACAAGCAATAGGTGAGAATATCGAGAGATTGCCCGAGCAAATTCTCACTCCAGTTCAGAATAGCCTGCAACAAGCGATGGAGGTCTTAACTCCCTTCCGTGGTCATGAGGGTGTGGTCATTTCTGTCGCCATCAGCGTGGATGGGCAGACGATTGTCAGTGGCGGTAAAGATGGCACTGTGCGGTTGTGGAATCTCCAAGGTCAGCCTTTGGCTGAATCCTTCCGTGGTCATAAGGGTATGGTCTATTCTGTCGCCATCAGCGCGGATGGGCAGACGATTGTCAGTGGCGGTAAAGATGGCACTGTGCGGTTGTGGAATCTCCAAGGTCAGCCTTTGGCTGAATCCTTCCGTGGTCATAAGGGTATGGTCTATTCTGTCGCCATCAGCGCGGATGGGCAGACGATTGTCAGTGGCGGTAAAGATGGCACTGTGCGGTTATGGAATCTCCAAGGTCAGCCCTTGGCTGAACCCTTCCGTGGTCATCAGGGTTGGGTCAATTCTGTCGCCATCAGCGCGGATGGGCAGACGATTGTCAGTGGCGGTGAAGACGGCACTGTGCGGTTGTGGAATCTCCAAGGTCAGCCCTTGGCTGAACCCTTCGCTGGTCATCAGGGTTGGGTCAATTCTGTCGCCATCAGCGCGGATGGGCAGACGATTGTCAGTGGCGGTGAAGACGGCACTGTGCGGTTGCGGAATCTCCAAGGTCAGCCCTTGGCTGAACCCTTCGCTGGTCATGAGGATAGGGTCAATTCTGTCGCCATCAGTGCGGATGGGCAGACGATTGTCAGTGGTGGTGAAGACGGCACTGTGCAGTTGTGGAATCTCCAAGGTCAGCCCTTGGCTGAACCCTTTGGTGGTCATCAGGGTTGGGTCAATTCTGTCGCCATCAGTGCGGATGGGCAGACGATTGTCAGTGG
>NZ_JABXKJ010000079.1 GCF_017115085.1 Nostoc sp. NMS7 | reverse complement strand
GAGGCAAAGCTTCAGGAGTTCTGACAGTTAAAGCAGCAGTTAAAGCCGCGATCGCCTGTTCGATGTTATCTGCCTTGTCTCCTTTGATTCTATCGCTGTAGGCAGCAGCGAGATTATTTTGCGTCATTGCCCAATGTTGAGGCAAAGCTTCCCTGGTGTAGACAGTTAAAGCCGCAGTATAAGCCGCGATCGCTTTTTCGATGTTATCTGCCTTGTCTCCTTTGATTCTCTCCCTGTAGGCAGCAGCGAGATTATTTTGCGTTGCTGCCCAAGATTGAGGCAAAGCTTCAGGAGTGTAGACTGTTAACGCGACTTCATAGCCACTAATGGCAATTTCCATATTGCTGGCTTTGCTACCCAAAGGGAATTGCTGAAGTAGATTGCTAAATGCGACAATAACTGCTGCTAAATATTCCGCTTCATCTGCTTTCGCTTCCCCAAGTCTATTTATCCCCCAACGGCGCAATATTTCTGCTAACACTCCGTCGAGTTTGTCTGTATTCTTTGCCAGCAAGGGGTAAACAACCTGGGAATTAGCTCTACTGTCTGCGGTTGCTTGTATTACTTGCATCAAGAATTGGTAATATATTTGTATCTCCTCCTCACTGAGAGATTGCAAATCTACTTTATTATCTAGATTCAACCCTTCCCCTAGTTGCATTGCCAAACCTTGCAACCAATTCGCTGTATTCTCATATCCCTGCTGCGAAAACATCGCTGCCTTCGCTTTTACCGTATGCAAGAAGCCAACATCCGCTAATTCTTGGTTTGCTACCAAAATCTCTCCGACTTCATCGTGATTACTGCAATTCAATAGGCGTTGAATGAGGTTGAGATAGGCTTGCTGACGCTGTTCATTCATGGGCAAGGGTGTGAGACGCAACTAGATCATAAGAAAAATTCAACACCAACACCCTAAATTCCAGAAAAGTGTAAAATTTCATCACAAATGATGTGTTTATGACAATGAAAGAACCTCGTGGATGAGCGTTTTTTACTTGTGAACAGACAATATACTGATTTTGCGGTAAGCGTTGGCGCAGCCTCTCGTAGAGAAGCTATGCCGTTAGGCTTATCGCCTTCCTCGTCGCAGACATCACTCCTATAAAATAGTGCGTAGGCGCAGCCCGCCGTAGGCATCGCCGATCTTGTACCTTACAATCAAAATAATAAGTAATATTAATCCTTATAAATTCCAAAAGGAGTAATTATGAGTACCGAAACAGCCCTATGGAAAATCATAGAAAATTTGCCCAGTTACCTGAAAATTGAACTTTTACATTATGCCGAATATTTAATCACTAAATCTTCAACACTTCCACAAGTCGAAGATGTAACCGTTTTAGAAACCAATACAGAAGAAAGAGAAAATTGGCAATTCTTCTCTTTAAATAACTTAAATCAATGTTATGCAGAAGATGAACCAGAATATGCTATAGAATCAATTAAAGAATATAACCCTAATTATGAAAGAAGGTAACATAATACTAACTCCTATTCTTCAAGCAAATGGAGAAATAAAAAACCGTCCTACGCTTATTTTGAGAGAAATGCCAAAATATCAAGACTTTTTGATATGTGCGATTAGTACACAATTAAAACAATATATTCCTAACTTTGACGAAATCATTTCACCTAATGATGATGATTTTTAATCCAGTGGTTTAGTTCGTCAATCTGTTATTAGATTAAGTTTTTTAGCTGTCATTACTCGTAACAGTATAATTGGCTCAATTGGCACAATATCAACAGAAAGGCATAAAAAATTATTACATAATCTTAGTCAATATCTAATTCAATTAATAGAGTAATTGCCACAGACATCAATCCTACAAAATAGTGCGGGCTACGCCAACGCATTTGTGATTTCGGGGTTCGCATTTATTATTTTTGTGTTTGCAATTATAGATTTGGCGATGCCCTTCGGCGCAGGCTCAGGGTAAGACCTGGGTTGGGCTACGCTAACGCATTTGTTATTTTGGCGATCGCGCTTTTGAGTAAATATTAAGCAATACCCCCCAATATAAATTGTCATCTAATCGAGGGGGAAATTCCGGTGTAATATTGAATTTTAAATTGTTACACTGCTCTGTGTTCCTCGCAGTTTTTGATGTAACGACGTAAAACAGAGTTGATTAAGGTTTTATATTCTCCGCTTTGAGCTTGAAACCACTCTAGTATATCTGGCTCAATCTGTACCACGTGCTGTGCTTGAGGTGCGGGAACTCGGAGAGTAGCTTTCTGAAAAAAATCTTCTGTCAATGGTGGAATATCAGAGTAGTCAATTTCTTCATCATTCATTGACTCCAATGCTGTCCAGTTAGTACCAGAGGTATTTCTCAAGTTTTTGTCGCTCATACCGATTTGCCCTTCGTGCTGAAATGATCCGAATCACATTATTTTTGCGTTCTGTCCAAACTACAACGGCTACACCGTTGCCGAGGAAACCTATACCGAACCAACGGTTTTCTCCGTAATCAAAACGATCATCTAACTCAATTAGCATTGGACTTTCAAACATCTCAGGAACATCGGCGAAATCAATCTCATGTTTGCGAAGATTCTCTAAATTTTTCGCCTCATCCTACTCAAACTGCATGAAAATTTAGACACGCTAATTGAACCATCTCTATTATCCTGCATAATATCCCAATACGCTCAGTGTTAGAGATAAAAACTTACGGGGAAGCAAGCTACGCGCAGCCCCTCGTAAAGAAGTGCGGGCTACGCCAACGCATTTATCGATTTGGCGATGCCTACGGCGGGCTTCGCCAACGCGTTTGTAATTTCCGCGTATGCATTTATGGATTTGGCGATCGCAATTGCTATTTCGGGGTTCGCAATTGTTATTTCAGGGTACGCAATTGCTATTTCGGAGTTCGCGTTTGTTATTTCGGAGTTCGCGTTTGTTATTTCGGGGTACGCAATTGCTATTTCGGAGTTCGCATTTGTTATTTCGGGGTTTGCAATTGCTATTTTGGGGTACGCAATTGTTATTTCGGGGTACGCAATTGTTATTTCGGGGTACGCAATTGCTATTTCGGGGTTCACAATTGCTATTTCCGCGATCGCATTTATTGATTTTGTGATTACTGTTGCTGATTGTACTTATTCTAAAACAACAAATCGATATGAGAAATGAGTAAAAATACAGACAAACTCGTAATTATTTCGTTTAACTTTTAATGAAATAAATCCACAAAACTACCCATCTCAGGCAAAAGGATACTCCACTATATTGAAAAAGGAATTATTAAAAAAGAATGTGTTATGTCTTTAAAAACTCGTGGTTCTGCTGCTGTTGACAAAGCCCAACTCCGTCTCGCCTTGCTTAAATCTATTGATGAAAATCTGGATTTAGGACATGGGTTAACCATTGAAGCTTACACTCACTTAATCAACACTACCCGTGCTGTGCTAGAAGCTAATAATACGCTGGTTTCCAATCTGGAAGAATCGCGTAAAACAGTAACCCAGATGGATAAAGCTCTCTCCGAAATATCTGAACGAATGCTAAGTGGAGTTGCAACTGTATACGGCAGAAACAGTATAGAGTATTCCAAGGCTGGCGGCTCTAATCGAAAACGAAATAAACAATCTAGTTCAAAAGTTACTCCAGTTTTAGCGGTTCTTACTACTCAACCTACTCAAGCTGTAATTGCGAATGCGTCAAGTAACAGTATATAAATTGTTGCTTTCCAGAAAGATGACAATAATTTGTCACAACTACATCAATGTGTCAGTGACGACAGATAATTAGTCACTGTACACTTGATTTATGTCAAACTTAACTAATCAAAGCCGATGATGGGACTCGAACCCACGGCCTGCTGATTACGAATCAGCTGCTCTACCAACTGAGCCACATCGGCGTACACAATCTATAACTATACCATACTTTAATCATGGTAGATCAAAATCCTAAAAATCGTCTTAACCCTGAACAATATGCCAGCCTCAAAGCAGAAATAGCCGCTCCTTATCGCGGCTTACGACAATTTATTTACATCGCTTTCGGTGCTTCTGGCTCACTCGGTGCATTCGTCTTTTTCTTCCAAGTGCTTGCCGGACGGGATGTTGAGAGTGCTTTGCCTAGTTTAGCTCTCCAAGTAGCGATCGTTGTTTTAATGGTCTTCCTCTGGCGCTGGGAACAGCGTCGGCAACAACGCCCTGAATCGGTTAAAAAACCCTAAAATTAATAAAACTCACAATATTGGAAGCGCCAGACTAACAAATTATCAGTCTGGCGCTTTCAATTTGCTAACTAGGCATTTACGGAACTGTTACCAAATAGGATGAAGGAATTGGTTGAGCGCGTCCAGCATTGACGAGTGCCTGGTAAACAAAAGCCGCAACTTCGGCTCTAGTCGCCTGACGATTAGGATTGAGTTGCTTCGCTGTGGGATAGTTAATTACTAATTGCCGTGCAGTTGCCGCAGCAACGGGTGCGATCGCATAATTAGGAATCTGGGCAGCATCAGTGTAAAAGTTAAGGACATTCTGATTATTCGTAGTTAAGCCCAAACCATTAGCTAAAGCTACTAAAGCCTGCACTCTTTGAATTTGCTGCTGTGGCTTAAAAGTGCCATCGGGATAACCAGAAACAAATTGACTCTGGTAAGCAGATTGAATTGCAGCGTAAGCCCAGAAATTGCTTGCTACATCCTTAAATTTAATGGCTGGGCGTTTAGCTGGTGGTGTTAGGGCTTTAGTGACAATAGCGGCGAATTGAGCGCGGGTTACAGGTTCATTGGGTTTAAAGCTGCCATCAGGAAAGCCAGCAATAATATTTTGCGAGGCTAAAGCTTGGATGTAGTTTTTTGCCCAGTAATTTGCTGGCACATCTTTAAACCCTCCAGACGGGATGTTAACAGCTGCGGCAACAAAATCTACTGAGCCAAAAATCTTTTTCTGATCGATATCGTTGCCAACAGCGACAATTTTACCGGTTTTAGTGGCGTTGTTCACATCATAACGAGTGTTCTTGCGGATAAGATTACCACCAGGATTCTCGTTGGTGCCGAGGTCGGGTAGAGCGTTGACAGTTGCGACTACTCCATCCCGTTTATTGTTCTGAATGACATTCTTACGCAATACGGGCTTCGCTGACTCTGAGATAAAAAGACCGTCTTGGTTTTCGACAATTTGGTTTTCCACAATTAGAGGTGTGGAAGTGCCACCGATCGCTAGACCAAAACCAGTATCCTGAAATAAGTTATTCCGAATCTCTCCTTGGGCAGCTTTAGCAATTGAAATCCCATTGCCTTTGTTTTGCACAAAGACGTTACTCTCAACTTTGGGATTGCCTGTACCCGTGACAAAAACGCCCTCTCTGAGACTGTTAGTAAAAGTACTGTTTTTGATAGTGGGATTAGTTGATTCTACCCACACACCCGTACCCCGCGCATTTGGGTTGGTGACGGTGACACCGGCGATCGTGGTATCTTGGTCGGTAAGAATGGTAATATCCTGTCTGGCAAAGGTGCGACTAGTGTAAAAACCTCCACCTGAAATCAATATCGCCTCACCTTTAGAAGCTTCATCACCCCGCAGTGTTACCCCTGGTTTAAGCAAGAGCGGGAAGCTTTCGCCACTTTCCTGGTTATAGTTCCCAGGTGCTAATTGAATAACTGCACCTGGTTGGGCTTGACTGAGAGCGAAACTGATGCTTTTGTAGGGTGCAGATGACGTTGTACCAGCACCAGCACTATTTACACCATTTGTGGGATTAACATAAATCACTGCGGCTGTTGCGGGAGCTTGCGCTGTGAGAGTTGAGCCGATACCTTCTGGATGAGTCGCACCAGGATTAACCTCACCCGCTAGTAATATTGACCCACTAGAAACAACAAGCATTGCCGTTAGTCCGGCTCCCACGCGCAAAGTATATCTGAGATGATTGCTAGAAAGAGGGCGAAAATTTTTCGCCTTAGAAATGTGAAAACCCCGATATTTCATTTTTTGAGTCTGTGATGTGCTGAATTACGGTATGTCGAACAAGGTTGAAAGTAGCAGCTTTGTAGCTGCTATAAAACCCATGCAAAACTATACTGGATGATTAGCACTGATTCAGCTAAATTCCCTAGATAGATCACAGAACTTATACATTAGTTATATTGTGTTATTGAGAAAACTTTATTGGTACACCATTTATGACATTTTAAGACAAAATTAGTTTTGTCAATAGTAATTACACGATAAATCGGCTAGGTAGTGGGGTATTAAATTTACCTTTTTACTGACTTGACTATGAGATACCTATCAATAGGTTCGGTTAAGGCAAGAGACGCGATAAATCGCCGTCTCTACAAAGGACTGATTATTGTAAAGACGGCGATTTATCGCGTCTTTGCGATCTAGGACGTGTCATTGAGATACCTATAAGAAAAAAGGCGATCGCGCGATCGCCTTTTGGATAAAATGCGATCGCAGAAAATATTATTGATATCTTATATAACAAAGGCTCAGTATTTTACTCTCCAAGTCAAACCTTTATTTCTGCTCTAATTTTAGGGAATGCCTAGAGGAAACAGCTTTCATTTTCAAGTTAGTAAATTGCCCGATCGCTTTTAGCAATTCTTGCTGATCTGGTTGCAAATTCAGTTGTTCTAGAGCTTGATTCATCTTCTTACCAGCCCGGAGATTGTGAGCAAGTTGGGCACGCTGGGATGTGTTTAAGACTGCTTCAATTTCCCTGTTTCTTCTCTGACGCACAGCCTGGAGTTGTTGGCTTTGTAGAGGAGTCAGGTTAATCACCGACGAGGTGGAGTAGCTTGCAGTTTTGGCAGTTTGGGGGAAAATGACACCAGAAGTAGTATGGAGTTGAACGGGTGCAGCTAAGGCAATTCCCGGCATGAAGAGAACAAAGAAAAGAATATTAATTAACACAAAAAGCCGTTTTGTCAAGTTAATTCCCATATTGATAAATGCCTATATCTAAATTTAATGCTCAGATATAGTTAAGCAATTTTCAAGTCCTAATTTTGGAATCTTGAATTTATCCACTCCCCAGAGCAAGTAAAATTCGGTATAATAAACTACATAATTTACTAGTCTTAAGGAAAGTAGGCACTATTTACTGATATCAGAAACCTCGATTTTGTTACCTGTATGAGTGCCCACCTCCGGTAATTCGGGAGCATCTGACTTTCGTGAAAAGTTTTGTAAAACCTCACCCCAACCCTCTCCTTACTAAGGAGAGGGAGTAAGAATCTTGTTTCTCATCTGGTATATTTGGTTTCACTGAAATGCTCGCCAGTAATTCTTCCTTAATTACGTTAGCGTCACGCAAAGCGAGTCCGCGTACTCTGTAAGAGTTGCAAGCTACGCTTTTAGCGTCTGGTAGAGAGCGTCATTACGAATTAGGATCAGACCTTCTTATTCTGTCAATTTCTCGTTGTAATTCTTCAATTTGACGGCGTAAAGTTTCTGTTTGATTTGTGGAAGATTCGGCTGCAACATTTACTGCTCCTGATGCGGGCGATCGCTGATAATTTCCGCGGCGAATTTGCTGATATTCTTCGGATACTGCCCACGCTCGTAAGTAATGCAAGCGTTCAACTGGGAACGGATGGCTCAACATTGTACCCTGAGCGCCACTGTACATCAAGAATTTATACACCTGATTCAGTCCATCTTCATCCAATGCCTGATAATTTTCTGACTGCTTGATAAATTCTTGTAAACTACATTCATTGGCATATTTGTTACTACCGCCAGAGACTTTCATCATTAAAGACATCACGGGATTCAAGTCATCCATCACTAGTAGGGCGGCGCGATCGGACGATAACTCAGCTTTCCGCCGCCACTCAAAAAAGGCGTAAATCAAGCCCTGAGAGACAAAATTACCGATGCCGAAGGTCAATTCTCCCAAGGCAGAAGCAGCACTCATCGCCCACATCGCCATTTGAATTAAAATAGTATGACCACATTTAATATGCCCCAGCTCATGGGCTAACACCGCCCGAATCTCGGCTTCGTCTAGTAAGTCTAGTATCCCTGTATTTATGACTATGTAAGGATTCTCTTGCCCCAGCGCATAGCTATTTGCTTGGGGATTTTGCGAGACAAACAGTGTCGGTTCTGGGTAAATATCCAAATCTCGGACGCATTCCCGAAATATCTGGTAAATAGTGGAATATTGACGCGGCCCAACTTGGATGGTGCTACCCATTAGATAGACTAATTGAGGACGTTCGTAAACAAATTCCAGAAATTTACGAGCGATTAAATCAAATCCTGGTAAATTTCGTAAAGCTTGCTCGGCTTGGCGATCTAGTGGATGCCTGAAGGCTTCGCTGGAAATTCCTGTGTAAGTTGGCATAATTTAGGGTAATTGGTAATTGGTCATTAGTTTTGGACTAATGAGAAAGGACAAGATAATAGAAATGGGGCAATTGGAAGTAAAAGTAACTTTGTATGGGATTAAAAGCCTGTGATTGAGGCAGAAGTTCATTTGTCACTACATAACTTTTTGCGATCGCAAGCGGGGTTCCCTTCCTGGCCCCATCATTTGACGATGGCCCGGTTGGTAGCACGCGCCTTGCGCCTGGGACGTAGCGCCTTAATTCAAGTCGGGGCGGTTTGTGGCTATCAAGGGCGATATCGTACTAGTTTCGTAGCATCAGCCCTAATGTGGCATGGCCCTGTAATTATTGTTGCTCAAGAAGCCGTGCAGCAACTTCTGCTGCGGGTAGAAATTCCCCGTCTCCAGCAGTGGCTACCAACCAACAAACCGATTAGGACGGGTGACGCTTGGCCTGATGCCCAGTTCCAAGGGCTATTGTTGACTTCCCCAGAAGCTTGGTTAAGAGGACAATTTGCTGGTGGCGATCGCTTTCCTCAAGGCATCCCCACAATTATTGATGGCGTAGATGATCTCGAAGATTGGGTGCGTGATCAACTTACCCAAGATATTCAACCCGATGATTGGGATCAACTCATGCTGGCTTGCCCAAACGAAGCAGAAGCAATTCGGGAAGCACGGATACAACTGACACACGAACTTTTTCAGCATCCTGCCAATCCTTATGAGTGCTATTTAATTTCCCAGCCAGAAATAGAAATTTTAAACCGTCTGCATTTAGCTTTAGAGTCAGTACAAGCACTGCCAGAACCTTGGAAACAATTCTGGCAACAATTTCAAACCCTTGATGAAAATCTTTCCCCCTATCCTCTCTTCTGGGCGACTATTGCCCATCGACAAGGTTTATTTTCTTTGCACTACGCCCCAATGGAATTAGGCGAAATACTCTCGCCCATTTGGCAGCGACAACCAGTAGTTTTAATTGGCAGCGCTATAGAACCGGAAACTGAGGCTCCCCTTTTCCTACAGCGCCTGGGTTTGGACGATTTAACTTGCCTGAAGTTCTCCTCGGAAAGTCAAGCAGAAGCAATTCAACTGTATGTACCGTATAAGTTACCCCTACCCAACACGCCAGAATTTCAAGCGGCATTTATTCACAAAGTCCGCACACTGGTTTGTCTAAGTGCTACAGCCCCAGGATTAACGGTTGTCTTGGTGGGCGATGTCCCACTCAAGTCTCAAGTTGCGACAATTCTGGCCTCAGAGTTTGGTTCGCGGGTGCAAGTGGAAAAAACTTGTTTAGATGAAAACGGTATTTTGATTAGCGGTTGGGAATTTTGGCGAGAACATCAACGAGTCTTGCCGGCACCCCATTTGTTAATTATTGCGACTTTGCCCCTACCATCTTTGGAAAATCCCCTAGTAGCTGGTAGGGTAGCTCGTTATAAGCGATCGCATCAAGATTGGTTTCGTTTATATTTGTTGCCAGCAGCTTTAAATGAATTACAACGAGCGATCGCTCCAGTCAGAGAAAGTCAAGGGATCGTAGCTTTACTTGATAGTCGCGTCGTTAACCGCAGCTACGGCGCTCAAATTCTCACTGCTTTAAGTCCTCTGGCACGGATTAACTATCTCGATCCCAGTCTGTTTTCTAGCACTGATGAAGAAAATTCAGCTTAAAGTTCAGTTGTCAATGCCCAATACTTCTCTACGAGAGGCTACGCCAACGACAACGCTACTTCGACATCGCTCAGTACAAGTCAGTACAAGTGCCCAATTTAAATTTTGTCAACGAAAGTGCGATCGTTTAAAAGTAAGGATTATTATCAGCTTATGAAAGTGATGTGATTCATCGCCTCTCTGTAGACATGATTTCTGGCAAGATAAATTTAGAACCTAAGTAAAATTTGAGTTGCTGATTATGGGTGAAGCAAAGCGCCGCAAAACCACACTAGGGGAAACTTATGGTCAAGAGACTCGCATCTTGCCTTGGCTTCCCATCACAAAAACTCAATCCGAAAAATTTGTCACTTGGACTACTCGTGGTGCCTGGATAGGCATTGGACTGATGGTTGTAGGATGGGCAACTATCCGTTTTATCGGACCAGCCTTCGGTTGGTGGCAAGTAGTCTCATAACAATTTAAAATTCCAAAATTAAAGGCATTTTCAGGCGGGAGCATCTGTTGTAGGGGCACAGCAATGCTGTGCCTCTACCGCGTGGTCTATTTACCTGAAAATAGCTGTAAATGAGGGTAGGCGTAGCCCTTGCTTATCCTAACGGAACTGCTTGCTGCTTAGTAGTATCCCGGCAGGTACTCTTTTCAACGGGAATTTTCCCGCAGGTTTGGTCAGTGTGTAGTATGTAAAGAAGCACTTTTGACCTGAGATTATGCCCTCCTCTGAAAAACCCCTCACCTACCCATCCAGCCACAAGAGCGATCAAGTTGATAACTACCACGGTACTTTAGTCGCAGATCCTTACCGTTGGTTAGAAGATCCTGACTCTGAAGAAACAAGGACTTGGATTGAAGCACAAAATCAAGTTACCTTTGGCTACTTGAGTGAAATTCCTACCAGGGAAAAAATTAAACAGCGCCTCACCAAACTTTGGGATTATGAAAAATATGGTATCCCTTTTAAAGAGGGCGAATCGCTAGGAGACGGTTCGAGCGATCGCTACTTTTATTTTAAAAACGACGGGTTGCAAAATCAAAGTGTCCTTTACACTCTAAAAACCCTCGACGACCAACCCAAAGTTTTACTCGACCCCAATAAACTTTCAGAAGATGGTACTGTTGCTCTTTCAGGATTGTCTATTAGCGAAGATGGTAAACTTTTAGCTTATGGTCTATCCACCTCTGGTTCTGATTGGCAAGAGTGGAAAGTCCGCGATGTTGAAACTGGTGAAGACCTTCAAGACCACCTGAAGTGGATTAAATTCTCTGGCGCATCGTGGACACATGATCATCAAGGTTTTTTCTACAGTCGCTACGATGAACCGAATGAAAAAACTCAATTAGAAGATGTTAACTATTATCAAAAGCTCTACTATCATCAACTAGGTAAACTTCAATCGGAAGATATACTAATTTATCATCGTCCTGACCAAAAGGAATGGGGTTTTAGTGGTGGCGTTACTGAAGATGGACGCTATCTAATAATTTCAATTTGGCTGGGAACTGATTCCAAGAATTTAGTTTTCTCCAAAGATTTAACTAACCCTAATGCTGAAGTCGTAGAACTGATTAACCAGTTTGAGGCAGATTACAGCTTTATCGACAATGATGATAACGTGTTTTATTTCCGCACGGATTTAAATGCACCACGCGGACGAGTGATTGCGATTGACACCAAAAACCCTGCGCCAGAAAATTGGCGAGAAATCATTCCCCAATCTGCGGAAACTTTGGAAAGTGTAGGCATACTCAATAACCAATTTGTTGCTGATTACCTCAAAGATGCTCACAGCCAAATCAAAATCTTTGACCTCAAAGGTGCGTTTGTACGCGAGGTAGAACTACCTGGACTCGGTTCAGCCGGTGGCTTTGGTGGCAAGCGTAATGATACCGAAACTTTTTATATTTACACCAGTTTCACCACACCAGGAACTATCTATCGCTACGATATGATAACTGGGAAAAGTACCGTTTTTCGCCAACCACAGGTAGATTTTAATCCTGCTGATTATGAGACTAAACAAGTCTTTTATCATAGCAAAGATGGTACTAAAGTACCCATGTTTATTACCCACAAAAAGGGCATTAAATTAGATGGAAATAACCCAACTTATCTCTATGCTTATGGCGGTTTTAATGCCTCAATGACACCTAGTTTTTCTGTGAGTCTTTTGGTATGGATGGAAATGGGTGGTGTCTATGCTATGCCCAATATACGCGGCGGTGGAGAATACGGCGAAGAATGGCATCAAGGAGGAATGAAGGATAAAAAGCAGAATGTCTTTGATGACTTTATTGGGGCTGCTGAGTGGTTGATTGCTAATAAGTATACTAAGACAGATAAGCTAGCGATCGCAGGTGGTAGTAACGGTGGTTTATTAGTGGGTGCTTGCATAACTCAACGTCCCGATTTGTTTGGTGCAGCTTTACCCGCAGTCGGCGTCATGGATATGTTGCGGTTCCACAAATTTACCATCGGTTGGGCTTGGACTTCCGAATATGGTTCAGCAGATAATCCAGAAGAGTTTCCAGCGCTGTATGCTTATTCGCCACTACACAACATCAAACCAGATACAGCTTACCCAGCAACCTTAATTACCACAGCCGATCATGACGATCGCGTTGTCCCTGCTCATAGTTTCAAATTTGCCGCAGCTTTGCAAGAGGCTCACACAGGTAATGCGCCAACGTTAATTAGAATTGAGACTAAAGCAGGTCATGGTGCGGGTAAACCCACAGCTAAAATTATCGAAGAAGCCGCAGATAAATGGGCTTTTTTGGTGCGTACTTTGGATGTTGAAGTTTAGGGGTTAATTTATTTGTAGGGTGGAATAGCACTTACTTAAGCAAAAGTTGCTGCTTAGATCCCCGACTTCTTCAAGAAGTCGGGGATCTAAATCCAGTGGATTTCAAAATCAAATCGGGTTGCTATAGATAAGTTAAAATTAAATCATCACTCTAGACAAATATTAACTATGAGATGGGAAGAAGTTTGTGAACATAAACAATTACAAGATTTACCCTTCAAAATTGAATTAAATAAATGGGGTCAAATCGTAATGAGTCCAGTCAAAATTAAACATTAATTATCACTCTATAAAGGCGATCGCTCATTAAACTGACAAGTTGGTAAATCTCTTGTAATCAATCGCTAATCTACTTTTGGGCTTTTGATCAAAGGATATTATCACTCAGATGCCAAATTAAAAGGGAATAAGGTTAAGCGATAAGAGTGAAGGTAAACAATCATTTACCTTCACTCTTATCGCTTTGCTTTATCTGAGCAAGAAGTTTAAATACTTATCCTTCTTGTGTAGTTAAAATGCGACAGATTGGGCTGTACCAGTCAAAGGGATTATTGTATAAGTTTGTGTTTGCCCCCGGTTGAATTGAGGAATCACAGAAAAGCGGTTTGTTGTTGTGATTCCCTTAGTTTCAACTGGGGCTGAGTTGCTGTTTTCAAGGTTTACACGCGGTAAGACCAAGGTAAATAAGATGCTGCCAGTATCTACTGTCTTACGGATAGTTACAGTCACTAGTGTACCAATTTCTGTTTCTACACTACGGATCTGCTCATTACCTGTAAAGTTTAATGTCTGTTGCTTATCTTTATAGGTAAAAAGGGGCTTGCCAATAAAGCTTGTCGTTGAGTAAGTAATGCTGACATTCTTTCCTTGAAACTGGTACAAGTTCGGTACTACTTCTAAGGCATTAGCTGATAATACAGGTATTGTTGTTAACAATATACCTAGTGTGAATGATCCAATTAAGTTTCTTGTTTGCATATCTCAAAAAGTTATTGCTAGTTTGGCAGAGATGCCTGGCTATGATGGGATTAACAATAGGAATCAAACTAAATTGTAGAGGTAGATATTCCGAAAAGCTTGTGATCTGCAACACATTGCAACCATTATTAATATACTTGCAAGAATTTGTGATAGTGCGTCAAGTCACATCTGTATTGAAAAATACTGAGTAAAAAAATATTAGTCCCTACTACTCAACCGCAGAAATAAAGCTACCATTGAAAATGGTGAAAAAGCTGAAAATTTAAGTCTTTTGACTTTTTCAAAACGGTACTAGGGTTTTGTTTTATAATTATAAATTTTGAATTTCCCATTGCTTATGAAGCTACGCTCATATATGCTTATCGGGTTTTTACTCAGCCTTCTGCTAAGTATTGTGCCTTTTTGGGGCAATTTTACGAATGCTGCAACACCGACAGCAGTCCCACCTGTATCTGCTATTTCATTCACCCAAGGGGTACAAAAAACGGTATTGGACAACGGCTTGACGGTGCTAACCAAAGAAGTCCATACTGCTCCAGTAGTGAGTGTACAAGTTTGGTATAAAGTTGGTTCCCGCAACGAGGTTAAGGGACAGAATGGCATTTCTCACCAGCTAGAACATTTGATGTTCAAAGGTACAACTGACCGTCCAGTCCAGTTTGGCAGGTTGTTTAGTGCTTTGGGTAGCCAGTTCAATGCCTTTACTAGTTATGACGAAACAGCTTACTTTGGCACAGTGCAACGAGACAAACTCGAAGCATTGTTGACACTGGAAGCCGATCGCATGGAAAATTCCTTAGTTGGGTCTGAGCAACTCACAAGTGAAAAGCGGGTGGTGATCTCCGAGTTACAAGGGTACGAAAATTCACCAGGGTATCGTCTGGATCGGGCAGTGATGCGAGATGCTTTTCCTAGTAGAGCCTATGGCTTACCTGTGGGAGGCACAAAAGCAGATGTACAGAAATTCACGGTGGAGCAGGTGCGGAATTATTACCAAACCTACTACAGCCCAGAAAATGCCACACTGGTAATTACAGGGGATTTTGCCACAGAACCTGCACTCAAATTTGTGAAAGAAACTTACGGGAAGTTGCCAAAACGAGCCAAAACGGCTGTGGCTAAAAATTCCGCCCAGGTGACAACTCCTACCTCTGTTGCTAAAAAAGCAGCGATCGTTTTGAAGGAACCTGGAAGTGCAGCACTTTTGCAAGCGGTGTATCCGTTAACAGATATCAACCATCCTGATGTGCCGGCAATTGATGTGATGGATGCTATCCTCACAGGTGGACGTAGCTCTAGACTTTACCAAGCTTTGGTGGAATCTGGACTCGCTAGTTCAGTGAGTGGCGGTGCTGCCGAACTCATCGAACCCGGTTGGTATGAAATTGATGCTACGGCGGCTCCCGGTAAAGAGTTGGCGAAAATTGCCCAGGTACTCCAGGAATCTTTAGCAAAATTGCAACAGCAGCCTGTAACCACAGAAGAATTGAACCGAGCGAAGACACAACTGCAAGCCTCGTATATTTTGGGTAATCAAGACATCACTAGTCAAGCTACCCAACTGGGATATAACCAAACTGTGGCGGGGGATTATCGTTATATTCAACGGTATCTGGCTGCGATCGCTAAAGTTACCCCAGATCAAGTTCAGGAAGTAGCAAAAACTTACCTCAATCCGGCTAAACAAACCATCGGCTTCTTTGAGCCAACCCAACCAGATGGTAAACCAGGAACTTCTAACGCTGGTTCTAGTCGCACGGTGGAAAATTTCAGCCCCGGTAAACCTGTAGATCCAGCAGAACTGGCCAAATATCTCCCACCTGCCACATCAGCTACAGATTCAGGCAAACAATCACTACCAGAAGAGTTTACCTTAAATAATGGTTTGCGGGTTCTGCTCTTGCGCGATCGCAATCTCCCCACGATTAACCTCAGTGGACAACTTAATGCCGGTAGTGAATTTGACGGCAATCAAAAAGCTGGATTAGCGAATCTGACTGCGAACAACTTAATGAATGGGACGCAGACTAAAAATGCTTTGGACTTGGCAAAAACCTTAGAAGACCGGGGAGCGGACTTAAACTTCAGTGCTAGCCGCGAAGGAGTTAGCATTAGTGGTCAAGGACTTTCCGCAAACCTGCCGATATTAATTCAAACTCTGGCAGATGTGTTAGAAAACGCCACTTTCCCAGCTGACCAGTTACAACTGAGTCGCCAGAGGGCGTTGACAAGTCTCAAAGTCCAGCAAGATGACCCTAGAGGGCTGGGACGACAACTATTTCAGCAAGCAATTTACCCAGAAAATCATCCATTCCATAGCTTTCCCACAGCCGAGAGCTTAAAGAGCATTACTCGTGATGATTTGCTTGGCTTTTACCAGACACACTACCGACCAGATAGCACAACGATCGCCTTAGTTGGAGACTTTGATCCAGTTCAGGTAAAAGCTTTGCTAAATCAGCAGTTTGGCAAATGGCAAGCCACAGGTAAGCCACCTGTGCTGAAAATAGCATCCGTACCATTACCGCAAACTTTGACACGTTTAAATAAAGTAATTCCTGGTAAAACAGAGGCTGTTACC
Organism: Nostoc sp. NMS7; assembly: GCF_017115085.1. Lineage (GTDB taxonomy): Bacteria > Cyanobacteriota > Cyanobacteriia > Cyanobacteriales > Nostocaceae > Nostoc. Next base: position 42,569 of record NZ_JABXKJ010000079.1, on the reverse strand, counting down.
TACATCGGCTACAACGGCATCTCTCGGAAAGACCCGCGTTTTTATGCAGCACTGGTGCTGAATCAAATTTTGGGCGGTGATACCTTATCGAGCCGCTTGGGTACGGAAGTGCGCGATCGCCAAGGTCTAACCTACGGTATCTATAGTGCTTTTGCCGCCGGAATTAATCCCGGGCCGTTCTTGATTCAGATGCAGACTGCTCCTCTTGATACCCAAAAAGCGATCGCCAGTACTCTGGCTTTACTCAAACAGTTGCGCGAACAAGGAGTAACTGAGGCTGAATTCAACGCGGCAAAACGTTCAATTACCAATAGCTACCCTGTGGATTTAGCTAATCCCAGTGATGTATCAAGCATCATTTTGGATAATGCTGTCTTGGGGCTTTCACGATCAGAAATCCGAGACTTTCCCCAGAAGATTCAAGCAGTGACTATGGCTCAGATGCAACAGGCTATTGAGGATTTAATTAAGCCGGGAAATCTGGTGATTGTCACCGCAGGTCCTGGAGATACTGTACCCAAGGTTGGATCGTAATTTCACGTAAGAGTGCAAAGATGTGCTTTGCACCCTTACGTGTTGGCTGAGATTAGACCTTTTGCTTTTATTCGTAGGACTTACGCAAAACTACACGCGGTAGGGGCAATACCCTGCGGTCAGCCTTCGTCTACATGAATTGCCCCTACCTAAAAATCATTCTTTTCAGTTATTGTTTGTGTAAGTCCTGATTCGGATTTTTGTCACGAAGTTTATTCAGCAATACCGTTTGGGTTAAGACTTGATTCAAGCGGATTGCCAGATATTACTAATTGCGATCGCCTAAAATTTATCAAAACTTTCTTGAGATTAAACTCTAGGGAACAATTAAAAATATCTGAAGTCAATTAATCTCTAATATTAAGTAATTAAACCGTAAATCAATTATTTATATAAATTTATAAATTGATCGCTTTTCAGTGGAAATATCAAGGGCGAAACTATAAAATTGGGTTATTTTTAGAATGTCCGCATATAGTCAACTATAATCGTGAAAAGTCTAGAACAGATTGATCCTATTTTTGAACGACTTTTTTCTAAGATTAGTCCGAAAATAGCAAACTCTTTCACTGATGAGCAAAGAAAAGCCATACAAAGGGGTTTCGGCTCTCAAATTAGGGCGCGTCATTTTTTAGATATAAGAGTTTCAGTCCCTATTCCCGGACTACGATTTTATTTAGTTTTATTAGCAGGTTCGGAACGTCGTTCCCAACAGCGCTTGCTATATGAAAAAGGCAAATATCCTCTTTTAAATACAGGCAATATCATATTCTTAACAGGATTTTTAACCATTTTATTGAGTTGTAGCTTCACTATTTTCCCTTTTTTATGGTCTTCCCTTACTTCGCTTACTTCCATTTCCACTTCGCCTTCCCCTACATCTCCTACATCTATTCCTTGGATTTTGGATAAATCTGAATGCGAATACACTAACAGAACTTGGCGTGATCAGAAGTGTTGGGATGATCAACACAGTCCAATGTTTTAAAGCTTATTCACACTGACAATAAAATAAAAACAATATGTCTAGAAAGCGTTTAACTAAATATTCTTCCAAAAATGAGACTTTTCTACAACAGTTTTTCAGCTGCATTCCTCCTGAAGTAGCAGCTACTTTTACCGATGCCCAATTGACAGAATTACAAAAGGTATTTAAAGAGCGGGTTAGCAAGCGTCATGCTGTGGATATCAGGCTTTCTATCCCATTCATTAAAAAGCACTTTTATCTAGTTTTTTTACTTGGCAAGGAAAAAAGGTCACAACAGAACGCAAAAGATACAATTTTCACACCTGTAAATAATATCTTACTAATCAGATATTGTTTGGTATTAATAACTTTTTTGCTTGCTGCGCTCTACATAGTTGAAATGGTGTTGAAAATTAATACCTTTCCCTATAACCAAATTCAAGAGTCTGTCAAATATTTAAGGGACATTTTTTCAATTTAGCATCGGTGCATCTACCTTTTAAGATCAAGTTTTTATATATTATTGCAAGTTTTTACTATCATCATAGCTAAAAAAATTAATGAAAAAGTTCTATAGGACTTGTATGTATCGGTAAATTTAGCGACTCTTGACAGGCGCACAGGCAATGTGGTTGTCCTGGCAGGGCAAGAAATAGAAATCGTAATTTACCCAAACGGATACTGGATATTTGTATGAACAACCCCGATTTCGCAACAATGACCCGCCCGGAGTTTCGCCAATATATTCTTGAGCATAGGGAGGATGACGAAGCTGTTTCGATTTACCTACAAAGATTCCAAGACCCAAATGCAAAGGTATATCCACCACCAAAAGGGTTAAATGACCCCTCCGTGCAAATAGCACTCCGCGAACATTTGGAGCAACGGCAGAAAGAAGCCTAACTTTTTATGGTTGGGTTGCTTTTACCGGAGTTAGACTGCGACGACTTTTAACTTTCTGCACTTGAATATTTTCTTCGATGATTTTTTGCCACAGTGTAACTATACCGCTAAACCCCAACAATACTTAGAATTGCAACTTATTTAATCCACGTTCCTAACCCTCTTGGAAAAGGAGGCAAATAGAGGAAATTTTACTCCAAACTCCTGCTGTATATTGTTTTCCCAATTTTATTCTTCCTTTTTCTTCTCTTCCAAATTGGTTGTCTTTGTATTTGGGATCACGATATGGTTTTCCTGAGTTTGTGGTTCTTCTTTCTTTTCTTGTACGACTTGAGTGGCATATATTTCCACATCTCGTTGAATAATATCTTCAACCTGAGCTGCGAAAACATTAAACGCCTCTTCGTGGCTTGTATACTTACGATAAGGCCCTGTCAACTGTGAGAATTGCCACCCTTGGCTTTTCAAAGATTCGACTGTACGGCGATAGTGTCGCCAACGTTCTCCATAGTGAAAAAACTCTTCAATCGCAGCACTAATAGCAACTATTTGGCTTAAACCAAAAGTTGACCAAATAATCACATCCCTGAGTCTAGTATTAGTTTCAATATTGTTAACTTTTAGAGTGGTGTTAATGTTTAGACTTACCAATGCGGGGAGAATTACACCACCAACAATAGTTGTGATCCGCAAAAGATAATGGCGATCGCGCGATAAATTCGCCTTACCTTCCATCCAGAGTACTTGGTCTAACCAGCGCGATCGCAAAAAATGTCTTTGCACATCGCCTAACTTCATACCTGCAAACAACTTATTAAAATCTTCCTTTAAAAATTCATGATAACTATCTTTTTTTGCCATTATTCACTCCTGATTATCAAGTAAATCCTTAATTATTTTGCCTAAGTTTTCAACTCCCTTCTCGATGTCGATTAAGTCGATATATTGTAATTTACCAGATTTAGCTAACTTTTTAGCTCGCTCATCAGTAGCCTGTCCCCGCAAGGCATTTGCAAGTATATCTGCGGTTCTACCACTACCAGCAATCACAACAACTGACCTTCCAACATTAACGCTAGAAAACGCATCCTCAAAGGTAATCTCACCACCGTTCAAAAGTATAGTTACAGAAGGTGCGTTATTAGCCAGCACAGTTGCAACGCCAGATATCCAAGCAGACTCGTCGCCCCAATTATTGCCAGGAACCAGTACAAAATGAGTATGGTTTGGCTCTAAGGGTGTCAAATCAGCAGCAGGTTCTTCTTGATTAGGTAAAGCCACTTTGTTTTCAGGTGTTACACCAATCAAAGCAAACTTAGCATCTATCTGGGTACGAGCCTTACCCATCAATTGGATGACTCCCGCATCGGTACCTCCATCGACAACATAAGCCCCCAAACTTTCGGCGATTGGGGCTAAAACTTCCGTAAACAAGCGTTGGATGCGGAGAAAATCGGCTTCACTGATATTACTTGCACCCCCCACCACTACTAAAACAGAACGCGAACCGCGAAGCCCTATTCCCTCAAGAGCATCTGATAATTCGGCTTGTTGAGCAACTCGAATCGCTAATGCTGTTTGTCCGCCGTCAAAGGTAAGTTTCAAACAATTTTTCATTCGTCAAAAATACTGACTGCTTAAGTTTTCCAGCGTAGAACTTCTTAGTCATGTTCCGCAAGCGTTGTATTACGCACAGGAATTAGCTTTTTCGCGCTTTTTGTCCCACAGAGGACTTACGCAAACAATAGCCTAAAAGAATGATTTTTAGGTAGGGGCAATACCCGGCGGTCAGCTAAAGCTACATGAATTACCCCTACAGTATGTAGTTTTGCGTAAGTTCTACCACAGAGTAGCGATCGCAATTACGCTCAATTTAGCCCAGCTTCAAAAACCAACGTTCTTATAATAAATAAGTTGGTACAAATAAACCTCAATACTACGGAGACGATTAATCGCCTCTGTAGAGCAGTCAAAATCATTGAACTATAGCCCAAAGTCTATAGACTCTTGAAAATCGACTGTTAGGTACTGTATCCAACTAAAATCAGCCGTTGTACAAATTTCCACAAGGATAATTGAAGTGACTAGGACTAATTCAGATTTTCTTACCTCCAGTGATCCGGCGATCGCAGAGTTAATCAACGACGAACTACAGCGTCAGCGAGACCATTTGGAGTTGATTGCTAGCGAAAACTTTACCTCTGCTGCTGTACTGGCGGCTCAAGGTTCAGTACTGACAAATAAATATGCCGAGGGATTACCTGGTAAACGCTACTATGGCGGTTGTGAGTTTATCGACAAAATCGAGCAAATAGCGATCGATCGCGCTAAACAGATATTTGGTGCTGCTCATGCGAATGTGCAACCCCATTCTGGCGCACAGGCCAATTTTGCAGTGTTCCTCTCGCTGCTGCAACCAGGGGACAAAATTATGGGGATGGATTTGTCTCATGGGGGACATCTCACCCACGGTTCACCTGTAAATGTTTCAGGTAAGTGGTTTCAAGTTAGCCATTACGGTGTCAGTCAACAAACAGAACAACTAGACTATGACCAAATTCGGGAGCTGGCGCTGAGGGAGCGTCCTAAGCTGCTGATTTGTGGTTATTCCGCTTATTCTCGGATAATTGACTTTGAAAAGTTCCGTAGCATTGCTGATGAAGTCGGCGCTTACTTACTTGCCGATATTGCCCACATTGCTGGTTTAGTTGCTAGTGGTCTTCATCCTGATCCCATTCCTCATTGTCACGTAGTAACAACAACTACACATAAGACTTTACGCGGTCCTAGAGGTGGTTTAATCTTGACCAGCGACGCAGAACTAGGTAAAAAGCTCGATAAAGCTGTTTTTCCTGGCAACCAAGGTGGACCATTGGAACACGTGATTGCGGGTAAAGCAGTAGCTTTTGGAGAAGCTCTGAAGCCTGAGTTTAAGACCTATTCTGCCCAAGTGATTGAAAATGCTCGTGCTTTGGCCGAACAACTGCAAAACCGGGGTTTAAAGATTGTCTCTGATGGCACTGATAACCACTTAATGCTGGTGGATTTACGTTCTATTGGGATGACGGGTAAGCAGGCGGATCAGCTAGTTAGTACTGTAAATATTACTGCTAACAAAAATACAGTTCCCTTTGATCCGCAATCGCCATTTGTTACCAGTGGACTGAGGTTAGGTTCACCGGCAATGACCACGCGGGGCTTAGGAGTAAGAGAATTTACCGAGATTGCAAATATTATTAGCGATCGCCTGCTTTCTCCAGATTCGGAGGTAGTTATCAAAGATTGTTGGCAACGGGTAGCAGCATTGTGCGATCGCTTCCCCTTATATCCTCACCTAGAAATTCCTGTACCAGCACTAGCATAAGGGCATGGGGCATTGGGCATGGGGCATTGGTTATTTCCCTCTGCCTCCCCTGCCTCCCCTGCCTCCCCTGCCTCCTTTGCTCCTCATCCCCCACTTCCCACTCCCATTCGGCTACGCTCACGGCAAGCCTACTCCCTACTCCCCTTCCCCAATCTAATGAGTGCAGAAATTATTTGTGTTGGTACTGAACTGCTGCTAGGAGATATCCTCAACGGCAATGCTCAATATCTCGCCCAACAATTAGCGCAGCTAGGTATCCCCCATTACTATCAAACAGTGGTTGGGGATAATCCAGAACGGTTGAAGCAAGTTATAGAAATTGCTATTTCCAGAGCGCAAATTCTCATTTTCACTGGTGGACTCGGCCCGACACCAGATGACCTCACCTGCGAAGCGATCGCTGATTTTTTTAAAGTCCCTTTGGTAGAACGCTCTGACATCATCGAAGACATAACCCAGAAATTCGCCCAACGTGGTCGGGTTATGTCACCAAGTAACCGTAAGCAAGCTTTGATTCCCCAAGGTGCGGAAATTCTACCCAACCCCACTGGAACAGCACCCGGTATTATTTGGCAACCCCGTCCTGAAATCACGATTTTTACCTTTCCCGGTGTTCCCAGTGAAATGCATCCGATGTGGGAAGAAACAGCCGTGCCATTTCTCAAAAGTCAAGGTTGGGGTAAAGAAATTATTTACAGCCGGAGTTTAAAATTTTGGGGTATTGGTGAATCGGCTTTGGCGGAAAAAGTTGCTGACTATTTGAAGTTGCCAAATCCCACAGTCGCCCCTTATGCAGGTAAGGGGGAAGTCAGATTGCGAGTTTCTGCTAAAGCAACTTCCGAAGCAGCAGCAGAAGCCCTAATTGCGCCCATCGAGAAACAACTCAAAGAAATCGCCGGACTAGATTTTTATGGTGTTAATGATAATACCCTAGCTTCCGTGGTCGGTCAGTTGTTGCGGGCATCAAAAGAAACGCTTTCGGTGGCAGAATCTTGCACTGGTGGCGGTTTAGGACAAATGTTGACTGAGATTTCTGGGAGTTCTGATTACTTCTGGGGTGGCGTAATTTCTTATGACAATTCGGTGAAGGTTGGGCTACTGGGGGTTAACCAAGAAGATTTAGATAAATTTGGGGCGGTAAGCGCGATCGTTGCAGAGCAAATGGCTGTTGGGGTGAAAACCCGCCTTGCAACAACTTGGGGATTGAGTATCACTGGTATTGCTGGTCCAACTGGAGGGACAGATACTAAGCCGGTGGGTTTAGTTTACATTGGTTTAGCTGGGCCAAAAGATGAAGTGGCAAGTTTTGAGTATCAGTTTGGTGCAGCGCGAGGTCGAGCTTTAATTCGTCATGTGAGTGCGAATGCAGCGTTGGATAATTTGCGGCGGAAGTTGTTGACGAGGTAGGAGGTATGTTAGGTTTGTCATACAAATTGTATGACAAGCAAACCTAACGATGCGAATTAATGCGCGATTAGATGAAGAGTATGCTGACAAACTAGCTTACATCCAACAGCAGACTAATCAGGCAGTAACGGATGTGATTAAGTCTGCTATTGAATTGTATTATCAGCAGCTTCAGCAGGAGCAAAAGAATGCGTTGTCGATGCTGATCCAAACAGGCTTTATTGGTTGTGGTCAGACAGATCCGGATCTGTCTATAAATTACAAATCAATTTTGAGAGATGGCTTGAAAGCTAAATATGATTATCCTTGATACTGGCTTTTGGTTAGCTTTAGCAAATCGAAATGACTTGTACCACACTCAAGCAATAACAGTACTTGCCAATGTCAACGAACCTCTGATTACGACTTGGGCTGTTGTTACAGAAACTTGCTATCTACTGCTAATAAAGATGGGCAATCACGCGCAAGTAAGTTTTATCAATAACTTATTTTTAGAGGTATTTACGGTTTTTGATTTGCAATCGCATCATGGTAAGCGCATTTCTGAACTTATGGCAAAATATGCCGACTTACCAATGGATCTTGCCGATGCTTCATTAGTGGTTTTGGCAGAACATCTGGGACATGGAAGAATTTTGTCGATAGATTTTAGAGATTTTAATACTTACCGTTGGAAAAATCAGCATCCATTTGAAAATCTGATGCTATTTTAAAAAACTTAATTACGTTAGCGTAGCGGTAGCGAGTCCGCGTACTCTTACAGAGAAGCAAGTTACGCTTTTAGCATCTGTCTGCGACACGCTGCGCGAACGTAGAGAGCGTCATTACGAATTATGCAGCTATGACCAAAATTCCCATCCTCCAGCCAAATCACTCATACACCTTCAGAAGCTATTTTGAGATGTCATTCGAGCCAGAAGACATACTGGCTGAATTTGGCTATTCTTTAAAACGTTCCTCTCTCAATCAACAAAAGTCCAGCATTGAATTAGACAGACTCGCAAATCTCAAATCTAGAATTGAGGAGAGTTTGCCATATATTAGTTTGACTAGTGAAGCAGCCCGCAGAGAGTTACTAATTGCCCCAATTTTATTGGATGTTATTCATTACACCCGCGCCCAGCTTAGAATCGAATATCCTCTTATAGTTACAGAACAGTTAAAAGGTTCGCTTGACTATTATCTCCACACAGATTGTAAACTCTTAGTTGTAGAAGCTAAAAATGCTGATTTGGCAAGGGGTTTTACCCAGCTTGCTGTAGAACTGATTGCTATTGATGCGTGGACTGACTCTCAAGAGCCAAATTTACAGGGGGCTGTTTCTACAGGAGATATCTGGCAATTTAGTCTATTGAATCGAGAAAGTAAACAAATAACTCAAGACCTCAATTTATATCGTGTTCCTGCTGACATAGAAGACTTACTTCGTATTTTGGTGGCGATACTAGGTTACTGACTCAAACCCAATGAATCTTTTTAACTGTTAACCTTAGAGCTACAACAGCAGCTTCGTATTTGTAGGTAAGATGACCTAAAAATCGTAGTACTCAAGGTACTTAGTCGGGTAAACTCTGAGCTTTTAAAAGCCCCCATTTACCCGTTCGCGGAGTGTTCCGCAGGAAAAAGAAGTGGTGGGTAGTTTACTTGCTTGCTTGCTACCACAATCATTCGGCGGCTATCAACCGCGAACGGTTCCCCATCGTAACCATAGCCTTCTACTTCGCTGAAGCCCGTTTGCAGGAGCCAATCGCGGATTTCGGGAAAGGTAAAATTGCGAACAAAGTATTCACCGCGCCGCACTTGTCCATCACGAATGATAATTCGCTCGGTATGGGTACGATTGGTAAGCGCATCGTAACGCGTGCGTGCGAGCATATAATTCCCCTCACACTCAGTAATTAACTCAGGCGTAAACTCTTGCAAGACGCGGCTAAAATTCTGAATATCAAGTAGCAATTTGCCACCTACTTTTAGAGCGCGATACGCTTGGGTTAAGACCGATCTATTTTCATTGTCATCGAAGTAACCAAAGGCTGTGAAGCAGTTGATGATGCAGTTGAAGCGATCGCTAAAGGGTAGGGAACGCATATCGCCTTGAAGGTACTCTACCTTAACACCGTTGCTAGCCGCATCTTGATTTGCTTTTTCTAAAAAGAAAGCTGTTGCATCAAGTCCAGTTACATGATAGCCACGAGCCGCTAGCTGATTAGCAATCCGTCCATGCCCACAAGCTAAGTCTAAAATACTCATCCCTGCTTGTAAATCTAGCAATCGGCAAATAAGGTCAACTTCGTGTTGAGTACGTTCTGGTGTCAACAACGTTTCATAAAAGTAAAGATAATCTTCCTCGAACACGCTGTTACCATCAAATGTATTTGCAACCATTTTGAATCTGTTTTATAAAGTGAATTTTCAATATGGATGGGATGATAGTTTTGAAGAGGATTTACTCAAGTTGCGAGCATCAGTTGCCAACGCATCCACAGAAGCGTCTACGGACAACTCTTTACCGCAAGAAAGTGTCCATTGTTCTACAAAATCTTACTATTATTACAGCAATTGTGCTTAACTGGATTTTTGATTTTGGAAAACCAGTCATAGTCTAAGCTTGGATATTTTTGGAGAAGTCTAAAAAATATGACTGGATTAACTGTTGTCCTTTGGTTACGTCAGCTAGTTTTTGGCTTAAGCTTAAGCTGTCTACTTTTACTTTCAGGTTGTATCACAGATGGTTCCACTGTTGGTAACACACTCACCGTTGCTACAGAACCTACGTTTCCGCCTTTCGAGTTTCAATCTGCCAGTGGTGAGTTACAAGGCTTTGACATTGATTTGATGAATGCGATCGCTCAATCTGCTGGCTTGAAAGTTAAGTATCAAAATATGCCTTTTGCTGGTATGATTCCAGCGTTGCAAGCGCAAACTGTAGATGCCGCAGTTGCGGCAATGACGATTACTGCCGAACGGGCGAAGACAATTTCCTTCTCGCGTCCTTACTTCAAATCAGGGCTAGCGATCGTCACCCGCACAGATAATCAAAACATTACCAATTTTGATAATCTTAAGAACAAAACCATTGGCGTGCAAATTGGGACAACTGGCGCACAGAAGGCTAAAAGTATTCCCGGATCGGAAATTCGCACTTTTAATGATTCCCCTTTAACCCTTCAAGCATTAATCAATGGTAATGTCGATGCCGTTCTTAATGATCAGGTCGTTATCTTATATGGCATAAAGAGCGGCAACCTTAACGGACTCAAAGTGGTCAGCAGTCTGCTAACAGAAGAATTTTATGGCATTCCTACACCTAAAGCATCGCCCAACTTGCAAGCGATTAACCAAGGTTTAGAAACGGTGCTGAAAAATGGTATTTACGCCAAAATTTACCAAAAGTGGTTTGGTATCCAACCGCCACAACTACCAGAAAAATCACCCATCGAAAACCAGGCTGCCGAAAAAGGCGTATCCCAACTATTTACCTCACTAAGCATTATCTTGAAGTCCCTACCCACATTGCTAAATGGGGCTTTAGTAACACTTGAACTCACAGCAATCTCAGTCTTGCTGGGTATGATCGGGGGTACACTGATTGGAATTGTTCGCCTTTTCCCCACTCCGCCTTTGCCCTGGATTGCTAGGGCGTATGTAGACTTTTTCCGGGGGACACCGTTGCTGGTGCAAATTTTTATGATTTACTTTGGTTTGCCTGCTTTAGCCCAAAGTTTTGGTTTCACCTTCACTTTAAATCGTTTAGCAGCAGCGGTGATTGCATTGAGTCTCAATAGCGCTGCCTACATTGCTGAAGTTGTCCGGGCAGGTATTCAATCAATTGAGCCTGGGCAAGCAGAAGCCTCTCAATCACTGGGTTTAAGCTCAGTGCAAACGATGCGCTATGTAATCTTTCCTCAAGCCCTCCGGCGGATGCTGCCACCTCTGGGCAATGAGTTCATTAGCCTGCTCAAAGACACCAGCTTAGTCGCGATCATCGGGTTTGAAGAGTTGTTCCGCAAAGGACAGCTGATTGTAGCTGAAAACTATCGTTCATTTGAGATTTACGCCACTGTCGCCTTGGTTTATTTATTCCTGACCCTGCTTTGTTCTCAAGCCTTTACTCGCTTTGAGCGATTGCTCAATCCCGTTAAGCAAAAGAGCAAGTAAAAGACACGGGGGCAGGGCATGGCTGTTTTGATTATGAGAGAGGAAAGAGGCGATCGCACTTTTGTGTAGAGGTTGCGATCGCCTTTGATTAATAAATCTCTATCAAGGTATTGCGTCACCATCTGAATCAAATGTATGCGCTCGGACAGACCATGTGAGTTAAGTGATCGGTGACCACAATTGATCAAGTTCAGAATCCCAAGCGATCGCACCCCACCATGCAAACGCTTGAGGATCACCAAACAAAGCATCAGCACGTTGATGCTCCTCCACTCGGGCGCGAGTAGTCATCAGCATTGTGCGCGGAACACCTGTCAGTTGAGATGAAAGTTGAGTCACATAGGGCATGGGAAAGAAGTTACCAATGCCCTGTTTGGCCTATGCCCCAAGGGTTGGGCGGAGCAACCTCGACCACCCACTCAAGGGAATTGAGTTTCCCGCCGCTTTCAATATAAACTTAGCTTTTAATAATAAATTATCTCATTAAAATTTGTGGATTTGATTTTGGCCTTCCGGCTTCTGCTTGCTGTAGACATCGTTTCTTTTGATTTACGATAAATTCAAATATTGGTTGACTAAAATTATGCTTCCTTTCATCCGGTCAGATTTAGCACAATTCACCGCGTATAAACCTCACCCCAGTAGCGATACAGCCGCATCTGTTCCCGCACAGTTCGATCGCCTGGATACAAATGAAAGCCCCTACGATTTACCACCTGAGTTAAAAGAGAAGCTAGCCTGGACGTATCAGCAAGTAATTGAAACAAATCGTTATCCCGATGGCGGACATGAAACCCTTAAGGATGCGATCGCACACTACGTCAATCAGTCGGCCGCCCTCTCGCTATCCAATACTGCTGCCAATATTTCTGTTGGCAATGGTTCAGATGAACTAATCCGCTCTTTATTAATCGCCACCTGTCTCGGAGGAGAAGGTTCAATTCTCGTTGCCAATCCCACTTTTTCTATGTACGGAATTTTGGCACAAACTTTGGGCATTCCTGTAGTGGCGGTGGGTAGAAATGAAACAAATTTTGAAATTGACATCAGCGCCGCACAGTCTGCGATCGCAAAAACTCAAAATCCCCTGATTCGCGTAGTTTTCGTAGTCCATCCTAATTCGCCAACTGCTAATAGCTTAACTGCCGCAGAGTTGACATGGTTAAAAAGTTTACCACAGCATATTTTGGTAGTAATTGATGAAGCTTACTTTGAATTTAGTCAAACTAGCCTAGTAGGTGAATTAGCACAGCATCCCAATTGGGTAATATTACGCACTTTTTCTAAAGCCTTCCGATTGGCAGCTCTCCGTGTTGGCTATTGCGTTGCTCATCCTGAAGCGATCGCCATCTTAGAAAAAGTTCGCTTACCCTACAATCTGCCCAGCTTTTCCATCGCAGCAGCATTAGTTGCTTTACAAAATCGCACACTCTTGCTAGAGTCAATTCCCGAAACCCTGAGTGAACGAGCCAAACTCATCGAAATTTTGTCCCAACAACCAGAACTACAAATTACCGCCAGCGCTGCTAACTTTATTTACCTGCGTCTGAAACCAAATGGCTTTAATTCACAAGATGCTGTGTTAAAAACTTTTCACCAGAAACTTAGAACACTTGGCACCCTTGTACGACATATTAGCGGAGGATTGCGAATTACTGTCGGCACAATAGAGGAAAACGCCCGCACCGTTAATCGGGTCCAAGCTGCTTTGGCAAATTTGGAATTTTAGCAATTCACTCAGTAATTAAATCGGCTGTCCACCTGACTGCCCAAACGGCGGACTATTCCCACTGTTTGTGGCAGCACACCTACTAAAAGAGCAAAAGCAACATCGGGCAGAAGAGCTACTATTTCTGGTGGAAAATATTGTTCAAATTGATCGAGAATTTTCTGAACTCGCTGCCCAGACACTGGGTTTTCTGTAATTTGTTTGATCAATCGAATCCACTGTCGCCTAATCAAGTAAGCCTTCTGACGTTCTTCATTAGATTCGGGAGTTAATAAAGACAGATTACCTATGGGCAATGCCCTTTGGCAATCACAATCGTAATCCCCACCCACAGCAGCCCCAGGCCCAGCAAACTCTGCATGGTAGCGTTTAAAAAGTATTAATCCATTTCGTCTACGACTATTGACGATGAAAACTTCTCCACTGTGCAAACGTGTAAGGATATCCGAGCCTTGTGATTGCTCAGTTCCATCTTGCATAATAAGAGAGTCAAGGAAACTAGTTTCAGGGTAATAAGTTGATACCATAGAGGTTTGATAGCGTCGATGCTGTTCGCTATCCATGTTTTTTAAATTTTCAACGAATTTGGTAGTAGTATGCACTTCAAAACGGAACTAGGTGTTATATCAAATTAGGTTTTTGAATTCTTTTATTATCAAGAGTCTTTTGGCCAATTTAACTAAGATAGTAATGAATAGGCATTGTTTCCTAATTGAGTGATCATATTTTATGAAATATAATTAGATTTGTCTCCAAATTCGGAGATTGTTTTCTTAAAGTTTTTATAAAGATAAATATCTGAATTACAAAGTTATTATGAGGAGTTGCTGATTTACTAAGGGTCATTGTACAGCTATTTTCACTATAGTTTATTTACTTATCTATATAAAATACTCCAAAGTATTATTCTTTAAATGAGAAATAATAAAAAAGACAAAATGTAACATTTAAGTGAACTTTTCTCAAGTTATCTTTTATTAAGATAATCAGCTTTTATTAATATGATCAATAAGAAGAGCCGGAAAAAGTCTAAATAAAATATTCTGAAAAGAATTATCCAAAGTTATATACAGCATATTTCATGAGTCAAAATTCACAATTCAGAACTAAAACACGCTTTTTACCTGGTTTTGAGACGAATCATTGTGTATTTCATAAACTGGAAATATGCTGTATATCTAGCTATTTAGCAATCTGGGCTGAGTTGTTAATTAAGTTAGTTTGTACTTTGATGATCGATATTGGTAATAGATTTTCTCCAAACTAATTACAACATCAAAATTTACCATTACCAAAATAAAATTCAGATAGTGGAATCAGCACTCAGATGCTTGTGCAAGAACATTTGGCTAGAGCGTCCTAGTAAAAATGTATTCCAATTCAATTCGACTTTATGCACCCGATATCCCGCCTTAAAATAAAGTTGCCTTGCCTGATGATTATTTTCCAAAACGTGGAGATATAAGTCTTGAAATCCCCACTCGCGGGAGACTTTTTCACAGCTACTCAGTAACCCTGAAGCCACACCATGTCTACGGTATTTTGGGTGAACCGCTAAATTAGATAAGTAAGGAAAACCCATACCAAGCTGGCTCCACGAATCACTGTAACGTACACCCAATTCCACACTTCCCACTAAATTATGAGCCGCACCAGTAGTAGCTTCAAAAGCAACTAAACAAATATGACGCGGCGGAGGTGATGTCATGCGATGCCTTAAGTCTTCGTAAATACCCAAACGTAGCAATGGAAAAGCCCATCCCCACATACCCTTTTGGGAGTGAAAGCTTTCAGCAATAATTTGGGCAACATCAAGCAAATCAGCAGGTATAGCTGTACGAATTTCAAATTGGCAGCAAGCTGGATCGATTGGCTGTTGCTGGTATGGATGAAAAAACCGATATTTCAAGGCTACTTTAGTATTGATTTTATTGAACGAAAATTTTCTCAAATCTCCTCAAACACCATTTAAACTTATTGAAAACTTTATATCTGCCCAGGATATTGAACTCACCTAAGATTGCTAATTCGCTTTTCCTTGTAGAGTATACAAAGTTTTACACTTTAGTTTGGGGCTTTATAGCATCCATTTTTGAAACAGTCTTAGAAGTTACAGCTTCATAAATCTACAATCTTTCCCTTGTTTTAGGTAGGGAGGATATCAGTCTGTTTATCACAAAAACATCTGTCAAGTCGTACAGGTTTAGGTGGATGGGTAGATAAATAGCATAACCTGTCCGTAGGCAGAACCGACAAAATTGTTAAGTAAGTACACTACCGATAAACTCTGGTTGTAGTACTGAACTTGTTTATGAAATTGCCGCTACACTAATAGAACTTTGCTACTAGGCCATAGGAACAGGCTGTACAGCTACTAGGGAAGAATCTGCAAGGCTCCTAATCCCTAACTTATTAAGCACTACCACTTGTCTTAATGATAGTTCTGATTGCTAAATTAGAAAGAGGTATTTGTCTAATAGTATACTTTGGCTTTAAATCTTATTGTTTTAATTTTGCTGACTCTACCATGACTAGCATAAATAAAATTTACCTGCAAGTGTTAGTAAAAGCGCTGGGGAGGGAAAACTTAGTATGCAGCTTGATTTGGATTTTTCAGCTAGCGATGAGCGCTGTATGTAATATCAGACATTGCTCACAGGAGGTGAAAGAAGATTTGGCAAGCAAGCATCGACTCTGTAACCCTAAAACTGACTATGAAAGCAATTACACTGCACCAAAGAAAATGGTAATGGGCATAAGCCATTGAGACGAATTACTGTGAGTAAACACTCCTACACTCAGCAGTCATGTAGCCAAACAGCCTTATTGGTCGAAATGCTCTGCTCTTACCTGATCAGATTATTCTTTATCCGACTGCCGTTGCAGCAGAAAGGCGGTGCATGAAATCCCCAGCAAACAGTAAGCCGAAAATTTTGGTTGTCGATGATGAACCAGACAACCTTGACTTGCTTTACCGCACTTTCTATCGGGACTATAAGGTGCTGAGGGCAGACTCTGGTCCTGCGGCACTCGATCTGCTGGCTCAAGAGGGAGAAATCGCAGTGATTATCTCAGATCAGCGGATGCCGATGATGAGCGGTACAGAATTTTTGAGCCTGACAGCAACTCAATATCCAGATATTATCCGGATTATTTTAACTGGCTACACCGATGTCGAAGACCTGGTGGAAGCAATCAACGCTGGTAAGGTATTTAAATATGTCACCAAACCGTGGGAAGCTGAGGAACTCAAAGCAGTGGTACGCCAAGCTTTGGATACTCACAATGTCCTCAAAGCTCGCACCCGCGAACTAACCCGCACTCTTCGACAAGAATCGCTGCTGAATACCGTCACAAATACGATTCGCAGTGCTTTAGACTATCGCCAAATTTTGCAGGCAATTGTAGATACAGTCGGTCATATGTTGGAGGTGGATGTCTGTCTGTTGCGTCCCTTCCAAGATGAGCAGTTGGCGGATAAAGGATTCATTTATCAGAAGACTGTTTCTGAAGAGGCCGGGGAAGTTGCAGTCAGTCTTTCCCCTCTCTCTCCAAAGGGGGGTCTGAGTCCCACCATCCCCGGGCCTGTGTCTCTTTTGGCTGAGACCGTGTGGGAAACCCGGGAAGTTCAGGTGATTCACGATGTGAGCGATGATCAGCGCATTCACGGTGATACTCCCGAACTGCGCCAACGTGAGGCAGCTTTTGCTGCTGCTAACATTTGTTCTAGTTTAGTTGTGCCATTGATCTGCCAACAAGAACTGATGGCAGTGCTAGCACTGCACCAGTGTTCTCTGCCTCGCTTCTGGGGGGAGGATGAGGTGCAGTTAGTGTTGATGGTGGCGGATCAAGCAGCTTTAGCTTTGTCCCAAGCTTATGCTTACGAACAAGTACGTGCCCTTGCCAAGCGAGAGAGCTTGATTAATACGATTACTAGCGCGATTCGCTCTAGCTTAGATCCTCAAGATATCTTTGCGGCGATCACCCAGCAATTGGGACAAGCTTTACAAGTCGATGGCTGTGTCTTGTCTTTGTGGACTGAAGAAGATGAGTTTGCCGAGTGTGTGGGCTTGGGTGACAGTTTTCAACATCCAGAAAACTTGCGTAGGCACAGCCCAACCCAGGCATCGCTAGCCCCGGACAAAAATTTAAGTAGTAATAAGAATTTATTAACTCAGAGAATACCCTATTCTCAAGCATCTATACAGGAGAATCCCATCCTTCAACAGATGCTACAGACACATGAACCAGTGATAATTGGTGATGTCAGCCATTGTGCCTCACAAGTACAGGTTTTTAATTTGCCTTTAAAAATGCCAGGACGATCGCTAATGGTTGTGCCATTATTAGCTGATGGTAAATGTATCGGTAATATTACTTTGCATGAAGGTAACAAAGTCCGCCGATGGCTCTCATCTGATATCGATTTGGCGAAAGCAGTAGCAGCTCAAGCCGCGATCGCTGTGCAGCAGTCACACTTGTATCAAAAAACTCGCCGACAAGCTGAACGCTTAATAGAATTAGATAAACAAAAAACCGAATTTTTTCAAAATATCTCCCATGAGTTTCGCACACCGATCACCTTGATTCAAGGGCCTTTAGAGTCGGCGGTGGCGGCTGGTGAAGGATTATCTTACTCCCAAAGTGCGATCGCCTTGCGTAACTCCCGCCGCCTGCTGCGACTGGTAAATCAACTCCTAGATTTACAACGCCTAGATGCGGGGAGAATGCAGCCTAGTTTCCATCCCTGCGATTTAGTCGAATTTGTCAGCCAAATTGTTGAATCTTTTCGTCCCTACTGTGAGAAAAAAGGACTGCATCTCACTACCCAGTTAAATGAATGTTCTACGGTGTACTTGGATATGGAAAAATTTGACAAGGTGGTTTACAACCTGCTGTCAAATGCGATGAAGTTTACTCCCGAAGGTGGCACAATCAGCGTCAGACTAAAATCTGAAGGCGATCGTTGCATATTGCAAGTACAAGATACTGGAATTGGCATTGTTAAACAACAAATTCCCTACCTATTTGAGCGTTTCCGCCAAGCTGAAGGTTCAGCAAACCGCTCCTATGAAGGCAGTGGTTTGGGTTTAGCTTTAGTTAAAGAATTGATAGAATTACATGGTGGTGAAGTCACTGTGGAATCAGTTTATGGCGAAGGCACTACTTTTAGTTTATGGCTTTTGACTGGAAATGCTCATTTACCGACACAGCAAGTACTAGAAACGCCTACCGAACTGAATATGAGCCGCGCTAGCGTAGAATTGGCTGATTTAGAATTGGTAGAGTCAGGAATAGACAATATTGAAGATATTACAAGAAACTTCTCTCCCAGTATTGAGACTCAAGATTCAGCCCTAAGCGAAAACTCTGAGGATAAACTTGCAACTATCAGAGGTTCAAAGACTTGGCACTCAATTTTAGTTGTAGACGACAACCCGGATCTGCGAAACTACGTATCCGAGATTTTTCGCCGCAACGGTTATCATGTACGAACAGCTCATAACGGTTCTGAAGGGTATGCGATCGCTAAGGAAATTATACCCAACTTGATTGTGACTGACTTAATGATGCCCTTGGTGAGCGGACTTGAGATGATTCAGATGCTCCGTAAAGAGGAGAAGCTTAAAGGAACACCAATCATTTTGCTGACAGCGAAAGTAGATGAGGAAACCCGCATCGAAGGTACAGAACATGGGGCGGATGCTTATTTAGCAAAACCATTCAATGATCGGGAACTTTTGGCGGAAGTTCGGAATCTTTTAAGATTGAAGGAAAATGAACGGCGAATCGTGGAGTTAAATACTTATCTAACAGAATCGGTGCTAAAGCGCTTTTTGCCGACTGCATTGGTGCAAAAAGCTGCAACCGGAGATTTAACGTTAGATTTGCGCCCCGAACCACGCTTAATTACAGTTTTGTTTAGTGATATCGTCGGTTTTACACAGCTAGCAAATACTCTCAGATCGCGCCGGGTAGCAGAGTTGCTAAATGAATATTTAGCAGCCATGACCAAGGTTGTATTTAGCAATGGCGGCACTGTAGATAAATTTATGGGAGATGCTATCTTAGCTTTATACGGAGCGCCGGAAGAATTAACCCCTAATGAACAGGTGCGTCGTGCCATCAATACAGCAAGAGCAATGCACGGCTCACTGGCTGAGTTGAACCAGCGCTGGCAAGACCAAGGTGTATTCGATGGCCACAAACTTACTAGCGTACAGTTCCGGTGCGGTATCCACCAAGGTACTGCTGTTGTGGGGATGTTCGGTAGTGCTGAACGTGCCGATTATACTGCTATTGGCCCAAGTGTGAATATTGCTGCAAGGTTGCAAGCTGCTGCTGTTCCCGGTACAATCTTGGTTTCTGCTGCCGTGGCAGATTATTTGCAGGAAGAAGAGATTACTAAAGGTAGTTCGCTAGAACTTAAAGGAGTAGATGAAACAGTTTTGACCTTTGCTGTTACATCAGAGATAATGTTTAATCGCTAAAATTAAGACTGGTATTTTCAAGCATTAGCAATGAATAAGAGTGCCTAATCATATCCAGTTTCGATAATATGACACCATCGGTTGCAGATAAAACTCCAATTCCAGCCAAGGTCTGGAGACGACACACCGATCCACCAGGTTTGTGGATTTCTGTCGTTATAGCTTCAGTCTCTCTGCACTTGCTGGTGTTCTGGCTGATGCGCTCATCTAATGCATTTAGTCTCTGGTTTCCCCAGCAAAGTCAATCTGCTGTCCCCATTGAATTGATAGACATTACTCCTAAAACAAAATTAATAACCAAATCAAAATCAACAGCCCAAACAGTTTCGCCAAAGCGACTATCTTCAACTCAAAAGTCTGTACCAGCACGTTCACCACAAACAGCACGAATTATACCCAGAAATCAAGATTTTGGCGCAATAAATTCTGCGGATAATCTCCAGCAAAAGAGCCGAATTTACGCCTCTAAAGCTAATAGCAAACCTTTTAGGCAACAGAGAGTTTCTACGTCAAAACCTACAGTCACAGCGAAGCCGATAGCCACAGCGAAACCTATAGCCACAGCGAAACCTATAGCCACGCCGAAACCTATAGCCACGCCGAAACCTATAGTTCCAGTCGGTAATTTACCTTGGAATCGCCGTCAAGAAATCAAACTGGGAAAGGGAAGGCTATTACCAACAGGTATTCCATCAAATTCACCAGTTTCGGAAGCTGAAAACAGAGAAACTCCACCAACTCCCACCAGAGAAACTCCACCAACTCCCACCAGAGAAACTCCACCAACTCCCACCAGAGAAACTCCACCAACTCCCACCAGAGAAACTCCACCAACTCCCACCAGAGAAACTCCACCAACTCCCACCAGAGAAACTCCATCAACTCCTACTATGGGAGCATCGGTAGCAATAGTAACTTCTTTGCTTAGAGATGAAATGAGTAACTTGATACAATCACGACGATACCGTTCTGATGGTTTACCAGAGGTTATCGCTAAATACCAGGGAAGCAACACAAAACAATTAGACTCAAGTTTTCTTGGCCACGATTCTGGACTTGAGCCAGCAAAGCTCTTGGCTAGCTTAATAATTGATAACAATGGCAACTTTCAACAGGCTAAAGTTCTAGAAATAGAACCAGCAAGACTGCAAAGTGAAAAAACCAGATATGAGCAAGTCCTCAACGAAGTTTTCAAAACAGAAAACTTTATTGCTGGTTCCAACAACGATGGCAGCAAACCACCTTTGAGCAATCTGTATGTCAGGATCAAAATCCAACCTGCCAATTCCAAATAAATGCTTGAATTTTCGCAAAACCTGTGTTATATTTAGAAAGTTGGAGATTTGCGGGCGTAGTTTAGTGGTAAAACTATAGCCTTCCAAGCTATTAATGCGGGTTCGATTCCCGCCGCCCGCTTATAACGAGAAACCCGGAAATGCAGTAATGCAAGAAGTAAGTTTGGGCCTAGGAAAATAACCAGTTAATTCTTAAGTGGTTGAATCATGAATGCCTACGAATAAATAGCAAGGTAAGCCAACACTAGTACTAGGCTCTATTATCAAGTGATTTTTTTGCCCGTTCAGGAAATGCAAGTCTGATGTTAAATAGCTTAATTATTACTTTTCTTGACCAAGAAAAGTAATAATTGATCAAGCGATGCCCTTCTCTACGAGACGCTGCGCGTAGCTTGCTTCCACGAAGTGGTACGGCGCAGGCTTAGGGTAAGACCTGCGGTGGTCACTGAGCTTTGTCGAAGTGCGGGCTACGTCTACGCTAACCTTAGAAATAAGAATTAAATAACATACAATTTATGTCCCTGGCTTACCTCACCCTCAATCCCTCTCCTTATAAAGGAGAGGGAAGCTAGAGACAGGATGAAGTTTTACATTTTATTTAATCCACGTTCCTTAGCAAAAAAATAAAAAAACTAGAGGAATATCGCATAGCTTTAATTTTTCGAGTATCCCTCATCGCTTTAACATCAATAATGTCAAATATTTATCCAAATTTGCCACTGACGTAATCTCGCGTTTCTTCCTGCTTAGGATTGTTAAAAATTACTTCTGTTAAGTCGTACTCTACCATGTAGCCGTTACGACCTCCTGTGTCTGAAGTCCGAACATTAAAAAAGGCTGTCTTATCTGAAACCCGCGCTGCTTGCTGCATGTTATGGGTGACAATGACGATAGTATATTGCTCTTTAAGTTCGTGAATCAGTTCTTCAACCCGTAAGGTGGAAATGGGGTCAAGAGCAGAGCAAGGTTCATCCATCAGTATAATTTCAGGTTCGACTGCGATCGCTCGAGCAATACATAAGCGTTGTTGTTGTCCACCAGATAAAGACGAGCCACTTTGCCGTAGTTTATCTTTGACTTCATCCCACAAAGCCGCTTTTCTGAGGCTGCTTTCTACCAATTCATCGAAATTACCTTTGTAACCGTTGATTTTGGCTCCAAAAGTAATATTGTCATAAATTGATTTGGGAAATGGGTTTGGTCTTTGAAACACCATCCCAATTCTCCGACGCACTTCTACAGGGTCGATGTCGGATGCATACAAGTTTTTATCGTAAAAAAATATTTTACCTTCTGCGCGAAATGATTCAATCAGGTCATTGAGGCGGTTATAGCATCGCAACAACGTACTTTTACCACAACCAGAAGGACCGATAAAGGCTGTCACCTGATTTTTCGGTATATCTAGCCAAATATTCTGTAAGGCTAAAAACTTGCCGTAGTAAATGTTGAGATTTTCGGCGCGTAAAACGGTTTCCGTGTCATTCAATGTGCTAACATTACTAGCCATAAATTAAGTCTTGTGTTGGTTTGGGCGATGGGTATCTGGAATATGGAAGGTTGTTTACTAAGCTTTTTGACGAGTTGCCCAGCGAGCGATGATACTTGTGATTAGAACCATAAATACCAAAATCAAAGATGCTGCCCAAGCTAGTGATTGCCAATTTTTAAACGGAGAAATGGCATATTTATAAACCAAAACGGCAAGGGAAGCTGTTGGTTGGAATAAGCTATCAGGCCAAAAGTTGGAAAATAGAGCAGTAAATAGTAAAGGTGCGGTTTCTCCAGATGCTCTGGCAATCGCTAGCGTTGCGCCAGTTACAATTGCTGGTAAAGCTGCTGGTAAAACTACTTGACTCACTGTTTGAAAGTTAGTCGCTCCTAACCCTGCCGATGCTTGTCGCAAATCTTGCGATACTAACTGTAAGGCTTCATCGGTAGTTCGGAGAATAATTGGCAACATTAAAATTGCCAGTGCAAACCCTCCACCGAGAGCTGAATATGATCCTAAGTTCAACTTTACCAGTGTTAAAACTACAATGCCATAGGCAAATACCCCAGCAATAATTGAGGGAACTCCACTAAGGACGTTAGCCGCAAAACGTACCCCTCTGGCTACATTAGCCGAACTAAATTCTGTGATGTAAATCGCCCCCAAAACTCCAAAGGGGATGCTAATCAAGGCAGCAATTCCTACCATCAGCAGCGTGCCTAAAATGGCATTACCAAAGCCTCCTCCCTTTTGTAGAGCTTTGGGTGGCAGTTCTACAAACACGGCCAGATTCAGACTGCTAAAGCCTTTAATAATCACGTAAGAGAGTACTGCTAGCAAAGGTAAAAGTGCCAATACTCCGCAGGTAAATGCGATTACGGTCATCACTGTATTAAACAGTGTTCTACCAGACATGGCGGAGCTAGTTAAACTGCGCTCTGGAAAATTAGAAGTCATAATTTAACCCAAAACTAAGCTATATTCGCTTGACTCTCAAAACGATTAACTCTGCCATAATATTGACTACTAGCGTCAAGAAAAATAGAACTAAAGCGGCGTACATTAAAGCCGCAACTTGCAAACCACTAGCTTCTGAGAATTGATTTGCCAGTAAAGAAGAAATCGTATTGGCTGGTGCTAAAAGAGAGAGACTGATGTTGTTGGAGTTGCCAATTAACATCGTTACAGCCATTGTTTCTCCCATTGCCCGGCCGAGTCCCAGCATCACAGCACTAACTATGCCCGAAAAGGCTGCTGGGATGAGAACTTGCAAAATTGTTTCCCAGCGCGTTGCTCCTAGTCCTAGAGAGGCTTGGCGCAAACTGGAGGGTATAGAAATCAAGGCATCGCGGGATAAGGCTGTGATGATTGGCAAAGTCATAATCGCTAAGATGACTCCCGCCGGCAACATTCCTGGCCCTGTAGGAGAAGTGCTAAAAAATGGCACCCAACCAAAGTAACTATTTAGCCATTTTCCAAAGTTGGTTAAGATTGGCACTAAAACGAAAATACCCCACACGCCGTAGACAACGCTGGGAATAGCTGCCAGCAGTTCTACTGCGAAAACCAGTACCAACTTTACTTTAGTGGGCAAAAAATCTTCGCTCAGTACAACAGCAGTACCAACCCCAATTGGTACTGCTATCAGCAGACCAATAAAAGAACTCAAGAGAGTTCCATAAATTTGAGGTAGCACCCCGTAGCTATCATTAACTGGGTTCCAAGTGGTGTTAGCTAAAAAGCCAGCACCAAACTTTTGGATGGCAGGCCAAGCACCAATTGCAACCTGCGACCCGATCCATAATAAAGTGGCAGCAACCCCAAAGGCGAAAATTTTAGTCAGCCAAATAAAACCTCGATCTAGGGACTTTTCTACGTCAGAGCGATTTTTCATCGCTGATGACAGATTTTGAGAATTTGTAGTCATGAATACCGACTTTAACAATTAAATCAGAGAACAATGTGTGAGGCAAGCAGAATAAAATTGTCGCATCATCATCTGGTTAAATTCATACGTTAGTAACTCCCTGTTCACAGTTACTAATCTCCATAAAACGACCAGTCTATCAATTAGTGATTAGGGATATTTGATGCTTACTTGCTAGCGCTAGTACCACTGCCAACAGAGATTTTATACTCTGGACTGATTTGGTCAGCAGCAGCAGCTACCTTGGTAATGACGTTTTGAGGTAGAGGAACATACCCTAGTGTCGTAGCCTGCTTCTGACCCTCAGTCAAAGCGTATTCGATCGCGGCTTCAATTGCCTTAGCTTTTGCCGGATCAGGATATTTCTTGTAAGCCAAAATCCAGGTGTAAGTGACGATGGGATAGGAATCAGCCCCTTCGGGATCGGAAATGAAGACGCGGAGATCTGGTGGTAGAGCTACTGATTCCAGAGTTTTAGAGGCTGACTGCTCACTAGCTACAACAAACTTACCGCTTTTGTTTTCCAAAGCAGCAAACTTGAGACTATTTTGTTTGGCATAGCCGTACTCGACATAACCAATAGAACCTTGAGTTTGTTGGATTTGGGCAGTAACACCCTCATTACCCTTAGCACCGACTCCCGTAGGCCAGTTGACAGTTTTGCCTTCACCAACTTTAGTCTTCCACTCCGGGCTAATAGCGCTGAGGTGTTTTGTAAACACACCCGTGGTTCCGCTACCGTCGGAACGATAGACAACTGCAATCTTATCTTTAGGAAGTTTTGCACCTGGGTTAGCCTTGGCAATTTGGGGATCATCCCAAGACGTGATTTTGCCTAGTAAAATATTGGCGTAAACTGCCCGTGGTAGCTTGAGTTCTGGAACATCTGGCAAGTTGTAAGCCAGCACAATACTACCAGCAGTCACAGGCAGTAAAATAACGCCCTTATCTGCTGGCACTTTCTTGATTTCTTCATCCTTCATCGCAACATCGCTGGCACCAAAGTCTACAGTACCTTTGATAAATTGCTCAACTCCAGCACCGCTACCAACTGATGCATAGTCAACTTGCAGATTTGAATATTTTTTGTTTAAATCCGTGAACCAGGTGTCATACAGAGGTGCCGGAAAAGACGCGCCAGCCCCGGTTAACTTTACGGTTCCGCCGCCAAGGTCTAATTTGCCGGGGCTAGAGGTAGTAGTCTCTGTAGCTGTGCCAGAAGGAGTCTCCTTGGTGGCTGTATTATCTGGGGTTTGCTGTCCGCCACAAGCTGTTAGGGTGATTGTCAGTGCTAACACTGAAATTGAACCTGTGAGGCGATGAGTTGTTAGTACGCTAAGACGTGAGAGCATCGCGGTCAATTTTTTATGAAATTTCCAGGTGAGCGTTTCTAAGATACTTCTAAAAGACCACAATTAAGATTAACAATAGGTTAACAAAGTAAAAAATACTTATTTTTTTTTGATGAAGTGTAAACCCTTATTTCTAATTTGGCTTGATAAATTTTATACTTTCACTTTATTTTAAGTTAGGAATAGTACTAGATTTAAGATACTTACACGTATTTACAAAACTTTATTCTTAGTGTATTTTTTTCGGTCAAGTCATCAAAAAACTATGTCAATAGATGACAAAGCGTGGTAAGCTAATCTACTTTTGATTTGCATCACCAGGGCGGGTTAAGACTTCGGCGTGAGCGCTCAGTCCTTCGACAAAGCTCAGGAACCATCGAACGCTGCCCAGCCCTCAAGAGTTTTACTTCCAGGTAATATGCAACTTTCTATGTCCAATAGCTTAAAACAAAAGGCTTATAAATTTGGGAGCTTATGGAAAACTGTTTCTGCTTACCAGCCGAAGCAGACCGGAAGCAAATAACTAAACAATCTCATTTAGGCTGTGAAATTATTGTTATACAAAGCAGGGGAAGAGAAACACTCAGTTGCTTATATGTGGAGAATATGTGGAGCGATCGCCTAAAAAAACTGGATTAAGGAAATATTTTAAGCACTTTGTACTCAATTTAGGCAATGCTCTGAAAAATTAGTACAAATATTAAGCTCAATGGCATTTATTTTACCATATTTTAGGTGAAATAGCAAAATTAGAACACACCTCAGTCAATCAAATCAGACAATAGACACCTAAGCTGTAATTCGCAGAATTCAAAAATTATATACCAAAAAGGCAAAAGAAAATATGCTAGTTCTTAAGATATCAGCAAAAATTTCATTTCAATATTAATGAATATACTGGTTGCTGTTGGTTTTCCCTTTTGCCTTTCCCTGGTTGCCTGATAAATGTTTGCTGTTTCCAATCAATTACTATGGTCAATGATTGGCTTACTCCTGACAATGGGTGGTACCTTCCTAGAAGCTTATGGCATCACCTTACCTTGGAGTTGGAGTAAGCACGGAATTCCGACTTTTTCTTTAGGTGTCTATTGTCAAATTGGTGCAGTGCTGTTGGTGGGTTGTTTAGGGGGCAAAAATGCCGGTGCGCTTTCGCAAATTGCCTATTTAGTCATGGGGTTAACTTTATTACCTGTATTTGCCGATGGCGGCGGTATTGGTTATATGAAGCTGTCTCAGTTTGGCTATCTACTAGGCTTTATTCCTGGAGCTTGGATTTGTGGCTTGTTTGCCTTTAAAGCTAGACCTCGACTAGAAACTCTCGCTTTTAGTTGCATCTGTGGCTTGTTAACTGTCCACATCTGCGGTATTACTTATTTGATTATTAGCTATATTTTTCAGTGGAAAGGCACAGAAAATTTATCCTTGATGCAAGCAATCCTCAGATACTCGTGGTTTGCGCTACCAGGTCAACTAAGTGTGGTGTGTGCCGTTAGTGTAATAGCATATATATTACGTCACTTAATGTTTTATTAGTTGATTGTCATTTGTGAAAAGCTTATGACCAATGACCAATACTTCTCTACCAGAGGCTACGCCAACGGCAACGCCAGTACAAGTGACCAATGACCAATACTTCTCTACGAGACGCTGCGCGAACGGCAACGCTCAGTACAAGTGACCAATGACCAATGACTAATTCGCCATGCGTTTAAAAAATAGCCTTTTCTGGATCGCTGCCTTCATAGCTTTTTTCTTAGACCAAATAACAAAATACTGGGTGGTACAAACCTTTAGCTTGGGGCAGACACTACCACTTTTATCTGGGATATTTCACTTTACCTATGTGACTAACACTGGTGCCGCTTTTAGTCTGTTAAGTGGGAAAGTAGAGTGGTTGCGCTGGCTATCTTTAGGAGTGAGTTTAGTATTGATAGCCTTGGCGTTGTTTAGTCCAACATTAAATTTGTGGGATCAGTTGGGCTATGGCTTAATTTTAGGTGGAGCTATGGGTAACGGTATTGATCGCTTTGTTTTAGGCTACGTCGTTGATTTTATTGATTTTCGCCTGATTAACTTTGCTGTATTTAATGGGGCAGATTCATTTATTAGTATCGGTATTGTTTGCCTATTAATTGCTTCCTTGCAAAAAACACCGACTTCAACTGGCGGGTTGCATTAAATTATTAAGCCTGGGATGGTTAATCCCAGGCTATTGATATACTGAAACCCTTGTTTAGTCCTATATGCGAAGACTTGATCTCTAGGTTCCAGGGATTTTGATTTGTGATCTTACACCAGTTCACATAACTGGTGCAAGAGGTTAAGATGCGCTGGCGATCGCTGATGGCAAATTAGTATTCAGATTATGCCTTAGCTTTTAATTTAATTACCTGTGCCAGGAGTTTTTGGCGAACTAGAGCCTGGAGTGCTGGGAGAGGTACTTGGTTCGATACTGCTGCCAGGAGTGCCAGGAGTGCCAGGTTGTTCAGGTGGGGTTGAGCTACCTGGTTGGGTAGTGCTGCCAGGAGGAGTGCCTTCAGGTGGAGTAACGCTTCCTGGTCCTGGAGTTAAGTTGTTAGGAGCACCAGGTTCAGGTGGGGTTGGGCTACCTGGTTCGGTAGTGCTGCCAGGAGTACCAGGTTCAGGTGGGGTTGGGCTTCCTGGTGCTGGAGTTAAGTTGCCAGGAGCGCCAGGTTCAGGTGGGGTTGGGCTTCCTGGTCTTGGAGTTAAGTTGCCAGGAGCGCCAGGGTCAGGTGGGGTAACGCTTCCTGCTGCTGGAGTGCTTTCGGGAGTAGTGCTACTAGGAGCGCTAGGGGTGGCTGCTGTGCCACCGGGACAGCGCGAGTTGAGCGGAAAATACTCGCAGAGAATTTTCATCCCTTCTGGCGACATTTTGATTTCCGCTGGTGAACTAGTGGCATCGCTAGTAGATTGGGCTATAGGGGATTTACTGGATTGGCCTACAGCAATGTTAGCGGTGAGCGCCAAAGATAGAGCTGTACCAATCATGGTCAGAGATTTTCCCATCATTCTAAAATTAACCTCAACGGAACACTCGCCCCATTAAAACAGACTATCAGATTTAGAAAATCTTCCTAAATGAAGATATTTAGGTTTGTTTCAAAATATGTGGATATGTAAAATTGGTAAAAATTAAATCTGTTGTTTCTTGATAATTAGTGTTTAAAAATACAAAATCAAAAGTTATGTTTGTAGTTATTGAACTAGTAATAGTAGCTAAAATCAGCCTTTGAGAATGGATAAAAAATTTCTGCCTCTGTAAAGAAGTGACAAAAATTACAAATTATCTTCAAGTATGAAATAAGTTTAAGTATAAATTAGATAAAAAAAGTTCCGTATAGTCAATTTATGCTTTGGCTTATGAGTAAAATGATGAAAGACCAACATCTAAATTGATTGTAATTCGCCCGATTCTTCACTAAAAACTGTGATGTGAATAGCCGATGAGTTCTCCCCAACCGCCTCACAAGCCACAAACGTTACTAGGTCAACTGACTCAAGCAGTACATACGATTCAAGCTAGGGTCGATTTTTCTAAATTGGCGCTCAAGCCTAATGCCAAGGTACCGGAACTTTGGGTGCAGGATGCGGGGGCGGATAAAGCAGAAGTATATCCACTGTTGGGCGATCGCTATATTCTAGGTCGTAGCTCTAAATCCAGCGATATCGTCATCCGTAATCCTGTTGTCAGCCAAATTCACCTGTCGCTATCGCGGAATTCTACTCAGCGCACACCAGTTTTCGTGATCAAAGACGAAAACTCCACCAATGGCATTTATCGTGGCAAGCGTCGTGTTAGTTCCCTGGAACTGCGTCACGGGGATATTCTGACTCTGGGACCTCCAGAACTCGCCGCTTCTGTGCGGTTGCAATACGTCTATCCACCAGCTTGGTACGTCAAAGCTGCAAGTTTGACAGCTTATGGTGTCGGTGGTGTCAGTGCCCTGTTAGCATTAGTAATTGGTGTCGAATGGCTGAAATTTACAGTTAAACCTCTACCTACAGCTACACGCGCCCCAGTAGTTGTTTACGCCCGTGATGGAGCCACCCCACTAAGAGAGCCTCGAACTACCTCTCATGTAGACATGAAACGTTTAGAGGAATTTGGCCCTTATTTGCCTGCTGCGGTGGTGGCTTCCGAAGATAGTCGTTATTACTGGCACTTTGGGGTTGACCCTTTGGGGATTTTACGAGCCGTGTTGATCAATAGCCGCAGCGGAGATGTGCAACAAGGAGCTAGTACTGTTACCCAGCAAGTTGCCCGCAGTTTGTTCCGCGAGTATGTAGGCAGACAGGATACCCTTGGACGCAAATTACGGGAGGCAATTGTCGCCCTGAAACTCGAAACCTTTTACAGCAAAGATGATATTTTGCTGATGTACTTAAATCGGGTTTTTTTGGGGGGAGATACCTCTGGTTTTGAGGATGCATCCCGATATTACTTTGAGAAGTCAGCTAAAGAATTAACTTTGGCAGAAGCAGCAACGTTAGTGGGAATTCTACCAGCCCCCAACGGCTTCGATTTTTGTGGGGATAGTCACAATAAGCTAGAAGCTGCTGAATACCGCAATCGCGTGATTAAGCGGTTGCTAGAGATGGGCAAAATTAAACCAGAGGATGCGAACCGAGCTAGACGCTCCACTGTTCAAGTTAGTCCTAAAGTCTGTGAACAGCAAGCTAAAACGATCGCTCCTTATTTTTACAGTTATGTCTTCTCGGAACTGGAATCAATCTTGGGACAGGGAGCCGCAAGAGAAGGAAACTATATCATTGAAACCCAGCTTGATCCAGCGATCCAGAGCCAAGCCGAAGCAGCATTGCGGAATTCAGTCAATAACAGTGGCGCAAATTTTAATTTTTCTCAAGGGGCAGTAGTCACCCTTGACTCTAGTACTGGTAGCATCCTGGCAATGGTAGGCGGGACTGATTACAAAAAAAGTCAGTTCAATCGTGCTGTCCAAGCCAAAAGACAACCAGGTTCTACCTTCAAAATCTTTACTTACACTGCCGCTATTCAACAGGGAATTTCAGCATCAAAAAGTTATTCCTGCGCCCCTTTAACTTGGCAAGGTTTTACTTATAAACCCTGTCGTTCCAGTGCTGGTAGCTTAGATATTGCCACCGGGCTGGCTCTTTCAGAAAATCCCATCGCTTTGGGAGTTGCTAGAGAAATCGGGCTGAACAAAGTGGTGGCGATGGCAGAGAATTTGGGAATAAAGTCACCCCTCGATCAAGTTCCGGGCTTGGTGCTGGGTCAAAGTGTGGTCAATGTTTTGGAAATGACTGGTGCTTTTGGCGCTATTGGCAATCGCGGTGTGTCAAATCCTCCCCATGCGATTAAGCGAATTTTAGACAGTAGTGATTGCCGCGATCGCAATGATATCAAAACCTGCCGTGTAATCTACTCCTTCGACGAAGATCCCGATGCCAACAAACGAGTGCTGCCAAATAGTGTCGCCGATGAGATGACTAATTTGATGCGTGGCGTAATCACCAGAGGTACTGGTCGTAGTGCTGCCATTGGATTGGGGGAAGCTGGGAAAACTGGCACGACTGATAAAAACGTTGACTTGTGGTTCATCGGTTTTATCCCTAGTCGGCGGCTTGTAACTGGTGTTTGGCTGGGAAACGATAATAATTCCCCGACATCTGGCAGCAGCGCTCAAGCAGCTCAGTTGTGGGGCAATTATATGCGGCGGATTACAAGGTAAATTGGGCATTGGGCATTGGGAACTATTGATCAATAAATGATCAATGGATTTTTGTGAGAAGACCTGATTTTGAGGACTTAGAAGTTTATCAACTTGCTGAGAAGCTAGCCAATCAAATTTGGCATATTGTTAAAGGATCGGATCATTTCACTAAAGATACACTGGGCAAGCAAATTGTTCGGTCTGCTGATAGTGTTTGTGCGAACATCGCAGAAGGTAGAGGTAGGTACAACGACCAAGACAATCGACGTTTTGTCAAGATTGCGAGAGGGTCTTTGTATGAAACAATCAGCTGGTTGAGGTTAGCCTACGCCAGACAGTTATTGACAAATGAACAGGTAAGCAGATTTAAACCAATTCTTGATGAACTGTTACCCAAGCTTAATGCTTATCTTAAATCCATAGGGAATAGGGAATAGGGACTTAATTCTCTGCCCCATGCCCCATGCCCCATGCCCCATGCCCCATGCCCCATGCCCCATACCCAATTATTGTTGATATCCCTGCCAAGGAGTGATTTCCAGCGTACCGCTAGGCTTGAATATCACTTGGAAGTGGGCGAGAGGTTCTTTATTGTTGGGGGCTGCTACATTGGAACCGTAGATAGCGTTGAACATCTTCGGAAGCGGTGTTTCTCGGAAATAGTCAAAGGCGACTTGGTTGAGTGGTTCATAGTCAGCAATTACACCATCTTTGTTAACCGCTACCCGATATTTTAAATCTCGCGTAAAGGTGGGGGTACCACTCCAGGTTTTGCGAACTGCATTATAAAGCTTTTGGTTTAAATCTTTAACTATATTAGAGTCAGTAATTTTTGCGCCGAGTACCTGTGGTGTACTAGCATATCCCCGCCAAGGGCTAACTTCTAGTACACCTTGTGTATTAAACACGACTCGGAATTGGGCGATCGGTTCATTAGAAATGGGAGTGCGGTTAGCAGGATTGTAAAGTAGGTTAGGCAGAGGAGTTTTCCCCACTGCTAGATTCGCCTCTTTATTCAACGCCTTGTACCCAACGATCGCTCCATCCGCAGCTACACCCAGACGATAAATTAATTCCTCGTTCAATCCTGAGCGATTAGTCCAAGCTGGATGAATTTGGTTGTATACTTGGCGATTCAATGCACGTAACTGGGATGGATCAGTAATTTCTGGAACTGTATTTAAAAGTGCTTCTAAATCTTTAACTGCTGGCTTGGTACTAGCTGTGGGTGTTGCAGCCGCGATCGGAGTTGCAGCAGCGATCGGAGTTGCATCTGCTGATGCTAGAGGGGTGAGGCTTTTTGTTGTAGAGCTACTTTGATCATCTGGTTTAGGCTGAGGTGGACGCATTTGGGGAGGTGGAATCAAGTTAAAAGCGATCGCTGCTATTGCTAAAGTTGATACTCCCACAGCCGCAGGAACGGCCTGTCTGACCAAAGCTTGACTAGCACCGCCATAGCGTCTGGTAACTGGTTGTAGTTCTAAAGAAAGTTCTGGTAAAGTTTGGCTATCAGCAAAAAACTGATCGACTGCTTCCACTAAATCAAACAGCTGCACCGTATTCAAATCTATTTCAATCGGTGGACGTTTGGAATTTTTAGAGTGAGACTCGAACCCCTCTGGTGTACCTTCTGAATGTATAATTAACCTGTGTCGGTTGCTGTCAAGTTTCTGAAACTCTACTAGCTCCGATTCCTGGTTGTGTGCTTGCGGATTGGGTACACTACTTAAAAATTCTTGGGCGTAACCACTAACAGCCCTCACCAGACTTTCAAAAAATTCCCGCCCTCCGGTTAGGGGTTGATTGTAACCAGATAAATAGCATTCTGCATTTACCAATATTGATAATTCCGGGCGCATTTCCTGGAACTGTGCAGCCCTAGTGACATCACTTAACCCTTCTAAAAGCAGTGTACAATTAGGTAGACTGTACTTACGTTGAATATTCATTCCACTTCACCGTCAAATAAACTAATCCAGAACCTCTGCATTCCAGCTGTACCCGTACAAAATAG
Organism: Nostoc sp. NMS7; assembly: GCF_017115085.1. GTDB lineage: Bacteria > Cyanobacteriota > Cyanobacteriia > Cyanobacteriales > Nostocaceae > Nostoc. Next base: position 9,222 of record NZ_JABXKJ010000079.1, on the reverse strand, counting down.
TAATTGTCCTAACAAATTTATTGCTAGCTCATCTAATTTTTCATCAGAACTTAATGCCAGTAAACCAGAACGTCGAGTATTCATCCGGCTTTTAAAATGCGCTCTAAACCGCTCTAAATAATTAGATAGGCGCAAATTCTGTTCTAATGGAATCTGCTTTTCTTCCATTTGTTGACAGATCATTAGTAACTGGCGGATGACAACAGTTAAACGCCGCGCCATGTAGCAAGCAATGACCACCAGAGCTTTTGCTTCCATAATAGTTAAGGGACGGCGCATATGCGCTCTTCGTAGCGGGTTAGAGCTACGCATCCGCCATAAATTCACCCTGTCTTTAACAATTCCTTTAAGATCCAACTCTTGAGCAAAAGCCAGGATTGCTTCCGAACCACCAAGCTCTAAAGCTTCAATTGCCAGTAAAATTAGGTCAATTTGCAACCGCGTTCTTCGAGGACACGTCTTGGAAGCGATCGCCGGATCTGGTAAAGTGTCCAGAACCGTCGGCAGTGAGTCTTGGGTTGGACTGTTGAACGGCGTTAAACTTGCTGACACATTCATTCTATAAATACCTTGTGCGGTTCCAACAGATTAGATAAAACAAATTAAGACCGGTAGCCAAGACTTGAACATTAGACTTGTAGCAGTAGCATGACTACCTGATATATACATTAGTTAACTCTTTCTACTCAAAGATTTCCTTATATTGAAATCAAAGTTTTAAAACATCAGTTAATTCACCTCATTTATTAGTGCAATACCTTTTCTAGCTTGGTTTAGATTCTAAATATCGTCAATAAAGGGTGAAGCTTCAGCCGCGACTCCCAGCGTATGACATTATAGTGTACGATTTTTCAGGTATCTGAAATTGGGCATTGGGCATTGGGCACTTGTACTGACTTGTACTGAGCTTGCCTGCCCTGAGCCTACGTCGAAGGGTCGAAGTAGCGAAGCCGTTGGCGCAGCCTAAGAAGAGAAGTATTGGGCATTGAGCATTGCTTATTAATTCATCTCCCCCATCTCCCCCATCTCCCTCATTTCCCACTCCCCACTCCCCATTCCCCATGCACTTTTTTATGGATTTGAAGTCTCTCGTTCGTGACATCCCAGATTTCCCCAAACCCGGAATTTTATTTCGGGATATTACTACACTGCTGCGCGATCCAGAGGGACTGCGCTATACTATTGACTTTTTAACACAAAAATGCAATGAAGCTGGAATAACGGCGGATTATGTCATCGGTATAGAGTCGAGGGGATTCATTTTTGGCTCACCTCTGGCTTATAAATTAGGAGTTGGTTTTATTCCCGTCCGCAAAAAAGGTAAGTTACCAGCAGAGGTTCATTCAATTGAGTATCAACTAGAATATGGTACAGACTGCCTGGAAGTACATCAAGACGCTTTACCCCAAGGTAGCCGAGTTTTGATTGTGGACGATTTGATTGCCACGGGTGGAACTGCAAGTGCGACAGCAAAGTTAGTACAGAAGATTGGCTGCGAACTGGTGGGGTTTGGGTTTATTATCGAGCTACGGGATTTACAAGGGCGAAAATATTTGCCGGACGTGCCGATTATCTCTCTAATTGAATATTAGTCACTTGTACTGAGCGTTGCCGTTGGCATAGCCTCTCGTAGAGAAGTATTGGTCATTAGACAAAGGACAAAAGACAAATGACATCTACGAAGATTTCCTTAGAGACAGGTCGGGATTGGCTAATCAGGCTAGTCACGAGCGAAACTTTTGTTTATGTCGCAAAGCGGCTATTGCAGGCACTACTGACTTTGTTTTTGGCGGCGGCGTTGTCGTTTTTCATTATTCAACTCGCTCCCGGTGATTATGTAGATACGCTGCGGCAAAACCCGAAGATATCTCCAGAAAGAATTGCAGAAATCAAGCGGCAGTTTGGTTTGGATAAGTCTTGGCCAGAGCAATTTTGGCTGTGGCTATGGCGAATCTTGACAAAAGGGGATTTTGGCACGAGTTTTATTTATCAACGTTCAGTGGCATCGCTGTTGTGGGAACGGGTACCAGCGACTTTGCTATTAGCGATCGCATCTTTAATTGTCACATGGGCGATCGCCATCCCTCTAGGGATTTTTGCTGCTGTTAACCAAAATAAGCTAGGAGACAGAATTTTACAGGTAATTAGCTACGCCGGACAAGGCTTTCCCACTTTCATCACTGCCTTAGCGTTGCTGGTTTTAGCCCAAATCACCTCGCCCTTATTCCCAGTGGGTAGCATGACTAGCATCAATCACTCGGAACTGTCGTGGTTTGGCAGAATCTTAGATATCGGCTGGCACATGATTTTACCGACGATCGCCCTCTCAATTACAAGTTTTGCTGGTTTACAACGGATCACTCGCGGCGAATTATTAGATGTGCTGCGTCAAGATTACATCCAAACGGCTCGTGCCAAAGGACTGCCAGAAAACCGCGTCATCTACGTTCATGCACTCCGCAATGCGATAAATCCCTTAATTACCTTATTGGGTTTTGAATTAGCTGGTTTATTAAACGGTGCCTTCATTGCGGAATTTTTCTTCAACTGGCCCGGTTTAGGGAGGTTGACTTTACAGGCTTTACAAGCTCAAGATTTATATTTGTTAATGGCAAGCTTGGTAATGGGCGCAGTGCTGCTGATAGCTGGTAATTTAATCGCCGATTTAATGTTAAAAGCCGCCGATCCACGCATTCGCCTAGAAAATCTTAATTAGTCATTAGTCATTAGTCATTAGTCATTGGTTTACCTCATCTCCCCCATCTCCCCCATCTCCATGCTGTCCGAAGTCTATTACTTGGTGCGCTCAAAAACTGACGGTAATTATCTCATCGCTCGTCCTGATGCCGAAACATCAGGTTATTTATTACTGTTTCAGGAAAACTTTGATGCCCTTAGCTATCTCAACACCCATGCGGCAGAAGTGGCAAACCGTTTTGCTGTAGAATCTATTGCGCGTACACAGTTAGGAAACTTGCTCAAGCGTTGGGGTTTTAGCGGTGTGGGTATTGTGACTGACCCGTTATTGCCCAAAGTTGAGTTTTTACAGCACACTTAAGCTGTACTTTCTATTTGTTAATTGAATATCGGTCATGAATCATCCATACCTGAACTCCCGCATTAATTAACATCAGATCACAAGATGATCTCTCGTCCAGAAGACTTGTCGTGTAAATCTTTCCAAACCTCATTGGGATCTTTCACCTGTGTTCATCACTATTTATTAAAAATTGTGAATAGTAATAAATTACGGCAATTCTGCGAACTTGTATTAAGTAAATAAGGCCAGCGCACTCTCTCAGATATCGGCTGGTTCAGAAATCATCTCTGTTAGAGTATTTACCTATTTTAGCCTGAGTGGAAATGGGACATTAGTTAATAGTGAAGAGTGAGGAGTTAGGAGTTATTATTCCCTCTCTGCTCCCCTCAGTCCCTAGTACAGTACGGCGTAAATAAACCACCCATTCCAAATCAATGAAACGCTTATGCTGTATTCATTTTGAATTTTGAATTTTGAATTTTGAATTCGCCTTGCGGTACTAGCCCCCTACACGACTACCTTTTCTAAAATCAGCTTAGAACGCTTCACTTGCTGAGGAATTTCTACGGGATAATCTCCAGTGAAGCAGGCAGAACAGAAACTATTGGTGTCTTCTCTTGTCGCTTCTAGCATTCCCTTCCAACTAAGATAGGCGAGGCTGTCTACTTCCAGTTGCTTGGCAATTTCCGCTACTGACTTGGTAGCAGCAATTAGCTGATCTTGAGAATCGGTATCGATGCCATAGAAGCAGGGATGAGTTACAGGCGGAGAAGAAATTCGCATATGTACTTCTACTGCACCAGCCTCACGCAAGGTTTTGACTAGTTTACGGCTAGTAGTACCCCGTACAATCGAGTCGTCTACGATGATCACTCGTTTACCCGCCAGCACATCTTTAAGGGGGTTGAGTTTCATGCGGAGACCTGACTCGCGCATGGCTTGGGTTGGTTGAATAAAAGTTCGCCCAACGTAGCGATTTTTAATCAGTCCTTCAGCGTAGGATACACCAGACGCTTGGGAAAATCCGATCGCAGCAGGTATACCAGAATCAGGAACACCAAAGACAATATCGGCATCTACAGCAGATTCTTTAGCTAGTTGCCGCCCTAACCGCATTCGGTAGCTGTACAAACTCTCGTTGTGCATGACGCTATCAGGGCGGGCAAAGTAAATCATCTCAAAAATACACAATTTCCGCTCGGACTTTTGACTCCAATGATCGGAAGCTAAACCTTCTTCAGTAATCCAAACTAATTCCCCTGGTTCTACGTCTCGCAGGTATTCGGCTCCAATGATGTCTAAACCACAAGTCTCCGAAGCCAAAACGTAACGGATTGGATTACCAGCCAAAGTCCCAATTACTAGGGGGCGAATGCCATTGGGGTCACGGACACCCATAACGCCGATGGGAGTGCCAATAACTAAACTAAAAGCTCCTTGGCAACGGTGAAATGCCTGAATAGCACCTTCTACCCAATCTGCGCCAGCATTGACGGCTTCTGCGATCGCAAAAGCAATCATTTCTGAGTCTGTTGTCGTGACTAAGTTACATTTATTCTCAAGCAACTCTTGACGCAGTTGCACAGTATTGACTAAATTACCGTTATGCGCTAGAGCTAATGAACCTAAACGGGTTTCCAGCACTGCGGGTTGAGCATTAACTTTGCGGCTAGAACCTGTGGTGGAATAACGAGTGTGACCAACAGCAAGGCTACCGGGTAACTGATCCAAGATGGATTCATTGAAAACTTGAGACACCAAGCCCATATCTTTGTGGAGATGTACTTGTGTTCCCTCAAAGGTGGCAATACCAGCTGATTCTTGACCCCGATGCTGGAGGGCGTACAATCCAAAGTAGGTCAGTTTAGCAACGTTTTCTTCTGGGGCGTAGATGCCAAAAACACCACAAGCTTCTTCTGGCTTGTCAGACTGATTTTCATGACTATTTATTGGGTTGTTGGTCTGATCGGGGTATTCATCCGAAGTGACAGAATGAATAGAAATCATGCTAGCTTTGCTCCTGGTGGGGGGGTCAATCAATTTTGGATTTTAGATTGACGATAGCGGAGCGTTAGCGAGTCCGCGAGCGTCTTTTGGATTGATCGCACCATAGTAGGGATGCGGCTTGGGATTTGAGACTGGCTATTTTAGATTTGTTTCGCCCACTAGGAGCAAGACATGAACCAGAAGCAATGCCACCAATCCAAAATCTAAAATTCCAAATCTAAAATCGGTAGTCAAGTCACTGGGATTATCTGGATAGATGGTGGTAGAGTTCTTAACAAATCTTTAACCATCTATTAAAACAGTAGCGTAATTATGCTCAGAGACGTTAAAAAAAGAGTGAGGAGTTAGGAGTTATGCTTTATTATTCCTAACTCTTCACTTTCAACTCCTAACTTCTTCGGGGGTGGTGGTGGGGATGGCGAGACGCTTGGCGATCGCATGGAAATAGCGATCGTTCATATCTTCGATACTAACTTTGATTAAGGTTTGGTTATCAGTGGTGAAAACCCCCAAACCCGTCTCAAAATTACCAACCTTACCCAGTTTTTGCCATTCTTGACCGAGATGTTCCTGTAAATATGATTCCCAAATTTCTTGTTGTGATGATGCTACAGAAACTAAAATTCTGGCACCACCTTCAGCAAACAGCACCTCATCGAGGCGGTTTGCCGAAGGTGGTGCTATTTCTAACTTGATTTCGGCACCAAGATTGCCAGCAATACAACATTCGGCTATTGCGATCGCCACTCCTCCCTCAGCACTATCATGGGCTGAACTTACCCAACCATTACGAATTCCTTCACGACAAACTTTCTGCACACGGCGTTCTAAGTCAAAATTTACCCGTGGCGGTTTTCCGGCAACAGTACTGTGGATTGTGGCTAAATACTCAGATGCTCCTAAACTGATTTTGGATGCCAGAGGCAATCCGAGAAGATAAATTACATCGCCTGATGTTTGCCAACCTTGACCACAAATTTTGGTTATATCGGGAATCAAGCCCACCATACCGACAACAGGAGTGGGATAAATCGGTTGTGGGATGCCTTCGGAATCGAGGGTTTCGTTGTACAAAGAAACGTTTCCGCCTGTGACTGGTGTTGCCAATTCTCGGCAACCTTCCGCCAAACCACGACAAGCTTCTGCCAATTGCCAGTAACCAATCGGTTTTTCTGGCGAGCCAAAATTCAGGTTATCCGTTACCGCCAGAGGTTCTGCACCCACACAGCTAAGATTACGTGCAGCTTCTGCCACCACTGCCTTAGCTCCTTCGTAGGGGTCAAGATAAACATAACGAGGATTGCAATCTACCGTCGCCGCAACTCCTGATTTTAAATTTTGGACTTCGGCTACGGTTCCGTCGAGCGAAGTCGAGATGCTCAGTCCAACGATTTTAGATTTTAGACTTTCCTGCGGAACGCTACGCGAACGGCTACGGTTCCGTCGAGCGAAGTCGAGATGCTCAGTCGAACGATTGGGGATTTGTTCTAGGGGGCGCAAACGGATCACAGATGCATCTGCACCACCTGGCAGTATCACTGTATTATTTTGTACTTGATGGTCATACTGACGATATACCCAATTTTTAGAAGCGATCGTGGGTGTATCGAGCAAAGTAAATAAAATATCATTCCAGCTTTGCAGCCCTCCTTGGAGTTCTATACCAGCAGTTGTGCAATCAGGTAAGGAATCAACAGTCCATTCCCAAGCTTTAAGTGCATATTCTGGCGGTTCTGTCAACAACTCCCGATGATAAAGTGGGGTATTCTCCGCCAAAGCCTCAGCCGGAATTTCTGCTGCTACTTCACCCTGGAAGAAAATCCGCACGATCGGTTCAGCGATGACAGTACCGGCAACAACGGCTTGAAGTCCCCAACGGTGAAAAATATCGATTAATTCCTGCTCACGCCCCTTGTGAGCAACAAACAGCATTCGTTCTTGAGATTCCGAAAGCAGATATTCATAGGGAACCATCCCCGTCTCCCGCACGGGAATCTTATCTAAATCTAGTTCAATTCCCACACCGCCTTTAGCCGCCATCTCTGAGGTAGAACAGGTGATCCCCGCCGCTCCCATATCTTGGGCGGCGACAACTGCACCTGTCTTAAACGCCTCTAGACAAGCTTCAATTAACGACTTTTCCAAAAATGGATCGCCCACTTGCACAGCAGGGCGATCGTCTATTGACTGATCACTCAATTCTGCACTCGCAAAACTCGCGCCTCCCATGCCATCGCGCCCGGTGGTGGAACCAACATACAGCACAGGGTTGCCTAAGCCAGATGCTCCAGATTTGACAATTTCTGCTGTTTCCATCAACCCTAGTGCCATGACGTTCACGAGGGGATTACCAGAATAAGCCGGGTCAAAATAAACTTCACCGCCCACTGTGGGTACCCCAACGCAATTACCATAATGTGAAATTCCCGCCACTACGCCTTGGAACAGCCTTTGAGTTTTGGCATCTTCTAGGGAACCGAAGCGCAGGGAATTTAATAGAGCAATGGGACGCGCACCCATTGTAAAGATATCTCTGAGAATGCCTCCTACTCCCGTTGCGGCTCCCTGAAAGGGTTCGACTGCTGAGGGGTGGTTGTGGGATTCAATCTTAAAAGCTAATTGGAATCCGTCACCCAAGTCTACAACACCAGCATTTTCACCAGGTCCTACGAGGATGCGATTGCCTGTCGTGGGAAACTGTTTTAATAGCGGTCGTGAATTTTTGTAACAGCAATGCTCTGACCACATCACCCCAAACATTCCCAGTTCGGCTTTGTTAGGATGACGCCCTAACCTACGGACAATTTCTTCATATTCTTCTGGCTTTAAACCTTCTGCGGCAATTTCTTCGGCAGAAAAGGCTGGTTTTGAGGTTGCAGTCATGGAAGTAATGCACTCTGGGGGACAGAGCATTATTCTATCGATTTCTTAGTCACTCTCGAAATAACCTTATTGATGCGGTTACGCCTAGAGGTTGACATTTGTTCTAGTGCTAAAGTAATGGTATCTTCAAGCCTCGTATTTGATCATGAACACCATTACCATCAAAATTCCCGATGAGCGTTTGTTGAAGCTGCAAGAAACTGCTAATCATCTTGGCGTATCAATAGAAGAATTAGTGCTAATGGGTATTGAAGAAGTACTAAATAAACCAAACGTATCTTTCAAAGGTGCGATGAATTACGTACTCCAGAAAAACACTGAACTTTACAAGCGGTTGGCGTGATGCGCTATCTCACCCTAGAAGAGGTGTTGGAACTCTATCATCACATAGTTGAGCAGTCAGGTGGATCGGCAGGTATTTCCAATATGGGTGGATTGGAATCAGCGATCGCTCAACCACAAATGACATTTGCTGGTGAGGAACTTTACCCTACAATAGTTGAAAAAGCTTCTGCTCTTGGTTTTTCCCTAATTAAAAATCATCCTTTCATCGATGGGAATAAACGCATTGGTCACGCGGCGATGGAAGTATTTCTAGTGTTGAATGGTTTTGAGATTAACGCAGCGCTGGATGAACAAGAGCGGGTAATTTTACAAGTTGCATCTGGCGAGTTAGTACGAGACGAATTTAGCGAATGGCTTCAGAATCAGATAGTACCAAAGCCAAATTTTCTATAATTCATCTGAAAATAGGTTTGTGTTTAGGGATTTCCAATAAATAAATTATCCAATCTTGTGGGGTGGGCATCTTGCCCGCTTTTAGTTAGTGGGCGCTAGTGTCGCCCACCCCACAATAAATAATTAGATATTTTTTTATTTGTCAGTCCCTTAAGCGATGCCTACGGCGGCAAGCTACGTATTTCTACTTTCCTGTAAATTGAAGCGCGGTATTTCCAAGTAACTTCACTACGTATTCACTCCAATTCTTGACACCATAACTTACAGATATCTACTCCAACTTAGAAATTATTCTAGTATATACAGTTTAGCTATACCAATAAAGTGACGAGAATCACACGTATGTATGATTAGGATCGTCTCGCAGCGATCGCTAACTAGAGATAATTAATGACAACTGAACTCTAGCCGAGTCATTAATAGGGAACACACTTAATTGCCGACAGCCTTAATCAAGGACTGTCGGTTTTTTGTATCTATATGTCATTTGTCCTTTGAGCAATGCCCAATGCCCAATGCCCAATGCCCAATGCCCAATGCCCAATGCCCAATGC
>NZ_JABXKJ010000049.1 GCF_017115085.1 Nostoc sp. NMS7 | reverse complement strand
CTTGTTAAATTGGTATATCAACTATTAGTTAAGCATAGCAAGTACTGAAGAACCACTATGTTTATCGGTGGAATCGTCGGCTCGCGGGTTGCCCTTAGACTAACCAACATCTGGTTGCGGCGTATATTTCTCACTACAGTAATTGTGCTTGCACTCAAGACGTTACTTGATTTTGTTGCACTGCGTTGAGCGAAGCTGATGTCTAGGATGGGCTACGCCGATCGCTACAATAAACTATCCTCAAAAAATTAGCTATTCCCTAGCAATTTGCTTGATTCACCAGATAGCCAATTGCGATGACTAGGTTGGGCTGCGCCTAAGCAACTTGATACTTAAAAATAAAAGCATTTGTAATTCCTCACAAAACTGGTAGAATCACCATATTCTTGATAAAGAATATGAGGTTTTTTGGTGTTTGCAACTAGATACATGGCATCATCAAGTATGATAAACACTATATAACTGTATTCCCATCAATTATTTGTAGATTTAGTGGAGGAAATAGAATGAGTTTGTGGCAACGCTCACTGAAAAGGTTACAAGGGATGCCGTTCGCGGAGCGTCTCGTAGAGAAGGCGGGCTACGCCTACGCGTTCAATAAAACGTATCGGTTCAGACTAAATTCGCTCAAAGGCTTTCTATCACTCTTTTTGGTAGGTACTGTATTGAGTGTAGCGCTTGCCGCCTGCTCCGGTGGAACTGGGAGTAATTCTTCCACAGAACCCCCTAATGCTAATGCTAGTCCTGTTGCTGCAACCAAGGATAATGTTGAACTAACTCTGGTTTCCTTTGCAGTTACCAAAGCGGCTCACGAAGCGATCATTCCCAGGTTTGTGGAACAGTGGAAAAAAGATCATAATCAAACTGTCGTCTTCAAGCAAAGCTATGGCGGTTCTGGTTCCCAAACTCGCGCCGTTATCGATGGTTTGGAAGCAGATGTTGTTCACTTAGCATTGTCTGGAGACACCTCAAAGATTGAGAAAGCTGGATTGATTCAGCCGGGATGGGAGAAAGAAGTTCCCAATAATGGTATTGTCTCTAAAACTGTGGCAGCATTAGTAACTCGCTCAGGGAACCCTAAAGGGATCAAGACTTGGGAAGATTTGGGAAAAAGTGGTGTAAAACTGATTACTGCTGACCCCAAGACATCAGGCATTGCTAGGTGGAATTTCCTGGCGCTTTGGAATTCCGTGATTAAAACTGGTGGAAATGAGGCTAAAGCTACTGAATTTGTAACCAACGTTTACAATAATGTGCCAATCCTGACTAAGGATGCGCGGGAAGCTACGGATACGTTTGTCAAGCAGGGTCAGGGAGATGCCTTGATCAACTATGAAAATGAAATTATCTTGGCACAACAAAAAGGCCAAAAGATTGATTATGTCGTTCCCGATGTGAATATATCCATCGACAATCCGATCGCTGTGGTAGATAAAAACGTCGATAAGCACGGAACCCGCGAAGTTGCTGAAGGATTTGTCAAATATCTTTATACCCCAGAGGCACAGCAAGAGTTTGTCAAATTCGGATTCCGACCTGTGGATGAAACTTTAGCTCAAACTAAAGAAGTCACAGACAAATTTCACAAGGTGAAAACTTTGGGTACTGTTGCAGACTTCGGCGGTTGGGAAGCAATTGATAAAAAGTTCTTCGCAGATGGGGGACTGTTTGACAAGATCCAAGCCCAAAAGAAACGGTAATTCGTAATTCGTAATGACGGTCTCTACCAGACGCTAAAAGCGTAGCTTGCAACTCTTACAGAGTACGCGGACTCGCTTTGCGTGACGCTAACGTAATTCGTAATGAGGCTCTCTGCCAGAGGCTACGCCAACGTGGACTCGCTAGGGTAATTCGTAATTGAAGGACAGAGCAACTAACTTGCTTACGGCACGCTGACCGAAGAGTTGTGGGGTAATAATTACGAATTACGAATACTGACAAAAACTTTTGTTGAATTTTAAACTTTGAATTTTTGACTATGACGACTGTATCTCCTTCTGTGGAAGTTGAACGTAAAACACCGTTCTGGAAGAAATTGGGGCGGGTTCCCTGGACTTGGCGAATCACCATTGCATACTTGACGGTGATGTTATTTATCCCGATAATTGCCATGTTCCTGAAAGCGAGTACAGAAACTCCGGCGAGATTTTGGGCGATCGCAACCAGTGATATCGCATTAGCAACATATAATGTCACCTTTTTTACAGCAATATTTGCTGCCTTACTCAATGGCGTATTTGGGACTCTGATTGCTTGGGTTCTAGTTCGCTACGACTTTCCCTTCAAACGCTTGATTGACGCCACAGTAGATTTACCCTTTGCACTACCAACTTCGGTAGCAGGGCTAACCCTTGCAACAGTTTACAGTGATAATGGCTGGATCGGTTCGCTACTAGCACCACTGGGAATTAAGGTATCTTTTACCCGCACGGGAGTAGCGGTAGCAATGATATTTATCTCACTACCTTTTATCGTCAGAACCGTGCAACCCGTGCTTCAGGAAATGGAACATGAAATTGAAGAAGCCGCTTGGTGTCTAGGTTCTTCTCAATGGCAGACTTTCTGGAAAGTAATTTTACCGCCTTTATTTCCGACGATTTTAACTGGCGTTGCCTTGGGTTTCTCCCGTGCAGTTGGAGAGTATGGTTCGACTGTGATTATCTCTTCCAATACGCCATTCAAAGATTTAATTGCACCTGTGCTGATTTTCCAGCGATTAGAGCAATATGACTATTCTGGTGCAACAGTAATTGGCATAGTTTTATTATCAATTTCGTTGATACTGCTATTGGCAATTAATTTCTTACAAGCATGGGCAAGGCGATATGACAGTAGATAAGCCAAGTTTTCACTCATCTGCATCTGATACAGATACAGCCAAACCTCTTAAAGAGCAGAAGAGTTGGGTGCCAATAGTTTTAATTAGTATAGCGATCGCCTATTTAGCCCTAGTTCAATACATCCCGGCAATCAACGTTTTTGTCCAAGCCTTCAGCAAAGGAGTTGGGCCATTTCTGTCCAACTTGACGCGGCCAGCTTTTCTGCATGCAGCTTGGCTGACACTGTTGCTGGCTTTGATTGCTCTGCCTGTGAATACAGTATTTGGGTTATGTGCAGCTTGGGCGATCGCTCGTCATAAATTTCCTGGACGCGCCATAGTTTTGAGCATAATTGACCTACCCTTTTCAATCTCGCCCGTAGTCGCAGGATTGATGCTTGTGCTACTTTACGGACGCAATGGCTGGTTTGGCCCTTGGCTCCAAGCCCATGATATCAAGATCATCTTTGCCTTTCCAGGTATGGTGCTGGCTACAGCGTTTGTAAGTATGCCCTTTGTGGCGCGGGAAGTGATTCCTGTTTTAGAGGAATTTGGCAAGGATCAAGAAGAAGCTGCTAGAACTCTAGGTGCAAAAGATTGGCAGATATTTTTGCGCGTCACCCTGCCCAGTATCCGTTGGGGCTTACTCTACGGTTTAATTTTGACCAATGCCAGAGCAATGGGTGAATTCGGGGCAGTTTCGGTGGTATCTGGCAACATTGCTGACAAAACCCAGAGTTTACCACTGTTTGTAGAAGATGCTTACAAACAATACGAAACCGAGGCTGCTTTCTCTGCGGCTGTACTGTTGGCGCTGCTAGCAGTAGTAACCTTGGTGCTAAAGGAGATTTTAGAACGCAAAACCAGTATTAAAGATGTTGAATAGAAAAATCAAGCGATTATAGTTATCCTTTGAATAGGATACAAGCAAATCATCGGACATGGTACAATTTACCTATTAGCTATCAGGAAATTACCATTAGGATTAAGGGTAGTTCTGTACCAATCCTGATCAGGGATTGAAATAATTCAGATATGGCTACTGATAATACACTTACCAATAAACGGATTCGCCTTAGAATTCCCAAGGATTATCACCAGGAACCTGTCATTTCTCGCCTGGTGTCTGACTATGGAGTGACTGTGAATATCACGGCAGCGATTTTGGGAGCGAATGCTGTCGGTGATGGTTGGTTCGACCTTGAATTACAAGGAACAGATGCACAAATTCAGAGCGGGTTAACCTATCTCCACGATTTGGAGTTAGAAGTCTGGGATGACACTAAACTAAGTGATTGGTAAAGGTTATGGCAACACATACTAGGGGCGTATAACTATCTGTGCGCCCTCATACCTAATATAAACCCTCTCGTTTTATCTGACTTTTCAGGCTATCTGGAAAACCTCTCTTCTTTATCTCTCTCCTAAAAGGAGAGAGACTTTCAATTTTACCCCTTAGAGCGTCGGGAACGGGGTTAGGTTTTTCTTTAACTTTTACAGCAGAAGTCCCACATCTCAGTTTTAGGAGTGTGGGACGGCAGCTGCTTTAAGTCGGCAGAGCCACCCATCTAACTCAATTAAAGAAAGATAGAAGTTGGTATAAAAGCATTCATTCTCAAGTATTGCAAGAAGTACCTAAGAACTGGAGTTTAGACTAAAAGCAGGCGATCCTTAACAAAGGAGTGTACGTGTCGTT
>NZ_JABXKJ010000143.1 GCF_017115085.1 Nostoc sp. NMS7 | reverse complement strand
ATTTTATCAAACCCTTTCTACATAAGCTTTACGTCAAGTGTTTCTTGAAAGAGGGATATAACCCAGCCGAGTTAAGCATCAAACTCATAACCATGCACTCCAGCAAAGGGCTAGAGTTCTCAGTGGTATTTATTCCTGGTATTGGTTATATGCCTGACCAGTACGGACACGACACACCAGAAGAAGAAGCGCGGTTACTTTACGTGGCAATGACACGGGGAATTGACCAGTTGATCATGACCTGCGATCGCTCCTCAGAATTTACCAACCGTTTAGAGACAGCATTAGGCAAAGTAGCGGCTAAAGTAATTTGATTGCAATGGTCGCTTTTCGTTCCGCCGTAGGTGTTACCCTGAGCCCTTCGACAAGCTCAGGGTAACACCTGCGCCAAAGGGCATCGCTTATCAAAGTTTACCAATCATGTTCAAGCTTAAAAATAAGCAATTTAACCAAGATAAGGGTAGTGATCCGGCTGTTGCTGTGACTATACTTTGCTATAGTGTGCCAGCAGTTGGTCAATGTAATCGCTATATTGCTCTGCCAAGCTCGGATCATGTAACACAACGATATTTTCAGCATTTTGTGTAGCACTGCGAGAAAAGTTAAAACTGCCGCTAACCACAATGTTGTCACATACTACAACCTTATTGTGCATGAAATTGTGCTTGCTGTCTGGTTTATAAGGCTCGGAGTGCTTACCAACTAGATGGGATGACACCTCTTTAAAAGTTTCAGCAACACCGACACTTGCTTCTGTTTTCTGCCAAAGTTTCACCACATGAGACATTTGTGTAGCATCGTATACTCCACTCAAATCTTTCACCTGTTCGTGTCTGAGGGCATCATCAAGGGCAGCGAGAATTGCATGAGAAGTGATCATCATGGAAGCAATCTTGATTCGCTTTTTTGCTGAACCAATCAAGCTAGAAATGATGTGGTCGATAGTCTGACCCTCTCCTGGCGAGAAGGCGAAATCAACTTCTGTAGAACCAATATAAACTTTACCACTATCCCCAACACCTGTGGTCTTGATATTGCCACTGACCCATAATTCCTGAAAGTCAGTTTCATAGTATGAGCAAAGCTGCGGTGAAGAAATTTGCAATATATTGTTATCTTGGTAAGTCCAAGCATCGTCTGTAAAGTTAGCCGAACCAGTCCACAAAGTTGCTTCACTGGTATTCACATCTCGGATGACATATTTATTATGCATCAGCTTTGAGCCAGCAATGCTCTTTATTTCAACTTGAGTTCCCTCAAATACACTTTCTAGGAATGCTTTGGTTCCTTTCGGTGCTGGATCACTGCCACTAGCGATAAAGGCATCAACTGTTTTAGTTTCAGGTTTTCCATGATCAAAGGCAATTCTCACCTTGATACCCGCTTGTGCTTTGTTCTTAAGTGCTGTAATTACGGGTTCTGCAAGGGTTGATTCTGTTAAACGAAAATCATAGATTGCAATGTGCAGATTTGACTTTGCTCTATCAATAAACTCAGCTAATTGTTCTGCAATCAGAAGTGGTTGCTCTTTCTTCCCACCATGATTTACATCTGTTAAGAAAGTCGGATTAATTGCTGAACTCACTTTTTTTGACATAAGCCAGTCCTGTTTGAGTTATTTGCTTTTACTGTACTCTAGATTAATGAAGTAGTTGAAAAATAAGTGAAGTAAAGATATTAAATAAATATTAATCTATCTAAAAAGTAGATAGATTAATATTTATTTATCTAGAGTTTAAGTTAGGTTTAAGTTGAGGATGAGTGGATTTGTAAAATTGGATCTCATGTATACTTTTGAAAGCCTTGCTTCGTGATTGACTGAAAAGTGTCTAGTAAAATTTTTCAACTCGGAAAAGGAGTTTTGATGAGCAAATTTACCAAAGCAACAGGATTTCTCAATCATCATCGTTTCAAACATTCTCTGGGCGCACCACTAATTCGAGTAGTTGGGAAGATTGAAAAATTGTTTCCGGCACCAGAAAATCATCATGGTGCGAATCATCAGCATTTAATTTTAAGCAATATTCAGGTTGAGCATACTGAGGGATTTCCAGAAGGACTGGAAGTGAGCAATGAAATTTTTGTGGCTATTCGCTTCGGAGATAATGAAGGGTTAGTAGATCCAGTACCATTCATCGCAGGAGAACTAGCACGGTTACAGGGTGAATACATAGACGCATCTATTGCCTATGCGACAGAAGATAATCCCGGTTTGTCTGTACTGCATTTTACTCATCATCCAGTGGGATTTGTAGAATTTCCCATTCGTAGCCAAGATTCACATGGGCCAATTTACACCTAAATAAGTTGCGGTTGCCTCTAGGAAGTAAGTTTTCCAGAGGCAACTGCAATAGAGGATTAATCTTTTGTAACTAAAAGTTGATAATCTCCATGAAATCATCTCATCTTCTATTATTAGTAAGTTTATGCTTGAGCTTATTATTGTTGCTCACACCTTTACGAGCAGAGGAGGGACAAGGCAAACTCAAAGGCTCTGATGTGATGAGCAATAACACCAACCAACAGGTGTTGGGAGTGGGTAATACTGAAGCGATTAGGCTTGCTGAAAAATCCCCCTTAGTGCAGTCAGCGAAAAATTTTTTGGTAAACCAGACACAAGAAATAAAAGATATCAAACTGAGAAAAGCCACACTTGATGCAATTGATAATCCCACAACCTGTATCATGCATAGATCCGGATTAACTGGTAGCAAAAAGCAGGAGATTGTACAGCAATTGCTCAAAGTCGGCTTGGTAGATGCTGCGGACGATATGACCTTTCCAGGTGGACTAATAGCTGGAATTTTCCCACCAGTTAGCAATGATGGAAGTGTCTGCCCCCAACTTCCCCAGTCTTTTTTCTCTGCACCTGGAAGTGGAAATAACAGTCACCATGCTTATCCCGGAGGACTACCAATACATGAAGCATTTAATAATATTAGTAATTTGAGCTTTGCGAGTAACTATCGGCTAATATATGGTCAAACAAACAGTAATGGTTTACCAATTGTCAATCCAGATAGTGAAAGTAAAGTAGATTCAGACATTTATATCAGTAACGACCTATTAATTGCAGCACCGATTTGGCATGATTGGGCTAAATCAATCGTCTTTCAGTGGAACGCGAAGGGCACTGAGTTCCAGGAGTTGAACTTCGGTGGCAATGGTAAAACAGACAATTACGGTGCGTCGGGCGATTCTAGAACTGGTGGTCATCACATCATCAGTTTGGCAGAGACGATGAAGCGAAAGTTATCCCCAGAGTTTGTGATTACTCAAGCTTGCGCTCACTCATCTCCCACTCTCGGTAACGAGTACAAAGTAGTTAACTGGTTACGTGCGGCTGCAATTATTGCTGGAATTGACCCTGTAGCCCAAGGTTACTTATTCATGGATAAGCAACACAAAATGCGTTTGCCGATAGTCCGTAAGCTTGGCAGCTTCGCGCTCACTACAAATTCTTCACTTACTAACTTTCTGGCTGAGTATGCCTTGCATAACCTGTCAGATGCAGATTTTGTTTTATCAATTCCGGCTGTTACTACTGTTCAAGAGCAATTGAGAGCGATCGCTCCCCAGTTCGGCTACAATCCTACGGATACAAAATACATATTACAATTTCGCAATCCTGTGCTAAGTTACTTGTCTGCCGAACGGTTGCTAATTATTTATAGCAATCATGGAGTTGATGGTGTGATTACAGAAATCAGGAAGCTTAGTCAGAAAAAGATTATCTAGCTCGGCTAAAATTTGGGAGTTCTGGCCTAAAGCAATAAACAGTAAAAAGTGATCGCTATGATCGCTCTCCTTACAAAGAGCACCGACACGTCATGCACTGATAGACTCTTGATACATTACAGAGTACAAAGATGGTTGGAGAAGTCCCATAAAGCCAGAAGCGATCGCCCCCCCAATTCAAGCGAGGAAAAGAGGAGCGATCGCCCGCCATGTACCACAAATTTTTTTTGCAATAGGTCTAATTGTTAACAGTTAACTTCAGAGCTTAATTTACAAAAGTAAAGTTAAATTTTAAAATCTATCAACTCCTTTTCAGCCTGAAGCCAATGTTCTACAGACTTGCCATTTGGATAGCCCATTTGTTGCCAAATTTCATAAGCTTTCAAACGGATTTTATTTTCATCTGGGTGGTTACTGATAAAATATTCACAGGAATTAGTAGTAAAATTATAGGGCAATACGGTTCAGTTAAGCATTTCTTTCTTCTCTCTGCGTCCTCTGCGCCTTGGCGGTTCGTTAAAAAATTGACTTTGATAACAGAGTTTTAGCCTTAACTGAACCGTATTGAATTATAGGGAGCTTCTCCAAAAAAATCTTGACGACCCAGAATTTCATCTGTAAAACGGGAACAATTTTGTTTGAGCGGGCAATTTTGTCCTGGACACATCGTCATATCGTAAGGCATATATTTTTTCCTCTCGAAAGAACCACCGATGCGATCGCCCCTCATCAAGCGAGGAAAAGTTAAGGATGCGTGGCAAGACGGGGCAGACATCGCCCTCAGATAATTAAAAACTACACTGACATTTTATAGAATCTCCGCCAAA
>NZ_JABXKJ010000160.1 GCF_017115085.1 Nostoc sp. NMS7 | reverse complement strand
TTCTTCTGCTTAACTCTTTGTTACATACTTATAAATTTTCTCCACGACTTACTTAATCGCTTACCAGGCACTCCCAAACACAGTGCTAGTCTCTGGACAACTTATGAGATTCAATCAGGTGATTTGCAAGGCTTGGGTTTTGGAATTGGCTTCAATTACATCGGTAAACGTTTTGGCGACTTGCAAAATTCTTTTGAGGTGGATAGTTATTTCCTCACCAATACGGCTATTTTTTATCGACGAAACAACTGGCGGCTCGGTCTGAATTTCAACAACCTGTTCGACATCAATTATATAAGTAGTGCTGCAACATCCTCTAGAATTCGAGGTATCGAACCGGGGCAACCATTTACCGTGATTGGCTCAATTTCGGTAGAATTTTAGGTAAAACTTGATGATCATATTTCCTATTTGGAGGATCAGCCGCAGGCTTAAACTATGGGTAGTAGCAATGCTTACTACATTCACGATCGCTGCCTGTGGTGGTCGGGTAGTTCAGCATCCAATTAGCAAACAATTGTCGCCGGCGATCGCTTGCCAAGTCATTTCCCATGAAATGGGGAGTACCACAGTTTGCGGTCAACCCCAGAAAATTGTGGCAATTGGTACTAGTATGCTGGAACTCATCCTATCACTGGATATCCAGCCAGCTGGATTTGCCAACCGGATCTTGTTTCATCTGGGTGATTACGATCGTCCCAGCACTCAGATTCCCTATTTGGGGAAGTTGGTAACTAGTCAACCAATAAATGTGGGTCTTGATTATAAACCTTCTCTTGAGGCATTACTAAAAATCAAGCCCGACTTAATTCTAGGAACAGAAGTCAACAGAAATCAGTATGAAATCCTCTCAAAAATTGCTCCAACGCTACTATTTAAATGGTTGGATACTAAAACTAATCTACGAGTAATTGCCAAAGCCATTGGAAATCCTCAAAAAGCCGAACAAATCATCGCTGAAAACGACCAGCGTTTAAGGAATGCTCACAAATTATTTTCTCCCTTTGTCGCAGCCCATCCGCGAGTGCTGATGCTCACCCCTGATAACCATTTGATTCAAAATAAACTCGTTACCGG
Organism: Nostoc sp. NMS7; assembly: GCF_017115085.1. Lineage (GTDB taxonomy): Bacteria > Cyanobacteriota > Cyanobacteriia > Cyanobacteriales > Nostocaceae > Nostoc. The sequence goes on along the minus strand of NZ_JABXKJ010000160.1, from coordinate 3,520 downwards.
TAGTAACAGTTTATGTGGTTCCCTCGTTGCTGATTTGGGATTTCAATTAGTGTATCTTTCTGCTGCAAATACCAAGATTCCACCGCTAATCTCTATAGAAATATTGCCCCAATTCAACAATGCAGACTTAATTATTTTGTTGGGATACAACTTTGGCCAGTCTAATCATCTCAATGAGCCGAACAAATTTCAAGACAACCAAGTGAATAATCTCAAGCAGGAGTGGGAGAAAAATGCGATCGCTCAATCAATGCAGGCTAGCAAAGATGGGCGAGTATATTTCCTCCCTGCTTATCTCTGTTTGGGTTTACCAGGACCTATCGGTACAGAACTCTACCTCAAAGAACTGCAAAAGCAATTGCTTCTATCTCCTTGACATCCTCCCCGCCGTAAACGGTCGGGGATTCCTAAGACTCACGACTTAGGTTTCTGTTTCATAGCAACCGCCTCCACCCCCTAAGAGGATTTGGTCTTATGTTCGCTCCACAGACTTTACGACTGCGTGTCCCGCAGCAACTTGAAATTGATAAAATGTTCAGGTGTTTTGTAACTTAAGGGTGTTTCCATTGCCTCTCGTTCTTATCCCAGTCTGCCGTCTTTTCTGCGCCGTCGATAGTCTTCTACCGAACTTTGGTGTTAGGCTTTCTGTCTCCGATGTCTGGGTGGGTCAACGACGACTTCTAACTCTACCACGATACCTCTAATATAAAGCCGTTCTTAAAGGCGTTGCCCTGAGCTTGCCGAAGGGACGGGGTTTTAAACCCATTTTTCTGATAAATTAATTACTTTCCCTGCAAACAATATGATGACTCAAAAATTATTAACGAATTGTCAGTTTTGCTCGGTTGTCTCCAAAGCTAATGGTGAAGACCCCATTGGTACAGCTAGCAATGCTGACATTTGGTTAGTTATGGAAATACCGCAGCCTTGGACAGAAGAACGCTTAGAAACAGATCCCGTCCTGAATCAGATCCATGATTTGTTTCATGAGGTACAAGACCAGGGTATCCAGGTAATGCCAATAGCGATCGCTCCTGACCAAGAGTATTCCACGCCAGGATACACTCGCGTGATACACTACCAAAGACCAGCCAAAAACTTTGCACAGTTCGATAAGCAAGAATTTCTCGTTCCAGAGCATCAGTTCGGTCAGTTGGTTGCAGCCCTCCTGAAACAGTCCCAGGAATTACATCAATTTGAACCTTACCGACAGCCCAGAAATGACACCCGCGAGATCATGGTTTGTACCCACGGTAACGTCGATGTCGCCTGCTCTCGCTTTGGCTACCCTATTTATCAAAAGTTACGCTAGGAGCATGCAGCCACATCCCTTGGACAGTTGCGAGTTTGGCGATGTTCCCACTTTGGCGGTCATCAGTTTGCCCCTACCCTTTTTGACCTGCCCACAGGACAATTTTGGGGACATATTGAACCAGAGATGTTAGATATTTTAGTGCGACGTGACAGTCCAGTTAAACAACTGCGTCAGTTTTACCGGGGCTGGTCGGGGATAACGAAGTATGAGCAACCTCTAGAGTTAGTCAAGCAGTATCAGGTCAGCCAACTGACTCTTTCCTAGTACAATACGGCGTAAATCAACCACCCATTTCAAATGAATAAAATCCTTACGCTGTATTCATTTTTAATTTTTAATTTTTAATTCACGGTGGTACTAGTCCCTTATTTTCCCATTTTTGCCGTGCGTACTTTCATGATTATCTGGTGCGGTCAGATCGTCTCTGCGATCGGTAGCGCCATGACTCGCTTTGCTCTGACCATTTGGGTTTGGCAATTAACTGAAGAGGCAACAAGCATAGCCTTATTCAGTTTCTTTTACCAATTTCCATTAGTCTTTGTTTCCCTGTTTGCTGGAGTTCTTGTAGACCGTTATAATCGCAAGTACCTGATAATTTTGGGCGATACTATTGCTATTTTATGCACCATCATCATTGGGTTGCTCTACTCAACTAACAATTTACTTATTTGGCATCTCTACTGTCTAATTGCCATTTCTAGTTGCTTTGGACATATCCAAAATCTTGCTTATGAAGCTTCTATTCCCTTGATGGTGCCAAAGCAGCATTACACTCGTGCTAGCAGTATGAGTTCTTTGGTTACTCATGCTTCAACAATTATTGCTCCAGCTTTAGCTAGTATTTTTTATCCGATCATTGGTCTAGTGGGGATCATCGTAGTTGATGTTGCCAGCTTTGCTCTGGCTGTGGGTATGTTTATCTTCCTCCAACTACCCCAACCGCCTCGTATAGAGATAACTAACTATGAGAGTGAGACAATCTCGCAAAAACTAACTTTGGGTTTTCGCTACATCTTATCAAGACCCGGTTTATTAGCAATGACGATCGCTTTCTCCTGCTTTTGGTTTGCCTATCAATTAGGAGAAACTTTATACCAACCAATGATTCTCGCACGCACAGATGGCAATACCCAAGTTTTAGGTGTTGTGATGACAGCTGCGGGAGTCGGTGGTGTAATGGGGGGCTTATTCTTAGGTATTTCGGGAGGATTTAAGCATCGAGTTCATGGTATGTTGGTAGGGTTTATTGGTAATGGTTTGAGCAGAGCTGTATTCGCTTTAGGTCAAATACCATTAGTCTGGATTGGCTCTCAGTTTTGCTCCTCTGTAAATCTTCCCTTATTATTCAGTTCCAGTAGTGCTATTTGGTATGCCAAGGTAGCACCAAGTGTTCAAGGGCGGGTCTTTGCATCTGACCACACTATTGGCATGATTATTGGCACAGTTGCCAGTCTCACTGCTGGGCCACTAGCTGACAAAGTTTTGAACCAGCAATGAAACCAGGAGGTTTTTTGACATCCGTTTTTAGTCCTATATTTGGTACTGGAGCAGGTAGTGGTATGGCTCTTTTGTATCTAATTACTTCATTTTTTATTATGTTAGTTGGTTTGGGTGGCTATATATTCCCAACGCTGCGGAATGTAGAAATTGCTTTGCCAGATCATGATGCCATTGTTACCCATGCCTCAAGTGCCACAGACAAGGAATAATTTTTTCAGACATTACACAAAAAATCTGGCGTTGCTGAATGAAAGTATGATTTTTTTCACGCAGTAGACGCTTTGCGGCTTCCCGCAGGGTGGCGCAGAGGAGGACACTTGCGTGGGCGGCTTTGCCGACTTGAGCAAAGTTTCCGTAATTAATCTCAATATATTTATTAGTTTCCTTTTTCATATTAATGGAACGGACAACCATTAGATACTTGATGATGAGGATCAATTAGCCGTAAGCGATTTTGAGCAAATTTGTCTAACACATCTACTGCTGTACTTTTATCACAACGCAAACTGCCCATTTCACCACCGCCAAACTTTTGACAAACAGCTTTATGGGCAGTTGCCAAACTAAAATAAGCAGTCACAAACTTTTCATATTGCGGCTGGAGTTCAGCAGGTAGTTTCTCAAAAATCGGTCGGAGTCCTTTCCAAATCCAGGGCGAACGCATCTAAATATAGTACATAATTACTAAAGAAGAGATAAAGGCAG
>NZ_JABXKJ010000135.1 GCF_017115085.1 Nostoc sp. NMS7 | reverse complement strand
CGAAAAATAAAAAACAAGGGTAATAGTGACTATGTTGCAATTTAAATGCCGATTACCTTAGTGCGCCTATAGTTATTTTGCTGCTGGTTCTTTTGTTGTTACTGGTTGGCTTAGTTAATTTAGCAATAGGAGAGCGATCGCTGCTGGCTATCATCTAAAAATTCTGCTTTGGATGCAATACGCAGTAGGGTAGCACAGCTAACTATGCTACCCTATTTAATGCCTATATTTTATCCAACTGAGAAACGCTACAATCTCTCATCAGGAAGGGTAAGCGCATTACCCAAGTATTAGAATTCGGTGCTTAGACACCACCGTAACTATTATTACTCATTTATTGGCGAAAAGTTATTAGCACTCGCTGCCAATAGAAGATTGTAACATATTTAGCGTCCAACTTTGTTAGAGATATCTTTGCCTGTCTGTGCTGCACTGTCGCCTACATCACTAGCAGTTTTCTGAGCACCTTCTACGTACCCACCTCCAAATTCTTTAAGGGCTTCTCCTGACTGCTGTCCAATCTTTTGAAGTCGTTCACCAGGAGAACCTTCGGTTTCACGAGCTTCTTTATTCCACTGACCAACTGTTTTTGGTCTTTGAGCATCATTTTGCTCTACCTGTTCTCGAACTCTCTCAGCTAATCCTTTGTCATTGCGCCCATTAGCAACATTCGTCGTCAGCACTAGAAAACCAACTAGGACAACAGCCAAAAAAGATTTTACCTGAAGTCCTTTAAGCAGGGAACTGATATGACCAATCGTCCTAGAAATCAAATTTATCATGCCAATTAGCTTGTTTTTTGGAGTACAAGTAAAGATTAACTATAAAAAGATAATTATCCTTCTAACAAAAGGCATATCTCACTTATAAAAAAGAAAGACTTTTTAAATCTTGGGGAAGAGGTGACTTGTTATACCATTTCACTGAAACCCTGATACATATAGATTTCGCGTAGGGAACATTGCCGTGCCCCTACCAAGGTATTTGTATCATAATTAAACTCAAACAGTATTAGATGCATGAATATTTGCAATTCGTCTATGGGTACAAGCAGAGCAATACTGCCTTTATCTAGAGAGTTTGCATAACAAGGCAACTTTTCAAACATCCTCTAAAGATACCGTTGCAATAGACCAATAAAAACTTCTGGTATTTCTAAATGAGGTAATATTCCGGCATCTGCGATCGCATAAAAACCTCGAATTACACTTGGATTTAAATTTGCTAATCGTCGTCCTAGTTTGATGCTGGTAAATTGTGCCTTTTCTCCCCAAAAAATCACCGTGGGAATTGTCAGTTGCTGAATATATAAACTCAGATCAAAGTAAAGATCGCCTCGCAAAAATGCCAAGGCGGCAAACTTGCCATTAGCTTGTTGTGCAGAGGTTAAATAAGCCTCCACCATCTCTTGAGATATTCGTTGTGACTTGGCAAAAAGAAAACTTTGTAAAAAGTTTCGGACTGCAATTTCATTTTCAGCACCCAGGATGTAAATAAAATTGTCCAACAGAGGCGTATTGATCACCGAAAGCGGAAGTCTGCGTCCAGCACCTTGTCCAAAATCATCAAATCCAGAAGGGGACACCAAAAACAGCCCTTGGAATAAATTGGGTTGAACAATAGCTAGGCGGATAGCAAAAGCGGCTGTTAGAGACGAGGCTACCACAGTCACGGGCTGGCGACAAGTTTGGATGATAAACTCGGCGATCGTACTGAGATAATCCTTAATTTGATAATCACGGACTGGATGAGCCGATTCTCCCCAGCCGATTAAATCGGGGGCTAAAATGTGGTAATTAGAGGCAAAAGCCGGATAAACTTTAGACCATTCATATGCAGACGCCCCACCACCAAAGTTATGCAGAAACAATAGTGGGCGCAAATCTTCAGTATCAGCAAACGCCCAAGGCGCATTCGTTTGGGTATAGTAAACCATTGCCCCCAAGGATGTATGGATGACTTTATGTCCAAAGCCAGGAGGTTGAAACTGAAGCATAAAATTCCAAAGTTTAGTTTAAGTTTAAATAAGAGTCCGAAACTATCTTCTCTACGAAACGCTGGACAAACAATTTTTAATTGTTAACCTTGCTTTTGGTCATTATCTCCTGTGATCTGAACAAGTTGATGGAGGTTATTACCAGTGATGTGATAAGCTGCGCCAAAACCAACTACAAAACGGCCTTCACTGGGAGTTAGCTGGAAAATCCGAAAGTCAGACAAGCCGCGCAAAACATCGATAATTTCACCAAATCGCCTTTGAAATTGCTCAACAATTTGATTCCAATCGTCAGTTTCACGTTCTATCAAAGTTGCCGTACAATCAAAACTCAAACGGCGACGAGCAAAAATTAAATTACTCTTAGCTTCATCCTCGATAAACAAGACATTAATATGCGGATTGGCATAGAGATTTTTGGTATGAGTCGAAAGGCCACTGACGTAAATGTAGATATTCTTAGAATCATCCATTATAAACGGAGCATAACTAGCATTGGGTATTGCCTGGGCGCTCACGGTGCTAATGATTACACTCTCAAATTCTTCAGGAAACTTTTCGTACTCAGCTTGAATGTTTTCAAGTTGGCTCATAAGTAAATTACCGTTTGATTAGGAACACCTAATTAAGTATCCTAACGTGATTGAGCAATCGCATGAAATGCTCAAGATTTAGCTTAATTATATTTAATTGTCAACTAGACGATCGGCAATTAACAATCAAAGTGTGGGGACTGGCTTAAAGACAACTAGGACTTACGCAAGAACTCTTTGAAACTCTTATTCCTCCGTGTCCTCTGTGGTAGCCTGCGGCAAGCTGCTTCTCTACGAGACGCTCCGCGAATGCATCTACGATTTTCCGTTACCTCTGCGTAAGTCCTGACAATATAACTAGCTCATTGGGCTAAACTGAAGAAAGTTATGAGGACGCAAAGATGACTGACAAAAATCGTTCTCAATGGGATTTAGGCAGGTTTATCGAAACCCTGACTTACTTTGAGGTAATTCCTTTCCTTAACTGGGTACAGCAGTTAATCCAAGGGCGTTCTAAGGATAATCAAGATAGACCCAATGGAGGAACAAACATGGGTGTAATATTAGTAGCAGGTGCAACAGGTGGTGTAGGTAAACGAGTCGTAAAGCGATCGCTCGAAGCAGGTTATAAAGTTCGCGCCCTAGTTCGAGACATTGAGAAAGCGCGGTCAATTCTTGGTAATGATATAGACTTGGTAGTTGCGGATATCACTCAACCAGAAACTTTAACTCCTTTAGTTATGGCTGATATCCAAGCTGTAGTTTGTTGTACAGCAGTGCGCGTGCAACCAGTTGAGGGAGACACAGCAGATAGAGCTAAATATTATCAAGGTGTTAAATTCTACCAACCAGAAATTGTTGGCGACACCCCAGAAAATGTAGAATATCAAGGTGTGAAAAATTTAGTCCAAGCGGGGGCAAAATATTTACCCCAAGCAAAGGAAAAACCGATATTTGATTTCACAAAGCCATCAGCAGAATTAAAGGATAACTGGGGGGCGTTGGATGATGTCGTCATGGGTGGCGTGAGTGCCAGTAATATCCAATTAGTAGAAAATGCAGCTTTATTTGCTGGTAATGTCTCCACGGATAACTCTGGCGGATTTGCTTCTATCAGAACTAAAAATTTTGATCCCCCTTTCAACTTATCTGATTACGAAGGTGTAAAATTGCGCGTCAAAGGTGACGGTCAGCGTTATAAAATCTTCCTGCGGACAGATACAAAATGGGATGGCATTGGCTACAGCTATTCTTTCGATACCGTAGCTAATACCTGGATAGATGTTCATATTCCCTTTGCAGATTTGATTCCCGTTTTTCGGGCAAAAATTGTCAAGGATGCGCCGCCAATTGAGCAGAATAGAATTTGTTCATTCCAACTGATGTTGAGCAAATTTGAATATGATGGTGCTTTAAATCCCAAATTTTCTCCAGGTGGTTTTGCTTTAGAGTTGGAATCAATTAAAGCTTACGGCGGGACAACTTTACCACAATTTATCCTCGTCAGTTCAGCAGGTGTGACTCGTCCCGGACGGCCTGGCATTAATTTAGATGAAGAACCGCCAGCAGTGAAATTAAATGACCAATTGGGAGGAATTTTAACTTGGAAGTTAAAGGGAGAAGATAGTTTAAGAGAAAGCGGAATTCCTTATACGATTATTAGACCTTGTGCTTTAACTGAGGAAGCAGGAGGTAAGGAATTAATATTTGAGCAAGGCGATAATATTAAGGGTAGAATCAGCCGTGAGGATGTGGCAGAACTTTGTGTACAAGCGCTAAAACTAGCGATCGCTTGTCATGTCACGTTTGAGGTAAAACAGGGAGATAATACTGTTAACTCTATCGATTGGCAGAAGCTATTTTCTAACTTAGAACCGGATAATTAACAATTCAAAATTTACGCATTGTTCGCGTGGTCACTGAGCAGTTCGACAGGTCTTAGCTCACTGTGTCACCTTGCCGTTCGCGCAGCGTCTCGTAGAGAAGGGCAGCGTCTCGTAGAGAAGAGAGTTTCAGACTCTTATTTAAACCCCGATGCTTCCTGACTTGTGCCGAGGGCAGCCGAGGTAGCTTGTCGTACCACTTCGTGGAAGCAAGCTACGCGTAGCGTCC
>NZ_JABXKJ010000245.1 GCF_017115085.1 Nostoc sp. NMS7 | reverse complement strand
CCCAATGCCCAATGCCCAATGCCCAATGCCCAATGCCCAATGCCCAATGCCCAATTAATCCAAAATTATTATGAGCGTTACTCCTAAATCTGATCTAAATTGGCAGCCAGCGACATTACCACAAATTGACGCTAATGGTGCACCTAACTTTTTCGGTGAATTGGTACAAGAGACGCTGGCTTTAACTCGTCGCTTGTTTATTCAGTTGCAACGCCGTCCCTCCACATTGGTTGCCGGAATTATTCAGCCAGTAATGTGGTTACTGCTATTTGGTGCTTTGTTCCAAAATGCACCTAAAGGTATATTTGGCAATACAACAAATTATGGTCAATTTTTGGCTGCTGGCATAATTGTGTTTACAGCCTTTGCTGGGGCGCTGAATGCTGGTTTGCCCGTAATGTTTGACCGCGAGTTCGGCTTTTTGAATCGTTTACTCGTAGCACCCTTAGCATCGCGGTTTTCCATTGTTTTTGCTTCGGCAATTTTCATCATCAGCCAAAGTTTGCTGCAAGCAGCAGTGATTGTAGCGGCGGCGGCGTTCTTGGGGGCTGGACTACCAGATGCAGCTGGTTTAAGTGCGATCGCTTTAATTGTCTTTCTCTTAGCTTTGGGTGTAACAGCCATCTCCCTCGGTTTAGCTTTTACCCTACCCGGACACATTGAATTGATTGCAGTAATTTTTGTCACTAACCTGCCATTATTGTTTGCTAGTACTGCTTTGGCACCTCTATCCTTCATGCCTCAGTGGTTGCAGGTTGTGGCTACCCTGAATCCTCTCAGCTATGCGATCGAACCAATTCGCTATCTTTATCTCCACAGTAATTGGGGATTAGGTAGTGTAGTAATGCAGGCTCCTTGGGGTAATGTTACCTTTGGGGGAGCGTTGCTGGTGTTGTTTGGCTTTGCCCTTGTCGCCTTGCTGAGTATTCAACCCCAACTGCGTCGGACTCTTGCTTAGGATAAAATAGAGCAATTTTAGGGTCAAAACTCATGAAAAAACCATTTTTACAAATTCCTAGACTCTTTGTAGCTACCCTGGCCGGAATTAGCTTTGCTTCCTTGCTCATGACTCAACCAAGTTCGGCTCAAATCAGCAGCCCAGCAGATGCTTTTCCTAGTACTAGTACAACAGACCAAAATACCGATCCGTTCTCCCGTTCAAACTCAGACAATTTCAATATGCTTGACCTGGTTCACCGGGCGAATTTCGGAACTCTCAACTGGAATGCTGACCAACAGAACCAAGAATTAGACTCAGCAGCAGCAGCCTTTAAAGCAAGGCAACAAAAACTAATTCCAGGTCAACAACGAACAACTCCCGGTTCCCCATCGGTCATACAACCATCACTTACCCCACGATCGCTTACACCACCATCAGGTAACTGAATTCAAACAAAGAACCCCAAGCCTCTAGGGTTTGGGGTTGAGGCTATTTAAAAAATCTTTAGTTATCAGGTAAAAAACTACAGCCCAAGTGCAGCTAAAATATCGCTAGCATGGGTGGTGGTATTTACAGCAGAGTCAACATGGGTAATTTTGCCGTTGGGGTCAATTACGTAGGTAACGCGCTTGGCATAACCACCGCCATCCACATCGAAAGCTTTGATCAGGGATTTGTCGCTGTCAGCCAGTAGGGGAAAATTCAAATTATATTTTTGGGTGAATGCCTGATGGGAGACTTCATCATCTGCACTCACTCCCAAGATGACAACATTTTTACCTTGATATTGAGACTGGGCATCCCGAAAACTACAGGCTTGTTTGGTACAGCCTGGCGTGTCATCTTTGGGGTAAAAATACAAAACGACCGTCTTTCCGGCAAAATCAGATAACGAGACTGTGTTGCCGTTTGTATCTTTGGCGGTAAATGCAGGTGCATTCGTACCAACTGCTAGAGACATAATTAACCTTTCCTGTTTCAGATTGTTGATGCACTTCTTGAAATTTTACATTATTACATTAATTTATTAATTTATAAAAAGAGTATAACTATACTTGAGGTAACTAATTTTGGTTAAATCAGGTAGCTGGTAAGTAGGAAGGCACAATTAAATATAAGATAAAACCTCACCCTCAATCCCTCTCCTTGGTAAGGAGAGGGAAGCCGGAGGCAGGGTGAGGTTTTATATTTAATTTGACCCACTTACTTACAAGAAAAAATATATCCTTAAATAAATCTTGATCAGAAAAAAATCTACCCATATACAATGGCTGCTGTTGATTCCCAAAACCCAAATATTTTTGTCTATCCTCAAAGCACAGTAGAAAGAGCCGAGCGATCGCTAGTGTGTTCATCCTTTAATCTATCTTTATTTGAAGTCATGGGACATCAGAGTGTGTCATTGAGTGCGATCGCTCTGGAAAATGGACTCAAACAGGGCTATACTAAACGCCCTTTATCAGAATTAGCCTGTGACAACACCTTGGGCTGGCTAATCCAAGTGGGTGTATTGCGACGAGAAGTGGATGGTCAGGGGATTACAGATAGTTTTCGCCTCACTCCCTTGGGACGGCAGTTGGTAGAACAATATCAGGGAAAAAATTGGCGCACTCCTTCATGGCGCGATCGTTTCTATGATGCTGTGATTCGTTGGTTACGGATACCTTTTTAGAAAAAAAAACCAAAGAGTTAGGATTAGGGAATCAAAGGGAACAATATATACGGAAACATCACATCTATTCATGAAGTCTTTACCATAACTATTTAACTGAAATTTGTGATGCTGGGCATTGGGCACTTGTACTGAGCGTTCGCGTAGCGTCTCGTAGAGAAGTCGAAGTATTGGGCATTGGGCATTGGGCATTGTGTATTGTGTATAGTTCATCTCCCTTATCTCCCCCATCTCCCTTATCTCCCCCATCTCCCTCATCTCCCCCTGCTCCCCTATTGTTTGCTCCTAAAAATTCACCCTGTATCTGGAAAAACTAACTAATAGCGACTATGAAATCAATTATGGTGGTGGGGACAACATCTCATGCAGGGAAATCACTTTTAACTACAGCTATTTGTCGCATTTTGTCGCGGCGTGGCTGGCGAGTGGCTCCCTTTAAAGGTCAAAACATGGCTTTAAATGCTTATGTCACTGCCAGTGGTGGAGAAATTGGCTATGCCCAAGCAGTACAAGCTTGGGCTGCGGGAGTAGTGCCTTGGGTCGAAATGAACCCAATTTTACTTAAACCCCAAGGGGATATGACTTCCCAAGTAATTATCAAAGGTAGGTCTGTAGGAAAAGTGAGTGCCTCAGATTACTACGAGCAATATTTTGATCTGGGGTGGCGGACAATTGAAGAATCGCTACAGCATTTAGGGACAGAATTTGACTTGGTAGTTTGTGAAGGTGCTGGTAGTCCAGCAGAGATTAACCTCAAACACCGCGACTTAACTAATATGCGGGTGGCAAAATATTTAAATGCGCCAACCATGCTAGTAGTTGATATTGATCGGGGTGGTGCTTTTGCCCATGTCGTTGGAACTTTAGAGTTATTAGAACCAGATGAACGCGCCTTAATTAAGGGTGTAGTAATTAACAAGTTTCGAGGACAGCGATCGCTCCTAGATCCGGGAATAAAATGGTTAGAAGAACGTACAGGTATCCCCGTTATCGGTGTTATACCTTACTTACAAGATGTCTTTCCAGCCGAAGACTCCCTTGATCTGCTAGAACGTCAATCGTCGTCGAATAAAGCCCAAGCTGACCTCAATATTGCCGTCATCCGCTTACCCAGAATTGCCAACTTCACTGACTTTGACCCACTCGAATCAGAAAGCACAGTTTCAGTAAAATACCTCAGTCCTAAGCAAGATTTAGGACATCCTGATGCCGTGATTATCCCAGGAACAAAAACCACAATTGCTGATTTGCTACTGCTGCAAAAAAGCGGTATGGCAGAAGCTATCCAAAACTATGCTGCTTCTGGCGGAACGGTTTTAGGTATCTGTGGCGGCTATCAAATGCTCGGTCAAATCATCGCTGATCCAGAAGGGATAGAGGGACAAGCTGGCAGATTTCAAGCGTTAAATCTATTACCAATCAGAACTGTAATTACAGGACAAAAAATCGCCCGTCAGCGTCAAGTTAGCTCAAATTATCCGCAACAGGGCTTGCCAGTCAATGGCTTTGAAATCCACCAAGGGCGATCGCGCATCGAACAGCAAGGCATAGATCCCCAATCCTACCATGCCCTATTTGACGATATTAATTTAGGCTTAGTGGATAGTTGTCAATCAGTCTGGGGTAGTTACCTGCACGGACTTTTTGACAATGGCCCTTGGCGACGGGCTTGGTTAAATCGCCTCCGTCAACAGCGAGGTTTAAAATCTTTGCCTACTGGTGTTGCTAACTACCGGGAACAGCGAGAGCAGATTTTGGACTCTCTAGCCACTGAAGTTGAAAGCCATTTAGACTTAACTCCGTTTTTGTCTTAAGCTAAAGTGCATAAAAATGTCATTAGTCATTTGCAAAGGACAAATGACAATACTAAATTAAATACGTAACATTGATGATTGTTCGTGTCCGCTTTTTACCAGATGATGTCACAGTAAATGCCGAAGTGGGAGAAGCCCTCTTAGATGTAGCAGACCGGGCGGGGGTATTTATTCCCACCGGTTGTCTTATGGGGTCTTGTCACGCTTGCACCGTCGAATTAGACGATGGAGAAATCATCCGCGCTTGTATCACCGCAGTACCGCCACGCGAAGAATTGACGATTAATTTGTTTAGCGACCCAACTTGGTAACGTCGCCCCTGTTAAGGAGAACAATATGTCACGTCCACCCATCCATCTTGGAAAAATTCTTGCTGATGAGCTTGATGAATTGCAGATGAGCGCAAGTGAGTTAGCACGTATCCTTCATGTCCCAACAAATCGGATTACTGAAATAATTAATGGTGAACGGGCAATTACTGCTGACACGGCATTACGGTTAGGGCAATGGTTTGGTACTGGTGCCGAGTTGTGGATGAATTTACAAAAGAATTATGAGCTTAGACTAGCTGAAGAAAAAATGGGTGAAGAAATTCAGGCAACTATTTCACCCCGGATATTACCTGAGTTAAAACAAGTCAAGGCATAAAAAAATCGAAGATTCGATTTTTCTGAATAGATAGCCAGAAAGTTTGACACATTGTTTTTATTGTGCTGATCGCATTTTTTCAGAAAATTAATGCCAAAGAAAATCCGGGAACTGAAGCAAATGCTTTCCCAAGCAGGTTTTACAGAACTCCTAGGAAAAGGCAGTCATACTAACTGGGTGCATCCCTTCTATAGCGGAAAAATCACGGTTTCAGGCAAAGATGGAGCAGATGCTAAACGCTACCAAGAGAAAGAAGTAAAACAGGCAATTGAGGAAGTAGAAGGGAAAAAAGAAGATGAATAAACTCAAGTACCAAATGCTTATCCAATGGTCTGAGGAAGATGATTGCTTCTTAGTAGGATTCCCTGATTTTCCCGGACAACGCTGGCGGACTCATGGGGATACTTACGAGTTGGCTGTGGTAAATGGAATTGAAGCCTTAGAGTCTCTAATTATTGCTTACGAATCTGTAGGTGATCCACTTCCAGAACCAACAGTAAATAGGGTTCATTAATGCAATTGAGTAGGTGGTAACTAATGCTGAACAATCTGTGCGATCGTTAGGTTATTTTCGTTTAAAGCTTAAAATCTTAGTTTTTTTCAGGTAGTAAGAATATTTTATACCTTATTTCCTACTGCCTGTTTTTGCTATCTATATCAATTAGCTTTAATATTCAGCGCGTATTCTTTAAACCTTTCCAAATCAGCTTGAATCGTCGATTCGACTACCCGTCCCAAAAATAAGTTATCCATAATTTTGCCAAGAATGCCGGGGATGGCGTAGGAAATGGTCATTTTGACAACGCTACTACCGTTGCGATCGTAAAAGCGAATCGCTCCCTGATTCGGCAAACCATCAATCGATTCCCATTGGATAATTTGGTTGGGAATAACTTTGAGAATTCGAGATTTCCAAGTAAATTCTAAACTGCCCGTCTTCAGTTTCCAAATAGATATATCTGGATTATCTGGCGGAACTTTCACCGAATCAATCCACTTCATCCACCGGGGCATTTGCTCCAAATCAGACCAGAGGCTCCATACTAAATCTATGGGAGCGTCTACTTCTACCTGCACAGTATGCTCTAACCAATCTGACATTCTCTCTTCCTTCTCTACGAGACGCTTTGCGATCGCATTCTTTGCGCCCTTTGCAGTAGCCTGCGGCAAGCCACTGCATGTCTACGTTATCTCTTCAAACTCTCCAATATCACTTTAGCCGCACGTCGTCCAGAAATAGTAGCACCTTCCATGCTATCAATGTAGTCTTGCTGAGTATAACTCCCTGCAAGGAAGAAATTATCTACTGGTGTTTTTTGGCTGGGACGGTACGCATCCATTCCTGGCGCTTCTCGGTAGAGAGACTGAGCAAGTTTTACTACACTGTACCAAGTCATATTTAGCTCCCGTGACGAGGGAAACAGTTCATGGACTTGCTTGAGGACATGCTGGGCGATCGCTTCATTAGTTTGGGCAATAAACGGATCTCCCGGTGTCAGCACTAGCTGTAACAAAGATCCCTGTCCTGGGCGATAATAATCAGCAGGGCTAGTCAACGCCAAATCCGCAAAACAAGAAAAGTCAGCATCAGCTGTGTAAAGTAAATTATCGATTCCCGCCGCATGATTTAGCTGTTTACGTTGCTCTCCATCATTCAGTTCCGTTACCCAACCATCGAAGCGTAACTGCACTGTAGCCACTGGCACTGTATCCAGTTTGTAAATATTGTCAAATTCTGACCACTTACGCCACTCATGGGGGAGGATGCGTTGAATTCCTGGAACATCACAGGCAAAGACGTAAGCATCAGCAGTGATAGTTTCTACGCTATCACCTTGGGCAACTACTATACCAGTGACGCGCGTTTGTTCGTCTGACTCAGTAAACTGAATTTCTCGCACTTGCCGACGCGTGTAAACTTTTGTGCCTCTAACTTCCAGATATTCCAGAATGGGCTTGTGTAAATACTCAGAGGGAGAACCTTCCAGCATTCGCAAAACTGAAGCTTCAGTTCTGACTGCAAATAACTGGAATATTGTTAACATACAACGGGCAGACATATTTTCGCAATCAATAAATCCCAATGCGTAGGCGATGGGGTTCCACAGGCGCTTGATGCTGCCATTACTCCCACCGTGACTGCGGAACCAGTCGGCAAAGCTAATTTTATCTAATTTACGGATGGTTTTCATCGCCCCCTTAAAGTCTACCAATCCGCGAACTATCGGACTAGTACCCAAAGCGATCGCATTTTGCAATTTATCCTGCAATGATAGTTGAGAAGTAGTAAAAAATGCCTTTAACCCATTGAAAGGCGCACCTGTAAGGAAGCGAAAATCTAAAGCACCAGTGCGCCCTCCTTTGTTAATAAAAGTGTGGGTATGTTCCTTAAGGCGTAAGTTTTCTAACACCCCGACTTTCTTCATCAAGTCAAATAGTTCGTAGTAGCACCCGAAAAATACATGCAACCCCATTTCTAGATGGTTGCCATCGCCATCAACCCAACTACTAACTTTACCACCCACAAACGGACGAGACTCAAAAATCTCTACTTCACAACCAGCATCAGCTAGATATACTGCCGTTGCTAGCCCAGCTAGTCCCGCACCTACGATTGCAACGCGCATTCCGTCGTCCCTTTTCAGCTTCTTTACAGATTGTAACTGCCTTGGTGTCGGAATTTGCTACTTCATATCAACTCCACCAGCATATTAAGCCATAGGAATGTCAATATTAAAACTTCTTTGATCACTTTTTTCGTCCCGGCAAATGATCAGACGCGAGAAAAACGCGTCTGTATCAGTTAGACAAACTTTTGTCCATTGCGGCGGACTCAAAAAAGTCTCATAGCTATTTTTTTGGTCGTAAAGCAGTTATCTGGATAAGTTGTGAAAGCATCTATCTTACCTATTTACATCTTTGCTGTCGTCGGAGACAGGCAAACTTCTAATCAATTCACGAATCACATCGGTTGCAGGTCTACCTGTTAGTTCGCAATATTTTTCTAGTTTTTCCGCTTCCTGTGTTGCGAGATTCACTGTTATACGTTTAACTGCCCATTTTTTATTGGTCATTGTCATGCTATTTGCTGTATATTTTAGATCATTGAAAGAATCTAACTAAATAGGAGGCCGATTACATTATCATGAGTTTGTCTCAGGAAACAAGTAATATTATTAAGATTAAAAATGTTCGTTTGGTCTAAGGATTCATCATTTTCTAAAAAAATCAAAAAATTATACTTTATTTGTTACTATTGTGACAGCCAAAATAGTACAGACTTGCTTATGAAGCTCATAACCCCGCTAACAGCATGAATCAAGGCTGAGAATGAAATTTGAGAAATTAATTTTAGACACCTACTGTTGACTCAATCAAGATTTATAAAATTATTCTCCATTGAAAGCATTTGACCTTCTCTCTTAACTAAGTTCGCCAAACCCGCTTGGAGAGAACATCTGGGACAACACCAGAGAATAAAGCTTCTAAATGATGATCATGCTGAAATGCTGACTTACAGGCGGGTTAGAGTAGTGTGTATAGCTCGTGAATAATCACTTAAAAAGTAGGTAAATAAGCGATCGCTCTCGAACAAACACTCATCTGCATCCATTACAGATATGATGTTAGTTGGCTGTTGCCGATGATCATATTTTAATTTGGTTTGATGCTTTTACATGAACTTTGCCTAAAGATACGATGAAATTTTATATATTTTTTGATCCCCACTCTAGCGATATAGTTTGCTTTTAACTCAGGGTTTTTTCGCCTTTGTTCGTATTCATCTATTTTGAGGCTATATAAATCGTTTTTAGCCATTTATATGGTGCTAAAAATCGGACAGGAAACCTGATGGTCAGATTTAAACTCAGAGATAAAATACTGGCAATAAACTTCTGAATTACAACTATTTATTATTTGTTAAATCTACCCATAAAAATAATTGTAGGTTTCAATCTTTTTCGGTAGTCTGTTCATTATAGCCATTATTTACGGACTTTAAATAATCTTCATTTAGACACTAAATAAGCTCATTTTGATTCTTTATAAAAAAATTACAGAGAAAAAGATATCACCTGAGCTTTTGCTTAATGATATCGATACATAACAAGATGCTGAACTCAAAAACTTGTTAAAAAAAAGATTCCAATATCTAATTGGTCAGCTAGGTTTGATTAAACCGAACCTTGTAGATAAATTTTTAGCGGATTGTAGTTATTTATACTGACAAATATCCAAATGAAATGACTGGAAAAATATGAGAATACAGGTACTTCATGAAATTGAGATAAAGTTAACTTCTAATCAGTCGTCGCCTATTAGTAAGCTGTTGCGTTTGAGGAACGTAGCTTTCCTCCCGCAGGCTAACCCAACATTATCAACCATTTTTTGGGTTTCGCTATTGCTCTACCCAACAAAGCTATTTTTCTTAACCCAAGCGTATTGATACATGAATATGCATTACAAAGTGCCACGCTCTGAGAGGTACGCAGATGAAGAGTACTGACTGAAAAGACCGCCTAGAAGGGGGTGGGGCATGTACAAATGCAAAAATAAAAATCCTGAGTACTTTTTACTTGACTCAGCACGGGCTAAACCCTGGCTATCCGCTAACAGTAATAAATCCAGTCAATATGCGAATCAAATACGCGATCGCCAGAATTCATGTAACTATTCCAATTTAAGCTGGGGCATCAGTTGGAGAGTGCCAATACCTAAATCTTTAGGTGAAAGCGATGCCTACGGTGGTCACTGAGCCAAGTCGAAGTGTGGTCACTGAGCCAAGTCGAAGTGTGGTCACTGAGCCAAGTCGAAGTGTGGTCACTGAGCCAAGTCGAAGTGTGGTCACTGAGCCAAGTCGAAGTGTGGTCACTGAGCCAAGTCGAAGTGTGGTCACTGAGCCAAGTCGAAGTGTGGACTTTGCCTACGCCCTTCAAACAAAGCCATCATATCTCCTAACTGAGGATTGCCACGGGAGGCTCCCGTTAGTCCTTTGGCAATGATTAAGCCACAGTAGCCCTTAGTATTTTTACATCGCTGATTCCATTTTTTTCGGGCTTCTATATGAATCGGATCTTCATCTAAAAATTCACCGAATAGGAACAATTCGCCATTTTGAGTTTGTAATAAACCCAGGTCGTAGCGATCGCCATCCAAGGAATCGGCACCTGGATTAAAGCAAATTGCTCTGAGTCCGCCTGCTGCTTCAATTCTTTCAATTACAATCTTAGCCTTGGGCCGGGAAGTTTGAATTAAAATCACCGGCAAACCGTCACCCACTTGCTTGATTTCACCAGCCTGATAGTTACTGGCCCTCTTCGGCAGGTATTCCAACATTTCCCAGGACACCACACCTAAGCTGAGGAAGGAATCTTCTGGGATCAAGTCATCTTGCAATGCTTGGAAAGACGGTGAATCAGCGTTGTCAATCTCCTGATCATCGACATCAAAGCCTGCAATTTCCTCTAATTCATCTGCTAACTGCGGCATGGTAGAGACTGTCACAGCCAAAGATTTAGTTGATTCTTCCGACTGCGGCAGAGAAATGCGATAGCGACGGCTAAGGGTAGGGAGGATGTCTTCATGAAGCTGGCGACGGTGATCGCGAATAAAGCGGCTCAAGCTTTCGATCGCAACGAACATTACCAGTGCTTCTTCCTCATACAAAACAGACCGTAGTCCTTCTAAGGGGTGGATATTGCCGAAGGTAGGGTCAATTTCTGATAATGGCAGATCCGCCAAATCATCTGCTTCATCCTCATCTTCATCGGTTTGATCAGCACTCTCAAAAGTGAGAAACAGGCAATCTTGCTTTAGGAACGCTTCTTCTAAATGCTCCGTTGATTCTTCATCTATTAAAACTGCGGCGCGAAACTGTTTTAAAGACTCTTCTGAGCGATAAAACAAAATCCCATACTCCATTCCCAGCATTCCCATGACTGAGGCGTAGAGTGTGCCAACATCCCAGTGATTAATCTCAATTGACAAAATTTGCTGTTCTTCCAAAAATTCCCAAGGTGCTGCTTGCCAAATTGCAAATGCTTTCTCTCGCAATATTTGGGCATATTGTGGGGGTAAGTCGGGGGTTTCACTATCGAGGAGGTCGGCAAATCCCCGAAAGAGTTCGTCAATCAAAGGTAGTTCTGGTGCGTAGTCAATGGCGATATCCAAATCTTGCAGCACTCCCCGCAGGTAAAATTGGATCTCGCGGTCTTTGACTACAATTCTTTGCGGTCTTGCGGGTCTTGCCGGACTCTGGGGATGCTCCATTGCTTGCATTAAGGTGCGAACTATTGCTTCTGGGCCGATATCTGAAGCTACGACGTCCATTCCTCGGACAACACCTTGAGAGTAATCTACCCAAAGAATGCATTCTCCCTTTGCCTCTGAGTCTGAGTGCTGGTTTGGTGATGACAACGGACGGCGATCGCCCTCCCATACAGAAGGAATTTGAGTTAATTTCTTCAACCGACGACTGGTAGAGCGATTAAAACTTGTCATAGAATAAGTTAATCAAAAGAAGCAATTTGGAAGTAGACTTTGAGGGATAGCTAGCCTCGGATTAAGTTTTGATAGCTGCACCTGAAGGGTAGTTGCTTCTCAGGCTGCCGCAAGGCTTGAACTTCAAAAAATACCGAATGTATAAATACACTAAGTCTCTCAATTCTAGAATAAAAATCTTTGGCTGCTTTTGACAGACTGTTTAGAATTATGGCATCTAGCGATATCTAAGCCGCTAGAATGAATATAAAAATACTCAATGACAATATAAAGTAACACTTAGACTAATTAAGGAGTTGAAAAAGCAGATGACACAAGCAATTCAGGCTCAAGAACGCGGAATTCTGTTGAGCGAAGCCGCATTGCACCAAGTAAAATCTCTCCGGGACAGGCAAGGCACAGACTTCTGCTTACGGGTAGGAGTACGTCAGGGTGGCTGTTCTGGGATGTCTTACATGATGGACTTTGAAGACAGTAGCAAGATCACCCCGCAGGATGAAGTTTTTGACTATGATGGCTTCAAAATTGTCAGCGATCGCAAGAGTCTATTATATCTCTACGGTTTAATGCTCGATTATAGCGATGCCATGATTGGCGGTGGCTTTCAATTCACCAACCCCAATGCCAACCAAACTTGCGGTTGCGGCAAGTCATTTGGGGTGTAATATAGTCTTTTGTCATTTGTCCCTTGTCATTGGACGAAAGACAAATGACTAATGACCCTTCGGGTTCACCAGTTGCTCATGGGGGAAACCCCCAAGACCGCACTGGCTCACCAATGACTAATGACCAATGACCAATGACCAATGACTAATACAGTTGACTCCCTATTTGATACAGGTTTAGAACGCTATAAAGCCGGAGAAACAGTAGATTCTTTAATACCTGTGTTTAAAGAAGTGTGCGATCGCTCTCCAAAAACTAGTGCTGCTTGGGTTTGTTTAGCGTGGTTATATCTACTCGATAACAAATCTAACTTGGCTTACAAAGCTGCACAGAAAGCAGTCAAATTAAACCCACAAGATCCCCAGGCGAGAGTCAATCTCGCCTTAGCAATGCTGGAAACAGGTCAAAAAGGTTTGCGGGAACACATTGACATAGCACAACAGTTAATTTATGTGAATGAAGAATGGAGTGATGAAATAAAAAATAGTATTGAAGACGGTTTAAGTAGAAAACCAGATTGGCAGAGTTTGACAAAAGTCAAAAATTGGCTATTTGAAGAATGAGGATGGGGAGAGACGCGATTAATCGCGTCTGTACAAGTTAGGAGTTAAATTTAAGCCTGCAATCCTCACTTCTAACTTACCCATCACTCGGTTACTAGTCCTAAAATTTTGTGCGATTAGATCAAACGATAGATGAAAGAGAAATTGTTAAATTGGCTAAACATGGTTTTAGTCGCAGATGTTTTTTTAGTTTTGTTTGGCTTTGGCTGGTTAGCTGTTGCTGCGATCGGAGATGCTGCGGGAGTAAACCTGGGTTTGGATTTATGGCATAAACTGTGGCAACCCTTGTTTAACCCAGCGATCGGCATCCTCATGGGCGGTGCCATTCTGAGTGGTATTATCAGTTGGGTTTCCAGAAAATTTCCCTCTAGTCAATAGCGCAGCAGAAGAGCAATAATTTGTACCGCTCTTTCTAGAGCAGAAAGTGATTGCTCATGTTGAGATTCTACACGTAACAAAGCATACACAAGTTTACTTATCAGAATTCTGCTGATGAGAATTGCAGTTCTGATAAGTAGTGTGGGAATAGGCAATGGAACACGGGAGATGCGGTGACAGCCGCCGTCGTTAAGCCAGCTACACGCCCACCACGCTCACAAGGTAAACAGCATTTGCAGTGTAGAGACTGCGGTAAAAACTGGCTAAATTAAAAATCACGACGCTGTTAGATACATTCTCACTATGGGTACTCTATGTTTAAGTAGACATAAGAGAGCCACTTATGCGAGAAATATTTGATTTAATTTTGGGGGCTGCATCTGCAAAACAAGGGGATCGCAAATTGCATCGGGATGATTTTGCAGCAGCAATTCAGGCGTATAACCAAGCTTTATCTATAAATCCAAATGATGCTATATCTTATGGGCATAGAGGTGCAGCATTTGCTGGTCTAGGAGATCATAAGAGAGCAGTAGAAGACTATAATCAGGCTCTGCGCTTATCTCCAGATAAAGCCTCATTACACAGCAACAGAGGTATTTCCCGTGAGGCTATTGGAGACATAAAAGGTGCTGTTGAAGATTATAAAAGAGTCGTAATTCTAGATTCTTCAGTACCTCAAGGTCACTTTCAGCTTGGTCTTGTATATATAAAAATAAATAATTATCAATATGCAGTCAAAGTTTTAAATCGCGCAATCTTACATAATCCTAATTATATTTCGGCTTATGCTTTCAGAGGTTTTGCCTATACAAATTTGAAAAAGTATGAGGAAGCACTTAAAGATTATAATCAAGCAATTAATCTCTATCCAGATTATGCAAATGCTTATAAATTCCGAGGGCTGATGCATCTGGAAACGGGAAACAAATTAGGTGCTATAGAAGATTTGCATAAAGCTGCTGGGCTTTTCTACAATCAAGGGCAACTTCTAGAACATAAAGAAATATTAGCTTTAATTCAACAAAATCCTACTGAAATAAACAACCCCAGATAACGAAGTGATATTCATTTTCTGGGGTGTCATGTGTTGTAGGCGATTATGGCGGGGTAGGGGGTGCGTAGCTTGCCGCCTTTAGCATCGCCTCCTTCCCTCATACCCTTGTCCCCAAAACCTTTTTTTATTTTGGGAGCGCGGCAGGAACCCAATTAGATGAGGTGATTTTATTCGCGGTCAGAAATTGAAATTCAAAAAGTTACGCCAATTTTCCTAATATTAAAACTGGAGTTGGTGAGTTGCTGAGTTGGTGGGATCGCACTTGCAGATAAAATTTAAAGAGAGTAACAAACTACTCTTGTTATTTTGTGCTGGAATCATTTCCCCGACTCCCCACTCCCTTTTAATTAAGAATTTGCGTTAACGCTGATTTTAAATTAGGATATTTGTACTCAAAGCCTGTTTCCACGGTGCGTTTTGGGATGACTTGCTGACCTTCTAAAACTACTATAGCCCCGTCTCCTAAAAGAGCTTCGATCGCAAAACCAGGAACGGGCAACCAAGAAGGGCGATTCATCACTCCTCCTAAAGTTTGGCTTAAATCTGCCATTCGGACTGGGTTAGGGGCAGTGGCATTATATACACCTTCTATTTCCGGTTCAGTTAAAGCTTGCAGAATCAAGTTAACTAAATCGTCTACGTGAATCCATGAGAACCACTGGCGACCACTGCCAATAGGACCACCAGCGAAGAGTTTGAAAGCCGGAATCATTTTACCTAAGGCACCACCATTACCTAGAACAATCCCAAAACGCAGAATTACCAATCGGACACCAGCATCTTTTACCTTTTTCGCTTCTGCTTCCCAGGCTTGGCAGACTTGGGCGAGAAAATCGTTACCAGATAGACTTGCTTCATCAAAGCTAGTCGTTTCACTGGTGCCGTAGTAGCCAATAGCCGAAGCGTTAATTAATACGCTAGGCTTGGGGTTAGCGTTGGCTATTGCTTCAACTATTTTTTGTGTACCTAACTTTCGGCTATTGAGGATTTCTTGTTTGCGTTCTGGTGTCCAGCGTCCTTCACCAATTGGTTCTCCTGCCAAATTAACTACGCCATCACAACTAGCAATGAGACTTTGCCAAGAACCAGATGTATTTGGTGTATAGGCAACAATTTCTAGATTAGAGAAAGCCTCAGATGGAAAAACCTTTTGAGCAAAGGCGGTGTTCCGAGTTAATACTACTATTTTATGACCTTCACCGTGGAGTCGTTGTACTAAAATACTACCGACAAATCCTGTTGCTCCAGTAATTGCGACTTTCATTTCTTACCTCAGCCAAAGCTTTATTGTAAAGTTTTTGATCAAACTTTCAGCTTACGGCAATTTCCTTATGGATAGAACAGATGTGACTGTATATTTTGGTAATGCTTGATCTCAAAAGTCAAAACTTTGCTTTTTTAATGACTTTCCATTTATATACTTCGGTATTATAGGATGGACGGAGTGTTGCAAGGCTTGGGGCTATTATGGCTCGCTATACCTGTTCATTTATTGTTTCTGTTCCTAGTGACCATCTCCAGCCGTTACTTGTAGAACTTCTACAGGACTCTCAGTTGGATATTCAATACCATACGGGTGAGTATATTATCGCTCGTGAGGTTCCTGGCAATGTTCCTTTTCCTAAGTTGGTAACAATAGAAGTACTGATTGATAAATCAAAATCTACTGAAACAGAAACCCGGATGAGTATTGTGATTAAAAATGAAGAACTACCACTTAAACTAGATAATTACTGCCGACAAATGTTTGAATTTATCAAGCAGGCTATTGAAAGTAGCCGTCATTGGCATTTGATTGAAAGTCTTGCAGGATAATAGCTTTAATGAGTGATTTAATTGACAATCCCACAGTTTCATCTGGTGGAATTCTCTGGGTGTTGTCGTAAATTAAAGGGTTTAAGAACCCTACGTTTACACGTAGTATCAGTTTCTAGTTGGGGTTTAAATGGACGGCTTTAAGTTTTGTGGCAGGGTCTAAATCCCCGTGTTTCGACTTCGCTCAACACAAGTTACAAAACTGTACCCAACTCTTAGAGACGCTGCGCGTAGCTTGCTTCCACGAAGTGGTACGGCGTAGCTCAGGGCATCGCTTCCGACTTGCGACTTTCGACTTCCGACTTCTTTAAAATTCAGTCACCTATATCCTCTAAATCCTCGGTCATACCGGGGTTTATTAGTGTAATGTCGTATTCGCTGGAATCCGTTTGTCCCAAACGCTGAGTATCTCTTAAAAGGTAATAAATGGCACGTACTTGAGGACCAAAAACAATCTCGTCTTCATTTCTGAGATCGTGGGCTGGTATCTTACGTCCATTAATCATCAAACCATTAGAACTAGGCTTACCTTTAGCATCGCCATCTACAATCCGGTAATAGTAGCTATGACTATTATGCCCTCGTGCCAATCTCACTAATGTGGCATGGCGGCGTGAGACAAACTGCGACATCAAACGGATATCACAATCGCGGTCTCTACCAATAGAGTAGACGGGCTGATCCAGAGAAAATTCTTTGCGACCTTGATCGTCTTCAATAATCAGTAGATGGTTTTCATTGGGTTCTGCTGCCATTGACAAATCGGTGCAACTGTGATAAATCAAGATTTGTTTAGTATTGTATCCTGCGATTCTGGCGCACCATAAGTCTGTGGTGCTGATCTAAATAAGCTTTAAAGTTGCATAATACCTTGAAAGAGTAGAACATGGCCGTTCTACTCCAGTAGCTATGAGAGCTTTGGTAGGTGTTTCAAGAGGTTTTGTGGGCTGCGTAAAAACTGACGGGGTGACTCAGTTCAACTTTATATGGGAATAACCAAGATTTGTGCTGGGAAATTTTACATGCAAAACAGCATTTTACGGGTGATGAGCTAATCGCCGTAATAATATTGAGTTTGTGACGACGCTAACAGAGCTAAAAGCCATTAATGCAGCAGCACCAGATGGGTTAAGGACAAAACCTAGACTAGGGAACAAAACACCAGCTGCTAAAGGAATGCCAATTGTATTATATGCAAAAGCCCAGAATAAATTTTGGCGGATTTTGTTGAAGGTGGCGCGGCTAAGCTGAATAGATTCGACAACATCGGTTAAGCGATCGCGCATTAGGATAATTTCAGCCGTTTCCATCGCTACATCTGTCCCGGAGTGTAAAGCAATTCCGACATCTGCTTGGGATAAAGCTGGAGCATCGTTGATTCCATCTCCTACCATTGCAACTACTGAGTGGGGAGTGGGCTTGCCGTGAGCGTAGCCGAATGGGAGTGCTGAGTTAACAGTTTTCTTTGTCGCCTTGCCTCCTTGTCCTCCTTGTCGCCTTGTTCCTTCTAACTGGAGGGCTTGTATTGCCGCCGCTTTTTTCGCTGGGGGGACACCTGCGATTACATCAGCGCTATCTAATCCTAGTTGTTTGGCGATCGCGCTAGCTGCTTCTGGGCGATCGCCACTGAGCAACATTACCCGTAAGCCCATCTGACGCAACTTGTCTACAGTGGATTGGGCATCTGGTCTGAGGGTATCAGAAACAGCAATCAGTCCGGCTAAAGTTCCCCCAACTGCTACGCAAACGACTGTTTTACCATCTGTTGCTAAATCTTGTGCTATTTGTTGTGCAGTTTCACTAATGGCAATGCCGTGCCAATTCAACCAGTCCCAGTTACCTAACAATACAACTGTCCCCTCTACCACAGCAGATACTCCTAGTCCTGGTTTGGTGTGAAAGTCCACAGCCTCTGGAATAGATAACTCCTGCCGTTGTGCTTCTTGCAGAATCGCTCTTGCTAGGGGGTGATGAGTACCGCTTTCTACAGCTGCTGCTAGTTGTATTAGGGAGTAGGGAGTAGTGAGTGGTGAGTGGGGTTCTCTACTCCCTACTCCCCACTCACCACTCCCCATTTCCTCAATTAACAGACAGTCTGTAACTATGGGATTACCTGTGGTCAAAGTACCTGTTTTATCAAAAACTACGGTGTCTAACTGGTGTACTTTTTCTAAAACGTCGCCGCCTTTGATTAACAGACCCCGTTCTGCACCCATCGCAGTGCCGACAAGAATCGCTGTTGGTGTGGCAAGTCCTAAAGCACAGGGACAGGCGACTACCATAACTGCGATCGCTAGTTTTAAGCTGATTAATAGGGGGGAGTGGGGAGTGGGTACAGACGCGATTAATCGCGTCTGTACGGAGTGGTCAACGTGGCTGATCATTTCCATACCACCAGACATGGTGATATCAGTCCAGATGTGAGTGCCGAAAAAGTACCAAAAGACAAATGTTAATACAGATGCTGTTAGCACCCCGTATGTAAAGTAACCAGCAACTGTATCTGCTAATTTCTGTACTGGGGCTTTCCGAGTTTGGGCGGCTTCTACTAAAGCGACGATTTGAGCTAGAGTTGTATCACTTCCAATACGGGTTGCCTGAATAGCGATCGCTCCTGACTGGTTTAGCGTCCCCCCTGTCACCATATCTCCTGGTTGCTTGATTACTGGCACGGCTTCCCCAGTCAGCATTGACTCATCCACCGTTGTCTGACCAACTACCACTTCACCATCGACAGGGATTTTATCACCTGGCAGCACTTGTAACCATTCACCAACACGCACCTGTTCAGCAGGAATCTCTACACTAGAAGATCCCACTCCTGCTTTCTCTGGGTTGGCAATCAATCGCGCTAAGAGTGGCTGGAGTGCTAGCAATTTCCTAAATGCGGCGGCGGCGCGACCTCTAGCTTGTTGCTCTAATGTCCTTCCCAAAAGAATAAAGCCCAGCATCATTACTGGTTCATCAAAGAAGCACTCCCAACCCATTTGGGGAAAAAGCAGCGCTACTAAACTAGCAATGTAAGCTGTCAGGGTTCCCAATCCCACTAGGGTGTTCATATTGGGCGCATTTCGCCGCCAGCCTAGCCAGCCATCTACTAAAATGGGACGACCGGGAATTAATAACGCCACTGTCGCCAATCCACAGTGAAACCAGATGTTATTTAGCACTGGCAGCACTGAGCTACCAAGATTACCAAAATGTCCACTTCCTGACAATACCAGCAACATCGCAGCGATCGCTAACTGCCTCAGTGAAGAGCGCATTTCTCGGCGTTGTCGTTCTGCTGGGTCTGGTAAGGTAGATATCTCGCCTGCGACTGTGCCACTAGCTTTTCTCTGTTGAGTCGGGAATCCAACGGCTGTTAATCGCTCTGCCAGTGCATCTGCATCTACTGCACCAGTTTCTGACTCTACAACTGCTACCTCTGTGGCCAGGTTCACACAGGCACTCTTGACTCCTGGATGTTGGGTTAGCTGTCGCTCTACTGCGTTCACACACCCAGCGCACTTCATGCCCCCAACATCTAGAATAATTTTCTCTAGGATTGGGTCAAGTTCTGGGGCTAGCTTAGTTTTTGGGAGAAGTTGCATGGCAAGTGTTTAGATTCGCTACAGAAATTCAACGCCTGACTAAAAGCGTCTCTAATTTGAGCGTAGGCGAAATATCGGACTACGACTCAATGTCAACCATATTAAAATTATTAATTTATCGTACTTCCTTGAGTGTCAACGTCGGCTCCAGCGTAGGTAAGTTACATAAATAATAGCTACCACCTGCATTGGCATGATCACAATGAAGCTTTTTAAGAAGTAGTTGATTTCCAAATGAGACATAACACTGAAATATCCTATGCCCAGCAAGAAGAACATCACCCAGTTAAGCTGTTTAGATTTAATAATGAGCATATCAATAGAAATAAATATAATAATCTGTCAAGTTGAAATTTATGGGTAATCAAGGGTTTGTAGTAAGCACTTTAGGGCTTACTACAAACCCTTGATTACTAGCTTGACAAAGTTTTAGAACCAACCCTGCTTATTCACAAAGTAGGTATTTACAAATCCTTCAGGAGACTTATTCAAATAGATCATGCCTTCAATTAAACCTACAAGTTGCATAATTAACAAGGAAATGCCATAGGTGAAAGAACCCCCAACTACAGAAATTACCAACATAATAAAGCCTTCGGAAGAGTATCCTAGAATAAACTTATGAACCCCAAATGCTCCAAGGATAATGCCACAGTAACCAGCTAGAAGTTGTTTGGTAGGGTGACTAGGGTTAAAATTTGCCATCTGAGTGCTGCTCCTTAATAATTGAGTATAAAAATAAAGTCTTTATGGGAATTAAATTAAGTAAATATATTTACTTAATTAAGAGATTTTTAATTTTTTCAGTATGAGTCAGCCCGAAGACGAATAACCAAAATCAGCGTGCTTCTTTTCCAGATGGAACGCTAAGATGTCTTGCAGCATAGCCGGAAAATTTGGCATTCCTTAATGAACTTTGGTAGATTTGATGATTGCAAACCCTGGTGTGGCAGTTTTGCAGATTTTTAGGTAAGACATTTTTCCTGAGAAGAATGAACCTCAATAATCAGCAAAAGCTGCTACATACACCACTTTTTACAAGTCCATCAGTATTATTTCCGGATTTTTTTGCGTAAGCTTCCATCGGACGTGAAACGCGATCGCACCAATTACCAGACCAGTTGTGTGGCTAGTGGGAATTAGAAGCGCAAGATAAATCTTCTAATATCTCGAAAATGGCTAAAATCAAGATAGTTTTAACAGCATTCTTTGATTTGCTTTTGCCATTATCTTAATTTGGTTTTCAGCGAGTATTTATGCTTACAAGCAATTATCACTAGTAAATTGTTCCTACTTATGGAGATAAAATCAGATATTTTTGTTTTTGGCAACAGTAGTCTTTTAGTTTTAATTGCTACCTAAGGTGAACAAACTTAATAATGTACCACTATTCCAGAGGCTGTGGAGAAGCATCGGAGCGAGGAGGTTACGCGATCGTGTGTAAACTGCCCCTAAGACAATCCCTAATGCAGTCAGTGGGAGAATTTCCGACAAGCTGAGGTGAGCGATCGCAAACAACAAACTACTGACAAGAATCGATCCCCACACGGGTAAGTAGCGAGTTAGAGAGGGTAACAAAAAGCCGCGAAACAGAATTTCTTCAAAAAATGGCGCAGCGATCGCAGCTGTAAAGAAAAATATCCCAAGTGCTACACCATCTTGGCTTTCTAGGGCTAGTTGCAACAGAGGGTTACTACCACCCTGTCCTTGCCATAGCTGTTGATTAATCAAAGATACTACCACAACTATTGGTAAAGCTGTACAATAGCCTCCCAGTCCCCACAAAAACCATTTATCTTGAAAACGGAAGCGAAACCAAAATTCTGGTAGGGGAAAAAAACGCTTGAGAGAGAAATACAGCACTAATAACGCACCCGATGCTACCAGTAAGTAACTAACCAAGACAGAAAACGCTTGAAGTCTCACATCAGTCACGGGACGCTGTATGGGTAGCAGCAATATCAGAAAAGGCACAAAAATTTGCCCCATGAAGAAAAAGCCGACGACAAAAACCTGCAAAACCGTTTCACCATCCCAAGGCGTTGACCAAGGGACATCAGCATTTTGAGCTAGTAATGAGGCTTTTCCTTTCAACAAGCGTTGAGCAAATAACAAAATTAGCAGTATTAGACCAATTAAAGCTGCCAAGGTGGGAATAGTGCCAATAAGCGCTAATTTGATCACTGCTTGAGTAGCAGCTTCTTGTTGTGTAGCCTTAACTGCTGATAAAGCGTCTTGTCGTTGCTGGAGTTGGTATAGCTGAACCAAAGCAGTAGAGCGAAACCAACCTTCTAAATTCTTTTGAATCGGTTCTTGGGCATTTGGGAGGAGACGGGGAGGATTACTCCACAGTCCACTCAATACAGCAGCAGTTTGCCCAAATTCTGGATTAATATCTGAGCGTTGTTGTAATTCCCTCCAAGTCTTAAGGGCTGTATCCTTCTGTCCTTGCTGTGCTTGTAAAATTCCCAGGCGCAAGTCTAATTCAGCGAGTAATTTTTCTAATTGCTTGAGGGACTGCTGTAAGGGTTGCTGTCCTCCTCTAGAGGTTTTAATAGTGGGAGCAACCTCCGGCAGAGGTTTTGGAGGTGTGATTGTTTCAGGTTGAGAACGTAATTGTGCAAGTTTGTTGTTAACTTTGTCTAAATTAGCTTGAACTGATTGACGCGCCTCCTGATACTGCTTTGTGGCGCTTTCCAGGGGTTGCTCACCAAGTATAGCTTCCCGAATCGCCTGGAGATTGTCATCGTTGCTATCTTCTGATTGCCAAGCTTGGGCTTGTAGAGCAATATTGGTTTGATACAGTTCTAGGCGACTTTGGAACTGAGGTTCTTGCCAACTACCGAATAAAGCCGAAACTGCCAACAGAACTGCTATAGGCGTCAGTATAAAAATTAAAATCAACCGCTTGAGTGTCATCTATGCCTCTTTTACTAACCAGTGGGGAGCGCGTCCCCCTTGCGAATTATCGCAAGAAAAAGTCACGTCGCTTCGCTTCGAATTCAAAATTCAAAATTCAAAATTCAAAATTAATAATCTCATAAATAAATTTCGGGGCTTGTCAGAGGTGGATAGATATCATCAATATTATAAGTTTGCGTCGCACCCACCATGTTAAATTACAACCCATTGCACTGCTTACCCGGAGCCGAGGATCTGCCCGATTCTGACGATAAACCTGTGGATAATCAACTACAACATTTGATTCCTGGCTTGCTAGAAGCCATCTTAGCTTGGCTGTGGACAAGCCGGATGGATTGGTTTTTTGGCGTTGATATGGGGATATATTACGATCCCGAATTACCCCCAATTGTGCCTGATGGGTTTTTAAGTTTAGGAGTTGAGCGAGTTTTTGATGAGAACTTGCGTTTAAGTTATGTGTTGTGGGAAGAAAAGGTGATGCCGATTATGGCGCTTGAGGTGGTTTCTCACAGACGGCGTGGGGAATACACCAGCAAAAAGAAACTTTATGCGGATATGGAGATTTTGTTTTATGTTGTCTACAATCCCCAACGCCGAAGAAAACCACCTTTAGAAGTTTATCGGTTTGTAAATGGTGAATATGTATTGCAGCCAGGAAATCTAATTTGGTTATCAGAGATAGGTTTAGCAATTGGTTATGAACGGGGAACCTATCAGGGAATTACGCGGGATTGGTTGTATTGGTATGACAAACAAGGAGTCAAATATTTAACACCAGAAGAACGGGCGATCGCTGCCGAAGAACGCGCTACCACTGCGGAAGAACGCGCTCAAAGGTTGGCACAAGAATTGCGAAGGTTGGGGATAGATCCAGATTCTTTGAGTTGATTTTGTGGGGTGCGATTGCTTTGATCATACTGTTACTAATGACTTATTTAAGAACAGAAATCATAGATCGTTCAGGTGATTCTATGCGATATCATAAAAGCGTTTAAATATTCCTGCTCTGCCATTGTTTAGGATTATGTTTGACGTTAGGGTAGTGTTGACCATGAACTATCAATTGACCTACTCCGTGAATCCAATTTTTAACACTCTTGACTTCTATAATCTCCTTTTCAGTTAGAAGATCAATTGCTCCTGTGTTTGTTGGAACTTCTATTTCTCCACCAAGCTCTTTTTGTAGTCGCGTTTTAATCTCTTCTTCTCTTTGAAGCTTTCTTTCTTTTTTACACCATTCTGTCAAATGATGTCCTATTCTAGGATGACCAAAATAATAAGATTGTCCAGAAAATTATTCCTTTTTTAAAATAATTAATTCTTCTATAAGAATATTTGTTTCACTAGAAACGTTTTTCAAAAAGTCATTTGTTTGTTTATTCTCTTTATAATGATATATGTATTTTTTGTGCCTTTCACATATTTCAGTTAAGTTAATATATTCAACTTCGCTGCGACTTCTCATTTGCATGACCCTGTTTTAAGTAGTGCTAACATTATTTATTATGAATGATATCGCTTTTAAAAAGCTATTAATATATCATAATTCGTAGTAATTTATACTCTTATCTTAGTTAATTATCTAGAGTACAATTTACCTGATTAACTACCCTAACTTATCCCGCACCCAAGCACGAAAGGATTTCAGCAAGGCAATTTCCCCGCTTGTTTTACTCTGCTCAATAAATCTGCTTATCTCGCGCAGTGAAACTATAGGAAAGGCAATACTAAATTTACACTCGACATATTGCCCTTCTATCAACTGATAAAATTTTAAATTTTGTCCATCATATCTCCAAAGTTCAGTTACACCCAACGCTGAATAAATCCCCAATTTATTAACTGAACTGCTGGTAATGTCAATCTCTATTGCTAAGTCAGGCGGCGGATCATTTTCTAAATCTAAAGTTTCCTTACCTCTAATAGCTAGTTCATTCTGGATATAGTAGCAAGTATCTGGTTCTATTCCCCGCCTTGATATTTTCCGCTTTAATGTTGTTGAACCAGCACTTCTCACTTCAATTCCTAATTCTTCAGCTAAAGCAATAATAAAATTCCCAAAATTACTTTTGGGGTTTTCATGTTCAAAAAGTGGGGTCATAATTTCTAAAACACCGCAGTCATAAGCAAAGCGAGAACCTCTATCTTCACCTGTATCTCTCAGCAAGGCTTCAAAGGTTTCCCAGCTAACGTTGTGTAGGACTGTTCTTTGTTCAGCAGGCGTTGACTTAACAAGCATATTAAAATAATTCGTAATTCGTAATTCGTAATTCGTAATTCGTAATTAATTCCTGATTTTAAGCTATCTTTCCACGCACCCAAGCGCTGAAGGATTGCACCAAATCAATTTCATCCATAGTTTTACTTTTCTGGATAAATCTATTCATTTCACTAACAGAAATTAAAGGGAAAGCGATACTCGACTTAATTTCAATATATTCGCTTGCTACTAGTTGATAAAATTTTAAAACTTCACCGTTATATCTCCATAATTCTCCTACACCTAAAGCCGCATATATATTAAATTTATTAACAGAACTGCTAGTAATATCAATTTCAACTGCTAAATCCGGTGCTGGGTCTGTTCTTAAATCTAATTCTTGTTTACCTCTAATTAGTGGCTCATTTTGAATATAATAGCAACTATCGGGTTCTATTCCCCTTGTTATTGGTTGACGCTTTAATGTTGTAGAACCAGCACTTCTAATTTTAATTTTTAATTCCACTGCCAAAGCGAATATAAGTCGGTCAAACTGAATTTTAGGATTTTCGTGTTCAAAAAGTGGGGTCATAATTTCTAAAATACCGCAGTCGTAAGCAAACCGAGAACCTCTATGCTCACCTGTATCTCTCAGTAAGGCTTCAAAGGTTTCCCAGCTAACGTTGTGTAGGACTGTTCTTTGTTCAGCAGGCGTTGACTTGACAAGCATATTACAATACTTTTTCTGTCAGGATGTTAGATAAAATCCCGATAATTTTACCTATGTTATTAATATAATACTCGCTCAAGTCAATTTCAATCACTTGCCCAATAAGTTTCAAAAACTTCCAGTTAGTTCCCGTGGTAACAGTTCCATAAATTGTCTGAATGTTATTGCCCTCACGTTCATTAAACAATTTAGCTGCTAACATCTCTGCTACACACTGACCTAATCCGGCATTGATATTTTCTTTTTTAGCTTCTACAATTGTCACAACTGGTGCGCTCAGAATTAGTAACTCTGGTGAACGGCTAATAATAAAATCGCAATTTCCATTTAAACCTTGTGTTGAGTCAACGGTAAAATCGATACCAGAAAATAAACTTATTTGATTATTTAAATATTTCCTTACAGCAATTAAAATAGGTGCGATAATCATTTCTGAGCGAGATTTTTCCGTATTACTAGCAAGAGCTAAAGGTACATTTTCCCGCAAGACTTCTGCAAGCAATGGTGGACACTCTACTTCATGTACAGATGCAAATATATCAATTTTATCAGAAATAGTTAGACCAAAGGTTTTTCTAACTCTATCTAAAGTAAAATCACTGTATAGCACTTTAGTTTCTCTTGTAAATAATCAAGATAATTAAATTGTGCCAACTATTAGCAAGATATGTTGCTGATATTTGGCACAATCAGTATCTAAATATTTTCTAACTTTAAGCAAGGAAACCTGCAAAGAAGTCGAGAGTTTCTTTCAGTGCTTTGATGAAAATATCAATTTCCTCACGAGTGTTGTAGAAAGATAGACTTGCTCGTGCGGTTGCAGCAAGACCTAAATAACGGTGTAATGGTTGAGTGCAGTGGTGTCCAGAACGGATCGCAACGCCTTCTTGATCTAATAATGTAGATAAGTCGTTAGCATGGACTTCTCCGGCTGTGAATGACGCAAGAGCGGCTCTACCTTCACCTTTAGCATTCGGTTTGGGGCCGTAAATTCTAATTTGGGGAATTTGCTCTAATTGTTGGAACAAATAAGCTGTTAATTCTGCTTCGTAGGCGTGAATTTTATCCATGCCGATACTGCTAAGATAATCGATCGCAGCACCAAGTGCGATCGCTTCCCCAATTGCAGGCGTACCAGCTTCAAATTTATGCGGTAATTCTGCATAGGTAGAATGGTCTAAATGTACCTCTGCAATCATCTCACCACCACCAAAAAATGGCGGCATTGATTCTAACAATTCTAACTTGCCATAAAGAAATCCTATCCCAGTTGGGGCACACATTTTATGACCAGATGCTACCAACCAATCACAATCTATCTGCTGTACATCTATCGGGAAGTGTGGGACACTTTGACAAGCATCCATTAAAAATTTAGCACCATATTTGTGAGCGATCGCACCAATTTCTGTAACTGGATTAATACAACCCAAAGCATTAGAAATATGCACCACTGACACTAATTTAGTTTTGTCAGAAATCAGCTTTTTAAACTGTGATAAATCAAAAGTTTCTTCTGGTGTCAGTTCCACAAATTTCAGTACCGCACCCGTTTTTTGCGCCACGAATTGCCAAGGTACAATATTACTGTGGTGTTCCATCACCGACAGAATAATCTCATCTCCCGGCTGCAAATTGTTCATACCCCAACTGTAGGCTACTAGGTTAATTGCCTCAGTTGCGTTCCGGGTGTAGACTATTTCTTGACGCGATGCAGCATTGATGAATTTGGCAACTTTATCTCTAGCACCTTCATAAGCATCGGTAGCTTTAGCACTGAGGATATGGGCACCGCGATGCACGTTAGCATTATATTGCTCGTAATAATCCCGTAGGGTATTTAATACGAGCAAAGGCTTTTGTGATGTCGCAGCATTATCGAGATAAACCAGGGGTTTATCGTTGACTTCCTGATGTAAAATTGGGAAGTCAGCGCGAACTTGATCAGCAAGGCTTTTGGTAGTGATGAAAGTCATTGGTAGATTAGTTATTAGTCATTAGTCACTTGTACTGAGCGAACGCGAACAGCGTCTCGGAGAGAAGCCGTTGGCGTGGTCACTGAGCCTTGCCGAAGTGCAGCCTCTCGTAGAGAAGTATTAGTCATTAGTCAAAGACTTAAGATTATTGACTGTGTTTAAAAGGATTTCTCGCAGAGAGGTAACTGGTATTTGGTTGATAACTTCAGCAGCGAAGGCGTTAATTAACAACTTCCGAGCATCGTTTTCATCAATTCCCCGACTTTGGAGATAGAATATTTCATCATCTTCCAATTGGCTAACGGTAGCACCGTGAGCGCATTTTACGTTATCGGCAGTAATTTCTAATTGGGGTTTAGTATCAACCCTAGCTTTCGATGATAACAGCAAATTCCGATTCAACTGGACTGCATCTGTCAACTGCGCCGCTTTGGGAACCAAAACTTTACCATTGAACACTGCATGAGCGCGATCGCCTACAATACACTTATGCAATTGCTTACTCGTACTGTGAGGATAGTTAAGTGCGATCGCGCTGTGAGTATCCCCCAACTGCTTACCAGAAATTATCGTCAAACCATTGAGATTAGTTTCCGTCTGCTCACCAGTTTGCAAAATTTCTAAATTGTGCCGTGACAGCTTTGCACCTAAACTTATGGCATGACAAGTATATCGACTATCACGAGATTGTGCGATCGCAGTCTTCCCAATATGAAAAGCCTCTGCACCTTCCCGCTCAATCCTAGTGTGACTCACTTGGGCATTGTCACCCACCCAAACTTCCGTAACCGCATTAGTAAGATAAACTCCCCCTTCTTGTGGGGTAGGCATCTTGCCTGCCACATACTCCTCAACCAACATCACCTGCGAACCACTTTCCGCCACCACCAAACAACGCGGCTGTGAAATCGTCGCCGTCTCACCCGCAACCGAAATAAACACCAGATGAATTGGCGTTTCAACTACCACATTCTTCTTCACCCACACCACAGCTGCATCAGTTATCCCAGCCGTGTTGAGAGCCGTAAAAACTTCCTGCGCTCCCTCAGTTTGAGCTAAATATTGCTGTACACCCTCAAGCTCAACCACAGATAAGCCAGCCAAATTACTCACCACAATTCCAGGTGGTAAATCTGTAACTGCCGATAATTGCGGTGCAAAAACGCCATTAACAAATACTAAACGACTATTAGCCGCTTCTGGCAAAATATCAAATTCTAAAGACGCAAAATTTCCCGTCTCTACATTAAATTGCACCTTTTGCAGAGACGACAAATCAGTAAATCGCCATTCTTCCTCACGGGTGGTGGGGATAGTCGAGTGGCGTACCCAACTAGCGGCATCTTCACGTAAATCCTGCAACCACCCTTCTGTTTTTGGTGGGATTACCAGATTCAATAATTCAGTTAGATAGCTATCTTTCTCTAACAGAGTCGATGTCAAACTGACTACATTTGAGTTAGGAATTGGACTAGGAGATACTTGAATACTCATTACACAACCACCTCAGCTGCAAATTCTTCTAGCACCCAGTCATAACCACGAGACTCTAATTTTAGTGCCAGTTCCTTACCACCACTCGTAATAATCTGCCCTTGTGCCATCACATGCACAAAATCAGGCACAATATAATCAAGCAATCGTTGATAGTGAGTAATCAAAATTGTGGCATTTTCAGGACTTGCCAGTTGATTTACCCCATTCGCCACAATTCGGAGCGCGTCAATATCCAAACCCGAATCTGTCTCATCCAAAATTCCCAACTTTGGTTCCAGCAGTGCCATTTGCAGAATTTCATTCCGCTTTTTCTCACCACCAGAAAACCCTTCATTCAAACTCCGACTGAGAAAACTGGGATTCATCTTTACCACATCCAGCTTTTCCTCAATCAAATCGTCAAAATCAAAGGCGTCTATTTCCTCTAAACCTTGTGCCTTACGACGAGAATTGTACGCCACCCGCAAGAAATCTAAATTGCTCACACCCGGAATTTCTAACGGATACTGAAACGCCAAAAACACACCACTTCTGGCGCGTT
The DNA here is from genome assembly GCF_017115085.1 of Nostoc sp. NMS7. Lineage (GTDB taxonomy): Bacteria > Cyanobacteriota > Cyanobacteriia > Cyanobacteriales > Nostocaceae > Nostoc. The sequence goes on along the minus strand of NZ_JABXKJ010000245.1, from coordinate 32,659 downwards.
CTTCCGGTTCCAATTCCAGTAAATTTTGCCCTTGAAAAATCACCTCACCCCCAGTCACCTGATATGCTGGATGCCCAGCCAACACCTTAGAAAAAGTACTCTTACCAGAACCATTCGGTCCCATAATCGCATGAATTTCACCCGATCGCACCTCAATATTTACACCCTTAAGAATCGGTGTCCCATCAACATTAGCCGTCAGATTCCTTACCGACAGCACAACTTCACTATTTTCAATAATCATCTTCTCTCTTCTCTCTCTTCTTTCTTAGTTCGTAGTAAGTGCTTTAGCGCTTTCCTCCAGCGCTAAAGCACTTACTACAAGCGTTCATTTTTTCGGTTCCTAGCGATTTCACACCACTAAACTGCTGACTACAAGCCCTATCCAACACTGCCTTCCAACTTCAAACTCAACAACTTATCAGCTTCCACAGCAAACTCCATCGGTAGCTGATTGAAAACATCCTTACAGAAGCCGCTAATCATCATCGAAATCGCATCTTCTGAAGAAATACCCCGTTGAGCGAAGTAAAATAACTGATCTTCCCCAATCTTAGAAGTAGAAGCTTCATGCTCCACTTTCGCAGCATTATTTTGCACCTGAATGTAGGGGAAAGTATTCGCATGGGCATTATCCCCAATCAGCATCGAGTCGCACTGAGAATAATTTCTCGCGCCAATAGCCGTCGGGTTAACTTTCACCAAACCCCGGTAGCTATTGCTAGATTTACCTGCGGAGATTCCTTTAGAAATAATTGTACTGCGGGTATTCTTACCGACGTGAATCATCTTACTGCCGGTATCAGCTTGCTGCATATGATTTGTCAGCGCCACCGAGTAAAACTCACCCACAGAGTTATCACCCACCAACACACAGCTAGGATATTTCCAAGTAATTGCCGAACCTGTTTCTACTTGAGTCCAGGAAATCTTGGAATTTACACCCTGACACAAACCGCGCTTGGTGACAAAGTTGTAAATACCACCTTTACCGTTGGCATCTCCAGCGTACCAATTTTGCACTGTGGAGTATTTAATTTCGGCATTGTCGAGGGCGACGAGTTCCACAACGGCGGCGTGCAGCTGGTTGCTGTCATACATCGGTGCCGTACAACCTTCGAGGTAAGAAACATAACTACCTTCTTCGGCGACAATCAAAGTCCGCTCAAATTGTCCCGTGTCACCAGAGTTGATGCGGAAGTAGGTAGATAGCTCCATTGGGCATTTTACGCCTTTAGGAATGTATACAAAGGAACCATCGCTAAATACGGCGGCGTTCAAGGCGGCAAAATAGTTGTCAGCTATGGGAACGACGCTACCCAGGTATTTTTTGATCAGTTCTGGGTGTTCTTGCAATGCTTCGGAAAACGAACAGAAAATAACCCCATCTTCCGCTAGCTTTTCTTTAAATGTAGTGGCGACAGAGACGCTATCGAAAATCGCATCGACGGCGACATTTGCCAGTCGTTTCTGTTCAGATAGAGAAATGCCCAACTTCTCGAAGGTTTCTAAAAGGGTTGGATCAACTTCATCCAAGCTGTTTAGTTTTTCTTTCTTGCGTTTCGGCGCTGAGTAGTAAATGATATCCTGATAATTAATTGGCGGATACTTGACATTCGGCCAAGTTGGTTCCGTCATTTTTTGCCACTGGCGATAAGCCCTGAGGCGAAAGTCCAACATGAACTGCGGCTCGTTCTTCTTAGAGGAGATCAAGCGAACAACGTCCTCATCTAGTCCACGCGGTATAGTGTCGGACTCAATATCGGTAATAAAGCCGTACTTGTAGGGTTGGTTGACTAAGGTTTTGACAGTGGCACTCATCAGTAATAATCTCTCGTGTTCAGAACTTGAATCTCTTTAAGGATGGGAGATGGACTTTTCTTTAGCCGATTCCCATATCACGTTACGGAATGGTTACACGGCTGCTAGAATAGTGGTGGAGAGTAAAACAACAGCTATGTTGTTTAAGTTATCTTCATTTTACGCTAAATTAACAACAACAATGTTGTTAAAGTCAAATTTTCAAAGAAATTTTTGGGACGTTCGTTGAGCGTCTGGCACCAGAAGATGGCGACTACTCACCAGTCCTCAACCAAGCAAGATATCCTAGAGTATCTGCACAAACATGAAAAAGCAACGGCTTTGGAGCTAGCTGAAGTTTTAGACGTTACCCCCCAAGCGATTCGTCGCCATCTCAAGGATTTGGAGACGGGGGAGCTAGTTTTGTATTCGTCAACAGTACAGGCGGCGGGAATGGGGCGTCCGCAGCACATTTATCAACTGAGTCGTCAGGGACGCGATCGCTTGCATCGAACAATGAGTGATCGCTTTGGTGATGGGCATGGTCATTTTGCAGTTTCGCTGCTAGACACCTTAGCCGAAACGATGGGACACGACCAATTTAAATCTATTTTAGAGAAACAGTGGCAGCGCAAAGCACTAGAATACCGCGATCGTGTGGGTAGCGGTTCACTGCGGGAACGTGTAGCTAACTTAGTAGAGTTCAGAAAAGCGGAAGGCTTCATGGCGGAATATCACCCGGTTGATGTGAATGACTGCTTTGAGAGCGATCGCTTTATCTTAATGGAGCATAACTGCGCTATTTCTAACGTTGCCGAGTCTTTCCCCAGCATTTGTGGTCACGAATTAGAAATGTTTGCTGCCGTCTTACCTGATTGTACCGTAGAACGCACCCACTGGATTATCAACGGCGAACATCGTTGTGGCTATTTAGTACAAGTTCGCAAGTAAAAGTTTCATAAATAAACTCGGTTTTACATCTAGGTTCGGTAATGGATAATAGTTGAATAGTAGATTCCTGCTCCCTCTCCGAACTCACGAAGAGGGCTGGGGTGAGGTTTTAAAGAGCTTTCTCCGAAAGTGAGATGCTCTCTTTAGCAACTACAGATTATCAATAATTAACTAAGTTTGAGATAGCGTTTATGGACGTACCAACACAGCAACCATCAGCACAATTTTTAACTCTGGAAGAGTCAGCAAAAGTAGATACGGCGTTGTTGTCTTCCCCAGAAAAATTTTTAACAAGATTGACAATTTCATCACTTAAGCTTTTGAAGCATATTGCCCAAGAGTACGGTGTTGCTATGGAAGATTTGACAGCGCAACAAGTAATTGCTTGGTTTGAAAAAGATAGTAAAATTCGACGTGAGCAGGGAATTGAAGGTTCATATCTGAAGTGGTGAACTAGGAATATAAGTAGCTGGATATAAACTAATATCCAGAACCCCGACTTCTAGTGAGAAGTCGGGGTTCTGTTTACTAAGCGTTTTATGACTATGGAAGAATTAATTCGATGCTACAAACGCCAACCTAAAATAATAAACAAAAAGCACCTGTAAAAAGGTGCTTTAAAAATTGATGACATTTCATTTGACCGACAATTTTTTAAGGATTGTAATTATTAGTCCGAACATTGCGAGCTCCAGTTACAGCCCCAACCATCGAGGCTATTAAACCCAATAAGGAACCAAGCACAAACCACCATAATCCCGAACGTATATTTGCTGCAATATCACGAGATTGTTGAGCGCTTACGTTTGTTCTCGGTACATTAATACCACCTTGCTGTTGTACCTGGTTTAAGACTTCCCCAGCGTTGGAAGCAGCAACACCAAAAGCACCCGATACTCCATTTGCCAATAGGAACGAACTAACTGCCAAAGTCGTAGCCCAAAGAATTGCGCCGTTAAGAAGAGCTGTATTGCGCTTCATCGGTCCACAAGCACGGGCTGTAATCCAACCACCAGTAAATAGAGAAATTAGTAAAGCAACAGTTGACCAAAGCCCCGCATTACCTGCAGCGTTAGGGGCAATTGATCTTGGTGCGCCTGAACTTTCAACTGCACCTGCTGCAAAAGCACCAATTATGGCGCTTAAAATTAATTGAGTCGCTAAAGAAACCAACAAACCAGAAATAATCGGTCCCCAGCGAACAAGGTCATGATATTCAGTTACTCGGCCTGCTACCACAGGCTCATTAGAAATAGCCTCATCACCTGCCCGATTTACGTATGACATTGCTTATCTTCTCCAGTGCTGTTTCAGCAAACTATATCTCAGTTATATTCATGTTTATTGTCATAATTAAACAACTAAATCATCTGTTTTACATCTATCAATATAAATATTTAATGAGTCTATCTTTAGTTATAAAAAACCAACGTCTTTAACAATTTTAACAATTTTTCATTAAATTCAATATTTATTGATTCTTTAATGATTATTTAGAACTTAAAATACAGTGATTAACTGCTATATATAATAATCCATCTGGAAAAAAAATTAGACTTAATCCAAAACTTTGTCAGCCTAATTATAAAATTTTCACAAAGTAATTAGACAGCTAAGAAAAGATCAACGCATCTTTACAGCAGTGCCTGTAGCAGTAATCAGCAAAAGAACTCCTGACTGGTCAAGATTGATTGTACCAGTATCAATTTCAATCCCGATCACAGCATTTGCTCCTAAACGTTGCGCCCGTTGTTCTAATTCTTCTAGTGCCTTGCGTTGACCCTGCTCAAATAGACGCTCATAACTAGCAGTGCGTCCACCGATAATATCTCGAATACTAGCCAAAAAGTCCCGCAAGAAATTGCTGCCGTAGACTACTTCTGCTGTGACAATACCTAAATATGACTCAATAACGGCTCCTTGAATTACATCAGTGGTAGTTATAATCATAAATTTGCCTCCAAAGTAGGATATATGTTGATATTTATTATTAAAATACTCGAAAAAATGTAAATTTATTTACCATATATAATTAGCCTGCGTTGAGATAACTTTTATAAACATATTCTCACACAATTTTAGATTGCGATCGCAGCCATCGGGTATTAAGTGCCATCGGCAGATCGCCTATTTAGGATTAAGTGAGATACCTGTTGGTTTTTGGGGAATTATAAGTATAATTACTGTCAAAGAAGAGTGTAAATCTGGTATTCTCCGAATTTATATGTAGAGTCAGCTCATTTGATTATTTATACCTTGCACTTCATCTTTTGTGTAAAAACTCTGTGATATTGCACTGATTGGAGAAGAAATCGAGAATGAACACATTAATATCTTAATCAATACGAAGAAATACAGTTTTCAAAACTCCATATTTTTGTTTTAATGTACAAGAAAAAAGTCCTCTAAAATTTCAGGAAATTTACTGTGTACAAGCCAACATCATTTGTGTTTGGTGTGATGTTACTAGGATGTTTTGCCTTCAGTATACCTTCAGTAGCTCAGGCTCAGGTATTAGTGGCACAAGGCAAAAACCCAGAGTTAAAGCAACTACTAGAAGAAGGACGGAGATTAGTTGATACCGGGGATTATGGTGGTGCGATCGCTGTTTATCAGCAAGCAGCTAGCTTAGATCCCAAGAATGCTAAAATTCACTCAGGTATTGGCTACTTATACGCTCAACAGGGAAATTACCAAGCGGCATTAACTGCTTATCGTCGGGCGATCGCTATCAACCCTAACAATAGTGATTTTTACTACGCCGTCGGTTACATCAAAGCGAATTTGGGCGACACACCTGGGGCAAAGGAAGGCTACCGTCGTGCCATCCAGCTGAACCGTAACAACGTTAACGCCTATTTAGGATTGGCTGTGACCCAATCTCGTATGGGAGACTATAGTGCAGCTACCTGGGCATACGGGCAAGCAATCAGCTTGGATAAGAACAATGCCCAGACTTATGAGTTGATGGGTTCGATGTATAAACAGCGACGACAAACTAAACAAGCGAACAGCTTGCTTCAGAAAGCCCGTGACTTGTACAAGCGGCGCAATGACTCAAATGGCGTAGAAAGGGTAGAAGCCATGCTGCGACAGTTAGGAGGATGAGGTTAATCTAACTGGCGTCCCGTTAATTCCACAAAAATATCTTCCATCGCCTAGTTTGGGGGTCTAGTTCGGCGTTGGTTCATCCAAATCATTCATGAACAACAAGATTGCCGACTTCTTTGGAAAATCGGGAATCTGAGGCTTCGATTTGAACGAAATCAAATAGGATTCATATAGCGATTTTGATAGTAAGCCAAAATTTGCTTAACTCGTTGCCGACTTTCTAAACCAGAGTTTGCTGTCCACGAGATAAACAAGCCACCAATTTGACTTTGATTATAATCAAACTCTGGGGATGACTGGGGAATTAAATCCACTTCTACCCCTTCGACTTGATGTAAATGAGCTGCTATCTCTCTATAGACTGCTAAAGGCAAACCAGCGAATTCAATTTTTTCCTTAGTCTCCATCTTTATGAAGCTCCAACATTAGAAGGATTTGAGGGGGGTGTTGTCACTGAAACAGGATTGCCGCTAGCAGGTGCAGCTGACGGCGTTGACTTGACAGCCCCTTCCCCTACCATTTTGGCAACTTCAATACCATATTGTTCCAGAATCACGATGGGGTTGTAGCCCTGATTCATTTCAATACGTTTAATCAGTACCCCATCTGCTAATCGCTGTCCCGCCTGCACATACCGACTCGTTGGCTCATCGGGTACTTTGATAATTGCCTGTGGTTCCTGACTAATTAGAACTACACCAGTCACAAGTACTGCCCTTGCTAACTCCGGTTGTGCTGGCAGTGGCAATACAGATACTAAAGTCGGGTTGGAGATAACTTGAGGCAAAACCTTAGGCAAGACTGAAGCCAAGGTAGGATTGACTTTTTTTGGTTTTGGTACAGAAGAAACGTTATTTTTCTTTGGATTTAAAGCTATGCTGCGTGTTGGAAGTTTTCGTGCTGGTAGTGATGCAGTCGGTAGCTTAGGCGACACGGGAACAGGTTTTAAAGCTATGCTACGTGTTGGAAGTTTTCGTGCTGGTAGTGATGCAGTCGGTAGCTTAGGCACCACAGGAACAGGTTTTCCAGAAGTTTGAGGCATTCCGGGAACCGTCTGTCCGAAAAGCTGTGCAAACGGGTCACTGCGATTTTTTGATAGCACAACTAGCCGTGACCGCTCTGTAGGATTAGTGGATTGAATCAAGTTAGCAGATGCGGGAGAAACTTGTAATTCCTGTTTGGCTATTACTGGATTGTTAAAGGATTGACCCGTCCCTGGCGACTTTGCTGCTATTTTGGGAATTGGAGCAGGATTGATGGCTTGTTGTGTATCTTCAGAAGCACATCCAGCGATCGCCAAAGTTAAAATAGCTGCAATTATAATTTTTGAATTTCTGCCCATGAGCTGTTCTCAAAAGCCATTAGAAAATTTAAAAGTGGAAATCAACCGGCCTAAAATTTGGATCAAAGGCAAAGTATCTTCCCTTTATAACCTAATTTTTGACATTTCAAGGTTATTTTTAGCACTGCCTACCCAGCATAACTGCAGGTTGGTGTTTATTTGCAGTCAATCTTCTGCTACACCCATAAGCTCTTTCATCGAATCCAGACCTTTCTTGACTCTACGGGAAACCGTTACTACACTGATCCCTAGATGTGCTGCAACTTGTTTTTGGGTCAAATCTTGCAAAAACACACATTCCAACACATCGCGGGTGCGTTTTTCTAGCTGAAGCAATGCTTGTTGTAAGCGAAGTTGGTCTTCTTGTGCTAGTTGAAAGCTGCGATAGTGAGGATCTGGAACCATTTCTCCCAAACAAGTAGAGCCTTCTTCTCCGTCTTGGATTGGCACATCGAGACTCAAGGGAGCGCGATTGATCCATGCTAATTTAATTTCTTGCCATTCATTTAGAGAAATTTCCAGTGCTGCTGCTAATTCCGAGTCGTTAGGTTGACGATGATGTTTTTCACGCCAAGTACGTGAAACTCCTATTGCTTGCTGTTGTAGGGCTAACCACTTCCGAGGAATTCGCACTGTCACACCTTTATCTCGGAGATAGTGTTGAATTTCACCCCGAATATAGGGAAGAGCATAGGAACTGAAGGCGTGTCCCTTGGAAAGTTCAAATTTTTCAATAGCTCTGATTAAACCCAAACATCCAACCTGGAGCAAATCATCGTAGGTTTCATGACATTGATTCGTCCAGTAGTGAGCTTCTTTTCTCAGAAGTCCAAAATTGAGTTCTACTAGTTGATTGCGGACTGTTTCTGACGGAGATTGCTGATATTCTCGCAACAACTGCCAAATTTCATGTTTTAGGTCGTTGGTGACTGTGGTAGGCATAGCACCCTGTTTATTGAGCAAAGAAAGATTTAATTGTTCGCTTTTAAATTCAGCTGCGATGGCGTACCCGCCCGCCGTAGGCATCGCACCACATCAAAGATAATATCGTGCTATATTTCCTAGCAAATACTATGGTAAATAACAAAGCTTTTCTATAAAAATCCTATAGGTCACTTCACAATCCAGCAAAATTTAAATGGGCAAAATCGGTATTTAGTTGGTTATTTATCTTTGGGATGACCTGGAGTTTTTTTAGAACTGGATATAAACAAAATATAAAATTAATTACTAAATATCAAACCGAGATTGTACTTAATTTGAATTAATTAATGATGAAGTTAATTTAGACAAACAAAACAAAATTACTCCGTATTTTGTGAGAGCCGCAAAAGTTGGATTTACAGTAAAATTACGTGTCTATTCAATTGGAATTTATCCAATCTTTAAAAATTACGAATAAAAATTAAAAAGTACTATGTATATTTATGCAAGCCAATAAAAAAGGGCGAGATGCCCTTTGTTATACTTACAGCGCTTTTCAAGTAATTTAACTACGCTACTTTTTACTTACCAATTCCCCATCTCAGTCGTCGTCTAAATCCCTGAAAACTGCTGTAAGTACATAGATAGTCTTTTAGTCAACCGCCCTACCCACTCTTGGGTTAGAGCTTGTATGTAACTTTTCCTTATCTTTGTAAAAAATTTATTTACCCTCGTGAAAAAAGAGGGTAAATAAGTTAACTTTTGTGATCAAGTCTGATACTTACAGAATTGTCGTTCTGAGTGCCAGTCAGTTGCGTTACTTCAGAGGATTTAGGCACGAGTTGGTTCAACCCGTCCATAAAATAGACCGCGAATCTTAACTTCTTTAGGTTCGCCAGCACCTAAATCTGTATCAGATGGCTGTTCGCTCTCGAAAGTACCAGCAATTTCACCACTAGAGTTATCTACTTTGGCGATTCGCAGAGAAATCTTGCCATTGAGATTTTCAGCACGCTTGACGTTAGTGCGGGTAAGTTCTTCATCATCTGCTTGGGCGGGGAGAGCCACGGCATTATCGTAGCCACTGACGACACCACGACCTTTGGGATCTAGGAAGGCAGCACCACGATAGGAAGGAACTTTGAAGGTGCCTTCAAAGTCCGTGGAGGTGTTAATACTGGTCAAACTAGGTTGACTTTGAGCAACCAAGTTTTTGATGGTGAACAGGAAAGGGACTCGCTCACCACCAGGAAGTTGCACAGTGATGGCTTGGAAGTCAAGACCATCAGTTTCCGCAAAGGTCAAGCTATTATCTGAGTTGATTTTTAGATTTCCTTGCACCTGGTCAATGGTGGAAGTGTATCTGGTCAACAATTTGCCAGCAACAAATTCTGCTTCTTGGCGTTTATTAGCAGGTTCTTCTTTGATGAAGAAGCTAGTTGGTTCCAAGCAAAGTTCTTTGATGGCATAAGACTGGCTAGAATCAATGGGAATGGAACCACGGCTTGTTTCTGTTAGTTGGGGACATTTGTTCGCCAAGCCAGTGCCGCGAATTTGATCGTAAGTGAGTACATCTCTACTGTTACTACTAGCAGGAGCATCACTACAAGCAGTTATTAGCCCCAGGCACAAAGCCAAGAATGCAACAATTAAAGCGCGATACCTCATGGTCAACCTCAATCTCAAAAATTAATAGATTTGTTGTAAAACTGCATCGAAGCTTTGATCTCTGATGAGAAGCCGCTACTCTGCGAAAAGCTATTTTTGATCGGACACGGCTTTGCTCTGATTAAGAGAGTTGAAGCAAGTGTCCGGGCGTCTAGGTTGTCAGCCGCAGCTCAAAATTTTCTGTTGCTAAACGTAATTAAACGTTTCGCTCTCTTGAGCTTGGGGTGTAAATCCCAGACGTAAGTAGCACACTGCATCCATTTTGGATGTGTGTCACTATGGAGCAAAAAACCAGCAGTTTGACTGGTGGTGGCATTTGTGAGAGTTGGGCGGGTAGATGAGTAAGCCCCACACTTTGAGGCATAAGTGTTTGCCTTAAAGAGCGCGAAGAGGGGTGTCTGCTTCGCACTTTGCTCTTGCATATAGCAAAAGCGGCGTTGCCCAAGTCTTTTTGTATTATGTATGTGATGCCACTACATACAGCCCATTGTTTGATGGGCAAATCAGCCAGATCATACGATTTTTTTTAACTCAAAATCAAAGTACTCTTAATCAAAAAAGTCTCGTCCTGATCACATCTAGCTGCTGTGGAGGCTATGTAAAGGTTACTACGCTCTTTTAGGAGGGATCGCAATTGCTTTTGATAAAGATACAAATCTAGTTATATTCACCCCTGGCTAGGGCTAATGAGGGAATGCGGGGACAGGGGGACAAGGCTGATTAGAGGAATTTAGACTGACAAGCTAGGGAAAATTAAAAATCTCCGGTAAATTTGAGTTGATCTCATTATTTATACGGAAAGGGTGGCATGAACAATAATAAAAATGTTGAATCAGGAAAGTTGTCTTGTAAAGAGCAAGCGATCGCCACTGTGGTGTATGATGCTGTTCAGGGTTGTGAAGGCGATACTGTAGCTCTTTTGGCTTTGCTGCGGCAATTGGAGCAGTTACACCGAGAGATCCGGGATGGAGTTTTTCAAGAGAGTTTGCCTGTTAACCGTCGGCAACTCTACTCACTACTGAAAGATATTGAGTCTGAGGGAGGTTGGCCTTACATTGAGCGGATGAGACTACAAAGATTTTTAGCGAATTTGTCACAAGAGGCTCCCGAAGAAAATAGCCATGAAGTGTTGGAGAGCGATCGCTCAGGCGGCTGATTATGTCGAAAATTATTTTCTAGCTCGAAATTAACAACTGTGCGTTCGCCTCATCAACCGCTAAACTAAGAGCGGTTGCTGATTCAGGCTTTAATATAATTCGTAATTCGTAATTCGTAATGACGCTCGTTCGCCCTTGGCGTCTCCCCTTGGGAGATGACTCGCTAACGCTTCTCTACCAGACGCTACGCGAACGCTAACGTAATTCATAGTTAAAAAGGGTTTGTACTGGTTATGCCTTCACAAAGAAGGCGATCGCCCTTCTCCAGATTGCGGTTGTGCTTGAGGTAATCGTCTACCCAGTCGCAACCACGAACAAGCAGATGATCAAGATTTAAATTCCACAGAATTATCGTCTTGTCATCACTAGCTGATGCTAATGTTTGACCATCTGGGCTAAAACTGATACTTAATACCGCAGCGCGATGCCCATTGAGACTTTTAATTAATTTGCCGTCACGACTCCAAAGTTTCACTGTACTATCCCAACTGGCGGCGGCGAGTAATTCACCGTTGGGGCTGAAAGTTACGGCATTGATGCTATCGCTGTACCCTTTTAATAAAGTTTTTAACAACGTCCCATCCCGTCGCCACAGTTTCACGGTGTTATCCCAACTAGCAGAAGCCAATAACTCGTCAGTGGGATTAAAGCTGACACCCATCACCCAGCTGTCATTGGGCGAAAAAGTTTTGAGCAAAGTACCATCCCGACGCCAAAGTTTAACAGTTCGGTCATCACTGGCAGAGGCTAAAACCTGACCATCATGGCTGAAGTTTACGCTATTTACCCAACCCTGATGCCCCACTAAGGTTTTGAGCAATATGCCCTGACGGTTCCAAAGTTTCACTGTTTTATCTTTGCTAGCTGATGCCAAAAGCTGACCATCAGGACTGAAATTCACGCTGGTCACACTATCGGTATGTCCGTAGAGAGTCATGATTAAAGTACCGTCCAGCCGCCAGAGTTTCACTGTTTTGTCAAAACTTCCTGAGGCCAATATTTCACCTTTTGGGTCAAAACTGATACTAGTAACTTGATTTGTATGCCCCACTAAAGTTTTGTAAAGTCGGGTTTTGACCTCGCCATTACTGGTGTATCGTTGCCAAAGTTTGATAGTGCGATCGCTACTACCAGAAGCTAGCATTTGACCGTCGGGACTCCAAGCAACGCTCAAAACTCGCTTGCGATGCCCTTGAAGAATAGACGGTGTTGGCGCATCTAAACTCCATAGTTTCACGCTTTTGTCAAAACTTCCTGAGGCCAGCAATTTATTATTTGGACTGAAAGCTACGCTGACAACAGCATCACTGTGTCCTTTGAAGGTTTTGAGTAAATTACCAGTGATACTCCAAAGGTTTATGGTTTTGTCTTCACTTGCGGAAGCTAACTTTTTACTATCGGAACTAAAGCTCAAACTCCACACTGTATTACTATGGTGTCGTAAAGTTTTGTAAGGACGAAAGTCAAAACCGTTTTTAGTGTTGTTACTTTCCCGCCGCCAAAGTTTCACTGTCTGATCTCTACCTGTTGAGGCCAAAAATTTACCGTCTGGGCTGAAAATAGCCACAGTTACACCCTGCTGATGTCCCTGTAAAGTTGTAACGAGGCTACCGTCCCGTCGCCAGATTTTCACTGTTTTGTCGTCGCTGGCTGAGGCGATGAATTGACCATCGGGACTGAAGTTTACCCAGTTAACCCACCCTCGATGTCCTCTGAGTATTTTTACTAAGCTGCCGTCTTTGCGCCAGAGTTTTACGGTTGTATCCTTACTACCAGTAGCTAACAACTCCCCATCAGGACTGAAATTAACGCTATAAACCCAATCCCCATCTCCTTTGAGGGTTTTATATGGCTTGGGGTCAAATTCACCTGTAACCGGGTTTTTATGCCAGATTTGCACTGTTTTGTCGAGGCTGGCGGAGGCTAGGGTTTGACCATCAGGGCTAAAACTTACACAGGTGACAGCATCAGTGTGACCTTTGAGGGTTTGGAGTAAGGTTCCGTCAGGACGCCAAAGTTTCACCGTCTGATCTCGGCTACCTGATGCTAGCAACCGACCATCTGGGCTGAAAGCTACTCCCCAGACAATATCCGTGTGCCCTTCCAGTCGGTTAACCTCTGTTACCCCATAAACTGCCTGTTGCAGGGCTGTCACCACTCGCATTCGGGTATCTGGTTCCACTCCATCTCCCTGTTTAAGTCCTCTCCAAGCCCGCAAACCTTCTAATAGGGCATCAAACTCTTTATTAGAGGCAAACAAAGCTTCGCTAGCAGCAGCGATCGCACTAATTTTAAAGTTGGTTTCACTGTGTTCAGCTCGTAGAGTTTGGCGAATTGCTGCTCTTTTTTGCAAGTCGGCTTGCCACCATAATGCTGCGATTGTTCCCCCCATGATTGCCAGGATTGCGCCTGCAATCCGTGCTTCCCGCAGTCGCCGTTGCAACACCAAATTGAGTTGGTGTTGACTAACTTTTTGGCCTACTTCAGCTCTATTTTTTTCAAGTTTGATTTTTTCTAATTCGGCGACCATACCATAATTGTTCTTTTGGCGAATTGGTTCAACTAAATAATCGTGAACCAACTGGTAGCGATCGCCTAACTTTTCTCTGGTTTGCAACACCAACCCTGAACCCACTAATATTTCTAAAATCAGTTCCCCAACGGTGTCAAAGCTTGATATTGTATCTATATGAGTATTATTAACTAATGCCGCCGCTAAATCAGCTTTAGTTTTTAACGGTCGCCTCCCCTTTTGATCAGTTAATTCAAATAATAATTTCCAACTTAACTCTTCGTTTTCCTGACCGCAGTCTTTAATAACTTCCCCAAGCCAGCGTTCCACCAATTTTGTCGAGCCACCGCAAAGTTTATACTGTGCGAGTGTGGTAATGTTTTCTGTTTGTAGTTGAGCACCGACTATTTGTAATTCAATTGGATGTACTTCGTCTTGTTCTCCTGTCAAATCCTGTACTAATCGGTTAATTAATTCCTCATTCAGTTTATAATGTGAACGTTGAGTGAGACTGTGAATTATGGCTTTAGCATCCTGGCTAGAGAAATTTCCTAAATAGTAGCGGATGTCCTTATCAAGAATATTTTTATTAATTATGCCTAAATCATATAATCTTGTACTATTTTTCTGGCTCAAACGTTCAAATTCTAATAAATAATGTAAATAATCTTCTCTTAATGAAATAATAATTTTGACAAATGAAATATTTAAACATTCACTAAAAAATTTGTAAAATTCTATTCTTTCTGTAGAAGGATTAGTAATGAAAAAAAATTCTTCAAACTGGTCTAATATAATAATTATTGTATAATTGCGCTCAGATGCTAACCGAATCTTTTCTAGCAGCATAGTAGCTGTAGAGCCAAGATTAACCGATATTCCTGTGTATACAAGCTCTTGATTTATACTGTTTATGAAGATTGTAATCCAATCAGTATAAACAGACAAAACAATAGGTATATGAGTGCGTTCACCGATAACTTTTCCCTTAAGTGCTGGAACTAAACCAGCTTTGAGAATTGAACTTTTACCTACACCTGATGGCCCATAAATTACTGTGAGTTTGTAGTCAGCCCGGGCAATTCTTTCAATTAAACGATTGACATCTTGTTGACGTCCAGAAGCAGATATTTCTTGGGCAATTTCTTCAGGAATAAACGGTGTTTTGTGAGATTCTAGTACTGGGTTAATTCTGGGGCGTTGCGGCTGCAATTGACTTGCCCCGATGAAGGCACGCAAGCCATACTGATGTTCTATTTTAATTTTTTCTTGCTTCAGCTTAAAGGCTTCTGTATAGTCATGACGCTCAAAAAAGTGAAGCGATCGCAGTTCCTCTAAAATCTCTAAGTAAAGTGATGGCTCATGTTGTAGCTCACAAACTACCCTCGCCCATTCCAGGTTATTGATAGCTTCCTCCCACTTACCCAGATGCTGCTGTGCACGTGCTAGCAAGAGAAGATACCAACTTTCTTGTCGTCGTTTTCGCCAAGCATCTCGCAGACAAACTTCTGTTGCTTCTTCAGAGATAGAAAGTGCTGTATTCGCTAATTCATGAGCCAGTACCCAATTCGACTCAGAAGCCGCCACATTTGCCAAAAAACCATAATCTTCAGCAATTTGTGCCGGAGTTCCATAAGTTTTATGTAGATGTAATGACTTTTGAGCTAATTCTTTTAAGTCACCCCAAGCTTGTAAACATTGCAGCATTTCACAAGCAGGTAAAATAAATTTAGCAACTAAGTCTTCTCTTTTTAGCTCTTCCAATAGCTCCAAGCATTGTTTAAACCACGAGAGAGCATTTTGGCAATAGCTACTATTAGTATTCTGATATAAGTGTGCCATTCGTTGATAACACAGCCCCAGGTGGAATACGACTATTGCTTTATTGAGTAAAGACGAGGAAGGGGTAGAATGAGGATATGAAAGGAGGAAAGAAGAATTATTCACCGACTCTGCTACTCTCCTTTCTTCCTGCTGCCATAACAGTAGGCTTCTTTGATAATTGGCTAAAGCGCCATTAATTTGATTCTTGGCGTATTTCTCTCGCCCTAACATAAATTCTAAACTAGCTTCTAATCTTAGTGTTAATTGAAGTCCGTACAGGCGCAGCAAATCATTACGGGCTGATTCTATTTCCTGGTAATGGTGTTGGGATTTGGGAACTAAATCTAGGAAAGTATTAGATAATAATGTTTCGGGATCTGCTTCTAAAACGTTGGCAAGTACAGATTCTGCCTTTTGACGGATCAAAGTAAATAAATCTGCTTTTGCCATTTCAAATTTAATAGTGGTTACAGCCCAGCTTTTGAAATCAGGGGCTAATCTTGAAAGTAATGATGCCACTTCATCTTCTAGCCAGAACACTACTGGAAATGGAAAAGTTGCGGCATAGATATCTCTTGCTTGGTTGATGCCTGTAATTAAGTTTTTCAGGTCAGTAGTTGACTCAATACCGAAAATCATCACAGCAGATGGCAAAGAGTCTGTAAGGACAGCAGGATTATCTAAAGATAGTTCTGATATTATTGTGCTGTGTAAAGAAGTAGTTGATGGCTTGAGAACGATTTCTCTGATATTAATGTCCTTGCTGATGGAGCGAATATTTTCTAACATTTGCTCACGTAATTGCCTATAGTTACATCGAATTAAAATCAGAGCAAACTGACCTTCAGAAAGCGCGATCGCTCTAATTAGTCTTTGCAAATTCTGCTGATTTTCTTTGGTATAGACACCTAGCTGCTTGTCATTCTTCATTGGTTATTGGGCATGGGGTATAGGGCATTAGGTATTGGGTATTGGTCATTCGGTTAATAACGAATGACTAATGACAATTGACTCACCCAGGACTGTTACTTGTTTTCTTGCCAAGTCAAAACTTTTCTTGTTTCTGCTAAGGCTGGACTGATGCCAAACCAACGCCCCAGAGAATCACGATATTCAAACAGATACATGCTTCTTAGTAAGCTCTGATAGTCAGACTCACCTTTAACTCTCTGCTGCTGCACTACTTCAAACAATAGTTCCCACTGCGATTCATCAATAGCTAATAGCAGATCGTCGCGGTAGTCCTTAATCACGGCTTCTAAGCACTCCTTAGAAAAAGGCGGATCTTGTCGTTGCAGGCAGCTATAGAGTAAACCCAATAAGTTACGAATGTGACCACCACTAACGCGACATAGACGATCCAAAGTTTGGGAATGATCGAATAATTCTGTAATTAATAAAAGCCTTTCATTCAAAGGAACTTCTGGAAAAGCTCTTGCTAGAACTAACTGGCGTACTAGTGACATCCCTGGTTCGTAGTCACTACCATCTCTTTGCCGCACTAATACCATCGGCAGTACTTTTGGCGCAATCCCTCCCCCCAGACGATTTTTCAGTGTCTCGTACTCATTGGAGAAAATTAACGTTAGGGGAATTGTGTAAACTAGGTGGCATTTGAGGCGGCGTAACTGTTCACCTCGGTCGATGAAAAGATATTCTGGTTGCGATCGCCCCGATGCTAAGGGACGCATATCCACTCGATCCAAATTATCTACAATCACTACCAGTCCTTTTTGACCCCGCAGCTTTAGCTGTTCAACAGCCTTTTCTAAAATTTCTTCGTTAATCGCTTGCAAAATACTATTGGTGCGTGGTTCCAGATATTGCCTCAGTTGATTACGCATCTGGGTGCTGTCTTTGGTTTTGGCAGTAATTTTGGCAATACCCAAGGATAACTCTGCTTGTCCAGAAAGCTCTATGGGGGTTTGCAAAAAATCGCCTACTTCTTTAAGCAAATTGGTAAAGTAACCAGCTTTGAGTTTGATGCTAATGCCTTCTAAACTGGCACTGACTTGACGCGCTACACTCAGCAAAATATCGCTGACATCAATATCCGCCATGTCTAAGTCTTGACTGGACTCAAAATAAACCACATGAAATCCTGCCACTTCCAGTTCTGTCTTCAGGCGCTGCAATTCCGTTGACTTACCGCAGCCAATATGGCCCGTAAATAACTGGCAGGTTGGCTCATCAGGAGAAATCCGAACAATAGTCCGTTGCAATTCTTCCACAATCTTGCAACCACGTACATCAGCAAAATCTATGTAATACTGCCGATCTAGGACGTTACTTGTATTTAGCGTGTAGCTGGGGTTACATGCTTTATAAAAACGTGATAAGTTTAATGTCGTTTTCATGTATTTAGATGTGTATGTAGATGCAGTTTAATTCGTATTTTTATACAACTAATCTCTGTCAGAGATGTAGGCATAGGATTAGCTTGCAAGTTGGTAGTGTCTTACAAAGGACAGCACCTGGCGCAGGATCACTGTCAGTAGTATCGTAGAGATTTAATTGAGCATAATAACGAATATCACTTACTTAAGCAAAAGTTGCTGCCCAGATCCCCGACTTCTTGAAGAAGTCGGGGATCTAAATCCAGCGATTTAGTAAGTGCCATTCAACTCTAATAGCCTTAAGCATATCTGTCCTGTTTTACACCTGATATTCAGGTTTTGACAATCTCTAGTTTTTGTTTGACCTGCCACAAACCTTTAAGCATTAGGAAATCAGTAAAAAAAGCTACAAGCTAACATGGTTCTCAGTTTGGATAACTGATGAGTAGGACTAGTATGAATTATAGCAAAGGACACAGAGATTTAGGAATGTTGGCATATCATCTTAGATTCTATTTGTCAAGAAAAGAAAATCCTAAACATCTAAATTAATATTTTGTAATCTTTAGAGAAAAAAGCTTCAAAAATAACTTGTCAAAAAGACTACAGTCAGTTAAAAATGGACACCGGAAACTTTAATCGGAACGATCGCTAGCGCCATAATGCTTGTGTAGTTAGTGTAAAGTGTTACTAAAAATAAAAAAGTCTTGAGGAGATCGGCTAACAGATGCCTACACGGTTTAGTGAAATTAACGAAAATCGGCGGGAATCTCATCCCAACATTCTTGGGTGTCTGGAATAGCCGCCCGCCTTTCCATTGTCATTAGTCATTAGTCATTGGTACTAATGACTAATGACTAATGACTTCGATTTACCCCCAGCTTGAAGCCGGGGGATGTGTTAATCATCATCTGATCGCGTCCAGGAATTTAGATTGCAACCAGAAAGGGGTTTGAATGGCTGGCATAATATCAGTTTCGCGCACGAATCTAGCCCAGCGTCGTCAGAAATTACGTCGTCGGCGGCGGATGAGAATTATTCAGGCTATTTGGCGAACCTTTGCGATTATTGGTTTGGCGAGTGGATTGCTATGGATAGTACTCCAGCCAGTGTGGATACTAAAAGCTCCTAAACAAATAGTGATGAAATCAGGCAATAAATTACTGTCGGATGAAACAGCTCAGTCGCTGCTGATGCTATCTTACCCTCAGTCTTTGTGGCGGATTGAACCGTCAGCGATCGCTAACTCTTTGAAGAAACAACCAACTATTGCCGAAGCGATCGTCAGACGCCGCCTGTTTCCTCCTGGGTTAACCATTGAAATCCAAGAACGAGTACCTGTAGCGGTAACTCAAACACTTAGCAACAAAAAAGTAATAATCGGCTTACTAGATGCAAGTGGGGTCTGGATGCCTTTAGAAAAATACACATTACTGAATCCCACGAGCAAATTACCTAATCTCAGAGTAATTGGATCGCCAAAACAATACTGCCTCTACTGGACTCAACTTCATCAAGCTGTCAGCCAAAGTCCGGTGGAAGTGATGGAAATTGATTGTCGAAATCCAACAAATTTAATTTTGAAAACAGAACTAGGAAATGTGCATCTCGGCGTTCCAAGCCCCCAGGTGTCGGAACAAATTAAGGTACTTGGCCAAATGCGCCATTTAGCAACAAAACTCGATTCCGGCCAAATAGAGTATATTGATCTGAAAAATCCCGAATTTCCTTTAGTACAAATGAACCAAAAAGACCAAAAATTAACTCCCAAAATCCCTAAAAACATCTAGTATGTTTAATGTATTGATAGCTCCTAGTAAATTAAGAAGCTTTATGCTGATAAATATATTTATTATTTTCAGTTTCCCGGTAAACTGCACGAAAATCGGCATTAACTTCTGAACAAGTTAATCAGGTATAGTCTGACAAGTAAATTATTGCTGAGTTTCAGCTTCAGGATAAGTAAGTAGAACGTAAGTTTTGTGTCTAAAGTTGCAATCATCCCCAATGGTGAAACCTATTAACAATATTATTATTGAGACAGAGAAGAGGCGCTATAGTATGTCTTTAGAAGTTATGCCCTCCGGCCAGAAGAATAAAGAGATTAATGTCTGGTTGAAGTTATACAGGTCACTTTTAGATAAATGTCGGTATACTTCTCTAGAATTGGCTGTGCGATCGGCTGTGTTAAAAGCTTATCCCATAGCAAATTTTCGCACTGCCAATTCTGTTAGGCTTGGCAGTAGTGAAAACAATAAAGAACAGTTCCATAGTATTGTGGCACTGTCAAACTAAAGTTGACTCTGAGGTGAATAACACCTGAAAAAGTCGTTTATCTACCCTTTCAGAAATCCAATGACACTTGATAATAACCAAGGACTTACCTATAAAAATTCCCAATCTGCGGGACAGCCGGGATTCTCTCTGGCAGTTAACTCGACTAATCCCTTTAATAACTCTGGGCTGAACTTCGGACAAAATCACGATAATAAGAAGATTTCTCCAGAAAATAGCCGAATTGGCGAGATTGTTCCTGGTCGGGTCGCCAACATCAAAGTGATTGGTGTCGGTGGTGGTGGTGGCAATGCTGTTAACCGGATGATCGATTCTGATGTCTCTGGGGTAGAGTTTTGGTCAATTAACACTGATGCCCAAGCTCTTACCTTAGCTGGCGCTCCAAGTCGATTGCAAATTGGACAGAAGCTAACGCGGGGTTTAGGAGCAGGTGGTAATCCTGCCATCGGTCAAAAGGCAGCTGAGGAATCACGGGATGAAATTGCTACAGCTTTAGAGGGTGCAGACCTAGTATTTATCACTGCTGGTATGGGCGGTGGTACTGGGACGGGTGCAGCCCCGATTGTGGCAGAAATAGCCAAAGAAATGGGCGCTCTTACTGTTGGTGTGGTCACACGTCCATTTGTATTTGAGGGACGCCGCCGCACCAGCCAAGCGGAACAAGGTATTGAAGGACTAAAAAGTAGGGTAGATACGCTGATCATTATCCCTAACAACAAACTGCTGGAAGTGATCCCCGAACAAACACCTGTACAAGAAGCTTTTCGCTATGCAGATGATGTGCTACGTCAAGGGGTGCAAGGTATTTCTGATATCATCACGATCCCCGGTTTGGTAAACGTTGACTTTGCTGATGTCCGAGCTGTGATGGCAGATGCGGGATCGGCGTTGATGGGAATTGGAGTGAGTTCTGGAAAATCTAGAGCCAGAGAAGCTGCGATCGCAGCTATTTCTTCACCATTACTAGAATCTTCTATTGAAGGTGCTAGAGGAGTTGTATTTAATATTACTGGTGGTACTGACCTCACTCTGCATGAAGTGAATGCTGCCGCAGAAGCAATCTATGAAGTAGTTGATCCCAATGCCAATATTATTTTTGGGGCCGTAATTGATGACAGGCTCCAAGGTGAGGTAAGAATTACTGTAATTGCCACTGGGTTTACAGGTGAAGCGCAAGCAGTAGTACAACAAAGCGTGGCTAACGTTCGGGTAGCACCTAATACTACAAAGCGACCAACAACACCGCAACCCGCAGTTAACTCCCCAACCCCAACTCCAACACCAACACCAACCCCAACTCCAGAACCAAAAGAAAAACCTGGATTGGATATACCTGATTTTCTGAAAAACCGACGTACACCAAGGAATTAAAAGATTTGAGATTTTAGATGAAATTAGGAGTCTCAGGTTAGGCTGAAGGCTGTATAAAATCTGTCAGTTCCACCAGGGTTTTACCAAAGGCAGGGGTAAGCAATGTGTTGCCATCCCCGATTTTGCTAATTGGTAAAAAATTCGTTAACGCTACTTTATAGAAGAAATTTGGGCAGGAGTCTGCTGGTTCGCATATCCAGCTATGCTTTTGTCACAAAAAAACAGGAAGACCTGCCCAATTACGATTGCTGTAACTACGCCCGTTGTAGATATCACTACATCTACCTTCGCTCAAAAACAGCGGAAATTTAGAAAAAACACCACTTGTATTCATTCCCAGTGTTGGTTAAGCTGTCTAACCAACACGACTTACGCACAAGTTAGAGAATAACGTAGACGCAAACGCGAGTGCGTCTCGTAGACAAGCGGCTTGCCGCAGGCTACCGCAGAGGACACAGAGAAATCAGAGTTTCAGAGATATTTTGCGTAAGTCCTAACAGTAAAAGGATAAATTAATCCTGACCGAAGATCGCCAGTTGAAATTTACAGCCCTGTTAAGACAGCATTGAGAAAATTAGTTTACGGCTTATGTGAGTTGGAGCCTGAAACAACACAGTCTCGTTCATAGGGCTAGAGCGGGTAATTAAAGGGAAAGCTAAAACCTTTGATATTGCTGGGTAATTTTTAACTCACATAAGACGTACTTTAGTAATGAAATACTGCTACGCTCAAAGATCAAACAGAAGTGGCTCTTTGTCCGTGTCGGCGCATCAACAGATAAACTCCCATCACACCTATAC
Source organism: Nostoc sp. NMS7 (assembly GCF_017115085.1). GTDB lineage: Bacteria > Cyanobacteriota > Cyanobacteriia > Cyanobacteriales > Nostocaceae > Nostoc. The sequence goes on along the minus strand of NZ_JABXKJ010000245.1, from coordinate 10,568 downwards.
CCATTAGTGCTGTAACGGTTTTTGGTTCTGGAACTGTCTGGAATGAGCCATTTACCGTAAACCGACCTTTTAAGGCAACACCTACTTGTAAACTGAGTGGCTGGATTTGGGAAAAGGCTAATGTGCCAGTAGCACCCCTGAATATCCCCTCACCCCCAATAATATTGACAGTACCAGAAGACTTCACTGTAAGGGTTGCAAAGTCAATCAACCCAGTACCACTTGCGGCTCCAAATAACTTGTCACTGCTGCCGCTTCCTTGAAATGTGATATAGCCAGAAGGAAACCCCTGTAAGCCGAAAACTGTTGGTTCAGTATTGAAACTGTAGAAACCTGTAGCAAAATTAGTTTGGGAGTAGCTCAGGCTATTACTTTGGAGCAGTCCATATGGGGCATCAGTGCTTGAACCTGGAACAAATATCTGTTGTAAGTTTGGCGTGAGGTCTTTGGCGGTTGCCAATATATCGTAATTGGCGCTAAATGGATAAGTAGTTTGGGCTGTCGCTGGATCTGCACGCACCCCAAAAGCGGCTAACATCAAAGCGGCTGAAACCAGCCAGAAAGTGTGTAACTGAATCATACTCGGTATTCCTTTTCAAGTAGAATATATTGATTCTTACAAAAAGCAACTTACATGTCTCATGGATGATATTTTTTGTCAATGGGTAAGTAGTAGGTTTGTTCAATCCATTGAATAACTTGATGACCAAGGCGAGTACCATCTAGACGATCAATCTCACGAATTCCGGTAGGACTGGTGACGTTAACTTCAGTTAGGTAGCCACCGATAATGTCAATACCCACAAAAATTAAGCCGTCTTGACGTAAGCGTTCGCCCATTTGGGTACAGATTTCATACTCTCTTGGGGTAATTTCAGTTTGAGCAACTGTGCCGCCAGTTGCCATATTATTGCGAAAATCAGTTCCACTAGAGAGGCGATTGAGGGCACCAATCGGTTCGCCGTTGAGTAGGATAATTCGCTTATCTCCCTCTTTTGCCTGCTCTAAATAGGTTTGCACCATTACAGGCACTCGACCTTGGAGGGTACTGAGTTCGATAATAGAGTTAAAATTGCGATCGCCTGATTGCAAAAACAAAATTCCTTCCCCAGCTTTGTTACCCAGTGGTTTGAGAATCGCAGCTCCCTTTGCTTCGACAAATTGCCGGATAAACTGCTTATCAGCACTGACAATCGTTTCTGGAATCGCTTTGGTAAACTGGAGGGCGTACATTTTCTCATTTGCCCCTCGGATACCACTAGGACTGTTAATCACCAGGGTTTTATTTTGGTCAATGTAATCCAGAATGTAGGTGGCATAGAGATAGGAATCATTGACTGGTGGATCTGTCCGCATAAATACGGCGTCCATTGTCTCTAAAGAAGTTAAAGAGCGATCGCTCAACTTATACCAAGGATTCACCGCTACCCAGCGTCCCTCCACTAACTGCACTGGTACAAGTTCGACTTGCTGTAGGACAGCCCAAGCTTTGCTCTCCACCACACTCAGCAGATTTACCTGAGTTACCCAAATTTCGTGTCCTAAGCTTTGCGCTGCTTCGATCAGGGCAATGCTGGTATCATGACACGGGTCAAGCTGATGGATCGGATCAATGATAAAAGCTAGTTTCACCCTTTATACCTCAATCACCAAGAAATTAAATGGTTATTCGATTATTATCTCTTGATGCTCACCAATTGAGGTATATGTGTAGTGCTGAGTAGAACCTGGAGGGTAAAGTCTTGTGGAGAGATATCGCTTTTGTCGGATAAAAGCCCGTACACAAGGCAGCGCCTTGTTTTATCCATTGTAGCGACTGCCGTGTAATTTGCAGCGGCTTGTCGCTAGCGATCGCAAAACTTTCTGAACCTACACGCTATTGCTAGAAGTTAATAGCTCATCCAGCTTACCTTGACTATCTAAAGCGTGGATATCATCACAACCACCTATATGATGATCATTGATAAAAATTTGCGGTAAAGAGCGCCGTCCATTTGCCCTTTGAGCCATTTTATTTCTGGCTGCCTCATCTCCATCAATGCTGTATTCGATAAATTCAACTCCCTTGTTCTTCAGCAAACTTTTGGCACGAATGCAAAACGGGCAAGTCCTCCAAGTGTAAATTTCTACTTTTGCAGCCATAATTTCCTCAACTTGATTTAATACTTCTTAATTCTAGAACTTTGCCACTGCCTGTAGCGGCTCTATCTTGGCTAATAAATTACTCTACTTGATCAATACCTTCGCCAAAAATAGAGATAGTCTAGCTTTTGCCGAAATAGGCTAACACAATAGCCTGCAATACTCGTAAGCCAAAACTAAAACCCAAGTCCAGACGGACAGGACAGTATAAATTCCTGACACAAAATCCTCTATGGTTTGCTCTGACAAAATTGTTAAATTTTCCGGTACTCGTTTTCAGGAACGAATTAACATTGGATCATAAATTTGACACTCTTGAACCCCATAATTGCCCAGAATAGAGCTAACGTGATCAAGCTCATTGTCTGTGCCACTAACGATGAGTATGTAATTGCCTTGATCAATTTGCTCGTTGTAAAAGCGTGCCCACTCATCTGCTATTCCTAGCCTCATAGCGTCAAAGCGCTCACTTAAATTAACGCCTATTGACCCTTTGACTTGAGAAAAGTCTTTGCAAATTAAGGAAATCTGATTTACTGCAAAACCTGCGGCATACATATCGTTAATTGCCGCTTCAGCATTATCTATGTGATTAAAGTAACCAATAACATATTTAGGCAAAATCCCACTTTTATTAGGAATAGCAGTAGCAGAAGTTGTCGTGCTCAGATAATTTGTAGTTCTATACTCACTGTTGAAATGCTCGTAAATACCAAACTATTCAATACCCCAACGCTGTAGAATTGCTTCTACTTTAGCAATTTCAACAGATGTACAATCCACGATTATAAAATAGTGTCCATGCTCTACTCGCTCGTTATATGCTCTAGCTTGCTCTTCCGATATTCCCCAACCAACTAATGCACCAGCAAAAGTCCCAGTAGCAGCACCAATACTTGCCCCGACAAGTGTTGTAACTAAAGCAGTTGCGGCTGCGCCAGCCAGCATTATTGGCCCAACTCCAGGGATTGCTAAAGTACCAAGACCGACTAATAAACCAGTCAACCCACCAACAGCGCCCCCTGAAAGCCCTCCGACTGTTGCACCTTCGTCAGCTTTATCACCAGTGCGCTCTTTTATTTGCTCATCGGCAATCTGATGATTGCGGTCTGCATTCTGTACAACTACAGATACTTTCTCCATCGCCAAGCCAGAATCTTGCAACTCATGTAGTGCCTGTTCTGCATCTCGACGATGAGTAAATACGCCTACAGCACGTTGATATTGACTTAAAACCATTATTACTCCTTGGTTGTAGGGGAGAAATTAATTCCCCACAAATCTAGTTCTTCATTGCCTGTAATCTTAAATACAATTTTATTTAACCGAAAACCATCCTAAGCAATAAAATTCATTACAGACGGTGTAATCACTACCCCTCTAACTTACAAAAAGAGCGCCGAAGCACAAGGAAGGCACTTGGCTTGATTGCGTGGAGAAAGTGCCAACGGCGAACGCCAGTCGCTACAACGGATAGCGCCACAAAGAGCGAGTCAGACGCTACGCTTACGAGCGTCGGGAACCTCTGCAACGCGCTAGCTCATTTATTCGCTTTAAATATTATCCGTGATCCGGGCCTTTAATATATATTTTGATAACATCTGCTGAAACTTGTCCAGCAGTAGAGAGTACAGAGTTTGACTTCTTGCAGTCATGCTGGTCAGATGATCTTGCTTTACTAATTTAGGACTTACGCACTGTACAAATGCATCGTGATGTGAATTAACGATCTTGAGGAAGTTTTCAGGCTTTTCTTAATTATCCTGCGATGCCTACGGCGGTAAACTACGTAAATAGATCATGCTGTAGGGGCACAGCATTGCTGTGCCCTTACGAAAGATATGGTTTTTAACCTTGATTCATATTTGGTATTTCTTGTCAATGGGCTCGTCCTATAATTATTGAAATTAGGTCTTCTTAGATATCTAAAGAAGATAAATTGTAGTGCCAATTTATCATTTAACAGTGATTTAAGGTACTTAATATCTCCGTATTGATATCAGCGATCGCAAAACTTTCTGAACCTACACGCTATTGCTAGAAGTTAATAGCTCATCCAGCTTACCTTGACTATCTAAAGCGTGGATATCATCACAACCACCTATATGATGATCATTGATAAAAATTTGCGGTAAAGAGCGCCGTCCATTTGCCCTTTGAGCCATTTTATTTCTGGCTGCCTCATCTCCATCAATGCTGTATTCGATAAATTCAACTCCCTTGTTCTTCAGCAAACTTTTGGCACGAATGCAAAACGGGCAAGTCCTCCAAGTGTAAATTTCTACTTTTGCAGCCATAATTTCCTCAACTTGATTTAATACTTCTTAATTTTAGAACTTTGCCACTGACTCTAACTGCCTTATCCTGGTTTGTCTTCATCCTCAGAAGCCGCTAACTAGGTTTAATATCAAAAAAAATTAGCCAAGAGATAAAGTCTGGACTCTTGACTAAGGTATTATGTCTGTACCAATTTTCTTAAAAAACAGGATTGTGAGAATTGCTTATAATGCCTAACTCAATTGTCAGTTGGTACTCAAGTTCTCATTTAAGCTAAGATTAGAGACTTTTTCTTGGCAACTCTCAGCGCACCCACAGCAAATAAGCATTTTCAGTATTTACACTTAGAAAACTTGTTTGAGCTTCAATGATGTAGAATCACCCTGATTAAATAAGCTTCTATTTTTAAGTAATTTTCCTTAATCAATCAATTTGGATGAAAGATTGGTAATTCACTTCACGATAAAAGGTGATGGTTCTCCACACATACCATGAGATTTTATGAAGATGAAATCAAAACGGGAAGGCGATTTTGCCTTCCCTAAAGTTGAAAATTTAGGACACTAATATTAAGATGCTGACACTAAACTCGCTACTCAAGTTTTACCCGCAGTCAACTGCGTATTCAATTAGCTGGGCAAGGCGCTGACGTAGGGTTTCTAATCCCAAGCGCTGACTTGCAGAAATAAACACCGCTAAGGGAAACTCTTCCCTAGCTAAAGCCAGTGTCTCACTATCGGCTTGATCAATCTTGTTAAAAATAACCAGCGCCGGACCAGGAGTTATTGGCATTTGCGCCAGGATTTCTCTAACAGAGCGAATATGACGCAACCAAGCGGGGTGAGACAAATCCACCAAATGTAGTAGGGCATCGGCTTCTGTGACTTCCTCCAAGGTGGCGCGGAAGGCATCCATTAATGATGCAGGCAGTTCGTGTATAAACCCTACTGTATCTGTGATCAGAATTTCCTGATGTTCATCTGTTTGACCATGAGGAATCACCAGACGGCGCGTGGTGGGATCGAGAGTGGCAAATAGCTGGTCGGCTGTATAAACTTCTGCATTCGTGAGAGCATTCAGCAAAGTGGACTTGCCAGCGTTGGTATATCCAACCAAAGCGACTGAGGGAACTTCCCGATGCTGCCGTCGCTGCCGTAACCGCGAACGATGGGCTTGCAACTGGTTCACTTCTTTTTGCAGTCGGGATATGCGCTGCCCAATGGCACGGCGTTCAGTTTCCAGTTTGGTTTCACCAGGGCCACGAGTCCCAATACCACCACCCAATCGGGACATTGTGCGACCTCTACCAGCTAGTCGCGGTTGCATGTATTCTAACTGTGCTAGTTCTACTTGCAACTTACCAGCACGGGATTGAGCGCGTTGGGCAAAGATATCCAAAATAACTTCGGTGCGGTCAACCACCCGAATACCAATTTGCATTTCTAAGTTGCGGACTTGGGAGGGTGAGAGGTCGCGGTCAAAGACGACGAGATTGATTCCTAGTGTTTGGGCAGTTAGGGCAATTTCTTGCACCTTACCTTCGCCAACTACGGTTTGGGGATGAATGCGCGATCGCTTTTGTTGTATTGTTTGTAATACATCTCCCCCTGCGGTATCAACTAAACGTGCCAATTCCACTAAGGTATCTTGGAATTGTAGGGGAGTTATCTCACTGGTCATCAGTCCCACAATTAGCACGCGATCGTGGTCAGCATCTACTTCCTGGGCAATAAATTCGCGCTGGAATTCCGCTTCCAGATTTTCTACCAAGTCTATTAAATCCTGATCTGCCAGATCATCCAAGTCCAGAGGTGGCGATATATTCCAACTTGGGGATTGGATTTGTTTAGAGTGAGCGAAGCCGAATTGGCTTTCCTCTACTTTGACAGCAGCAGGACTAGGAATCAGGGTGCGAGAGTCTTGGGGTGTCAGATGAGCTAGATAAGCTTCTTTGACATACCCAGTCGCACCGCCTCCCCGTCGTGTAAATCCAGTTCCGGTAATGTTTAGCACAACTAGAGCATCTAAGCGTTGCAGTGCCATAGCCGTAAGTGCCGATTCATTGGGCGGTTCTGGCTTCAGATGTGTGGCAATACAACGAATACCACTGAGTCGTTCTGCACCGTAACGGGGCAATTCCAGTGGTGGTATTTGCGTTTGACGCGGTGTGCCTACGCCGACGCGAATCACTTGTCCGCGACGGTTGATGTAGGCGCACACAGGCTGATTGACTTCTGTGCTAATTGCTGCCAGACGCTGAGAAAAGTCAGGCGTGGTGATGCGATCGCCTGGTATGCGCTGGTGGTACAGTCGCTGTAGTTGCTTCAGCTGGCTGGACTTCAGACCTTGGAGATTTCCAAAAATAGTTTCTATAGGCGTTTATGACCAGTTAAATGGCCCCCCGAATCCTTATATATTTATTTTACAACAGGGTTTAGGCTCCTATCTCTCTCCTTTGAGGGATGCGTTGTCAATTAGTTCGCGGGGGGTATTTATTTAAGGCTATGGCGGTTCTTAGTTGAGTCCAATAGAGACCTAACCCCCAGCCCCTTCCCTACAAGGGAATGGGAGTAAGATTCAAATATATAGCTTTTGCTAATCAAATGAGGTACATCATAGCCCCCTCTCGAAGAGCGGGGAGGGGGTTGGGGGTGGGGTTCTTATACCTGACTCAACTGAGAACCGCTATATTATTTTCAAGCATTGGCTAAATCAGATATAAGTTCCTCTTCTGTTAAATCAATCATCGCTACACCATAACGGTGTAAATTAAGTAAAAAAGTTACCCTATCTATACCTGCTAATTGTGCAGCTAAACCAGAAGAAATAGGTTTCATTTCAAATAGTTTAACTGCGATCGCCATTTTTGCTTCTTGTTCAAACTGTTCTCGCGTTTGCTGTAAGGCATCTGGTAAAGTTTCTGGATAGTCAATTTTAAGTTGTGACATGATTTTTATCAGGATGCTCGCATTTAATTTTCAGTCGTCATAAAGTCCTTCGTCTTCTGGTGCGTAGCCGTTCAAAAAAGCGTCATGGTTGCGGGTGCTTTCGGGTTTTTCCACATGAATTATGTTGTCATTCTCAGTTTCCCAATCTTCACCATCTAAAACCGAGAATTCTGTTAATTCCGGGTCGTTCAAAAAATCTTCGGCTGTGGCGGCGATAAAAGGTTCTAGTATTTTGTAACGTTCTGCCAAAGATAGGCTAGCAACTTCTTGGAGAGATAGCTTTTTTTGCTCTTGGGCGTTTTCTGACATTTAATTTGTGTTCCTGAAGATAGGTTAACTTTCTAATTCGTTATTCATAGCTATCGCTTTTAATTGAAATTTTTATAAGTGAGATGGTAATGCGATCGCCACTCTTAAATCAACGCTTAAAACTAATCAGTTGCAGAAATCCTGTCACAGCCTGAGTTAATTTTTGCCATTTCAATTTTATGACGGTAATTTTCCTATTGTTCCAAGCTTGGTGGTCATCTGGTTTAATTTTCAGTGCTTGGTCGTAGGATGCGATCGCTTCTTCAAAGCGTCCTAATTTGCCTAGCGCAGTGCCCCGATTGTACCAAGCATCGTGGTCATCTGGTTTAATTTTCAGTGCTTGGTCGTAGGATGCGATCGTTTCTTCATTCCGTCCTAAATTAAATAGCGCATTGCCCCGATTGTACCAAGCATCGTGGTCATCTGGTTTAATTTTCAGTGCTTGGTCGTAGGATGCGATCGTTTCTTCATTCCGTCCTAAATTAAATAGCGCATTGCCCCGATTGTACCAAGCATCGTGGTCATCTGGTTTAATTTTCAGTGCTTGGTCGTAGGATGCGATCGTTTCTTCATTCCGTCCTAAATTAAATAGCGCATTGCCCCGATTGTACCAAGCATCGTGGTCATCTGGTTTAATTTTCAGTGCTTGGTCGTAGGATGCGATCGTTTCTTCATTCCGTCCTAATTTGCCTAGCGTATTGCCCCGATTGTTCCAAGCTTGGTGGTCATCTGATTTCAATTTCAGTGCTTGGTCGTAGGATGCGATTGCTCCTTCATCTTCCTTTGCAGCAAACAGTAAATTTCCCAGTTCAAATAGTAAACTTGCATAAAGATTCTCTGGCTGATGTTTTTCTATCAGCAAGTCTTGAATTTCTATAACTCTCTCAATTTTTTGTTCAGGAGTGAGTTTCAAATATTCCTCATAATCTCCCTCCAACAGCAGGCGAGTTGACTCTTGTTCTACTACTTTTGGCGTTGTCAGTAATTCAAAGACTCCAGAACGCCAATCAAAAAAATCTGGAGCGCGATTAATAAAATAGTTTATCAAAAATGAACGAAAGAGAAAAACAAAGATAATTGGAAAATCATCTCTAAAGCGTTCTCGCTGTTGGTTTAAGTGGCTTAAAATATGCGGAACATTAGTTAAACTGCTAAATTGAAATTTTCCTCCAGTAATTTCCCCCAAATTTCTTTTTTCATATTTATATAAAGTATATTCCAGACCTTTAATCAATAAAATATCAACTTGCTTGTCTTTAATAAACTCTGCCACTGGCTGATATAAATTATCAATCGCCTCAACCAAGCGCAAAACTGCAATCTTCTTCTGCGGAATCTCCTGGGGAAGTTTGATAATCAAATTGTCTGCTTCCCCAGGTGTACATTGTACAAAAAACAAACCAAATCCTGATTTTCGCTTCAGTGCGCGAAGCAAGTCTTGATAAGCTTCTTCTGGTTCTGGGGGTAAATCATCATCCCAATCACTTAAATTTGGGTTCATGAAAGTTTCGCTACGGCTTCTTTAAATTCTGGAATTCCTTGAATCAATGGATGAATATCATACCAACGCTGCATTTCTCCATCATCATCCAAATAGCGGTATTCTAAAAGACAACGGTTATACATCAAACTCCGATACAAGTCATCATTAATAATGCGCTTAGAACAAGACACTTCCGCTAACAGACACCATTGATGATTTTCCACAGCGCGGCGATAAGTATCTCTAGCTTGAGTAATTGCTCGTCGCACTGCCTTTTCTGAAACAGGTAATTCTTCAGTGCGTCCAATGGTATCTTGAGTTAACAATAGCAAATTCCTCACATGACCTCCACTCATCAAACAAAGTCTGTCTAAGGTTTGGGGACTATCAAAAATTTCTTTCTCTAGTGAGAGTTCGGGTGCAATTTGCCGGACTCGCTTGTTAATTACTTCCTTAACTTTCTTGAGTCCTGGCTGGTAAACTTCCCCCTGGAGAGTGTTTACCATAATCATCGGCAAAATTTGGGGGTCGCCGTAGATATCTCTGAGGTCAGTTGCCCTGGTAGAATAGACCATTGAAATAGGGACAGTGTAAATCAAATGGCAATCTAAAGCTTGGAGTTGTTCGCTACGGTCTAAAAAGACTTCCTCATAGTTAGTGCGGCCATCGCCGTCTTTAACTAACACCATCCGGTCTAAATTATCGACAATTACCGCCAGTTTATTGTCGCCATGAGGTAAGTTATGTTTTGCATCCACCAGAAACTCATTTAACACCTGAATTAAAGTGACGGTGTAAGGATCAATTTTCTGGCGAATCTTCTGGCGTAATTCAGGAACAGCTCTTAAATTTGCGGTCAACTTGGCGAATTGAGCAAGCTGCACTTCTATAGCCATCTTCTCAAACTCTATGGGAGTCAGCGCCAAATCTTTTAAATCTACCCAACGATCTTTCAACCAGTCGAGTATCGGACGAGGACTAGCAATTCCTTTTAAATCTTTGAGCAAACGGCGGGTACAGGCGAGGAGAATATCTGTATATTGGGCATCTTCAGAATCGATATCCTCTTCATCAGCCGCAAAATAGACCACATAAAATTTCCGATTTTCTAAATACTTCTTTAACCTGAGTAATTCTGTAGACTTCCCTGCACCCCGATGACCAGAATACAATTGACAAGTATTTGTATTTGCCAATTGCATCCGATTTCCCAACTCTTGCAAAATATCCGCATCTCCCCGCACATCCTGACAATCTACATATTTTGGATCACCTGCGGGTAAGGGTTCAAAAGGGTTAAAGGCGTTACAGAAATGTTGAATCCTAATACAAAACTTTACATATTTAATTACACTAACTCTAAAAAGCCTAAAATAGTCAACATGACATCATCTCCTCAAACCAATGAA
>NZ_JABXKJ010000014.1 GCF_017115085.1 Nostoc sp. NMS7 | reverse complement strand
AGTGGGATTCATTTTCATCCCAAAACACAAGGTCTACATGATAGTGGTTATCAAGAAATTGACCAATATCATAACAACAGTTACACTCCCAAAAAAAAGCCTAAAAAGAGAGAACTGTCTGTCTCAGAAAAAGACTATAATCGATTTTTGGCAAAGGCAATAATCGGCATTGAACACATCAATCGCCGCCTGAAAATTTTTAAGATTTTTGGCGACAGATATCGTAATCGCCGTCGTCGTTATGGTCTGCGTTGTAACTTACTCGCAGCAATTTACAACTACGAGTTAAATTTGGCTGTCTCAAAATTCAAAACCTCTAATATAACATAAAACTAATTTTGCAAGAGGTCTACTAAACATCAGGAGAATCAAGTATGTACATAAATAACCTTTACCTAATTCGGTGGGTTTAAGTCCCCGGCAACAAGTAAGCCGCAAGTTTTGTGGCGGAGTCTAAATCCCCGTCACAAAACTGTACTTCCAACTTCTTTAACTAAGTTTAGGGGTTTAAGTCCCCTGCTTCAAAAGCCGAACGTTTTGGCTCGGGGTCTAAATCCCCGTCACAAAACTTACTTGCGACTTGCGACTTGCGACTTGTTTTAACGTTCCCTGATTCTGATGGGCTTGAGTTTGCCCATCCCACTGGGGATTTTGACACCTCCAGTATTTGCCCAAACTGACAATCTAGTGCCGGCGTTGCATAATAGAGGGATGAATTGAGGTGTTCTACTGTGTATGCGTAATCTGGATACGCATCATTCATTCTTGACCCATCGGTTCAGTACAATAGTTAACTTAACACCTATGCTTTGTCCAAATTTTCAGCATAATTTCTAATTGACAAAAGTAAGATTATCTTAACCTCTCACCGATGGTTGAAGAGTGGTGCGATCGCTTCTTACCCCCGTGTAATCGGTCACAGACACCCCGATAATCCTACTCATTGGCGTTGGGGCTTTAACTGGGAAGAGAAGGTAGATGGTGAGTGGAAGGGGCGCAGCATTGGATCAGTGCCGTTGGGTGCGATCGCCCTGATTCAATCAATGCAAAATGAAGGGGTTAGCTTAGAGGAAATAATCGGTTTTATTCGTAGAGCGAAAGCTAAAAAATAAATTCTTAGAGGATGAGATGCTATTAACAGAACCTGAAATACAACAAGTTTTAGAGCAAGTTCAAGCTGCTTTTCCCAACTTGACTGATTGGGAATATAACAATGAAAAAAATGAGGAGTATTTCGGCTTTTCTGTCTGGGGACATTTTGTTAATAACCCCGAAGAACTAATGCCACGGCGGTTTTTTATCACGCTTGATACTTATGAAGGGGGTAAGCCGGGATACGTGCAAATTGAGAGACATTGTAAAGTTTTGTAACGCCAAAGAGTCAAAACCATTGATTTAGCGTTGTTTCAACCTGTGTCGTTGATGTCGGTTGAAGATGAAAACATTACCAAAAATGATTTAATATGAGCAAGTTTAAGGAACCTCAGAAGGTAGAGAGGTGATTTTACTGTAGTAAACTTCAATTGCTCCTTTAGCATTTATGGGCAAGTTAAGAAACTAAGAAAACAATCATTGTAATAATTATTTGCAGCGTGTCTCAATTTGCACGTATCCCGGCTTACCCCCTAGCCCATCACTTACGTCGCAGTCTGGGTATTACACTGTCATGCTGATTTCTCGTTGATTAATAAGTTGCACTTAACTATTTCCAGATATACACATACTTGGGTAAGAGATGGTTTCAGGGTTTGTGTGTGTATGTAATATGGTTGAACTCTGCTCAATTGTTTATACCCCGTCGCAAATGGCATCTGGACATCAGTCTGCATAAGGGTTTAAAGAAGAGGGGTCGCTTGTCTTCATCTAAGTGGAATTAATGGAAACTTGTTGCTTTTCTTTGCCATAATCCGCTCATACTCCTGGTGTTCACTAGAAAAGAGAAAATAATTGAATGGAAACTCAACTGGACAGTTGTGATAGTTCGTAGTTCGTAAAGGGAACTCTAAGTTTTAATCAGTAAAGGAAGTCTTTGGTGATGAGAGCAATGTCTACGATGGGCTACGCCTACGCTTTTCTATCTACACTCACAACTGGGTTCTTAAGTTCCGCTCTGGTACTACCAGCTATCGCTCAGGTGACATCTGACGGGACTACCAACACCATTGTCAAGCAAAGTGGTAATAATTTTAATATTCTTAACGGAATTGAAAAAGGCAATAATTTATTTCACAGCTTCAATAATTTCTCTGTGCCTACGGGTGGTTCAGCCACTTTCAATTTAATTAACACGCCAAATATTACAACTATATTTAGTCGAGTTACGGGTGGAAATGTTTCTAATATTGATGGGTTAATTAGCACGCTTAATAGTAGTAATCCGGTGAGTTTGTTTTTGATGAATCCTGCGGGAATTGTGTTTGGGGCAAATGCCCGCTTGAATATTGACGGTTCCTTTCTGGGAACAACGGCGAATAGTATTAAGTTTAGCGATAGTGTAGAATTTAGTGCGACTAATCCCGGTACTACACCGTTACTGACGATAAGTGTGCCGATCGGCTTGCAGTTGGGGCAAAATCCAGGGGGGATTACATTACAAGGCAGTGGACATCGACTGACCGGCGGAAATTTTACCCCCACAGATCGCAGCAATAACCCCATCGGTTTACAAGTCGGATTCGGCAATACACTGGCGCTTCTAGGCGGTGCGGTTAACTTCGCCGGTGGCATTGCAGCCGTTGCTGGTGGCGGGCATTTGGAAATAGGTAGTGTCAGCGATGGGCAGGTCAGACTCAATGCCACAGAGCAGGGCTGGGTCGGGGATTACTCAGCAGTGCGGCAATTCAACGATATCCATCTCGCCCAGCAATCTCTGCTAGATGCCAGTGGCAGCAGAGACTCCATCCAATTACAAGGACGGAATATCAACTTGACCGAGGGTTCCGCAGCCTTGATCCAAAACTTTGGCACACAACGGTCCGGGGGGATTACAGTCAATGCCACTCAGTCCCTTAACCTTACGGGGAATACACCCGATGGTAGGCTGGGGAGCTTCATCCAAATCGAGAACTTAGGAACGAGTCAGACGGGCGATATTAGCGTCTCTGCCGCGCAGCTATCCCTCCAAAATGGAGGAGGAATCGGTACTCGGACGTTTACTCAAGCACCTGGTGGCAATATAACAGTCAATGTTGCAGGCTCAACCGATGTCGATGGCTTTGCCCCCGCCAACCCAGCCAATGCGTCCTCGATTGCAACATTCACATCTAACTCCGCTAACGCAGGCAACCTTACGGTCTCAATTGGCAACCTGAGAATTCTGAATGGTGGCAGTTTGTTCTCTGTAACCAGAGGCTCTGGACAGGCTGGAACCTTACGAATTAATGCAGAAGACTTAATCGAAATCGCTGGACAAAACCCCATTACATTGTCACCAAGTCAGTTGCTTTCAGCGACTGTCAGATATGGAAATGCCAATAACGTGTTTGTCAATACGTCCAGATTAGTGATTCGAGACGGTGGATTCCTAGGGTCTGACACCGTTGGCACGGGTTCAGCAGCTAGCGTGACGATTAATGCTTCAAAGTCCGTAGATATCCAGGGTAGAAGTGCCGGATCGATCGTACCTAGCCGCATCATTTCAACCGCCCAAATTATCGTTCCACCCACTCAAGCTGGCTTTGGACTGCCTCTCATTCCCAGTGGTAACGCTGGTTCCCTAACCATTAACACACCTTCGTTACACATCACAGATGGGGCATTTATCAGCGTCAAAAATGATGGTCCAGGCAGAGCAGGAGATTTGCAGATTAACGCCAACTCTATTTTCCTTGACAACCAAAGCGCTATCACCGCATCAACCGCCTCTGGAAACGGAGGTAATGTCAGATTAAACTTACAAGAGCTTCTGCTGATGCGTCACGATAGCCTGATTTCCGCCACTGCTGCGGGCAACGGGAATGGTGGTAACTTGTCAATTAACGCACCCGTGATTGTTGGGTTAGAAAACAGCGACATTATTGCCAATGCAATCCTTGGTAAGGGCGGTAACATTAACATTAGCACTCAAGGTTTATTTGGGCTGAAGTACCGCGATCGCCTCACAAGAGAAAGCGACATCACCGCTAGTTCCGAATTTGGCATTAACGGTACAGTTGATATTAACAATTTTGGAATTGATCCAAATTCCGGTTTAGTCGAATTACCTGTAAACTTAACAGACTCATCACAACAAATTGCTACAGGTTGTTCTAATACGAATGGTAGTAGTTTTGTCGCCACGGGACGGGGTGGAATCCCACAAAATCCCACACAGGAACTGAGGAGTGATCGCACTTGGTCTGACATCCGCGACATCTCTGCATACCGCAAAACTGGCGAAGTCACGGCACAAATACCAGCAACCCCAGAGGTTCTTGTCCAAGCTACTTCTTGGCATCGCAACGCAATTGGCAAAATTGAGTTAGTTGCAGATAAATCTCCTACTCAGGTGCAGCAACCATTAACCTGTGCTGCCAGGGCAAACGCATCTAAATATTGACGAGCCTGAATCAGAGTGGAATTTAGCAAAACCCTAATCAAATAAGGCTTTCAGGAAATTAACCCAATTCCTGACAGTCACCATAAATTAGAAATGAACTCACCATTGCCGTTAATCCGCAAAAAAAATATTCAATATCGATCTAGAGAATACCTGACTTTGGCTGAGGTGAACAAAATTGTTGCCGCCGCAGGTTCTAGAGGCAGACATAGAGAGCGACAACTCTGGGAACCTCCGCAACGCACTGGCTCCCGGGAGCAATGCGATTTTGTGAGGTCGATGCGATTCGTTGGCTAGAAATCAAACCC
>NZ_JABXKJ010000091.1 GCF_017115085.1 Nostoc sp. NMS7 | reverse complement strand
GCTTGTTAAATTGGTATATCAACTATTAGTTAAGCATAGCAAGTACTGAAGAACCGTTTCTTTTAATGATAACTGATATCAAAGTTCCCAACCTTGAAGCTCTGGGATTCGGCTTTGGTTGGGTTGCAAGTGATTGTTAGTTAGCATCCCATTCCAACCAGCTTCACCGGGAGAAACTTGTTTGGCTTGGGGTAGTTCAGCCAGTATCTCAGCTATCAAGTCCTCAACTTTTTCATGATCTTTAAAAGCGATGACTACTGTATCGATCGCTCGCAAAAATTCTAAAGGTATTTGCTCGCTATCGCCTACACTCCAATATAATGTAGGTTTGCGCTTTTCTTTGTCAACAGTTGATTCTAAGGCAATGACAGAGAGAACTTCAATCGGGTCACTTAGTAGCACTGCTCTTTCTACTGTGGCATCTGTAGCAATCCAAAAACTACCATTTTTCGTAGCTTCAGAGTTGAGAGTAATGGCGGTGAAGTTACCTGCTGGTTCTAGCTGCTTGGCAAGAGTTGGAAGATCATCGAGTGTACGTTCCACAAATATTGCTTGACCTGTTTGACTTGCATAGAGCCAACCCTTTTCATACAGTTCTGTGAGCAGAGAATTGGGTAAATTGTACTGCTGGCTTAAGTTTAGGCGTATTTGCTCCCAGTTTGTTGGTTCTCGTGTAGGCAAAGGGTTTGTTTGAGTAACTGCTGGCGTGGTATTTTCAACAGCTTGTTCCATAAGTTTCTGAATACGTTTGTCATTCTGTTTTGGAGGTACTGCTGGTGTAAGATTTTCGACAGCTTGCTCCATGAGTTTCTGGATGCGTTTGTCATCCCGCTTGGGACTGTAGTTTACACCTCGATGCTTTTGTAAACCAGAAAAGGTATATGCTTTACCGAGATGCGTACCACTAAAAGCTACACCGTCAAGTTGGTAACTAATGCCTTTGACAATGCCTGTGCGAGTATAACCAACACGGACATTAATACCTTGTTGTTGCGTTCGCTCTATTAACTCTGGCATAGTGGGATGGTCGTAGGTTGCTTGGTCGAGCGATCGCTGGAGTCTCACTCTAACGCTTTCCTCTCCAGTTCTGGCAATGTGCCTACGTTCGCCAGTAGTTGGACTGTGCTTATCTTTTTCCCAACTTGGTTGCACCGATTGCAAATTGTATTCCTGCTCCAACTTGCGAATTACCGTTTCACTTCTGCGATCGTCCCAGCTATCAGAAACTGTAGTGCCATCTAATTGAATGCGACTGGCAGCAATATGTATGTGTTCATGAGTCCGATCAGTATGCCGCACTACGACATATTGGTTCATATCAAAACCCATTGCTTGCAGATACTTTTGGGCGATTTCATCCCAAGTATCATCATCTAAACTCTCCTTATAGGCCAAACTGAGAGAAGCGTGATAAACAGCCCTGCTCACCTTCGGGTTTAATCTTCGAGATATACCAAATTCAGCTGCTAATTCGCGTGGGTTTGTTCCTTCCATATTCCCACCGATTTGTTTTGCTCCATCTTTGCCAAAGAGGTAGTTTAGCAGTCCCCGAAAACTTTTACCTTTGATGTGCTTACCAATCATCCTTCATCTTGTAAATCAGTGATTAAATCAATTTCAGCAATCTCTCGGCGCACCTGTTTCACCAAATCTCTTACCTGTGACAACAATGCTCTATCTACGACCACAGGTTCTCCCATGAGTACTGAAGTATTAATTGCTTTAGCTATTTGGTTGAGATTGTTACCTATTTTCCCCAACTCCCAGTAAGTTTGACCTGCTACTTTGGTGACACGCCTGGGCAATCTATTTTTCAGAGTCTTGGCACGAAACAACTCACTCATAGTGAGATTATTTTCATCTGCCATTAACTGTGCTTTCTCGTATTCTGCCAAAGTCAGTCTAATGTCTATCCTGTGTGAGCGTTTTTGTCGCATTATTGATGCATTAGTCATTAGCTGTTTTAAGTTTGACGACTGCACTATCATTTGTCATTGACCAAGCGGTTATTTACGATTCTGGTTCAATGCCAAAATGCGACGCGAGATCATGAAATGCGATCGCCTACGGCGGGGCGTAGCCCATCGCGCAATTAAAAAGCTAATCCGCCCAAACCTTGCAGAAATTTTCCAAGCTGAGGTTTTTCGTATCATCTTCCCCTCTGTCACGGTGGTTGACCTACTTAGGTAGGGGAACCGTGAAAGGAGGGCAAGTTTGTTGCCGCACCTGGGGGGTGCGTTTTTTCTCTTGAGAAAAAATGTCCGGACAGCAACATAGCTTGCTACTCACCAAAGGTTTTTTTGGGCTACTCAAATTAAAAACATCAGTGGCATTGAGTTGGCATTTAAGTGGCACTGAATTGGCATTTTTTGACCATTTTATTGTCAATAAGCTTAGTTATTGATAAGAATAATATATACATACTGTATGCAGTGGCGTTGAATTGGCACTCAATTGGGATTGAATTGGCGCTCAAGTGACGCTTAAATGGCGTTGAATTGGCATTTGAGTGGCGTATTTTTGAATTCAATAGCACAAAAATAACTACTTGAGAAAATGCAGCAAAAAAATAACCAATGGGCTAATTTTTCGCCTGATAAAAATGGTCAGTGGGTAGATTGGCATGATTTATATTTGCACTTAACTTAAAAGAAAGCTTTTAGGTGAACCACAGTCAATGTCAAACTTGATAGTCAGTTTTGACCCTGGTGCTTCCTTGACCAAGATTGTTTACGAACTAGCAACTGAAGGCAAACCATGTTTGATGACAATGGAACCAGAGATGCTAAAGTTGCCTCAAAGTTCGATTGACGCTTATATGTCAAGTCGCAAGGGTCTGGAATCTCCTAAACCAGCAGATGAAGCCTGGGTGTCAAATCCTGCGGATGGTGATACACAATGTACAGTAGTTGGATTCCTGGCACAGCAGTTTTCAGCATCTGCCAGACTCGATAAGCTCAAGTACGAAACCTCAATTCACAAAGCCCTGGCAGTTATTGGTGCGATCGCTCAACACAACAAATTGCCTAGCAGGTTTTCACTATCACTTACCTCACTACTGCCCTATGGTGAATATCAAAATCGCCAAGCATTTGAGCAACAGTTGCAGTCTGCACTCAAGGATTTTAGGTTTCGGGGTCAAAGGTTGCGGGTGAAACTGGAGCGATTCGAGTGCTTACCCGAAGGTGCGGGATTGGCAATGATTCGCCAACGCCAGAATGGTAAAGAATGGTTTAACGCCCAAACGATCGCAGTGCTGATGTTCGGGCATCGCAATACCAGCCTTCTATTATTTGAACGGGGCAAAATGACGGCGGGTTACACCAATGGACTGGGCTTTCACCAAATGGTAAAGCGAGTAATTGAGCGCACATCTGGACAAGATGCCACTGCTTTGACCTCTGCGATCTATGCAGCCGGTTCAGATATCACGGCTGATAACCAAGCAATTCGCGCTCTAGTCAAAAGTAGAGAACCTAAAAATCTTGATTATGAATTGCAGATGATTGTTAATGCCATTGCTACTGCTAAAGCTGAGTATTGGTCTAGGCTTTACGATTGGCTGGAATCAACTTTACCTGCGGTGAACGAGGTGATCTTAAGTGGTGGCGCAGCATTGTATTTAGAGCAAGAGTTACAAGAGTGCTTTCAAGAAATTTCAACTTATTGGGGTGCTGACCTACAGCAGCAGGTACAAGAAGTATTCAAGGATAAAAGTAATGATTATTGCCATACTTTCCGAGAGCAGGAAGCTTTGTCGTTTAGGTTGATTGATGCGTTTGGTTTGTTTATGCGGTTTAGAGCGCAAATGGAGAAGGTGGCATGACTACAAATAAAAAACAACCCAAAAATAATGACAATAATAGACAGCCCAATAGTAGCGGTAGTCGCAAACTGTCTGAAGGAACTGATACTGACAGAGAAAGACAATATAAAAATTTGACTCTTCGGCTTCGTGCTTACTCAAATACTGTTGATGCAAAGCTAATTATATATTTGCAAAAAGGAAATGGGGTCAGTACTAGCAAAGAGATGGTATTACAGGCATTACGAATGTGTTGGTTGCCTTTAGCATATCAAGCTCAAGCAAATGCGGATGTAGAAATTAGTGATAAAGAGGTGCGCCAGGTAGGGTTAATTTGTTGTCATGCCCTGGAGCAACATTTGGCCTATTTGCGAATGGAACTAGGATTACCGCATAAATCAAGTGATGTTTTGCCTGTACCTCTCAGCACTATGACCAATCCTCAAACGCTTGCTACTATGTTCGGTCTAGAAATTGGTAGTAGCGGTGGTATTGATGATGAAAATGATAGTAATGCTAGCGCTAAAGGTAAAAGTAAAGGCAATGGCAGTAGTAATAGTGACAACCAGCCAAAACACAAAATAGATTCTGATTCCTTCATTCCTGGTGAGGGGTCTTTCTATGATGAAACAGACGATATGTTTGAGAATATTTAAGTATTTATTAATGCACATTTAGTCAAATCACAAAGGAGATTTAAGATGGCAGCAATTCACTTCATGGATGGTGAAAAAGGTGGAGTTGGCAAGTCTTTGTTTGCACGGGTTATGGTGCAATACTGCATTGACAATAAACTCTCTTATGAGTTGGTAGAAGCAGACCAAAGTAATCCAGATGTGGGCGCATTTTACCCAGATAATCATAAAACAGCAGTTTTTAGCGAATCAGAGCGTAAAGCTTACGATGCTGATGAAATTTTTAATTTAGCACTAACAACTTCTGTCATTGTCAATTTACCTGCTCAAGTATACCCAGCAGTAACTGATTGGATTGAGCGTAATCAAATCCTAGAAATTACTGGGAAAAATAAGGTATCCCCTCAATACTTCGGGGTAAGGAGTTATTCTGGCATCCACGACCAACCAA
>NZ_JABXKJ010000255.1 GCF_017115085.1 Nostoc sp. NMS7 | reverse complement strand
CTTTGGTGATGAATTTACCTACGAGATTATCAAGCTTGATAAACTTATTTGAATCTTCTTCGGGTGTGTCAAAGTTACAAGCGATGGTGCTGTAGTCTATTGTGTCCGTGGCATAGCTAGAGTCAGAGTTGTAAATCCCGCCACCCTTGCCAGACTCGAATTTCCCAGAACTGAGTTCGATGCCGAAAGCTTTATTGTGCCTGATAGTGCTGTTGCCTACTGTTAAGCTGGCATTGTTGTATATCCCACCGCCAAAGTGTGCTTGATTGCCACTAATGGTGCTGTGATTCACGTTAACTATGCCTAATTGAGTATATGTAACAGTGCCAGAATAGTCGCCGCCGTCATCGGCATTATTGTAGATGCCACCGCCGGCAGTAAGTGCCGTATTGCCATTAATGCTGCTATAACTTACGGTAACGATGCCAAATTGATTGTCGCTACCGTCCCCGTTAGAACTAGAGTTGTAGATGCCGCCGCCATAATCGCTGGCATAGTTATTACTGATGCTGCTCTGACTCACTGATAGAGTGCCATTATTGTAGATACCACCTCCAGTGGTTGCCCGATTATGACTAATAGTGCTATTTGTTACCGTAAGTCTAGAGAGAAGTGTATATCCTGGACCACGATACCCTAGAGAATAAATGCCAACATTGTAGATCCCGCCGCCCTCGCCGTTTGTCGAATTACCAATAATAGTGCTTTCATTCACCGCTATAGTGCTTTCATTCACCGCTATAGTGCCATCGCTATAAAAAGTGCCATCGCTATAAATGCCGCCCCCATGTTCGCTGGCATAGTTATTACTGATAATGCTGTTATTCACCGTTATAGTGCTATAACCATAATTATTGATATAACTTTTGTAGATCCCGCCGCCGTCGTATTGTGCCGAATTGCCACTGATGGTGCTATTATTCAGCGTTAGAGTGCCATCATTGTAGATCCCGCCGCCATTGTACTGTGCGGAATTGTCACTGATGCGGCTGTTAGTCACGTTTATAGTAGTGCCTTCGTTGTAAATACCTCCGCCCAAGCCGCTGCCGAAGGTAGCGACGTATTCTGCTAAATTACCAGTGATGATGCTATTATTCACCGATAGGATGCTACTCCCACTGTAGTAGATCCCGCCGCCGTTCCATTGTGATGTATTATCAGTGATGGAACTGTAGTTCACAGTAAGACTGCCATCGCTGTAAATACCTCCGCCGTCCCATTGGCATAAATTATTACTGATGGTGCTGTGATTCACAGTGAGACTGCCACTGTTGTAAATACCACCGCCTTGAGCGTCAGAATAAATTGATGAATTATTACTGATGGTGCTGTTGTTCAGTGTGAGACTGCCACTGTTGTAAATACCACCGCCAGCGACAATAACTCCATTATTAGAAAAATCACCATTTAATGTTGGTAACGTGTCAGCAGCAATAGTCGAGTTATTGCTAATGATACTGTAGTCCAGCGTGAGACTACCACTGTTTAAAATGCCACCGCCCTCACCAATGCTAAATCCGTAGAGGGTTGCGTTACTCTTTACAGTGTTACCAGTGATGATGCTATTGCTCAAGGTCAGGATGCCATCATTTGAGATCGCACCCCCTCCTCCGGCTCCATCGTATGTATTGGTAATAGTCAGCCCGTTGATTGCAGATGTTATACCTTTACCAATATCAAAAACACGGTCAGCACTATCATCCTTAATAGTAAGTAAGCTGGCATTTGTGCCTTGAATGGTAAGGTTATCTGTGATACTCAGACTACTACCAGTCAGATTGATCGTATGAGCCAGCCCATCAGAAAACAGTCCACCAAAATTGATGATATTTGTTCCGCCAGCGAGATCGGCATTTAGAATTTGCTGCCGCAGTGAACCTGCACCACTGTTATTAGTATTAGTGACGGTAAATGTAGACATTCAGAATACTCCAATTTTTTTCTCGTTGTATAAAAATTGATATCAAGAATCATGCTGATACTACTACGAGTATGCAAGTATTTTTTTCTACTGCTCATCCGTAGTAAGAGAGCAAAGTCAAGAAAGAAAAACTGCGATGGTCGCCTTTCGCTCCGCCGTAGGCATCGCCCTACTGGTCTGCCAACCCCAAAATGCGCTTTTTCGGATTGGGGTGCAATACTGCTCAGATAAGCTTTCTTAGGCAGGGGAAGAAGAGAAGCAGGGGAGGCAAAACTCAACGCCAGCCTCCATTTCCCCCCCTGCTCCCCCTGCTTTCTTGCTTCACTCAAGGGCGAACTACTAAGAGGATTTTAAGATTTAGCACCAAAAATGCCTAAATCTCACGCTTAGTTCGTGGTTAGTAATACTGATAATGACCCTTAACCCATACGCGGTGGTGATTTCTGATTACCCAATGCCCAGCTATCCACCGACGACGCTGGGTTCGTCTAGCTAGTAATGTTCCGACTTGTGGTTTTTGAACATCTGGGTTGACTACTGAGAGTGCTGATGCCTGTTTTGGCATTGAGGTAAGCAACACGGGTATTGCCACTATTCCTGCAATAATCTTGTTCATTAATCTTTTCCTTTTACTTAACTCTTGACAATTAAGCCAGTTATTTTTTTGACTTAATTGTGATGAATTTAACTAGATTAATTCATTAACTAACAGTTCTTATTTTTTTAAGATTTTATTTATATCTATGTCTTAGTTGTGTCATTAATATGTCAAATGTGTATATAGAAGTTCCGCTAAAAATCTTTCTAAAGACAGCAAAGGACTGAGGACGTAGTTTACCTTTCCGGTGGCATCGCTCCCACTTTCCTCTCAGAATATTGCCCTACACATGAGGGGCGATCGCTGAATCAAAAGAGCCTACCTTGGAACCAGTGCCAGGTATTGGAAAATACCGAGAACACACAGTCAAAGCATAGAAGTATTGAATTTTGCTCTTGTAGCGATCGCTTCTCATTCTTAGAGGATAGAGAGCGATGCCACCGGAAAGGTAAACTACGCCCATCCGTGAGAGTTTAGAATAAAGCGCCTTTTGTCAATCAGCTAAAATACTCAAAATGGTCTTAATAAGAATGATAATCATGTATGGGGAGAGGGGGAGGAGGCAACCGTCGCTTGCCTCCTCCCCCTCTCTTTGATTATCATTATCTTAAAAGTACTTGACAACTTAAATAAGGTAAGAAAAAGTATTGTAACGACAAAATAACTTTGCAAGAAGCGGGCAACATTGTTAGGTAAATTCAATTATCAAACGAGGTAATGAAAAATTTGGTTTACCGCCATGCCAAAGCGACCAAAACAAAACTCTGACCACGCACACCGACATCATACTCCTACTATAGATAATGAAGCGATCTCCAAACATTTAGAAGCTTTATTAACCCCAGCTATTTTTGCTCAACAAAAATATTATAAGCAGTTAGGATGTCGAGACAGGATTCTGAATTTATCGTGGTTTGTATCATTTTAGTGTCGCTTACGATAAAGGGAAGGCGGATGACCCCATTAAGTACTTTGCTGCTTTAGAAAATCAAGATTTAGGAGTTGTCAAAGCCAAACGATTGCCAGTCTCCAAGCTGGATTTATCTCCTTTTCCTGCACCCTCTTGACAAATGTGAAATTACCTTAACCTCTCACGGATGATACCGGGGATGCTGGTTAGTTTATACTTATCGAGTTTGACGTACTTACCAAGTTCCACTTCTCCCAGTTCGGGATAATTGTCCAGTACTTCACCAACAGTTTGGTAGCTTGCGGTGCTGCCGGGGACAAAAAGTTCCTCTCCTTGCGATCGCAACTCAACAAGTTGGTTCAGACGCTTCCAAAGCTTGCTATCTGTAGTAACCCACTGATTTTTAAGGGCAACTTGCATTCCTTTAGCGATATGTCTGCTATCAGATAATGCGGTGTAACTGACCTTTGGTTTTACTTCTTCAGGTTTGCTGGGAGTATCGCCAATAATTTCAATTTGGCTGTACTCTGGTGTGCCACTGCCCGCTACAATCCGAAAGTGATAGCTTTTCCTTGTTGACCCAGATTCGGTAATCACCGTCATGTGCGCCCCGTAAGAAGCTTGTGGTAAACCGGGGATTTTGACTGTCTCGATGCGGCGAATATGAATTAGTCCAGCACCCGTACTGTTGTTAGAACACTTACCCAAGCCTTCAAGACATCCGTCTACATCAAAAACAAACCTAGATGGGTCATCCAGCCAGATTTTCTTGATGACTTCTCTGGTGTTGTAGAACGATATTGATACCCCATGTCCAGGCCAGACCTTAACTGTCTGCAATTGGGCATTTTCCCCTGACACCTGGGACGCTGCAACTTGACGGATAGTATTTGCCAGTACAAGTTGGCTTGGTGCAAACACGGAGGCGATGGTGAGGCACCCGCCAAAGGCGATCGCGCAACGGATAATTAAACTAAAGCTAGCTATATATTTGAGTTTCAGAGCTTAATTGACCTATCGACTTTGATTGTGATTTTGGTGTCTTTAGGCACATACCAGACATTGGGACGGCGGTTGATTTCGTCAGTGACACGTTCTGTCCGCTTGCTGACTGTTTCGCCAAGTTTGCCAAAGGCACCTTCAAGGAAGGCAGCTCCCAGGTTGCGGTTGTTATTGCGGCTGCGGGTTCTTGTCCCACCTAAAGGCAAATCTTCTGTGACTTGTTCATCTGACTGGTTGATAATTTCCCCTACCTTGGCAATACCAGCTATTGTCCCCAAAGTGGCATCATACTTGGCAATTTCAGATCCCTTGTCGTCGTAAGGTCTGGCAGCTAGGGGGGAACCTGCCTCTCCCAGGACTGATATCGTTCCGGGTGATAGGGGGTATTCGGTTCCGTCTTTGAGAATAGCCGTGACTTCGGCACGCACGCCTGATGTGCTATCAACCGAAATCATAGCGATAGTTAACTGTGTTCCTGCTGGAATAGCTATTTCGCCAGTATTGCTATAAAGCGGCTCGTCCAACCTGGCGACAAACTGTAACGTATTTGTCTGCTCTTGGGAACGACCGTTATTGTTGATTTGGGGCATCACGAGCGGAGTTACGAGGGTTGCACTTGCAAACGAACCGACAACTAGATACTGTGGTTGTGTTTCTTAAAGTATCTGTGCTTCTTCTGGCAAGTAGTTATTTGCAAGTCGTTCGACTTGCTGAGTGGGGTTGTTTTGTTTATTACCAGCAAAACTGGATTCTACGGTTTTTTCTTTGCCAAGTTCTGAGCTAGTTTGTGCTTCTTTTACCGAGAAGCTATAAATAACTGGTACGGCTTGATTGTTCTCTTCGTCATTAGTATTGCTATACTCTGGAGTACTGTCGTTTGTGTTTACAGGTTCCCAACGCGGGCGCAGTTCTTCAATTTGATTGGGAGTGTTAGTAACTGTTTCGGTATTCTCGCTACGTCGGTTACGGCGGCGACGGGAGCGACTGGTATTTTGTTCTGCTGGGCGTAATGTTTCTTCAGTTTTAGCTGTAACTTCTTCTGCTGTTGTGCTTGTAGGTTCACTTACAGTGGTACTGGCTAACATATAATCAACCCGACCAACCGAACCCAGACTACGCAGGCGTTCGAGTTCGGCTATTGGGTCTTTGGCAACACTCTGGTTGCTGGCAACTATTTGTTTGGCAAATTTTGGCAGAGGAGCGCTAGGACGCAGGGGTGGTATTGGCTGTGAAGCGACTTCTCTAGGTCTTGGTCTAACAGTTTCGGGTGCTTCTTCTCGGTATACACGTCTTCTGGAAGTAGGGGGAGTTTCTTGAGAGACTACCCTTCGTTGTCGAGTAGAACGTGTTTTCTCTTTGTTTTTGGATTGTTCTTCTTCAGTACCTTCCTTTTTCTCTTCTTTGTCTTCCGTCTTGCCTTTATAGCAACCGTCTAGCCCATTAGGACATAGACTATAAGTATTATCATGACCGGCTCTCGCCTGATTTACTATGGCTAAACCTTACAGTTACGATTTCCGTCAGAAGGTGATCCAATCCATCGAGTTAGATGGATTGAAGAAAAGCGAAGCCAGTGAACTCTTCAACATCAGCCGAAACACGATTAACCTGTGGTTGCAGCGTAAAGCTGAAACCGGAGACGTTCTGCCTTTGCCCAACCGCCCCTCTGGCAACAACCACAAAATTACAGACTGGGAGCAATTTCGGGCTTTTGCTAAATCTCATGGTGATAAAACCCAGGTGGAGATGGCTCAACTGTGGGAGGGTGACATCAGCGATCGCACAATTGCAAGAGCCTTGAAGAAAATTGGGTTCACGCGAAAAAAAAGACCTACGGTTATCGAGAGCGGGATGAGGTCAAACGGCAAGCATTCATAGCACAGTTAACAACCCAGGCAGATGAAACGATTGTTTATGTCGAGCAAGCAGGTATGGACAATCGAGAAGACTACGATTATGGCTGGAATGAGAAAGGACAACGGTTTCATGCGCTGAAGTCAGGACGGCGGCAACGCTTGTGTGAATATGATTGCGGCCTTGTGTAACCAGCAACTGATGGCTCCTTTTACAGTCGAAGGTTCTTTCAACCGAATTGTATTTGAGATTTGGTTGGAAACTTGTTTAATCCCTCTGTTGGAACCAGGGCAGGTGGTAGTCATTGATAATGCTACCTTCCATAAAGGCGGTCGTATTGAGCAACTTATTCAGCAAGCAGGTTGTAAACTATTGTACTTACCCCCCTATTCACCGGATCTTAACAAGATTGAGCGATGCTGGTCTTGGCTCAAAAGTCGCATTCGCAAGCAACTTGACCAATATGAGTGTCTACGGGATGCGATGGAGTATATCTTACATCTAGTGTCCTATTTGAGTAATTTCTAAACCTGGCTCTCGTACTAAATAAATTTTTTTATCAAGTTCAGTTGGCTTGGCTGGTAACTTGGGAGTATCGATAGCTTCGACAGTAATTGTTTTGTTAAAGGCGATTCCTTTACCTTGATTTTCATTTCTATCAAAGCTTACAAGCGTACCGATATAATCAACCTCCCACTTTCCATCCTTGATTTTTCTGGGTTCAGAGATATGGTGGGTGACGAGTGAGACTTGAACTTCACCGTTAAATACACCATTTGGGACAATTTCTGCTAATTTTTTGAGGAAGTTTGCCCGAAAATCTTGATTTTCAGATAGTGCAAATGCAGCTTCCCAAGCTCTAGTCGGAATTCTTTTTCTACTATTTTTTGTTGTTTGAACATCTATTCCTTTATCAGATTTGGTAACGTTTTCTCCATTCTCTGTTGCTTCGATTATTCCGTTCCAACCAAACGTTTTAATCATGCTATCTGAGATAAAGCGTTTGATAGTTTCGTCTTCGCGTTCGTTGGGAGCAGCAAATTTACCAGGTGAAATAGAGCCATCTTGGAGTTGAACAACTGTCATGCCTTTGACATGACGATTTGTACTAGAACTCATACCAATATTTACAATTTGCAATAGGATAGATAAGATAGTTCCTCCTGCTGTTATGGTGATTGCCATTGCAATAGGTGTAGAGGTAGATTGACCGTAACTGAGGAGGCGGGCTGGTTGAGATTTAGACTTAGGTTTAAGCATATATTTCCGATTTAGGAAACTCACTAGTAAATTGATATACTAATAAAAAAAACTGATGTGCTTTTTGCCAAATTATCAAATCTTAAAATGTCTTGGCTTTTTTGCCTAACTCAACCATAAAAAGGGTAAGTGTGGCGATCGCAAAAAACTGACCAACTTTGCACATCGAGCCGTACAAGCTACCGTTGAGGGTTTCTTGCCAAAGTTCATTGAAACCTTCAGCTACTAATTGCGCTCCAGCTGCGGCATTTTCTAAAATGTCTTGTCCAAAAAATGGGTCGGTTGACAACAGCTTTTTCCATTCCCTGAAATCTATCAACTGTTCCAGTGCGAATATCAAGGTTAGGAAAACGGTGTTCATTGGAGATGCATTTATTAATAAGTGTCAACTGAGCGACATAGAAGGTGATAATACCTATCTCTTTTTTGGGTTCCCCGTTAGCAACTTTGGCAGCCCAGGTTTCGTTCATTTGAGCGCATAAATTTTCTATGCAAGCAACTTCCCTCTCGTTTTCATAAGAAGTTCCTGTTCGATTTTCTCTAAAATTTTGATCAGAAGGTATTCTGACCCAAATTATATGCTGATCTTCCCTAATAAGTTTACCTGCTAAATTATGTGCGCGTTGGTTATCAGGATCGGAAAGTCCACAGGTTAATCCGCCATCACCCTCATTTCACCAAAAAGCTGGAGCTAATCGAACGGGCAATCGCCTCTGGGAGATTGGGCAACAACAAACCGCGAAGACAAGTGCACCCATACCAACAAACACAAGTTGAATTACAACCCAGGACAAACGAAAGTCTTGCCCCAAGACTCGGTGTTAGCCCCCAAAGCCTGATTGCTGAAAGAGAAAAACTCAGCGCCAAAGAATTTTTAAGTTGGTCACGTAACCGCGACCCAATGAGCGTGGGTTGGGAATGGAATGCTCTTGACGAACTGTATCATCCGCTCAGGTGACGCAAGCGTTCACCTGAGTGGGGTAGTGGCGCGATGGGTTACGTGGCGATCGCCGCTAATTTCTAATCGTGGCATGTCTCAAAGCCTCAGCGATATCGTTTGAGGTTAAGAGAGCTAGCTTCATCTTCACCCACGTGTAGATAGTTGTCTATCGTGATTTTCCCTGACGAGTGTCCCAGCGTTTTAGTGATGATGTGAATAGGCGTGTTTTTAGCAGCGTGGGTGGCGTGGCTGTGCCGCAACCAGTGTGGGGAGGGGATGCGACTTAAAAGTGCTACTTCGGCAATGGATTTGATGATGCGGCGGATGTGGCGATCGCAAATGGGTTCACCCGTTTTTTGGCTTGTGAAAAGCGGCTCGGTTTTGTCTTTAGTATGTTGTCGATTAGCCAAAAGGTATTGGTAAAGTTCTATCCACCAAATACTCTTGAAACGTCAAATGCGAAAAAGACCAAACCTTATGCGCCCTCTCAATTAATAACCCATGCTGAGATGCGATCGCCCCTAAAACTCCTCGACTATCCCGCAGCTTAATCAAAACAGGAATTCGCTGTGCTTGCAATTTTCTGGCATTGCACTCGGTTACAATTCTTTGCAGATATGTCGTTTTCCCCGAACCAGGTTTACCCACCACCATCAAGTTAGTATTGCGCTCCAGCACAGTCAAACCCGACACGCGCTGCTGTTCCTTTCCCAAACCAATCCTATCTAAGCTGCGGTAGCTGGAATTACCCGTTGTAAAATCCTGCCACAAATCATCCAGTTCCGACCTACGGCTGCTGCTAAGTGACTCCAGGATATTTACATCTACAAACAAATCCCCCAAAGGCACCCAATGGTCTATTCCCCATAACGGCATAACACCGTGCAAACTTTGAATGCTGTCGTGAATGCGCGATCGCACTTGCTGCACCAAGTCATCAACCGGATTTGTTGCCCTTAATTGGACTTTTTTTTTAAATTTTTGAATACTGGGGTATGTTCCTCTGGGATTCCTTGCAGGGCGATCGCATCACAGCCACCGTTATAAGAACCCTGAATTACAGCACGAGCAACTTCTCGAATTCCTTGTGCATCAAGTCCTTGGTAAGTGCGATCGCCAATATGAATATCTTCTCCCTGTCCGATATTACAGCTATTTTCAGGTAAATAGACCACGCGGTAGGGGCACAGCATTGCTCATACGTGTCAACTTAACGTATAACCCATGTTCCACAAGGAACTGAAGTTCCTTGCTCATAGCAAAAGTCATCTGAAGATGACTAAATATCTCTCCAAATCCTTAGTCTACTTCAGTAGACTTGAGCTAAAAGCCAAAGGAATTCATTCCCAGGCGGGTGACAAAGCCATGAGAGAGGCTGTTTCAAGCTTAAGTTGACACCAATGAGCATTGCTGTGCCCCTACGACAGATGTGGTTCAAATACATGAAAACTGCTGTAACGTTGTACTTACCTACTTGCAGATTTTGGCTACCACCACTGTTTAACCACTGACGCAAAGCTTCAATGTCGTCATCGTTTTGATTTCCTTTGAGAATGCGTTGAATAATATCGTTGAGGTTACTGGGGTTCGCCATTTATCGGAGTTTTTTAGTTTTATTTTAGATGATAAAACAGTGAATTTACTTATCTCTACTCGGCTTGTTCAATTTTTGTAAATCAGCTAGGTAAATAAACTGGCATCTACATGAAAATAGTCCGCAAGCGCTTCTGCTTGAATTTTACTAATGGTGCGATCGCCATATCATAGAATTTTATCCCAAATTGAGTGCTTTATAAAGTTTTTAGAACTAGGTTATTTTTCCAAAGGCATCGCGGCGAAATGTTCCTGTAGTAATCTGTGGATGAAACGATAGCGTCCACCGACGCGCTGGAGAAAGAGACGTTCTGTGCAGTAGTCGAGAAAGCGAGCATAGTTCCAGGGAATGTCACCATTAAGAAATAGGAGGAGGCGAAGTGTATGTCAGTCAAAAGTGCCAAACAGTCTGAGATTCTGCGCTTTAATTATGTAATTCGAGATTTTGCTCAAATTGCCTTGATGTAATTAATATATACGTAAAATCAATAGTGATGTGATTAACCCTGAAGAGCTAAATTCTATACTTGAACGTATTACTAAGCACCAGCAAACTGACGCTGATATTGTTGTGCTGCGGCAGTTACTTAGTGGTGATGGTCAAAATGTTTCTCAGATAGGTAAGTATGCGGTAAATTTGAGGCAGGGGCAGGATATACAAATAGGCGATCGCATTTACCAAGGTGTTGATGCAGAAGCAATTAGAGAAATTTTAAAAATTCTTGTTCTGGAAACTCAAAAACCATCAATCTTACAGCCTTACTGGCAACGCCGAAGTTTTCTTGCTTTGGCTTCCATTTTAGTTGTATTTACAGGAGTTCCTATTTTGGGGATAGTAATTGGATTTAAAGGCTGGATACCAAAGACTTGGTTGGGACAAAAGAGTGAAGAACAATTAGCCAGTTCTGCAATTAGCGTTAGTCCTGCATCTGATGTTACAGGCTCACCCTTGAAATTAACTATAACTGGACATGATTTTACTTGTTCAAATATGAACTGTTCCGGTATACAATCATTTTTATTTGGGGTCATACTTCAAACTGCTGGAATTCTTTTGCAATATACATTTTGGCAGTTTTTGACCCATATTTCTTCAAGCTTTGTGAGAAATCCGGGATATGTGGGGTCGTCACTGCGGAGACTACCCCCTACCTGATATCTCATATCTAAGTGTGATTATCGAATAAAGACATTAACATAATGATTAGTAATTTGTAGATAAATTCTTGAAAGTAAATATTGCAAATATTACAGCACATATCTATGTAATAATTCACTTTATTTTAGGTCAAATCATTACTATTTTTTCATATTTACATACCACAATCTAATGCTGATGAAAACTTTAACTGATTTTCTTAATAAAATATAGATTTTGATATTAACACCAAATAGTACAACTTTTTCAAATATATAATTTGTTCGTTTTTAGCTTAAAATTCTTAAAATTCTTAACTTTCTTTAATTTCAGTTAAATCAAATTTTTAGCTTTCTACAAATATTATCTGGTTGATCCCCAAATAGCTAAAGTAGTCGAGTGGGTAGTTGGCTTAACAGCAGCAAAGGGAGCGTAAAGAAGCCAGAAACCGCCCTTTTGAACAAAAAGAATTTTACAAGTGGGTAGAAGCACTCACCACTGTAGAAAATCTTGTGAGTAAGCACACGCGAGTGGTTCATGTTTTCGACCGAGAAGGTGATATCACAGAAGTTTTTGATAAAAGTATTGATACGTTCTTTAACAACCTCAACAATCTTTTTACCGCTGGTATTTGGCTGCGGGCTGTCATTTGGTGTAGCAAGTTTCTCAAAGTACCAGTAGTGGTATCTGAGTATCTGTATATCCTGTTGCGGATTTATCTGACTATTGCTGTTGGGTTACTTATACCTAAAGCAATTACCGCCATTATTGATAGCCTAGATGTTCTAAGTATAAGATATTCCAGTCCTGACAACCTTCTAAGATTCTACGATCGCCTCCGACACCTAATCCCCTTTTTGAAGCGGTGTCTAGAATTTGTAATTTATATCTGCGTGGCGATATTAGTGATCCAGCAAGTCCAATTCATCGCATACATTGCAGACTTCGGCCCTAGAATTGTTAAAATAGTTGGAATTATATAATGGTCAATTGCAGATTATTCATAACGGCGATATTGGCTCAATTACGAACTACTCTAAACAGTATATTTTTGCAATGGTGGAAGTTAGCGTGCCTTATGACTCTAATTTAGCTCATGTCTACAAAGTAATTGAGTCTGTAGGAGAACAGTTAAAAGCAAATGACCCAGATGTATTAGAACCCACACAGGTAGATGGAGTAGAGAGCCTTGGAGAATCTCATTTTATACTACGGACGTTAACAAAAGTCAAGCCAGGAAAACATCTTTAGATTCAGCGCCTTCTGAGGAAAATTTTTACTAATGCTTTAATACAACAAGGAATTACACTTGCCTTACCTGTTGAAAGGGCCGAATCTTAAAGCCAAGTAAGAGTGATTAGCAATTTGTACTCAATGGGTTAGAACTAGCGAAGATACCGTAGCCAATTATCAAGTCCAAATTAAACAGTTTAGAAAAGCGAGAAAATTTGACTTGAGTAATTCAGGTTAAAAGTAATAAATAATACTAAAATCAACAGTGATGGCTTTGATATTCAGAATTCTTAGATGCTATATAAGGAAAGCCACAATAAGGACAAAATCGAAACTTCAATGGCGTAGTTGGTTCGTTACACTTAGCAAACTATTACGTAATACCGTACCGCGCAAGAAACAAAACTGCGATTGCGGTACTTGGTATTGAGTGCCTTACTGTTGCTCTATCAAACAATTGTCGATAGCTGTTTTGCAAAATAGGCGCGATAGAGTTCGCAACGCGGTAAGATGCGATCGCCCTCAAAGCGAATTAATCCCAAACTTTCAAGTTTGTAAGTCTCAATAGGATTAAGAGAAATACCTTGCTTTGCTGCCAGAATTTCAACATAAGTCTTTGCAAGTCTAGGATTTTCTTGCAGTTTGATCAACTGTCGCCATAAATGATCGCGGTAGATGCCACCATTGGCCATCGCTTCCTCTATTATTTCTTGCAGGGTCATTTCTTGAGACCTAAGATAGTACAAACTAATCTGAATTAGTGCTGGATGTCCTCCTACTAATGACATTAATTGGGCAAAATCTTTAGCTTTAAACGAGTCTAAACTATACCGCCTAGCTAAATCTTCTACTTGTGGTTGAGTAAAATCGTTCAGACGAATAGGTAGACCAATATTAAAAGGAGAGAGGTTAATATCCATAGAGATGTACTCTTCCGTTGAGTAAACCATTACTAACCTCAGCTTTTGCCACTTGGGATTGTGTCGTGCTTCCTCACACCATGACCGCAACAAAGCAAAAAACTCGTGACAAATGTGAGGATATTCAAAAAAACGGTCAACTTCATTCAACACTAAAACCACTGGGCTTTGACATTGATCGAGCAAATAGTTTTCTAAATAGAAGCCGCTACTCAAGCTGTAGCCAATTTCTTCATTCCATTTTTCTTTGAGGTTGGGGTCAATACCTAATTGAGTTGCAATTTTCCAGCAAAGACGACGTAACAGTTTATTTAAATCAGTTAGACACTCACTATCGAATTGGTAGCAATTCAGATTCACAGTCTGATACCCAAGTTTCTGTGCAAACGCACAAAGCCTCAACACAAGAGAACTTTTACCCATCTGTTTGGGAGACCTAAGGCGAATCACGCAGCCACTAGTAGTTACTTCTCGATAAACCTTTCTCTCTAGTGGAGGACGTTCAATATAAAAGTGAGAATCTAAAGGTACGGGGCCATCCGGGTATGACCAAAGATTTTCTATCTGTTCAGTTTGTGTGTCATGTTCTTCGACAAATGAGGTTAATTCGGAACGTTGAGATAAATCTTCTTCTATATTTGCAATAGACAATAACTCAGATGTTTCAGTCTCATTTGCTTTGTTGACTATGGTGTAGTCTTCGCTGTGTAATTCTAGATTAAAAGCGCTAAAGCAGAGTTTTATAGTTTTTTGATCTACACTTTCACTTAAAGACCATAATTTACTCAAAGTTCTAGTAGAAACATGAATGCGCGAGCTTATTTCTTCTAAACTCAAGTGTTCGCCTTTATTTTCTACTATCTCCACAGAAAGAATTGCTGATTGTAACCGTTTAATTCCTGTGGATGTTAGTACAACTCCTCGTGTGCGTTTAGTTTTATACATTGCCGTTACAGGTATTTATTATAAATGAGTGTCACAAGCAATAATTTTTTCTATTTTTCTACTGAAACTGGAATTTAACGTAGCAATTTTTGATACACTCTTCTTTCATTTTTCGTAAAATCCATAGGAACTCTAATAAACTAAGTTACATTATATTAGCTTGATAGTAAACACACACCTGTTGATAAATTTTTAATAACTTTCCTGCTTTGTGTTCGTCAAAAAGTAAGCGATCTCTTATGGTACGGAGATGTTGAGGTTCATCTTGGAATTCCCAATGTTGAATAATGCGCGATCGCACCAATTGTTCTACCCAATATCCTTCAGTACCGTTCGGTATAGCAATCGTTCCTTTATAACTTTCCAAAGCAACTTGCACAACTAACTGACAAAGCTTTTGCGTGAGAAACGGCTGTCCTCTTGTCCAATGAATAATATGCAGCAATATTGCCTGTGCCTGGCTGACTAGTTCTTCTAAACCTTCAAGCAGGGGCATAGCTTCATGTGATTGAAAGTCACATAATTTAATTGCTGAGTCATCATACTTAAGGCTAACACCGACTTGATATCTCATAGTCAAGTCAATTATTATAAATAGGGATACTTAGAATTTTGTAACCGATACTATATTTAAACGCAAGAATGTTATGATATTATTTAACTATTATTTCCATTATTTTTACTATAATTTAAGTTTTAACTGTTTTATCTTTCCTTGGATTAACTGATGGTATCGCTCTGTTTTATCACTCTCAGAAAATAGCTGATTCCTAAGTTTTATGCTATATGTCGAGCTTTCTAAATCACTGCACTTACTTCCTCTTCATGGCGTTGTTATATTGAGATTTGATAAATCTAGGTTGAGATTGTTAGCGTTGCAGTATCGCTGTCTGGCGTTGCTTTTAGCAAATCATTGCTTTGTATCATTGGGGACAACAGCAACAAGTCTTTGCGATTTACTGACAGTTTATTTTTAGTCTTGATTAGAATTCCTAACTTACAAAACTTTGAGCCTTACTAAATCGTACTGAATTATGATTCAGTAAATATTTTAAATATCTATCACTTAACTTTCTTAACTTTCTTAACTTTCTTAACTGGTTTATTGACTGGTTTCTTAAATGTCTTAACTGCTATTGCGTTTTATTTAAAAAACTGGGATTATCTACTTGATATATCTACTGGATAATTACAAAGATATTATGATTCCGCTTCCAAATTAGTAATAATTTTAATTAATAGTAAGATTGAAGTTTAAAATAGAAGCTAATGCAGTTAGATAATTCTAGTAAAGTTTTAGCAAATTTAAGTAATAAAAGTTTTACATACAGAGAAATAGAAGTTGCTATTCGATCGAGTTTAACTGTAGATGATTGTGTAGTTATAAAAAGAGAAACAGAAAAGCTAAAGCAGGAATTAGTTGCCTATATAGTTCCATCAAGCTTATTTGCACCAGAACAATTGTTATCTCACCTGCAAACCATTCTGCCTAGCGAATTAATACCCACAGCACTCGTACCAGTCTCCACTATACCCCTAACAGATCAAGGGCAGGTAGATGAAGTTACTCTAGCCAGCTTAGAAGCTATTGACTCTGAATTAATGCATTGCATAGAGGAGCAATTAGAGTCATTGCCAGAAATTGAGCGTGTTGCGGTGGTTGTTGAACCCTTGATTACAAGTATTCCTCCTGTCCACTTACAGGATTTGCTAGGCAACACTCAAGCAATGTATCTAGCAACGTCTTTGACGCTCACCTCTGAAGATAGCCAGCAAAAGGTACGAGCAACTATACTTAGTCAGAAGATAGAAAACAAGAAAGTGTTCTCGTCAAAAAAGCTAGCTATTAGTCACGGGGAACCACTGCAATACTCCGAACATGCTCCTAAAACTTTAAAAGAATTACTACAACGAGCTGCTAAACATTCGACTCAAGGTATCATCTACATTCAGTTTGATAGTAGTGAAAAAGTTCAATCTTATGGAGAATTATGGCAAGATGCTCAACGAATTTTAGCTGGATTCAGAAAGCTAGGACTCAAGCCGCAAGATCAAGTAATTTTTCAA
This sequence comes from Nostoc sp. NMS7, assembly GCF_017115085.1. Classification (GTDB taxonomy): domain Bacteria; phylum Cyanobacteriota; class Cyanobacteriia; order Cyanobacteriales; family Nostocaceae; genus Nostoc. Next base: position 48,729 of record NZ_JABXKJ010000255.1, on the reverse strand, counting down.
CTAGAAAACAACCAAGATTTTCTCTGTGCTTTTTGGGGTTGTGTGCTGGGGGGCTTTGTTCCAGTGCCAATATCCATCGCCCCGACATACGAACTAGCTAATACTATCGCCAGCAAACTTCAAAACACTTGGCAGATGCTGGGTAAACCCCTTGTACTAACCAACGCTTCTTTAGCTTCCAATATTGATGACTTATCAAAGTTTCTGAATTTAGAAAACTTTCAAGTTGCAACTGTTGAGAAGTTGCGTGAGTGCGAAGCGGATTTCAACTTGCATCAAAGTCAGCCAGAAGATTTAGCGATTTTGTTTTTGACTTCTGGCAGCACTGGTATACCCAAATGTGTGATGCTAAATCATCGCAATTTATTGAGTATGACGGGTGGCTTAGTTTTGTTGGGCAATTTTTGCAATCAGGAAAGCATTTTAAACTGGATGCCTCTGGATCATGTGGGTGCGCTAGTTTCCTTGAGCATTATGGCTGTTGACTTAGGTTGTCAGCAAATCCATGTACCCACTAACTTGATTGTGCAAAATCCTCTGTTGTGGCTAGATTTGATTGATAAACATCAAACTACGATTAGTTGGGCACCTAATTTTGCCTTTTCGCTAATCTGCGATGCCCTTGGCGACCTGCGGTATCGCGCAATTGAGATTAACCAAAAACATTGGGATTTATCGTCGATGCGTTTTATAATCAACGCTGGAGAACCCATTGTCACTAAGATAGCCAGGAGTTTTTTAAGGCTGCTTCGCCGTTATGGTTTACCAACGAATGCGATTCATCCAGCCTTTGGGATGAGCGAAACCTCTTCTGGTATTACTTACTCTGATAGCTTTTCTCTAGAAACTTCATCAGATGACACTTTATTTGTAGAACTTGGCTCCCCAATTGCTGGTGCTTCACTGCGTATTGTTGATGAAAACGAACAGATAGTGACAGAAAATACGATTGGTCGTTTACAAGTAAAAGGTGCATCTGTTACTAGTGGTTACTATCAGAATCCACAGGCAAACCAAGAAGTTTTTACTGCCGATGATTGGTTTAATACCGGAGATTTAGGATTTCTCCATCAAGGGCGTTTAACTATTACTGGACGGCAGAAAGATGTAATTATCATCAATGGACTCAACTACTACTGTCACGAAATCGAAGCTGCCGTTGAAGAAGTTAAAGGAGTAGAAGTCTCTTATACAGCTGCCTGTGCAGTGAGACAACCAGGAATTAATACTGATCAACTAGCTATCTTTTTCAATACTTCTCTTTCTGATGATGGCAATTTAGCAACTCTGCTTAAGGAAATTCGCACTTCTATTGTCAACAAGGTGGGAATAAACCCAGATTATCTAATTCCAGTAGACCAAGAAATTATTCCTAAAACCGCCATTGGTAAAATCCAGCGATCGCAACTGAGTCAGCGCCTCAAAACAGGTGAATTTCAATCCATTATTAAACGAATTGATATATTACTGGGTAACGCCAATACCATTCCCGACTGGTTTTACCGTCAAGTATGGCAGCCCAAAAATCCCATTACTTTTAATTCTTCTTTAACTGTTATTAATTCCACTCTAGTATTTATAGATTCATTCGGCTTAGGGGCATATTTATGTCAGATATTATCAGAGCATAACCTATCATATATAAATGTTTCACCCGGAGAAGATTTTTGTAAAATTAATCGCTCAAGCTACACGATCGCTCCAGGACAATCCAAGGACTACCAACTATTACTCCAATCGTTGGCAGCAGATAACATAATCATCGAACAAATACTTCACCTATGGACTTATGACCGATATAGCGGCGAAGTCAAAAGCTTGGATGCTCTCGAACAAGCACAAGAAAATGGAATATTTAGTCTATTGTTCCTAGCTCAAGCTTTAGCCAAAGTTCAAGGTTTTGACCATTCGGTGCAATTATCATTTATTTCCAGTCATATCCAGTCCATTTCCTCATCTGACCCAATAGCTTACGAGAAATCAGCAGTATTAGGGCTTCTGAAAACCATTCCTCAAGAATTACCTTGGTTGAACTGTTGTCACATTGATTTGCCTTTCACTGAAGTTGAAACAAATGGAGCTTATATCTTACAAGAAATGCAAGTTTCCTCTAAAGAACGAGAGGTAGCCTACAGGAATGGGCAGCGTTTAGTTCCTCGTCTAGAAAAAGTTGATTGGACTAACAAACCTAAATCCCCAGTCAGCTTCAAGCGAGGAGCAACTTATTTAATTAGCGGAGGACTCGGTGGTATAGGTATTGAAATTGCGCGGTATTTGCTGAAACATTACCAAGCTCGGTTACTGTTGGTCGGCAAAACTCCTCTACCAGATAAAAGTACTTGGAATGCTAATCAAGACAAAACAGACACTATTATACAACGGCTCAAAGCTTATCAGGAACTAGAACAGCTTGGAGGAGAGGTAATTTACGAAGCTATTGACATCTGTGACTGGAAACAATTGCAGATAATAGTTGAAAAAGCTAAATCTCAATGGGGTAAGAACCTAGATGGAATAATCCATTTAGCCGGCACTCTCCATGAACAGCTTGTACTTGAAGGGACTCAGGAAAACTTATCAGCAATACTTCGTCCCAAGGTGTTGGGTGCTTGGGCGTTGCACCAATTGGTAAAAGACAAGAAGGGCAGCATTTTTATCCACTTTTCTTCAGCACACGGTTTTTTTGGAGGCACGGCTGTTGGTGCTTATGCTGCTGCCAATAGTTTTCTCGATCGCTTTTCTTATTACCAAAATTCCCAGAGTGAATTAGCAAGCTATTGTTTTGCTTGGAGTATGTGGGATGAGACAGGGATGAGTCAAGGATATCAGATGAAGAATCTGATCCGTGCCAAAGGCTTCTATGTGATGTCTTCCTCCCAAGCAATATCTTCCATGCTTGCCAGTTTACAACATCAGCAAACGCATCTATTGATAGGTTTGGATGGCAGCAACCAAAACATTCAACGTTGGCAGTCGTCAGCCTTTAATTTACAGAAGTTAACTGCTTATTTCACTGCCAGTAGTAACGAGATTATTCAATTACCAGACTTGCAAGTGCAAGATTGCTTTGGAACTTCCAGCACCTGCAACTTAGTACAACTGCCCCAAATGCCTTGTCTCGAAAACGGCGAAATTGATCACAATCGCTTAATTGGGGGAATTAACACTCAGGAAATTAGGGAGCGGATAGAACCACGCAACGAGATAGAGCTAAAAATTGCTCAATGTTGGCAGCAGGTGCTGAAATTACCACCTTTAAGCATTAATGACAACTTTTTTGAGTTAGGGGGCAATTCTCTCTTAGCTGGCCAAGTGATTTCTCGGTTACGCGAAGATTTCTCTCTAGAGTTGTCTCTACAGCGTTTATTTAGAGCGCCGACGATCGCCAGTTTAGCCCAAAGTATTGAGGCGATTATAGGGATAACTCAGGACAAGAGTGGATCTATTGAGGCGATCGCAGAAGAATATGAGGAAGTAAGGATATGATCACAGAACAGTTTTTAGCTAACCTGCAAACAAAAGGCGTAAAAATCTGGATTGACGGAGATCAACTTGGCTGTCGCGCTCCTAAAGGAGTAATGACAGTAGACATACAGCAGGAACTTAAAGAACGGAAAACAGAAATCCTTGCTTTTCTCAAAGAAGCTCAAACAGCTACACAATTCTTATCTTTCCCCTTAGTGCCAGTTTCTAGGGATGAGGAGTTACCTTTATCTTTTACTCAACAGAGGATGTGGTTTCTTTATCAACTAGATAAAGAAAGCCCATTTTACAATGAAAGTTGCCAGTTGCGGATTGTTGGAAAGCTTTCAGTGACAGCCTTAGAACAGAGTATCAACGAAATTATCCGCCGTCATGAAGCTTTACGAACTAGCTTTGCTGTGAGAGAGGGCATCCCTTTTCAGGCGATTGTGTCCACTGTCACCATAAATATCCCTGTGATAGACTTGCAGGGTTTACCAGAAGCCTCACTGCAACAAATAGTCACTCAGGAGGTTCGCAAACCCTTTGACTTGGATAGTATTCCTTTGTTGCGAGCCACTCTACTGCGCCAGGAAGTAGAATCTCACTTGTTAATCTTGACCATGCATCACATCATTACCGATGGCTGGTCAATGGGAATATTCTTCAAAGAGTTAGAAGTCCTCTATCATGCTTTTACTAAAGGGCAACCAAATCCCTTACCAGAGTTAACGATACAATACGCTGATTTTGCCCTCTGGCAACGCAAATGGTTAACTAAAGAAGTTCAAGAAAAGCAACTTGAGTACTGGAAACAGCAGTTAGCTGACGCACCACCTTTGTTGGAGTTGCCCACGGATTATCCGCGGCCACCAGTCCAAACTTTCTCTGGTGCTACCAAAAAATTTCAAATTGAAGAGCATTTAACCTCTCAACTATTAATCCTCAGCCAGAAGTCAGGTGTCACCTTATTTATGACCTTGCTGGCAGCTTTTGGCATTTTACTCCATCGTTACAGTGGCCAAGATGATATTTGTATCGGTTCGCCTTTTGCTAACCGCAATCATCAAGAAACAGAACCACTAATCGGCTGTTTTGTCAATACCTTGGTGTTGCGTACTCAGATTGAAGAGAATCCTAGTTTCTCTCAATTCCTCCAACAAATTCGCTCTATTGTTTGGGATGCCCATGCACACCAAGACGTACCATTTGAGCAAGTGGTAGAAGCACTACAGCCAGAACGTTCTCTTGGCTATAATCCCTTGTTTCAAGTAATGTTTGTTTTGGAAAATTTCTCCCTCGATACTTTAGAGTTACCTGATATTAGTCTGACTCCAGAGATGCTAGAGCGGGGTACATCTCAGTTCGATTTGAGCCTCTCGATCTGGCAGATACAAAAGGGATTAATTGGCTCGTGGGAATATAACAGCGATTTGTTCCAGGCAGATACAATCGCTAGGATGACAGGTCATTTCCAGACAATGCTCTCAGCAATTGCTGCTCATCCCGACCAAAGAATTGGAGAATTGCCTTTGCTAACTGAGCCAGAACGGCATCAGTTATTAATGCAGTGGAATAATACCCAGGCGAATTATCCTCAGGATAAGTGTATTCATCAGTTGTTTGAGGAGCAGGTTGAACGCACCCCCGATGCAGTGGCGGTGGTGTTTGACAACCAAAAGCTTACCTACCATGAATTAAACATTCAGGCTAACCAGTTGGCTCATTACTTGCAGTCTTTAGGTGTGAGAGCAGATGTGCTGGTTGGGTTGTGTGTAGAGCGTTCGCTCTCCATGATTGTGGGAATTTTAGGCATTCTCAAAGCAGGTGGAGCTTATGTGCCACTCGACCCAGAGTATCCCCAAGAGCGTTTAAACTTTATGCTCGAAGATACTGGGCTATCAGTTGTCTTGACTCAAGAAAAACTAGTTGACAAACTAGGCGATCGCCTCCGGCGCGGCTTTGCCGAACGCAAAGCTGATGTAATTTGCTTAGACTCAAACTGGGATATCATCAATCAACAAACAAAACATAACCCGACTACCAGCACCAAAGCTGATAACTTAGCTTATGTAATGTACACAAGCGGTTCTACAGGTCAACCCAAAGGAGTTGCTGTTGATCACCGAGCCGTGAACCGCTTGGTAATCAACACAAATTACATCGACATAAAACCAACAGATGTCATTGCACAAGCTTCAAATTACGCTTTCGACGCTGCCACTTTCGAGATTTGGGGTGCGCTACTTCACGGGGCGCGGTTAGTAGGGGTGAGCAAAGAATTGGCTCTTTCTCCACAAGATTTCGCTGCCTTTATGCGATCGCAAGGTATCAGCGTATTATTCTTGACAACTGCCTTGTTCAATCAAATTGCTCAGGAAGTCCCTTCTGCTTTCAATTCACTACGGCATCTTCTATTTGGCGGCGAAGCGGTTGATCCTAAATGGGTAAAAGAAGTACTGAAAAATGGTGCGCCACAGCGACTACTTCATGTTTATGGGCCGACAGAGAATACAACATTTAGTTCCTGGTACTTAGTGCAGGATGTCCCGGAAGACGCTACAACTATTCCTATTGGTCGTGCGATCGCTAATACCCAAGTTTATATATTAGATAAAAATCTCCAACCAGTACCTGTAGGTTTACCAGGAGAATTGTACATTGGTGGTGCTGGATTAGCACAAGGCTATCTCCATCGTCCTGAAACTACCGCCGAAAAATTTATTGAAATTGAATTATTCGATCGAGTTGAGCGAGTTTACAAAACTGGGGATTTAGTACGCTCTTTACCAGATGGCAATATTGAATACATAGAACGCATTGATAATCAAGTAAAAATTCGGGGTTTCCGCATCGAATTGGGCGAAATCGAAACAGTTCTGAGCCAATATCCCCATGTTTTGGCATCTTGTGCGATCGCCCGCGAGGACATTCCTGGGGACAAACGCCTAGTCGCTTACATTGTGCCTCAAAAAGAGCAGACATTTACAGTAAGCGAACTGCGTAGCTTCCTGAAGTCAAAGTTACCAGAGTATATGGTGCCAAGTGCAATAGTCATCTTAGAAGGTCTACCGCTTACCTCCAACGGGAAAGTAGACCGCCATGCACTGCCCGCACCTGATTTACACAGCCAATTATCGGACAAATATGTTGCCCCGCGTAACCAAATCGAAGAAATTCTCTCAGGAATTTGGGCGCAAGTGCTAAAAGTAGAGCGAGTGGGCATACATGATAACTTCTTTGAACTAGGGGGACACTCGCTACTAGCTACCCAAATAATTTCTCGCATACCAGAAGCCTTTGGGACTTCGTTACCGTTGCGTTCTTTATTTAAATCACCAACAGTAGCTCAGTTAAGTGAAGTCATATCATCTGAACTTCAAACTGGTTCGAGTCTAGTGCTTCCGGCAATTTTACCCGTTTCCACAAGACTTGATATACCTCTATCTTGGGCGCAGGAGCGCCTGTGGTTTCTCCATCATTTAGAAGGCGAGAGTGGTGCCTACACAATACCTTTTGCTGTAAGCCTAGAGGGGAATCTCAATGTCAAAGCATTACAAGGGGCAATTGAGGGGATCGTGCGGCGGCATGAAGTTCTGCGTACTCGCTTTGAGATTAAGGATGACAAGCCAGTACAAGTTATAGACCCTAATATAAACATAACGTTACCAGTGGTGGAAAGACAAAATGTGGCAGACCCCTGGAAACAAGTGGAGCAACTAGCGATAAAAGAAGCATGCAAACCATTCGATCTGGCTAGAGATCCTATGTTGCGGGTCAAGATGTGGCAAGTTGCTCAACAGGAGTATGTACTGTTATTAGTCATTCACCATATTGCTGCTGATGGTTGGTCAATAGGCCTTTTAATCCGCGAACTGTCTGCCCATTATCGAGCTATTTCCACAGGTAATCCTGTTGAATTACCAGAGTTATCTGTACAATATGCCGACTTTACCGTTTGGCAGCGCCAATGGCTAACAAATCAGGTACTAGAGCGTCAGTTAAGCTATTGGAAGCAAGAGTTAGCGGGAGCGCCACCTTTGTTGGAATTGCCTACAGACCGCCCCCGCCCAGTTATCCAGACTTTTCAAGGAGGAATCGAGCGATTTCAACTAGATGCTTCGCTGACTTCCGCGCTTAGACAGATTAGCCAAGAGTCAGGAAGCACTCTGTTTATGACACTGCTGGCGGCTTTTGTTGTGTTAATGTCTCGCTACAGTGGACAAAAGGATCTTGTAGTTGGCTCTCCAATTGCTAATCGCAACCGCAAAGAAATCGAAGAGTTAATTGGATTTTTTGTCAACATCTTACCACTGAGGTTCGATTTATCAAGAGAACTGACCTTTGCAGATTTATTGACGCAGGTACGACAGGTAACTCAAAATGCCTACGAGCATCAGGATTTGCCTTTTGAGATATTAGTCGAACAGTTGCAACCAGAGCGAAAATTAAATCGTAATCCACTGGTACAGGTGGTGTTTGTCCTCCAGAATGCCCCCTCCTCTGGTTGGGATCTGCCTGGCTTAAGCGTCGAGAAAATGCCTTGGGGTCTTGATGCAGCGCGGTTTGACCTTGAACTAAACTTTTGGGAAACCCAGTCAGGTCTTGAGGGCTATTGCTGTTACAGTAGCGATTTATTTGATGGGGCAACTATTGCCCGCATGATGCAGCATTTCCAGAATTTGCTAGAAGCGATATGCTTACAGTACACTAGTGCGATCGCGGCAAATCCACAACAGCCAGTGGCTTTACTCCCCTTGCTCACACAGCAGGAACGTCATCAACTGTTGATGGAATGGAACAATACTCAGGTGAATTATCCCCAAAATAAATGTATCCATCAGTTGTTTGAGGAGCAGGTAAAGCGTACTCCAAATGCCGTGGCTATAGTGTATGGAAATCAACATCTTACATACCGCCAATTAAACTGCCGTGCCAACCAATTGGCGCATTACTTGCGCTCATTAGGTGTGGGAGCAGATGTGCTAGTTGGGTTGTGTGTGGAGCGATCGCTCTCAATGGTGGTAGGACTACTTGGTATTCTCAAGGCGGGTGGGGCATATCTGCCACTTGACCCAGAGTATCCCCAAGACCGCTTGAGCTTTATGTTAGAAGATGCTCAAGTATCGTTACTTTTAACCCAACAGCAATTAGTAGAATCTCTGCCCAAACATCAGGCGCGTGTCGTTTGCTTAGATATCGATTGGGAAAAAATTGCTCAAAACAATGATTCAAATCTGGAAAACACTGCCACACCTGATAACCTAGCTTATGTAATTTACACTTCTGGTTCTACAGGTAAGCCTAAAGGCGTTTTAGTCAATCACTCTAATGTGGCTCGTTTGTTTGCAGCGACAAACTCTTGGTACAACTTTAGCGCTAAAGATGTGTGGACAATGTTCCACTCTTATGCGTTCGACTTCTCAGTATGGGAAATTTGGGGGGCATTGCTGTATGGTGGACGACTGGTAGTAGTGCCATATTTAGTGACGCGATCGCCCGAATCCTTCTATGAGTTATTGTGTCAAGAAAAAGTCACAATTCTCAATCAAACACCTTCAGCTTTCCGCCAGTTAATTCAAGCTGAACAGTCAATCGCAACTACTGGCGACTTGAACTTGCGCCTAGTAATTTTCGGTGGGGAAGCTTTAGAACTGTCGAGTTTGCAACCTTGGTTTGAGCAACATGGCGACCAAATGCCCCAATTAGTAAATATGTACGGGATTACAGAAACTACTGTACACGTCACTTACCGCCCATTGAGCAAAGCTGATTTAAATCACACAGTTAGTGTCATAGGTCGCCCGATACCTGACTTACAGATGTATGTACTGGATGAACATAAACAGTTAGTACCGATTGGGGTTCCTGGTGAGATGTACGTTGGTGGGGAAGGAGTGACACGCGGCTATCTCAATCGTCCTGAATTGACAGATGAACGCTTTATTTCTAATCCTTTTAGCAACTACGACAAAGCGCGACTATACAAAACAGGAGACAAGGCGCGTTATTTGCCCAATGGCGAGTTAGAGTATTTAGGACGCATCGACAATCAAGTAAAGATTCGCGGTTTCCGTATCGAGTTAGGCGAAATTGAAGTAGTTTTAAGTCAACACCCCTTAGTACAGGAAAGTGTCGTCATCATCAGAGAAGACATCTCTGGAGATAAACGCACTTCGGCTCCGCTCAGTACAAGTCTTGTGGCTTACTTAGTGCCTGCTGTTCATCAAAAAACATTACCCCAGCAAGTTGCCCAATGGCAGACCGAGTACGTTAGTGACTGGCAAATGCTCTATGAACAAGCCTATAGTCAGCGATCGCCATCCACAGATGACCTCACGTTCAATATTACTGGCTGGAACAGTAGTTATACCAGACAACCCATCCCAGATGGGGAAATGCAGGAGTGGGTTGAGAATACAGTCAGTCGAATTCTGACTGATTTTCCGAAACGGCTACTAGAAATTGGTTGTGGAACAGGGTTACTACTATCTCGCATTGCCAAGCACTGTCAACAGTATTGGGGATGTGATTATTCTATTGCCGCCATACAGCACGTTGAGCAGATATGCTCCACGGTTGATGGTCTAGCTCATGTGCGGCTGCTGCACCAAATGGCGGATAACTTTGAAGGTATCCCTCAAGGCGAATTCGACACTGTTATTTTGAACTCAGTAGTGCAGTATTTCCCCAGTGTTGAGTATTTGTTGCAGGTTATCGAAGGAGGAATGAACGCGATCGCCCAACAGGGTACGCTATTCGTGGGTGATGTCCGCAGCTTGCCATTGCTGGAGCCATACCATGCAGCTGTGCAGTTGTCCCAAGCTGCTGAGGATAGAACTATTGAGCAATGGCAGCGAATGGTACATCAGAGTGTGGCCGTTGAAGAAGAATTGGTCATCGACCCCAGTTTCTTCATCGCCCTCCAGACACGCTTTCCTCAGATTACTTGGGTGGAAATTCAGCCCAAACGTGGTTACGCGCAAAATGAGCTAACCCAATTCCGCTATGATGTTACCCTTCATGTCGGTGCTAATGTTCAAAGAACTAGCGTTCCTTGGCTAAACTGGCAACTCGATGCCCTTTCATTCACACAAATTCAACATCAACTGCAACAAGAACAGCCAGAACTGTTGGGAATCAGGCGCGTGCCGAATCAACGAGTACAGCAAGCACTACAGATTTGGCAATGGTTGGAAAATCCCCCGGCTGTAGAAACAGTCAGCCAACTGCGGCAGGTATTAGCACAACAGCCAACGGTTGGGGTCAATCCAGAGCAGTTTTGCCAATTGGGGCAGCAACTCGGTTACACTGTCCATCTGAGTTGGTGGGAGAGTAGTCAGGATGGTTGCTATGATGTGGTGTTCTGCCGCAATAATTCAACGCAGACACTTGCACTGAGAGAAGCCGAAGTGTCTGACGCACAAAGCGCAATCGCCCACTTCGACTGCGCTCAGTACAAGTTCTGGGATAGTTCAGCCGTTACAACCAAACCCTGGACTGACTATACTAACAATCCTCTACGCGGCAAGTTAGTTCAAAAACTGGTGCCGCAGGTGCGTGAATATATCCAACAAAAGCTACCCGATTACATGGTGCCGCAGGCTTTTGTCGTCCTCAATGCCCTGCCGTTGACACTCAATGGCAAGGTGGATCGCCGCTCCCTGCCTTCACCTGATACAGCCACAAGAAGTCTTTCTACTGGCTTTGTTTTACCTCGCACCCCAATTGAAGCTCAACTGGTTCGGATCTGGAGTCAAATCCTGGGAGTTGAAAGTATTGGTGTTAAGGACAACTTCTTTGAGCTAGGTGGTCATTCCCTACTAGCTACCCAAGTCCTGTCAGAGATCAACTCAGCTTTTGGACTCGATCTGTCTATACAGATAATGTTTGAGTCTCCTACAGTAGCCGGGATAGCAGAATACATCAAAGTAATGGATTGGGCAACACAAAATTTGCCAGTAAAAGAAGTCAGCGTCGAAATAGTGGAGTTATGAGCATGACTAACAGCATTATTGAATTCCTCGATCGCCTGAGTAACTTGAATATTAACCTAGAGGCTAATGGCGATCGCTTGCGCTGTCATGCACCTGAAGGGGTGTTAACTCCAATGCTACTTCAGGAAATAACTGGGCGTAAAACAGAAATTATGCTGTTTTTACAGCAAGCAAAGCAGGCTAAGACTTCTCATCAGTTGCCCATTCAAAGAGTGCCACGAGACGGTGAGCTAACACTGTCTTTTGGCCAACAGCGACTCTGCTTTCTGCACCATTTGTCACCCGACAGTCGTTCTTATAATTTCCTGGATGCTCAGAGGCTACATGGCTCGCTGAATATAATTGCACTGGAACAAAGTTTTAGTGAACTCATTCGCCGCCATGAAATCTTAAGAACTACTTTTCCTACCGTAGACGGACAACCTGTTCAGGTCATTGCTCCTCCCACTACCTTCACTTTGCCAATCCATAACTTGCAGGGATTGTCAGTCCAGGAGCAAACTGATCGGATTCAACAAATAGCGAAGTTTTTTGCGTCCAAGCCCTTTAATCTAGCTGTTGACCCCTTAGTACAATTCACTCTACTCCAACTAAGTAACCAGGAATATGTACTGCTCTTAAAGATGCACCACATCATCTACGATGGCTGGTCTTTGGACATCTTCAAACGTGAGTTATCCCAGTTGTATGCAGCTTTCGCTCAAAGATTGCCCAACCCACTATCTGAATTACCTATCCAGTATGCTGACTTTGCAGTTTGGCAACGCCAGTGGCTAACTGGCGTTGTCCTGGAACGCCAACTGAATTACTGGCAGCAACAGTTAGCAGGTGTCTCTGGTGTACTAGAACTGCCTACTGATAAACCACGTCCCCCAGTGCAGAGTTTCCGGGGTAGAATTGAGCGTTTTCAACTCGATCGCGACCTCACACAACGCCTCAAGCAGTTGAGCCAAGAGTCAGACGCAACATTGTTTATGACTTTACTGGCCGCTTTTTTGGTCTTGCTCTCTCGTTACAGTGGTCAGTTAGATATTGTTGTTGGCTCACCGATCGCTAACCGCAACAACAAGAGCATCGAGCAGCTAATAGGTTTTTTTACTAATACCCTAGCATTAAGGGGCGATCTCTCTGGCAACCCCAGCTTTGCTGACTTCTTAGCGCAAGTGCGGCAAACCACATTGTCAGCCTACGCCCACCAGGACTTGCCTTTTGAGATGTTGGTAGAAAAGCTACAGCCAGAACGAGATTTGAGTCGTAATCCCTTGCTACAGGTAATGTTTTCCCTCCATAACACCCTACAGTCTTGTTGGGATTTGCCAGGTTTAACTATCCAGGACATATCCTTGCCAATTGATGAAATGGTCAGGTTTGACCTGGAAGTTCACTACTGGGAAGTTTCAGGATGTCTGGAGGGTATTTGGAATTACAGTGCTGATTTATTTGATGCAACGACAATTACTCGCATAGCCCAACATTTTCAAACTTTACTACAAGCAATTATTGTCAATCCTAAAGCGCCAATTGCAGAATTACCACTGTTGACGATCGCAGAACGTCATCAATTGTTGGTGGAGTGGAACAACACTGAAGTAGACTATTCCTCTAATAAGTGTATCCATCAGTTATTTGAGAAGCAGGTAGAGCGTACCCCGGATACTGTAGCAGTTGTATTTGAAGATCAACAATTGACTTACCAGCAATTAAATACTCGTGCAAATCAATTGGCACATTACTTGCGCTCATTAGGTGTGGGAGCCGATGTGCTGGTCGGGTTGTGTGTGGAGCGATCGCTCTCAATGGTGGTAGGACTACTTGGTATTCTCAAGGCGGGTGGGGCATATCTGCCACTTGACCCAGAGTATCCCCAAGACCGCTTGAGCTTTATGTTAGAAGATGCTCAAGTATCGTTACTTTTAACCCAACAGCAATTAGTAGAATCTCTGCCCAAACATCAGGCGCGTGTCGTTTGCTTAGATATCGATTGGGAAAAAATTGCTCAAAACAATGATTCAAATCTGGAAAACACTGCCACACCTGATAACCTAGCTTATGTAATTTACACTTCTGGTTCTACAGGTAAGCCTAAAGGCGTTTTAGTCAATCACTCTAATGTGGCTCGTTTGTTTGCAGCGACAAACTCTTGGTACAACTTTAGCGCTAAAGATGTGTGGACAATGTTCCACTCTTATGCGTTCGACTTCTCAGTATGGGAAATTTGGGGGGCATTGCTGTATGGTGGACGACTGGTAGTAGTGCCATATTTAGTGACGCGATCGCCCGAATCCTTCTATGAGTTATTGTGTCAAGAAAAAGTCACAATTCTCAATCAAACACCTTCAGCTTTCCGCCAGTTAATTCAAGCTGAACAGTCAATCGCAACTACTGGCGACTTGAACTTGCGCCTAGTAATTTTCGGTGGGGAAGCTTTAGAACTGTCGAGTTTGCAACCTTGGTTTGAACGTCACGGCGACCAGTTGCCCCAGTTAGTAAATATGTACGGGATTACAGAAACTACTGTACACGTTACCTATCGTCCCTTAAGCAAAGTCGATTTGCATGGTACAGCAAGTGTAATTGGTCGTCCAATTCCCGACTTACAAGTGTATGTGCTAGATGAACATAAACAGCCAGTACCGATTGGCGTTTCTGGTGAGATGTACGTTGGTGGTGCTGGGGTAGCGCGTGGTTATCTCAATCGTGTCGAACTGACACAACAACGGTTTATCTCTCATCCTTTTAGCAACTACGACAAAGCGCGACTATATAAAACAGGGGACTTGGCGCGTTATTTGCCCAATGGCGAGTTAGAGTATTTAGGGCGCATTGACCAGCAAGTGAAAATTCGCGGGTTCCGCATCGAACTTGGAGAAATCGAGGCGGCGCTAACACAACACTTGGCCGTGGGGGAAACTATTGTAATCGCGCGAGAGGACGATCCTGGCAATAAGCGTCTAGTAGCTTATATTGTCCCTGACCAAAAATATGCTTTTCCAATTTTACAACTACTTCGTTTTCAAAATAAAAGCCTGTCTAGTAAAGAGTTACTCTATAAGTTGCCGAATGGCATGATGGTTGCCCATCTGAATAAAAACGAGACAGAATTCGTCTACAAAGAACTTTGGGAAGAACAGACTTATTTAAAGCACGGCATCACTATTAATGAAGGGGATTGCATTTTTGATGTGGGTGCCAATATCGGCCTGTTCACACTCTTTATGGGTCAAATATGTAAAGATGTTTCTATTTACGCATTTGAGCCAATTCCGCCTGTTTTTGACCTACTACGCATAAATACTGAGAACTATGGCTTAAATGTGAAGCTATTTAATTTTGGTCTTTCCAGCGAGACAAAGAGTGATACCTTTACATATTATCCTCAAATTTCGGTCATTTCAGGGCGCTTTGCTGATACTGCTCAAGAGCGAGAGGTAGTTAAATCCTTTTTGCTCAAACAACAAAATATTGTAGAAAATGAGACAGAAGTATCTAGTCAGGCAATTGATGAACTGCTAGCAGAAAGATTGCAGAGTCAGCAATTCACTTGCCAGTTAAGAACAATTTCTGATGTGATTGGGGAGTATGGCGTTGAGAAAATCGATTTGCTGAAAATCGACGTGGAGAAAAGTGAGCAGGATGTGTTCTCAGGCATCCAGCAAGAAGATTGGCAAAAGATTAAGCAGATAGTTGTAGAGGTTCATAACATCAATGGCAGGTTGGAGGAGATTACAGCCCTGCTGAAAAAACATGGATACGACCTAACTATTGAGCAGGATGCTTTACTAGAAGATACTGTACTCTACAATATTTATGCTAGACGACCATCTATAAACCAGTCCCTCCCAGAAGACCCTGGTAGCGGGTTAGTCAGTGATTATGTAAAACCGACCTGGATCAATGTGAGTTCATTACTCAGTGAGGTTCGCCACTGCCTACAAAAGAAGTTACCAGAGTACATGGTGCCAAGTGGTTTTGTGCTGCTAGAATCCTTACCCCTGACTCCCAACGGCAAAGTAGACCGCAACGCCCTACCAAAACCAGACTTAGACAGCACACTGCTAGAAAAATATGTCGCTCCACGCACACCCATTGAGGAAATACTGGCACAAATTTGGGCACAAGTTCTCAAAGTAGAGCGAGTTGGCATTCATGATAACTTCTTTGAATCAGGGGGACACTCGCTATTAGCGACCCAATTGCTCTCACGCATCCGCAACATTTTCAAATTAGAATTACCACTGCATAGTCTGTTTGCAGCAACAACGGTTGCCAAATTCGCACAAGAGATTAAGCAGTTACAACAACAAAACTTAGAACTGTCTACATCACCTATCTTAGCAAGGGCAAGTGATGCTGAATTACCACTATCATTTGCTCAACAGCGTTTGTGGTTTTTAGACCAGTTACAGCCTCTAAGCGCCTTTTACAACGTACCTGTAGCTTTGCGTCTAGTCGGAACTCTCGAAGTTGCGGCGCTACAACAAAGCTTACAAGAAATTATTCATCGCCACGAGGCATTACGTACTAACTTCATTAAGGTTGATGGAAAACCAACTCAAGTTATCCAAATACAAGCGAATTGGAAAGTATCAATTGTTGACTTCAAGTATTTATCCACAACTGAACAAGAAATTGCAATACAGAAATTAGCGCAACAACAAGCTATTCAACCTTTTAACCTGGCAACTGAACCATTAGTTAAGGCGACATTGCTAGTGCTGTCTCAGACAGAAAACGCCTTATTAGTGTGTATGCACCACATTGTCTTTGATGGCTGGTCAGTGGGTGTGTTTGTTCAAGAACTAGCAGCACTGTACAATGCTTACTCTCAAGGCCAGCCGTCACCATTAGCACCACTGCCGATTCAGTACGCAGATTTCGCAATTTGGCAGCGAAACTGGTTACAAGGAGATGTTTTACAAAGCCAACTAAGTTACTGGCAACAACAACTGGCAAACGCACCAGCTTTATTGTCCCTACCCACAGACCGACCTAGACCATCTGTGCAGACTGACAACGGAGCATATCAACAGTTTGCACTCTCAAAGGAGCTAACCAGTGGCTTGACACAACTGAGTCAACAACAAGGGGTGACTTTATTCATGACGCTGTTGGCAGCGTTTGATACTTTACTTTACCGTTACACAGGACAAGAAGATATATTGGTGGGGTCTCCCATTGCTAACCGCGATCGCAGTGAAATAGAAGAGTTAATTGGCTTTTTTGTCAATACCTTAGTCATGCGTACAGATTTGGCAGGTAATCCCAGTTTTAGCGAATTACTGGGTCGCGTTCGAGAAGTAGCATTGTCCGCGTATGCTCATCAGAACTTGCCTTTTGAAATGCTGGTAGAAGCATTGCAGCCAGAACGCGATCTCAGCTATACACCACTATTCCAGGTAATGTTTGCCCTCCAGAATGCGTCCACATCTCAAGTAGAGTTGACTGGGTTGACTGTCACTCCATTGATAACAGAAGGCGCAACGGCAAAGTTTGATTTAAGTTTGTTAATGCAGAATACGGCCACTGGGCTGGTGGGTTTTTGGGAGTACAACACTGACTTGTTTGATGCTAGTACCATTGAGCGAATGACTGGTCATTTTGTGACATTACTTGAAGGTATTATTGCTAACCCAGAACAGCAAATCTCACAATTGCCACTGTTGACAGCAGTTGAACAACAGCAGTTATTAGTGGAATGGAATGATACTCAAGTAGATTATCCTTCTGATAAGTGTATTTATCAGTTGTTTGAGGAGCAAGTTCAGCGTACACCCGATGCTGTAGCAGTGGTGTTTGAAGATCAACAACTTACTTACCACCAATTGAATTGTCGCGCTAACCAGTTGGCGCACTACCTCAAGTCTTTGGGAGTGGGAGCAGATCTGCTAGTAGGCATTTGTGTGGAACGCTCAATAGAAATGGTGGTGGGACTACTAGGTATTCTGAAGGCGGGTGGGGCTTATGTGCCACTTGACCCGGAGTATCCGACTGAGCGTTTGCGCTTTATGCTAGAAGATGCTCAAGTTCCAGTGTTGCTGACCCAGCAAAGACTCGTTGATAGACTGACCCAACATCAAGCACAGCTTGTTTGTTTGGATACTGACTGGCAGATGATTTCTCAGCTAAGTCAGGATAATCTAATCACAGAGGCACAAGCAACTAATTTGGCTTATGTGATTTATACCTCCGGTTCTACAGGTCAACCCAAGGGAGTACTGATTGCCCATCAAGGATTATTAAATTTGGTGTTCTGGCACAACAGAGCTTTTAACATCACTTCATTAGACAAAGCCACTCAATTAGCTAAAACAGCATTTGATGCTGCGGTATGGGAATTATGGCCTTACCTAACGGCAGGAGCAAGTATCTATTTAGTCAAATCTCAGCTTCTTAGCTCGCTAGTGAACCTACGAGACTGGTTAATTTTAAAGAAGATTACTGTTAGTTTTCTGCCAACACCACTAGCACAGGAGTTATTGTCTTTGCAATGGCCAACTGAAAATTTGGCTTTGCGTTGCATACTGACTGGAGGAGATAAGCTTCATCAGTATCCATCAGATTCAATCCCCTTCCAAGTGGTAAATAACTATGGCCCAACTGAGAATACTGTTGTTACAACTTCTGGGGTGGTAGTTGCCAAGGAACAAGATAAAATATCACCGAACATTGGGAGAGCGATCGCTAATACACAGGTTTACATATTAGATAGCAATCTGCAACCAGTTCCTGTTGGTGTGCCAGGAGAGTTACATATTGCTGGTGTTGGGTTGGCAAAAGGCTATCTCAACCGCCCCGATCTAACAACTGAGAAATTCATCTCTAATCCGTTTGAGGAAGTAGAAGGGAGTAAATTATATAAAACTGGGGATTTAGCACGTTATTTACCGGATGGCAACATAGAATACCTGGGACGCATTGACGATCAGGTAAAAATTCGGGGCTTCCGCATCGAGTTAGAAGAAATCGAAGCATTGCTGGGGCAACATGATGATGTGCAAGTATGTTGTGTCATTGCTCGTGAAGAAACTCCAGGTAATAAGCGCTTGGTCGCTTATGTAGTGCCGCAAAAAGAGGTCACGCCCACAACGGACGAACTACGTCACTTTCTTGGAAAGAAACTGCCTGGGTATATGGTGCCAACTGCTTTTGTGATACTGGAGTCCTTACCCTTAACACCCAACGGCAAAGTAAACCGTCGTGCTTTGCCTGCTCCAGATATACAACAGGAACTATCAGATTATGTAATGCCAAATACAGAATTAGAAAAAATCATTGCTGGCATTTGGCAAAAAGCATTAGCAGTAGAAAAGGTAGGAATTTACAATAATTTCTTCGAGCTAGGAGGTCATTCGTTACTACTAGTACGGATTAATCAACAATTGCAAGAGGAATTTGGCTTAGAAGTATCAATATTGGATATGTTTAATTATCCAAACATATATAGTTTAAGCCAATATTTAAGTACTGATTTTCATCAGGAAAATACATTAAAAGAAATTACTTCTCGCGCTCAATCTACCAGTGAAAGTAAAGCTTTCAGAAATCAACAATTAAAACTTAGACAGCAGTATCTTTCTCAAAGAAGAGGTAAAAATGACAGTAAATTTAGTTAATAGTAATGAGTTCAATAATTCTGAAATAGCAATAATTGCTGTCTCTGGTAGATTTCCAGGAGCAAAAGATATTGAATGTTTTTGGCAGAATTTACGAGATGGCGTAGAATCTGTATCAGTTCTAACGGATGAAGAATTGATAAATTCTGGTGTTTCTCTAGATTTATTGAATAATCCTGATTATGTAAAAGCTAGTGCTGTTTTATCAGACATTGAATTGTTTGATGCAAATTTCTTTGCTTATAGCGCTAAAGAAGCTGAGTTAATAGATCCACAACAACGTCTCTTTTTAGAATTGGCTTGGGAAGCTGTAGAAAAAGCTGGTTATGATCCACATACCTATAATGGATTAATAGGGGTTTATGGTGGTGTAGGAATGAATAGATATCTTATCAACAATCTCTACCCTCATCATCAATTATTAGAGACAGTTGACCCACTGCAATTAATAATTTCTAGCGATAAAGATTTCTTGCCGACACGAGTTGCATATAAACTCAATTTGACTGGGACGGCAGTGAATGTACAAACTGCCTGCTCTACTTCTTTGGTCGCTGTTCATTTAGCTTGCCAAAGTCTATTAAATTGTGAATGTGACATGGCTTTAGCTGGTGGAGTTTCTATCAGCATTCCTCAGAAAATGGGTTATTTGCATCAAGAGGGAATGATTCTTTCTCCTGATGGACATTGCCGTGCCTTTGATGCTAAAGCTCAAGGAACAATTGCCGGTAGCGGTGCTGGTATCGTGGTATTGAAAAGATTAAAGGATGCGATCGCAGATCGCGACTACATTCATGCAATCATTAAAGGCTCGGCGAGCAATAATGATGGTGCAATAAAAGTCGGCTACACTGCTCCTAGTATCAGTGGTCAGGCAGCAGTCATTAGCGAAGCTCAAACTTTAGCTGGTGTAGATGCCGAAACAATCTCCTACATCGAAGCTCATGGCACAGCTACACCTTTAGGAGATCCAATTGAAATTGCAGCTCTAACTCAAGCTTTTAGTCAAACTACAGATAAAAAAGGCTTCTGCGCTATTGGTTCGGTAAAAACCAACTTCGGACATTTGGATACAGCAGCAGGGGTCGCAGGTTTGATTAAGACGGTATTAGCACTGCAACATAAAATGCTGCCTCCTAGTTTGCACTTCGAGACAACTAACCCCAAAATTGATTTTGCTAATAGTCCTTTTTATGTCAATACAAGCCTGAGAGAATGGAAAACAAATAACACCCCTCGCCGCGCTGGAGTTAGTTCTTTTGGTATCGGAGGTACTAATGCTCATGTCATTTTAGAAGAAGCACCTTTAGAAGTCAAAAGTCAAAAGTCAAAATTCAAAAGTAAATATTTAGTGTTGTGTTTATCAGCTAAAAGTGAGAATGCACTTGAGAAGGCAACAGCTAATTTAATCACGCATTTAAAAGAGCATCCAGAACTAAACTTAGGTGATGTAGCTTATACCCTCAATAGTGGTCGCCGGGGTTTTAATCACCGACGGATGTTAATTTGTCAAGACTTAGAAAATGCTGTCGAAGCTCTTAGCAGTGTAGCAGCCCAACAAGTTTTTACCAACTATACAGAGATTACAGAACGGCCTGTTGTCTTTATGTTTCCCGGTCAAAGTTCCCAGTATGTCAACATGGCGCGGGAAATTTACGAAGCGGAAACAGTATTTAAAGAACAAGTTGATTATTGCTCAGAAGTTCTTAAACCTCTAATAGGGCTAGATTTACGTCATATTATTTACCCCAGCGAAGAAAATATTGATGAAGTATCAAAGCAACTTCAACAGACAGAAATTGCTCAACCTGCTATTTTTGTAATTGAATACGCCCTAGCTAAATTATGGCAGTCTTATGGAGTGGAGCCACAAGCTGCGATCGGTCATAGTATTGGCGAGTATGTAGCAGCAACTCTAGCAGAAGTTTTTTCCCTAGAAGATGCCTTATCTCTGGTAGCAGCACGCGGACAGATGATGCAGCAACTGCCCACTGGGGCAATGCTTTCAATTCCCTTGCCCGCAGACAAGATAAAATCCTTATTAGGTCAAGAACTGTCTATTGCAGGGATTAATCAACCTTCGCAGTGTGTAGTTTCCGGTTCCATAGCAGCAGTAGAGGCACTACAAAATCAGCTTGCTGCTCAAGGTATTGAATGTCGCCGTCTGCATACTTCCCATGCCTTCCATTCCCACATGATGGAACCAATCTTAGAGGCATTTGCAGAACGAGTCAAAAAAGTTACTTTAAATCCCCCCAAACTTCCTTATATCTCCAACCTCACTGGTACTTGGATTACAGTCACACAAGCCACAAATCCTGACTACTACGCTCAACATCTGCGTTCCACAGTGCTGTTTGCCCAAGGTGTCGAGAAATTATTGGCAACACCAGAGCAAGTCTTACTAGAGGTGGGGCCAGGACATACACTAACTACATTAGTTAAAAGGCATCCAGACAAAGCATCTGCACAAACGGTCTTGACTTCGGTACGTCATCCTCAAGAAAAGCAATCCGATACTCGTGTTTTATTCAATACATTAGGTCAACTCTGGTTGACTGGGGTCAAAGTAGATTGGTTTGGATTCTATAGTCAGGATGAATATTACCGTCTTCCCTTACCGACTTATCCCTTTGAACGCCAACGTTATTGGATTGACCCCCCACAAAAAGCAGCTTGGGGACAGTTGCAAATCTTACCCACAACATCACAATTGTGGACATCGCTTACACAAGCAGGTCAAAAGCAAGCAAGTGTGAGAAATGCAGAATTCAACGAGTTAACATATCAAGAGAATAGACAGTGGTTGGATCGTTTATGTACAGCTTATATCAACTCTGCATTCAACCAATTAGGGGCTTTTAGCAATCCTCAACAAAAGTATTCTTTAGAGAATTTGTTAGCGCAATGCCATATTTCTCCCCGCTATCAGCAATTGTTGTCTAGATGGTTGCAAATATTGGTGGAACAAGGACAACTACAGCAACATGAGGGGTTATTCACCAAGCTAGTGCCATGTTCACAAGATTATATTAATGTACACTTAGAAGAAGTCAGAGCGAGGTTCGCTGTTTCATCTTTAGTAGATTTAGATTTAGTGCAACGCTGTGGTGAAAATTTAGCTGCTATTGTTGTTGGTGAACAAGAACCATTAGAGATTTTCAATGAACTGATTTACCAAAAAGAAAACAACAGTTCACATTCAGAATCTACCTTAAATACTTACTACAACTCTATCTTGCGCTCAAGCTTAGAACAGGTAGTCAAGTCATTGCCATCATCCGTTCACCTGAGAGTTCTGGAAATCGGTGGGGGTACTGGTATGTCTACGCAAGCATTATTACCTGTGTTGCCGCCCAAACAAACCAACTATACTTTTACTGATATTGGTAGCGGTTTCCTGACTCAAGCGCAACAGAAGTTTAACGACTATCCATTTATTGAATATCGATTACTAGACATAGACAAATCCCCAACTGAGCAAGGATTTGAGAAGTACAGCTTTGATGTAGTCATAGCTTCTAATGTGTTGCACGCAACTCAGAACATAGATCAAACACTCCACCATGTACGCTCTTTATTAGCTCCTGGTGGCTTCCTCTTACTGTGGGAAATAACTCAACCGAAAATAGACTTTGATATTAGTTGGGGTCTGCTGTTGAAACCTTTAGACGATAAAAGACGCAGCCCAGGTCAGCCTTTTATCATCAAAGAACAGTGGTTTGAAGCATTACGCACTCAGGATTTTGTTCAAGTTGCTGCGTTTCCCGAAACTGAAGCGTTTGAGCATCAAATTATTATGGCTGTTGCTTCTGCGTCAGCCGCATTTAGTGCAAAATCTGGGCAAAAAGAGACTGACCCCAAATCAGAGATTTCATTACAAAGAAAGCCAGATGTTCTTCAGCTAGAAAAATTATCTGCACTCCACTCCAGACCTAGTTTGCCAAATTCATATATAGCTCCCCGTGATGAAATTGAGCAAAAAATTGCCGATATTTGGCAAGAATTATTAGGAATTAAACAGGTAGGAATAGATGATAATTTTTTGGAATTAGGAGGAGATTCCTTAATAGCTGTTCAAGTTTTATCCCGATTGCGAAAAACTTTTTCTATTAAATTAACTGTAGCAAGTATGTTTGAATCTCCCACAATAGCTGAAATAGCACCAAGGCTAGAAAAACAACAACTAAAACAAAATACTAAGACAGGTGCAATTGGTAGAGAAAAAATAGAAATATGAGCAAGATGGAAAAGTTTTTCTACAAATATTGAACCTTACCAAATAAGTTGTGATTAGCTCACACATTCTGCTGAATTCGTTGACAATATGAAGGATATGATTCTATGAATCTCAAGCAATTTGTAGTAGAACTCTCTCATCAGGATGTGGAGTTGTGGGTTGAAGGCAATCGCTTGTGCGTTGATGCTCCAAAGGGAGTATTGACACCAGAAACTCGTGACTTATTAACTAAGCATAAAACAGAACTTATCTTGTTGCTGCACCAGGAAAATGCGGACAATTGTACAGATTTACCCCTGATTAAAGCCGAGCCTCCTCAGAATTTACCTCTGTCTTTTGCTCAAGAACGACTCTGGTTATTAAACCAGTTGGAACCAGATAACCCCTTTTATAACGAACAAGTAGCTCTAAAACTTCATGGTAAGTTGAACGTCGTGGCACTAGAACAAAGCCTCAACAAAATTATCTCTCGCCACGAAGCCTTACGTACCAACTTCCGCACCTTCAACGAACAGCCAGTTCAGGTAATTGCTGAAAGCTTAACCTTAAATTTGTCAGTAGTAGACCTAATAGAGCTACTTGAAAGTGAAAGAGAAATCGCTTGCCAGCAATTAGCTACGGCAGAAGCTATTCGACCCTTTGACCTTGCTAACTCTGGTTTAATCCGAGCTTCTGTGCTTAAACTCACAGAGGTAGAACACGTCTTGTTACTAACATTTCACCACATTGTCTTCGATGCTTGGTCAATGGGCGTATTGATGCAGGAGTTAGCAACCATTTACTCAGCACTCTGCAATAACTTCCCACCAGAGCTACCAGAGCTACCAATTCAGTATGCCGACTTTGCTATTTGGCAACGGCAATGGTTGCAAACAGAAGTACTGCAAACGCAGCTGGATTATTGGAAGCAACTACTCAAAAACGCTCCTACCTTTCTAGAATTACCCACAGACAGACCAAGACCAGCCATTCAAACTTTCCAGGGCGCAATCCAAAGTGTCGAATTTTCAGAGGAACTGACTGAAGCGATCGCCAATTTCAGTAGGCAAGAGGGAGCTACACTATTCATGACGCTGTTCGCAGCATTTGTTACCTTACTTTATCGCTATACAGGCTCGGATGATATTGTAGTAGGTACACCTCTTGCTAAACGCGATCGCTTGGAACTTGAAGGGTTAATTGGCTTTTTTGTCAACACTTTAGCGCTACGTACCGATTTGTCAGGCAACCCCAGTTTTCAGCAGTTGCTCAGTCGAGTGCGGCAGGTGATGCTCTTAGCTTACACTCATCCAGACCTCCCCTTTGAGGAATTGGTAAAAGCATTGCAGCCACAACGAAACCTCAGCCATACACCACTGTTTCAAGTGATGTTTGTCCTCGAAAATGCGCCCATATCTGAGATAGAACTGCCTGGGCTAACTGTCAGTTCATTCGGAACAGAAAGGACAACTGCCAAGTTTGATTTAACTTTATTCATTAAAAATACTACCTCTGGGCTGATAGCTGCGTGGCAATATAATACAAGCTTGTTTGACTCTGGCACGATAGAGCGGATGGCAGGTCATTTTGTGACCTTGCTAGAAGGTGTTATTGCCAACCCACAGCAGCAAATTTCCCAATTGCCCCTGCTGACACAAGTTGAGCAACAGCAGTTGTTAGTAGAGTGGAACAATACTCAGGTAGATTATCCCCGTGATAAATCTATCCATCAGTTATTTGAGGAGCAGGTTGGGCGTACACCCGATGCAGTGGCGGTGGAGTTTGGCAATCAACAACTGACCTACTATGAATTGAACTGTCGTGCTAACCAGTTAGCCCATTATCTAAAGTCTTTGGGTGTGAAAGCCGATGTGTTAGTTGGGTTATGTGTTGAGCGTTCCTTAGAAATGGTCGTAGGACTATTAGGGATTCTTAAGGCAGGTGGGGCATATCTGCCACTTGATCCAAACTATCCTCAAGAGCGTTTGGCTTTCATGTTAGAAGATGCTCAAGTTTCAGTATTGCTCACCCAGCAGTCACTCGTTGACAGACTACCTGACCATCAAGCAAAAATTGTTTGCTTAGATACTGACGCTGGACTGTTTTCTCAATTCAGTCAGGAAAATCTTATCTCTAGCGTACAAGTTAATAACTTAGCTTATGTAATTTATACCTCTGGTTCTACTGGTAAACCTAAAGGCGTAGCCCTTAATCAGCTTGCTCTTTGCAATCTGATCTTATGGCAACTTCAAAATAATACAATTTCTACTGGAGCAAAAACCCTGCAATTTGCCCCTATTAGCTTTGATGTCTCCTTCCAAGAAATATTCACTACCTGGTTTTCGGGAGGCACATTGTTCTTAATTACAGAGGAACTACGCCGAGATCCAGCAGGTTTGTTAGGTTTCCTCGAAGAAAAAGCTATTGAGAGACTATTTGTTCCCTTTGTTGTATTACAACAACTAGCTGAAGTCGCTGTTGATAGTGAGTTAGTTAATAGTCATCTGAGGGAAATTATTACTGCTGGGGAACAGTTGCAGATTACTCCGGCTATATCTCAACTGTTCAGCAAATTAAATGATTGTACTTTGCACAATCATTATGGGCCATCGGAAACCCATGTAGTCACTACTTTTACACTGACTAATTCAGTGGACACTTGGCCGTTACTTCCTCCGATTGGACAGCCAATTGCCAATACACAAATTCATATTTTAGATAAATATTTACAGCCTGTACCTATTGGTGTGCTAGGAGAGTTATACATTGGTGGTGTCTGTTTGGCACGAGGCTACCTCAACCGTCCAGAGTTAACACAAGAAAAATTTATCTCCAATCCGTTTGAGAAGGTAGAAGGCAGAAGATTATATAAAACTGGGGATTTAGTACGCCACTTACCAGATGGCAATATCGAATACTTAGGACGTATCGACAACCAAGTAAAAATACGTGGTTTCCGCATTGAGTTAGGAGAAGTTGAAGCAGTACTAAGCCAGCATGAAGATGTGGAAGGATGTTGTATCATCCCCCGCGAAGACACTCCCGGTGATACTTGTACTGAGCGAAGTCGAAGTAAACGTCTAGTCGCTTACGTAGTAGCACATCAGGACTGTATACCCACAATTAGCGAACTGCGGCAATTCCTCAAAGAAAAGCTGCCAGAGTACATGGTACCGAATGTTTTTGTCATTTTGGAGTCCTTGCCACTAACTCCTAGTGGTAAGGTAGACCGCCGTGCTTTGCCGGAACCAGATTCATACAGCGAAATCACAGATAAATATGTAGCCCCACGTACTCAGATTGAAGAACTGTTGGCACAAATTTGGGCGCAAGTGCTGAAAGTAGAACCAGTGGGGATTTATGACAACTTCTTTGAATTAGGAGGACACTCCCTACTAGCAACGCAACTAGTTTCACGCATCCGCAACATTTTCAAAGTGGAACTACCATTGCGTGAGTTGTTTGCCACAGCAACACTAGTTGAATTGGCACAAGCAATTGAGCAGTTACAGCAACAGAACTTACAACTGTCTGCACCACCCATTCTACCAAGAGCTAAGAATACAGACTTACCACTGTCATTTGCTCAACAGCGTTTGTGGTTTTTAGACCAGTTTGAGCCGAACAGCCCCTCATACAACATTCCTGTGGCTTTGCGTCTAGTAGGAACTCTTAATGTTGCGGCCTTAGAGCAAAGCTTACAAGAAATTATTCATCGCCACGAAGCGCTACGCACTAATTTCGTCACTGTTGATGGACAACCAACACAAATCATTCAAACACAAACGAATTGGACAGTTTCAGTTTTTGAGTGCGAATATCTGCCACTAGGCGAACAAGAAATAGCTACACAGCAATTAGCGCAACAACAAGCTATTCAACCATTTGATCTGGCCAATGAAGCATTATTCAGGGCGACATTAGTAGTGCTATCACAGACAGAACACGTCTTGTTAGTGTGTATGCACCATGTAGTCTCTGATGGTTGGTCAATGGGTGTGTTTATCCAAGAACTAGCAGCGTTGTATAATGCTTATTCTCAAGGTCAGCCATCACCTTTAACACCACTGCCGATTCAGTACGCAGATTTTACCATCTGGCAAAGAGACTGGTTGCAAGGGGATGTACTGCAAAGCCAATTGAATTACTGGCAACAACAACTAAAAGATGCACCAGCTTTGTTGTCGCTGCCCACAGACCGATCAAGACCTGCTGTGCATACTTTTGCTGGGGCATATCAAGAGTTTGCACTCTCAGTTGAGTTAACTGATAGGTTGACAAAACTGAGCCAGGAGCAAGGTTGTACTCTCTTTATGACACTGTTGGCAGCTTATGATACATTGCTTTACCGCTACACGGGTGTGGCAGATATTTTGGTTGGCTCTCCCATTGCTAACCGCGATCGCTTGGAAAGCGAACGGTTAATTGGCTTTTTTGTCAACAATTTAGTCATACGTACCAACTTGGCAGGTAATCCGAGCTTTAGTGAATTACTCACTCGTGTTCGAGAAGTAGCTTTAGGAGCTTACGCTCATCAGGACTTGCCTTTTGAAATGCTTGTGGAAGCATTGCAGCCAGAACGGGATCTCAGCCATACCCCACTGTTCCAGGTAATGTTTGTTCTGCAAAATGCGCCCATGTCTGCATTAGAACTGACTGGGTTAACTGTTACTCCATTGATGACAGAAGCTACAACGGCAAAATTTGATCTTACCTTGCTAATGCAGAACACTACTACTTCTGCTGAGGCAGAGGCTTCGCCAACGGCTACGCTCAGTACAGGTACTGGGTTGGTGGGTGTGTGGGAGTACAACACTGACTTGTTTGATGCCAGCACGATCGCGCGGATGACTGGTCATTTTGTGACATTGCTGGAAAGTATTATTACTAACCCGCAGCAGCAAATTTCACAATTGCCCCTTTTGACAGCATCTGAACAAAGACAGTTACTTGTTGATTGGAACAACACTCAAGTAGACTATCCTGGTGATAAGTTTATCCATCAGTTGTTTGAGCAGCAGGTTGAACGCACCCCGGATGCTGTAGCAGTCGTTTTTGAAGATCAACAACTGACTTACCGACAGTTGAATTGTCGCGCTAACCAGTTAGCACATTACTTGCAGTCTTTGGGTGTAAAACCAGATGTGCTGGTAGGGTTGTGTGTAGAGCGATCGCTCTCAATGGTGGTGGGACTACTGGGTATTTTCAAGGCGGGTGGGGCTTATGTGCCACTTGATCCAGATTATCCTCAAGAACGCTTGAGCTTTATGCTGGAAGATGCCCAAGTTCCAGTGCTGCTGACACAACAGCAACTCCTGGAAAAGTTACCTCAACATCAAGCGCAAATTGTATGTTTAGATACTGACTGGCAATTTATTTCTCAGTCAAGTCAGGATAATCTGAGCGCTGGTGTGCAAGCAACTAATTTGGCTTATGTGATTTATACCTCTGGTTCTACAGGTAGACCCAAAGGGGTGATGATCCCACATGGCGCGATCGCTAACCACTGCTGTATTATTCAACAAGCTTATGGACTTGGAAATAGCGATCGTGTACTCCAGTTTGCCTCAATCAACTTTGATGCCTCATTAGAACAGATATTTCCTACACTAATAGCTGGCGCTGCCTTAGTACTCCGAGGTTCAGATGTATGGACTCCGACAAACTTCCAAAAAATAATTTCGGATTTTGGACTGACTGTCGTTAATCTCCCAACAGCTTATTGGCAACAATTGGCTCAAGAGTGGGCTAAAACACAAGTGTTAGATACCAACAGCCAACTGAGACTTGTGATTGTTGGTGGAGATGTAATGTTGCCCGAATATGTTGCCAAATGGCAACAAAGCCCAATGTCTCGTGTTCGTCTGATCAACGCCTATGGCCCCACAGAGACGACCATCACCGCAACCCTGTTTGAAATTCTTCCTCAGTTGAGTAAAGACATCAATCTGAAAAAAATGCCTATCGGTCGTCCTCTGCCTAACAGGACTGTATATATTCTAGACAGCTATTTACAGCCTGTTCCCATTGGTGTGCCAGGAGAATTGTACATTGGTGGTGTGTGCTTGGCAAAAGGCTACCTTAACCGCCCAGAACTCACCCAAGAAAAATTTATCCCAAATCCCTTTTCTGATGCCACAGAACGCCTTTACAAAACAGGAGACTTGGCACGTTACCTGAGTAATGGTAATATCGAATACCTTGGTCGTATCGATAACCAAGTGAAGATTCGCGGCTTCCGCATCGAACTCGGAGAAATCGAAGCAGTCCTCAACACCCATCCCCAAATCCAACAAGCTGTAGCTATTGTAACAGACGATATTCCAGGTAACACTTGTACTGAGCGAAGTCGAAGTAAACGCTTAGTTGCTTATGTAGTCAAGAGTGATGAATCGCTCACCACCAACCAACTGCGTCAATTTCTCAAGCAACAGCTACCAGAATACATGATTCCCAGTGGCTTTGTCACTTTAGACAACCTACCGTTAACACCCAACGGCAAACTAGACCGCAAAGCACTACCAACACCTGATGGGGAAATTAGCCGGGAACATGAGTACGTAGCACCACGTACAGCCATAGAACAAATATTAACCAACATCTGGCAAGAATTGCTGCTCAAAGAAAAAGTCAGCATCCACGACAACTTCTTTGAAATTGGTGGCGACTCCATCCTGAGTATTCAAATAGTTTCTCGTGCCAAAAACTCAGGATTACAAATCACTCCCAAACAAATATTCCAAAACCAAACCATCGCCGAACTTGCCAGGGTTACCAATACAACAGTGAGTGTTGAGTCTAAACAAGGGATAGTGACTGGAGTTGCATCCCTAACACCCATTCAACAAAGGTTCTTTGCACAAAATCGCCCAGAAGCTCACCATTATAACCAATCAGTTTTATTGCAGATTCCAAATAATCTGCAAAGTGAATTAATTGAAATAGCCCTGAAAAAATTACTAGAGCATCACGATGCTTTGCGTCTAAAATTCACATCGGTTGCAGCTGAATACAAACAAATAAACCAAGGGTTAGATGACAGGATACCATTTGCCGTAGTAGATTTATCATCAATGCCCAAACGTGAACAGCCGCTAGCTCTAGAAAAAATCGCCGCAGAGTATCAAGCAAGTTTAAACTTGTCAACAGGGCCGATAATGCAAGTGGTGATGTTTAACTTGGGTAATGAAAGTGATGCTAGGTTACTAATTATTATTCATCACCTAGCAGTAGATGGTGTAAGTTGGCGAATTTTATTATCAGACCTACAAAGAATTTATCAACAACTAATTACTCAGGAACCTCCAAAGCTAAGTGCGAAAACAACAGCATTTATTGATTGGTCAGAAAAATTAAACAATTATGCACAGTCAGAAATTATAAAACTTGAGTTAGACTATTGGCTGAACCAAGCTTGGTCTAAGATAACACCACTACCATCAGATTATACTGACATTCAACAAGAAAATACAGTAGGTAGTGCTGCTTGTGTGTCAGTGAAATTAAGTCAAGAAGAAACCCAAACTCTGCTGTTGTCAGTAAACGAAGCTTACAACACACAAATTAACGATATACTGCTAAGTGCATTAGTACTTTCAATAGCAGAGTGGACGGAAAATTCAACTGTACTAATTGACTTAGAAGGACATGGTAGAGAAGAAGTATTTGCAGATGTAGACTTATCACGGACGGTAGGTTGGTTTACCAGTTTGTTTCCCGTATTATTGCAACTACCTTCATTAAACCAACCAGGAGAAATAATCAAATCAATCAAAGAACAATTACGAGCGATTCCTAATCGTGGGATTGGCTACGGTATATTGCGTTACTTGTGTAAAGATACGACTGTTAATGAACAAATAAAGACAATTCCCGCTTCAGAAATTAGTTTTAACTACCTGGGACAATTTGACCAAATACAGTCAGAAACTGGTTGGAAATTTGCGCCTGAATCTACTGGAGCTAGCCAAAGTTTAAAGCAAACTCGTGACCATCTATTGGATATTAATGCTCTGGTAGTAGAAGGTGAATTACTAATTGATTGGACTTACGATGGTCATGTTCATACTCGTGCCACAGTGGAGAAATTGGCACAGAGCTATATTCAAGCAATCAGGTCAATAATAGAACATTGTCAGTTAGCAGAGAATAGAGGATACACACCTAGTGATTTTCCAGATGTACAGTTAAATCAATTACAACTGGATGAATTATTGGCTCGATTACAAACTAAAAACATTGAATCTATTTATCCACTTTCTCCTTCACAACAGGGAATGCTTTTCGAGACTCTATCTGCTTCTGAGTCAGGGATACATCTTGAGCAGTGCATTTTAAACTTACAAGAAGAACTAGACTCTTTAGCTTTTGAAAAAGCTTGGCAGCGTGTCGTCGATCGCCACTCGATCTTCAGAACAGCCTTTATTTGGGAAGATCAAGATGAGCCACTTCAAGTTGTACTGAAGGGAGTGAAAATTTCACTGGAACAGCAAGATTGGCGCGGACTTTCTCTGTCCCAGCAGCAAGAAAAATTAGAAACCTATCTCAGTGCAGACCGACTGCGTGGTTTCGAGATGACTGAACCACCGTTAATGCGTTTGGCGCTTTTCCAAGTAGGCTCGAATGCCTATCAATTCGTCTGGACTTCTCATCACATTCTTACAGATGGCTGGTGCGTGCCTCTCATCTTCAAGGAGGTTTTCACATTCTACGAGGCATTTAGCAGAGGTCAAGATTTATCACTGGAACTCAGCTATCCCTACAGAGATTATATCGTTTGGCTAAAACAGCAGGATTTGTCACAGGCAGAGGCATTCTGGCGGGGCAAACTTCAAGGTTTCAAAAGTCCAACTCCATTAGGAATAGAAGCTGAACCTGTTAATTTTTCTGCCCAGGAAGAGCGCTATGGTGAACAAAAAAGCCGCTTGACAGCTTCGGCAACAGCAGCTTTACAGTCTTTGGTACGGCAACATCACTTGACCTTAAATATTCTAGTTCATGGCATTTGGGCTTTGCTGTTGAGTCGCTATAGCGGTCTGGAAGATGTGGTATTCGGCGCGACTTTCTCTGGTCGTCCCTCAGAATTGGTGGGGGCTGAATCCATGTTAGGTCTATTCATTAATACCTTACCGATGCGGCTTTTGGTTTCTCCCAAAGCATCACTTTGGTCTTGGCTTAGAGACATCCATGATCAAAGCTTCACGCAACGAGATTATGAATACTGCTCTGAAGGACAAATTCACGAATGGAGTGAAGTACCCGGATCGTTACCCCTCTACGAGAGTCTTCTGGTTTTCCAAAACCATCCAGTCGATTCATCAGTAAAACAGTCTGCGAACTATGACATGAATCAACCTCAGGCTCGTTCTATAGGGGCGCAAACCAAATATGCCCTCACCATTCTAGTTAGCCCAAGTTCAGAGTTAGAGTTTCGCATCATCTACAACCGATACCGTTATGATAATCCGGCTATAACCCTGATTCTGGAACATTTTCAGGCTTTGTTGAACAGCATTGTTGACCTTCCAGAGCAGTACCTTGAAACACTGATAGAAAGGATTTCAGCAGATCAAATTCCGCAAGTTAGACCGCCTCACAAACTTGTTCAAAAGGAACTGCGAAAAGGCTTTGACGCACCCCGAAATCTTTGGGAATTTCAACTGATACGAATTTGGGAAGACATTCTGGGCATTCATCCTGTCAGCATCCGAGATAACTTCTTTGAACTTGGAGGCCATTCTCTTTTAGCTGTTCGTCTCATGACACAGATTCAAAAAC
Source organism: Nostoc sp. NMS7 (assembly GCF_017115085.1). Taxonomy (GTDB): domain Bacteria; phylum Cyanobacteriota; class Cyanobacteriia; order Cyanobacteriales; family Nostocaceae; genus Nostoc. The sequence continues at coordinate 15,661 of NZ_JABXKJ010000255.1, read as the reverse complement.
ATTTCCAGATAAATTTACCTTTAGCTATTTTGTTCCAATATCCCACTATCGAACAACTAGCAAATTTCTTGAGTTCCTCAACAGATCCTTTACCTTGGTCTGCCCTAGTTCCTATCAAAGCTAATGGTAATCAACCACCTCTGTTCTGTGTTCACCCTGGTGGGGGGAATGTTATTTGCTATCACCATCTTACTTATTATTTGAGTTCAGAACAGCCATTCTATGGACTACAATCTTTTGGTTTAAATCCTGAAAATCAACCTCATACTAGCGTTGAACAAATGGCAACTCACTATATCCAAGAGTTACAAACGGTTCAACCTCATGGCCCTTATTTTCTCTCTGGCTGGTCTTTTGGTGGCTTGGTAGCTTTTGAGATGGCTCAACAACTTTCCCATCAAGGTGAACAAATAGCTCTGTTGGCTCTAATAGATACTAATCCTCCTTGTCTAAGTTATAAAGGACTAATAGACAATGCTTTTCTATTAGTAGAGTTATTCAAAGATCGTTTAGACCTCTGTTTAGAGGAACTGCGGCAATTAGAGCCAGAGGAGCAGATAATTTATGTCGAAGAACAAGCTAAACAGAAAAATGTAGTTATAGAAGGTTTTGACTTTGATCAAGCTCCCCATCTTCTAAAAATTTCCCAGATCAACGGTCAAGCCGTACAAAATTACAAAGGTCAATATTACTCAGGCTCAATTGTTCTATTTAAAGCCAGTGAGACTGATACCGACTTTGAATATCACTGGAAAGAAGTGGTGGAAGATATAGAAACGGTTGTAGTTCCTGGTAATCATTTAAACATGGTGTCACCACCTCATGTCCAGACCCTAGTTCAAAAACTCGAAAAATTTCTTGAACAAGCAAGAAACCAATCAATAGACATTTGCTAAAAAACTATGTAGAGACGCTAAATTGGTGTCTCTACGTTGTCAGTAAACACCCTTTAAATGTAAGGAATTGTATTATGATTGCTAGTTTTAAGCAAATTAAATCCCAGGTGTGGAAAAAATAGTATTAAATCTAGTTCTAAAAGTTTTTAGTTTAATTTCAAAAATATGCAAACTCAAGTTGTTCAAGCTAAACCCTCAACAAATGCTTTTTCAGATTTTATTCAATTTTGGCAAGATATAAGAGCGATCGCCGGCCCTTACTGGTATCCAACAAAACCAGGGCAAAGAGCCTTTTCAGACGTTATTCGCGCCTGGGGAATGCTTATTCTCCTAATATTGCTAATATTCGCCCTTGTAGCTGCAACTACTTATAATAGTTTCATTCATCGCTATTTAATCGATGTGATCATTCAAGAAAAAGATTATTCTAAATTTACTTATACTATATCATTTTATGCTGTTGGACTTGTCTTGATAACACTTTTAGTAGGATTTACTAAATTTATTAGAAAACAAATTTCTCTTGATTGGTATCAATGGCTCGATAATCATATTTTAAATAAATATTTGAACAATCGTGCTTATTATAAAATCAATTTTAAAGCTGATATTGATAACCCAGATCAACGTTTATCTCAAGAAATTGAACCAATAACCAGTAGTGCGCTCAGTTTTTCAGCTACTTTACTAGAAAAAGCACTGGAAATGGTAACTTTTTTAATAGTTGTCTGGTCAATTTCCCAACAGATAGCTGTTGCTCTGCTTATCTATACAATTATAGGCAACTTTATTGCTGTTTACTTAAATCGAGAATTAATTAAGATTAATCAAGCAGAACTTGAATCTAAAGCCGATTATAGTTATTGTCTAACTCATGTCCGCAATCACGCTGAGTCAATAGCTTTTTTTCAAGGAGAAAAACAAGAACTGAATATAATTCAACGCAGATTTAGTATCCTCATAAAAAATATTAAAGAAAAGATTAATTGGGAGAGAAATCAGGCAATTTTTAACAGAGGATATCGGGGTACTATCGAATTTCTCACGCTATTAGTACTTGCACCTTTATTTATTAGAGATGAAATTGATTTCGGACAAATTGGACAAGCTACTACAGCTTGCTATTTCTTTGCTGGTGCTTTGGAAGAATTAATAGCTGAATTTGGCGTTTCTGGGCGATTTTCTAGTTACGTTCAGCGTTTATCTGATTTTTCAGATGCTTTAGAAGCAGTGGCAAAACAACCTGAGAACGTCGGTACTATCAAAACAATAGAAGAGAATTATTTTGCTTTTGAGAACGTCACTTTACAAACGCCAAACTATGAACAGGTAATCGTCGAAAACTTGTCACTAGCTGTTCAGCCAGGAGAAGGTTTATTGATTGTTGGGCCAAGTGGTCGAGGTAAAAGTTCTATGTTGAGGGCGATCGCTGGTTTGTGGAATGCAGGAACTGGTCGTTTGGTGCGTCCTCCCCTAAAAGAAGTCTTATTTTTACCCCAACGTCCTTATATAATTCTGGGAACTTTGCGCGAACAGTTGCTTTATCCTAAAACTAATCGTCAATTGACTGACGCAGAACTCAAAGAAGTTTTGCAACAAGTTAACCTGCAAAACTTGCTAAGTCGAGTTGAAAGTTTTGATACTGAAGTTCCTTGGGAGAATATATTGTCCTTGGGAGAACAACAACGCCTGGCTTTCGCGCGCCTGTTGGTGACTAATCCAAGGTTCAGTATATTAGATGAAGCAACAAGTGCCTTAGATTTGAAGAATGAAGGAAATTTATATCAACAGTTACAAGAGACGAAAACAACGTTTATTAGTGTTGGGCATAGAGAAAGTTTATTTAATTATCACCAGTGGGTTCTGGAACTTTCACAAGATTCTAGTTGGCAACTTATGACTGTGCAGGATTATCGAAATCAAAAAACAATAAATATTCAAAGCACGCCTAATAATGAATTGAAAAGTCAATCACAAATATTGACGGAAAGAATTACAAGTGAAGGGCTTTCTCATAAGGTAATAAGTAAATTAACTAACTATTCCATTAGCACTATCAGAAGTAAGGCAAGCAAAGGAGATTCTATCACTACTAGGGACGGCTTGACGTACCGCTATGACAAAAACCCAAGTGTGTTGAAATGGCTGAGAGTTTAACGGTTAAACAATCTGTTCAGTCTGCTGAATTATCGCCTGTGAAAGAATAGTTTTCTATTTTGATTTGTAAAAATAGCGCTTTCTCAGAACTCCGACTTTTTAAAAAAGTTGGGGTTCTTGTTGTTCACGAATGAATGACTTATGACTTGTGTGTATAGGAATCTGGTTTATTATTAAACATAATTATGTATGAAATAAGTTAACAGCAAAGAAAACAGGTAAAAATATGGTTCTTCAGTACTTGTTATGCTAAGTACATCTGTCAATAAGCTTAAAATCCTTGCTGGGCAATAATAACAGCCGTTAATCTTAGCATTTGAGATAAGATTTCTGAAATTGAAGCTATAACTCCCTGTAAGGCTTGATTTTCAAGGCAAGTGACGGATTTTATTTAACAGTCCAGCATAATATGTACTGAAGAACCAAAAATATTATTAATTACTAATGATGATCTCGGCGAACCCACCCCTACTTGTTCAATAATCAAATAAAATTGCTATAGTTTGATATTGATTACTTAACATTGATAATTATTAAATAATTTTTTCTTAATTGCCAGCTTAACTTTCTTAACTTTCTTAACTTTCTTAAATACCTGAGAATAATTACTTATTAACTGTCTTAACTGACCTTGAAAATATATTTAATTAGTGATATATATTTAGTTGAAAAACAATTTACTTTAAGGAAAACTCTATGCCTAGAAACACAGTCAAAACAGTTGATGTCGGAGTGATACCATTCTTTGCGCGTTTCCTGGAAGAGCAAGCTACTGAAGGAACAGAGGTTCCTTGGACTTACAAGTTTCCTTCAGATTTGGAAGATAAATAATTTATTTATTCTATCTACATCTGAAAGTACCTTTATTATCGGAAATAACCTTGTAATTGGCTGAATCATAGTTTAATAGAGTAGCAATTGTCAAATAACTAAAAACTGCTCATATAAACGCGATCGCTTTCATATTGCCTTATCCATAACATGGAGGTGATTGCTTTTTGTAGCTCACTAAATTTTTCAAAAAGTTTTGGTTATAGAAAGGAATTTAGTTGCTATTGCTTAATAGCTACCTCATAAAAATATCAAAAAAATATTTTATGCACCTGTCTCGTGATGTTGTTTTATTAATCACCCACAGTGGTGATTTCTTCACAATAGATAGAGTGGCAGAATCCTTATCAAAAAAAGGGGTGCAACCATTTCGTCTAGATACTGATAAGTTTCCTCTAGAAGTGCAATTAACAGCACATTTTGATAAGTCTAAAAGCTACCACACTATAGAATGTAACAACCACTCTATCAGCACAGAGCAGGTGCAAGTTGTATGGATGCGCCGCATTTGGGAACCAAAACTGAGTCAAGAATTAGCGCCAAAGTTCCGAGAAGCTTGCATTAGAGAATCACAAGCAACTTTAGATGGTTTTTGGGACAGCCTGAAGGAAGCTCGTTGGGTAGATAATTTAGAGCGGATAGATTATGCAAGTAACAAGCTGCGTCAACTGCGAATTGCGTCTGAAGTAGGTTTTGTTATTCCCCAGACTCTTGTTACTAACAAAGCCCAAGCAGCACGAGAGTTTTTCCAGCAAGTCAAGGGCAAAATGGTGAGCAAGCTCTTAACTGCTCTTTCTCGCAGTATGGAAGCTAACTCCTCGTTTTTTCTTTACACTAGCATCGTCAAGGAAGAAGACTTACAAGATGCCGAGTCACTACGCTATTGCCCAATGGTTTTTCAAGAGCAAATTCCAAAGCAACAGGAATTACGGGTAGTGTATGTGAATGGTAATGTATTTGTGGGGGCGCTAAATGCAGATATGTATGTAGCAGCCAAAGTTGATTGGCGTAAACCTGGTGTTGAGGTTGGCGCATGGCAACATCACCAGCTTCCTGATGAAGTAATTCGTCGTCTCAAAGCCTTTATGGGGAAATTTGGGCTGTTGTTTGGAGCGTTAGATTTCATCGTCACACCATCAGGCGAATACGTCTTTTTGGAAATCAACCCTGTGGGGGAGTGGGGAATGCTGGAAAAGGATTTACACTTACCCATTGCAAGTGCGATCGCAGATGCCCTACTTCAAAGAAAGAATGAATGATCAAGAATTTAATATTTGATACTAGCCTGCGGCAAGCCACCCAAAAGGTGTCTAGATACTTCACACTTCATGCTTTTTATGACCGTATTAATAGTCACGTTTAGTAAAGACAACGAAAGTATTCCTCTAGTCATCAAAGAAATTGAGGCTAGAGGAGAAAAAGCATTTCGGTTTGATACAGACAGATATCCCACTGAAGTCAAACTAGATATTTACTCCGGGGATACTGAACGGGTAATTATTACTGATGGCGAACAGAAGCTCGATTTGAGTGAGGTATCCTCAGTTTGGTATCGGCGGATGCGCTACGGACAAAAAATCCCCGACTCAATGGACAAGCAATACAGAGATGCGTCAATTAACGAATGTCGCGCCACTGTCAGGGGTATGATTGCTAGCCTTCAAGGATTCCACTTTGATAAAATGTCCAATGTGGATCGGGCTAATAATAAGCAACTACAATTGCAAGTTGCACGAGAAGTTGGTCTTGTAACTCCACATACTCTGACTTCAAACAATCCAGAAGTAGTCAAGCAATTTGCTCAACAATGTAAGCAAGGTATAGTTACCAAAATGCTTTGTTCCTTTGCTATTTATGATCAGCAGGGGCGAGAAAACGTTGTGTTTACCACTCGAGTTACAAATGATGATCTGGAGAATATGGAAGGACTGCGTTTTTGTCCGATGACCTTCCAAGAAAATGTGCCCAAGGCGCTGGAGTTGCGGACAACTATTGTCGGACACCGCGTATTTACTGCCGCAGTAAATTCCCAAAGCTTGTCAGGATCTACTTACGACTGGCGCAAAGAGGGGAGAGCCTTAGTTAAAAATTGGCAACCCTACGACTTGCCAGAAGATATTGAGAAAAAGCTGCTCAAACTGATGGGTTATTTTGGCTTAAACTATGGAGCAATTGATATTATTGTCACCCCCGATGGTCGCCATGTATTCCTCGAAGTTAACCCAGTCGGGGAATTTTTTTGGATGGAGATATATTCACCACACTACCCCATTTCGCAGGCGATCGCAGAAGTATTACTGACTAATAAAAATTAAGGAATTGAGCCTTGTGTATTTTTATTGTCTTCTATCCTACAGGTACTCAGTTCAACAACACGTTTACAATAGCGTCCTATAGAGAAAAATAGCTGCTGTCGCGTCTACATTCCTACCACTTTGAAAGTTTTTAGTGAGATTTTTTTTTATTAACTTTATTGATATTAAATCACGTATTTAAAATTACTAATTATTGATATTTGGAGATTAAATCCTTGTGATAAACCTAGTAAATACACAAACAGTTTTAACATTTGATGGGGTAAATGATTATATAGATTTTGGCAGAAACGATATTGGCGGCGTTTTCGCTCAAGGGAGTTCAGCTTTTACGGTTTCAGGATGGATAAATCCACATGAACTAACAAATAAAGCCACTAGTTATGGGACGCGCAATGTATTTTTTGCCCGTTCTTCAGAGAGATATAGCGATAATTTTGAATTCGGCATCAGTGAAGCAGGAAGCCTAGATGTCTACATTGATGAAACTGTTAGCAAGGGTATCAAAACCTTTGGGCAAGGAGAATTAACTATAGAACAATGGCACTTTTTTGCTATTATTTTTAATAGTGGTCAACTAGCCGTATACCTTGACGATCGTGAATACAACGATTCTCTTAGAGGTTCATCTTTAAACAAAGCCACAAGTTCTATAACTCTGGGAGCAACTTTACACAAACAGGTCTATTTCAAAGGACAATTAGCAAACATTAGCGTTTGGAATTATCCTTGTACTCAAGCACAAATCCAGACTCATCGTTGTGGGTTAATAGTCGGAGATGAAGAAGGATTAGTGGCTTACTGGAAATTAGACGAAGGGCAAGGTACAACTGTCAAAAATCAAAAGCGAAAGTCTTATCAAGGAAATTTTCGTGGTAATCCTATTTGGACTTTAGCAGAAATTCCATTCGCAACACAATCATCAAATCCAGTTCCATTTGCAGCAGAATCATCCAATCAAGAAGATATTCAAGAAGAGATCCAAGCTGAGACAGCAGTTATTCCCGAAGAAAATATCTCACCACTAACTACAAGTTTATTAGCAGCAACGGTATCGTTAGTAAGCGACGGCGAAGACCAAGCAAAGGAAATTCAACAGATAGAAATAAACAGCGAAGAATCCGAGATTATTCCAACCGCGATCGCTCTCCAGCCACATGACGAGGAAACCAAAACAGACCAAACTGAAGATCCCGTCAATATCCAACAAGCACAAATATTAACTCAGGAGGAATCGCCAGAAACCATGAATACAAAAGCCCGTCCCAAATATAAAATACTTTCTATTGATGGAGGCGGTATTCGGGGCATTATTCCTGCATTACTCCTATCAGAAATTGAAAGGCGGACACAAAAGCCTATATTCAGTTTGTTTGATTTAATTACTGGCACTTCCATCGGCGGAATTTTAGCACTTGGACTAACTAAACCCCGATTAAGTTCTGATGTATCTGATAACTTGTCAGTAGCTGAATACACTGCTGAGGATCTCCTACAGTTATTTATTGAGTATGGGGTAGAAATATTTTATGAGCCGTTGTTTGAAAGACTACTTGGCCCGTTAGAGGATATATTTATACAGCCAAAATATCCTTCCGAAAGCAAAGAAGAAATTTTCAGGCAATATTTTGGTAACGCCCTTCTAGAAAATAATCTCAAAGAAGTTTTTGTAACGAGTTACGATATCGAGCAGCGAATTCCGATATTTTTTACAAACAAACTAGAAAAAGAGCAAATAGAATCTAAGAATTTTCAGAAGTTATGTGGGGGTTTTTCGCTCCTAGATGCAGCATTGGCAACTAGTGCCACTCCGACTTATTTTGCTCCTCATCGGATTGTAAACCCTCACAATAGCGGCATCGCCTATACTTTAATCGATGGTGGAGTATTTGCTAATAATCCAGCCCATTTAGCTATTTTAGAAGCACAAATTAGTAGTAAACGAAAAGCCCAAAAAGTCCTCAATACAGAAGATATTTTAGTAGTTTCTTTAGGTACAGGTTCGCTGACGAGTGTCTACCCTTATAAAGAAGTCAAAAATTGGGGACTCTTACAATGGGGAAGACCACTTTTAAATATTGTGTTTGACGGTGGTAGTGAAGTGGTAGCTGGAGAATTAGAAAAGTTGTTTGAACCTAGCGATCAAGAAGCTAAAAGTTTTTATTATCGCTTTCAAACATTGTTAGATAGTGAACTAGAAGAAATAGATAATACCAAACTCCAAAATACTCGTCAGCTACAAGCTATAGCCCATCAACTAATATCTAACAAAAGTCAACAAATCGATGAATTGTGTAGTCTTTTGTTGGGCTAAAATTAGATTTCTTACATCTTGCACCAACTAACTGGTGCAAGATGTGAGATTTTTAATTTCTTCACAAAAGAAATTAGTAATGACTCTCTTAGTCATGTTTTCACTTTATAAGGATTGTAGGTAAGTATAATGGATGAACTCGTCAAAAAAATTTCCGGTTTAGGCCTTCCTGGTATACTTTTCGTGATTGCAACGGCTGCATCAGGGGGTAGTGTCGCCGCCGTTGTCGCTATGCTTTCATCGCTGGGTGGCCCTTTAGGTCTCTTAGGAGGTTTAGGCTTGCTTGGGCTGGTAGGTGTTCTAGGAGAATATATAGCGGGATTTGGAATTGAAAACGTTCTCAAGCTCATTTATACAGAACGTAGCAAAACTGAATCTGTCAGATTTCTTCTCAAAGAAATTCAAGAATTGCCCATTTCAGATGAGTTAAAACTCAAACTGAAACATCATATTAGCCCAGTAGTCGTTACTGAGCCTGACCAAGGCCCTTTTCCGAGAACAGTCGAAATTGTTGATGACGAACCATTGACCTAGTGCATTCGATTTGATCCCTCTAGCCCCACGCCAGTCGCTACCCTGCCTTAGCGCTTACAGCGTAGCTTGCTTACAAGTCGGGAAACCCACTCACAGCGCTGGCTCCTTTTAAAAAGGGGGGAATTTAGGGGGATCTACAAATCTCGAATACAACACCATAAAAGTTTTCATATATTCTCTAAAAGGAAAAATGGTCTCTGAGTTTAACTTAATCAGGACTTACGCAAACAATAGCCCAAACCCAGATTTTACAGTACGGGCAATTCATGAATTGCCCCTACGCTGTGTAGTTTTGCGTAAGTCCTATTAATTCTCAAAGGCCATTTCAAAATTCCTAGTGTAATTAGTAACGGCTACATTTTTAGAATATGCAAACTCCATCTGTGCGTGAGCAAAATACAACAAATCCTTTTTCAGCCTTGATTCAATTTTGGCAGGATGTGAAAGTAGTTGCTCAACCTTATTGGTATCCAACAAAAGCAGAAGGAAGAGCATTTTCAGATGTGATTCGCTCATGGGGAATGCTCATTTTTTTAGTATTATTAATATTCGTAATTGTCGGTGTAAATGCTGCAAATAGTTACTGGAATCGCTATGTAATTGATATCGTTATTGAACAGAGAAACCTTGATAAATATAATAGTACTTTATGGCTTTCCAGTCTCATTATTTTAGGGATGGTCTTGTTAGTAACTCTTTTGAGATATGTCAGAAAAAAAATAATTCTTGACTGGTACAAATGGCTAAATATTCATGTTTTAGAAAAATATTTAAGCAATCAAGCTTATTATAAAATCAATTTTAAATCTGATATAGATAATCCAGATCAACGCTTATCCCAAGAAATAGAACCTATTACTAGCATTGGCTTGAGATTCTCATCTTCTTTACTAGAAAAATCTTTAGAAATGGGAAGTTCTTTGATAATTCTCTGGACAGTTTCTTCACAAATCGCAATTTATTTAGTTATTTATACAATTGTAGGTAATTTAATAGCTGTTTACTTGAATCAAGGAATAAATAAAGTTAACCAAGAAGAACTTGCATTTAAAGCAGATTTTGCCTATTGCTTAACTCATGTTCGTAATCACGCTGAATCAATCGCTTTTTTTCAGGGGGAAGATGAAGAATTAAATATAATTCAGCGCCGATTTAATAATGTTTTAAAAACTGCTGAACGTAGGCTGAATTTAGAGAGGGGACAAGACGCTTTTGGCAGAGCATATCAGTCTGCCATTAGCGTATTCTCAATGTTCATTCTTACACCTTTATTTCTTCAGGATCAAATTGATTATGGACAAATTAACCAAGCTAGTTTTGCTTGCTTTATGTTTTCTAATGCTTTAGGAGAACTAATAGCCGAGTTTGGGATTTCAGGGCGATTTTCTGGCTATGTAAAGCGTTTAGCAGAGTTTTCAGATGCGCTACAGGTTGCTAGTAAACAACCAGAGAACGTCAGTACTATTAAAATTATAGAAGAAGAACGTTTAGCTTTTGAGAACGTCACTTTACAAACGCCAAATTATGAACAGGTAATCGTCGAAAACTTATCACTAGCTGTTCAGCCAGGAGAAGGTTTATTGATTGTTGGCCCTAGTGGTAGGGGTAAAAGTTCTTTGTTGAGAGCGATCGCTGGTTTGTGGAATGCGGGGACTGGCCGTCTAGTGCGTCCTCCCTTAAAAGAAGTCTTATTTTTACCCCAACGTCCTTATATAATTCTGGGAACTTTGCGCGAACAGTTGCTCTATCCTCACACAGACAGGAAAATGAGCGATCGCGAACTTGAACACATTTTGCAACAAGTTAACCTGCAACACTTACTTAGCCGTGTAGACGGCTTTGATACAGAAGTTCCTTGGGAAAATATATTGTCTTTAGGAGAACAACAACGCCTCGCTTTTGCAAGGCTATTAATTACACATCCTAGTTTCACTATCTTAGATGAAGCAACGAGTGCTTTAGATTTAAATAATGAAGGTAATTTATATCAACAGTTACAATCAACGAAAACAAATTTTATCAGTGTTGGACATAGAGAAAGCTTATTTAATTATCATCAATGGGTATTAGAGCTTTTACAAGAGTCTAATTGGCAACTTGTTTCTATACAAGATTATCAATTGCAAAAAGGAATTGCTATTAAACCAGTTGAAAAGGAGCAAATGACGATAGATATTTACCCTAAAAATGAACTCAAAATGAAACCAGAATCAGCAGCGAGCGCCACAATTATAGGACTTTCTCATAAAGAGCTTCAGACATTGACAGACTATTCTATTACTACGATCAGAACCAAGGCTAGTCAAGAAAAGTCTGTGACTACTAAAAATGGTGTAACCTACCGCTATAACAAAAACCCGGAGGTATTGAAATGGGTAATAGATTAAGCCTATATGGTTAAAGTCATCTCAGATAGTACAGGTTTACCTAGCGTTTTCCTGGAAATTGATTATTATATCGACAACAGGGATAAGCGTCTGAAGCTACGAAAGCTAGATTGGGCGTTATCTCAACCTAATGTGCAAAGCGTGACTGCTGGATGCGATCGCGATAATATAAGTTCAAAGCGACTCCTAGAAAAAATTGGGATACAGCTTGTAGAATCACGAGAGAAAATCCTAGTATGGAAATTATGCAAAACAGATACGGTAAAGTAATTTTGTTTGCTTTAAAAAGAATAGCTTGACTTAATGTAATCACAAAAATTTTAAGGTGTTGAAATGAGTAAGAGTCTAGTAACTATTTGTATATTTCAAAAAAAGTGATGCTAACTATAAAGCAAAAACAATTAGTTACTTATAAATCTATTACGATTTATGAAAAACCTTACAAATTTCCTACTTTAAAAAATCCCAAACTAAAAAAAGTTCAAAGAAAAATTAGAAAATGCCAAAGCATAATTAAAGAAGGTACTAAATATCATTCTTATTTTTGGGGAATAATCAAATGGAAAAAAGAAATTAGTCAAGGAGAAACTTTAGCAGAGGTTAAATTATTAATTAGAGATTATATTCAACTTCTTGATTTTTTAGAAACTTATAAAAATAGTTATCAAAAATTTTTATTAAATTTTATAGATGACTGGAAAAATCTGTTTAACCAAAAATATTATGAAATTAGAAAAGTAAATGAACAAATAAGTAAGTTAGAGATAAAGAATCATGAAAATTCTCAAATAATTGACAAGTTAAAATGCGAAGAAGAAGAAAATTTAAAATCTATTTTGCTGTTAAGTAATACTAACTTTTTAATTTTAGAGAAAGTAAAACTACTCAGTGAAGGAATTAAAATTTTAGCGGAAGATACCAAAAATCAAAAGCAAGCTATTCAGAAAATACTTAAAGATATAGAGGTGTATCAAGAAATTTATGAATACCAAGTCAGAGCTACAAAAATTCGTCAAGAAATCGCAAAAATAGCTGAAACAGCAATTAATCTAGAAAAGTCTCTACAAGATTACTTTAGTCCGTTTCAATCTTTAATAGATGATGTAGTAAAAGTAGATGCAGATTTTTACACAATTGTAGGAGAAATTCAAAATTTAGCAAGTAATACTCTAAATTTTCAAGTTAATTTATTAACAATACAAGATACTAGTACGATATCTCATGATATCCTCAATTTATTAGTGGCAAGTTATGATAAAAAAGATAGACTGCAAGATGCTTTTTTTCAGTCACAATTATTAGATTTACAGGTTCATGACTTTGATTTAAGTAAAGATGAGATAACTTTAAATCAAGCGATTTACTTAATATCTAATTATATGTCTACTCAACTGCTTGCTCAAAAGAAAGTGCTAGGAATAGAAGAAACAGATATTGCTTTTGATTATTCTCAACTTTTTATCGAGAAAACAGAACTGCCGGAACAACCTAATAATGATAAGGATATTGAGTTTACCACAGAATTTAAAAGTAATTGGAATATTGATTACAGTAAATTGCAAAACCTTCTTTCACAGCACAAGTGGCAAGAAGCTGATATTGAAACAACTAAATTAATGCTACAAGTCATGGGCAAGAATGATTGGAATGAAGTTTATAAAGAAGATATTCTTAACTTTTCATGTCAAGCTTTTCATAAAATTGATCAACTTTGGCAACAATATAGTCATGGTTACTTTGGCTTTAGTGTTCAGCAAAGTATTTGGAACGAAATAGGCGGTCAAATAGATTATGAAACAGAAAAAAGACTTGGCGATCGCCTGGGTTGGCGAAAAGAGGGAAACTGGTTAAATTACGACCAACTAACTTTTAAATTATCCCCAACGACACCGATGGGACATCTACCAGTTAAATGGTTACATTATGACCAAAATATATTAGACACGCCTTCACATTCATCTACAGCCCCCCTGTCAATGGCAGCTTGGCGAGTTGGATCTTGGCTAGTATGGCAGATGCACTTATTTTTTACTCGTGTCAAAACTTGTCATGAAACTTTACCATGAGTCAATCGCACATTATTTAATAATAGGGGAGAAAACCAATGAATAATATGAATTTATCGGATACAGAAATAGAAATTTTGCTTTTTGGAAAATGGCGTTTTAATACAAATTGGGAAAAAATTTCTATCGAATTTAAAGATAATATGACTTATGAGCAAACTAGAATTCAAACGTTTCTTTTATCTAAACCCAGCGAATTGATCACGGGTAATAAATTTACTGGTGTATGGCACGTAAATGATATAAGATTATGTTTAATTGTTAAAACTGTTCCTAAATCATTTTTCAATTTGCAATTACTGATATTATCTAAAGTAGATTTTGCAGATATGATAGCTAGCATATACTCTATATTTATAACAGAGAATTATGAAGTTATCGAAATTAATAGATCAGAGTTTCTAATAAGCAATAAAAATCAGAGAATCGCTGGTATAAAAATTAATTAATTCTTTTTGCATTCTTGTAATATTAACTTAAAAAATCTAGGTAATATATTAAGTCTGTGTAAATTTTTATAATCCCGTATTTTGGTAGTATACTTCTTGAAATTAATTTCCAATATTAATATAAATAATATTAATTTTATGGATAGAGAGCTTAAAAAAGCTTAGATATTGTAAAATTTATTGTGCTAACATAGTTTAGTGCCACTAAGACTAACTCTAACTTGAATTTAAGTCGTTTTTACCTTACTTATGTATTCCTAGGTAAATACGTTCCTCCAGCTTGAAACCTGATATTGCGAAGTTCAGTTCCTATCAATCCATAGGAATTAAACTTCTGGTGGTTCCATCCTTTTTAGGAATTGGAATTTCCCGTAAACCGCTATGATGCCAGTTGTTATACTGGGTCTTGAGTGTTATTTCAAGTGCAAAGCGTTCCTTGAATGAGAGGGATTTTTTGCCATCGATACCTGCTGTCTTCTTACCAGCGTTTAGCTGTGATACTTGTCTTATTGCAAGAAATCGAGCCGAGGTGGATTTCATAATAAGCTTTTGGAGTAACCGCGCTTTCCGCTTGTCTCCAACTTGAACAGCTTTAAATACACGATGAGTGAAGGCGGAAAAGATTTCGGCGGAATTTCTTCCACGGTAAGGCTTTCCAAGATTCACTAGTATGTCTACTGTGTCTAATCATTTTCTCTTCTGGAGTTTGTATTTTCTGAACACCTCAGACCAATTACGGTCTGTCCTACCCGAATTGTGAGAGTTCCGCTTCTCGTCTAGCCTACTTGGGGTTCGACTGCCCCAGGACTCACAAATCGTTTTTATTCGTTCCCTCGGAGACATTGATCGTTCCGTTAGATGTAGCCACTTCGACTACTGGATTCCCTAGACTCTTGCCGGTACTACACCGCGTGTTCGGCGGGAATGAACTCCAGTAGAGTCAGGGGTTTTGTGTTGCGCCCTGCTCACGAATGAGTCGCTTTTCTAGGCTCTATTTCATCATAGGAACTCCCCATTAGCGCCAGTGTCAACCCGCAACGGTCGTCTGATTGCGCCCTGTTCCCAACTTCACTCTATAAGAACCGAGCTTATTCGGTGTGGGCAGGTAAGGAGTCAATTCTGAGTCTGAATGCCAAGACTTGCACTTGCATCTGACCGAGAGTTCAGCCTTTAATGACAGTAATCTGCTGTCGGGCTGGCTTAGTTATGTACGGTCTGATTACCGTGATTCACTAAGCAACGAATCGCACCAGTGTTGTCAGTGCGATCGCTGCCCCTGCTACCAACGAAGCGATCGCTTATTCTACTCAGAAGGTGATGATATTGTCGTCAGATTCATCTTCCCTGATGCTATTTTTTCCTCTAAGAATTGAGGGCGATCGCACTGATATATTATTTCCTCTCTACGAGACGCTACTCCCTCCCGTTCGCTTGATAGGTGGGGCGTAGCTTGCCACCAACTCTACAAGACGCTCTGCGCGTTCGGCATTGCTCATCATAACCCATATATAAAGTTTCCTCTCTTCTCTTCTTAGGCTGCGCCAACGAGACGCTACTCGCGTTCGCTTGAATCGGAAGAGCGATGTCTACTTTAAGGGGCTGCGACGCTCCTGCGTCGCTCTAAGCGAAGCTATGCCGAAGGCTTTACGCTGCGCTATCGGTGTCGCTTTTTTTGATTTTTTGTCCGTCTCTAAGTCATAACTATAACCATG
>NZ_JABXKJ010000093.1 GCF_017115085.1 Nostoc sp. NMS7 | reverse complement strand
ATCATCACTATCAAATAGATATACTTTAATCTTCCGCCCAAAATTTAACATATTTTGGGCTGTTTTTATCGGATTTCTCTTAACATTCAACACTTTTGAGTCTTAAAAAACAAGTAGATGAGAGAATAAATTCTGAAAAGTTGTTTTTTGCTTGACTCTCAATTAACTATTTTTTGAGATTGTACTAATAACCCATAACTTTAGCAAAATTCTTTTCATTTCAACTTGCCCTATTAGTTACATTGTGGGATGATATATTTTTGGTACGGTAATTCTATCGAAATACTGTATATTTAAAGTTTTGCCAGTTAAATTTATAGTTACTCCTCACAATAGGGTTAACAGGAGAAGTTGCAAGGGATGCAATTAATCGAAACTAAAGAGTCTCAAAATTATCTTGATCTAGCTAAGTCTTTAGCAAAGGAATTTGCCGAGACTGCTGTGATCCGAGATGCAAAAGGGGGAACACCAAAGCATGAACGCGATCGCTTGCGTCAAAGCAACTTGCTGAAACTGATCGTACCCAGAGAATACGGTGGTTTGGAGCAAAGCTGGATAACCGTTCTGCAAATTACCCGCGAGTTAGCTAAAGTTGATAGCTCCATTGCTCACGTCTTTTCTTATCACCATTTAGGTGTAGTTATTCCTCATATCTTTGGTTCAACAGAGCAGAAACAGCGATATTACTCAGAAACTATTCAGAATAATTGGTTTTGGTGCAATGCCCTCAACCCTTTGGATAAAAGAACTACTCTGACAGCAGAAAATAATTATTTCCGGCTCAACGGGATTAAAAGCTTTTGCTCTGGCTCTCAAGATTCTGATATATTACCAATCACTGCCACTCATCAAGAAACTGGTGAATCAAGTATTGTAGTAATTCCCACCCAACGGCAAGGCGTTACTGTTCATGATGATTGGGATAATATGGGGCAACGTCAAACAGACAGTGGTAGTGTTACTTTTGAGAATGTGTTGGTGTATCCTGAGGAAATTCTTAGTAGTAGAGACAAACCCAATCAACCCTTCACCACTATTCGCGCCTGCTTAACTCAATTGAATCTTGCTAATATTTACCTGGGAATTGCACAGGGAGCATTTGAAGCTGCTAAAACATATACTAAAACCAGTACAAAACCTTGGCTGACATCAGGTGTAGAGAGTGCAACCCAAGATCCTTACATCCTCCAGCATTATGGCAAAATATGGGTTGATCTTCAGGCAGTGAAAAGCTTGACTGACCAAGCAGGAGAATTACTACAAGCGGCTTGGGGAAAAGAATGGTCACTCAGCGCCGAAGAACGTGGGGAATGTGCGCTTTGCATTGCTACTGCCAAAGTTGCAGCAACTAGAGTTGGTTTAGATATTACCAGCCGCATCTTTGAAGTTATGGGCGCACGCGCTACTAGTGCAAAATATGGCTTTGACCGTTACTGGCGCAATCTCCGCACGTTCACTCTCCACGATCCGGTCGATTACAAAATTCAAGACATCGGAAACTGGGCGTTAAATGATAAATTGCCAAAACCTGATTTTTATTCATAGTTTTTCCCTGCCGACAAAATCAATGCCCTAGTCTTAAACCTCTTTCCATAAGCATCTGAGGTTCGATATTCTCAACTTTAGGTATCGCTTCTAACTGAGGAATCCTAGCGATCGCATCCGCAATATTACCTGATTGGGCACGTAACCAAGCGGCGTGAGGTGCATAGTCAAGGCTTTGTACTATTTCGTAACCTGCTCGATTAATTACCTGACGCTGGGACTCGACATCAACACCTTCAGCAAAGCGGATGAAAACCAGTCCAGTTGGTACTGCTACCGAACCATTGGGTTGTAGTGTGTAAATTGGAGTTACTGTTCCCTGTTCTGATTGATTGGGTTCGCCTGGAAAAATTGCGATTTTACCGTCGTTAAGTTGTAAAATTGCTCCTGGTGGCATCGTCTTGGGTTGATTGTAGTGGACTGCATAATACCCAGGTTTACGAGTGTAGGATACAGAAGTGCGATTGCGAATTTGTTCAGGATACTCAGAAAAGTAGTCTTTTTGAAATCTCACTTCAGGAATCAGGGGTAAAGAGTAGAGTTGGGGAAAATACTCAGCCGGAAAATAAAACATCTTTCTCAACTTCTAATAATGTTATTTAAACGCATAAGCGCTTCACCTTCCCGCAGGGCAGGGCGCAGAGAATTCGCTACAAATTAATTAAATGTTGTATTTAGAGAGATTAAATTTTGTTTACAGCTATTTTTAGGTAAATAGACCACGCGGTAGGGGCACAGCAATGCTGTGCCTCTACGACAGATGTGGTTAATTTAACCCACTTACTTAACAAAAAATCATGATTTTAAGAAAAAAATCATGATTTTAAGAAAAAAATCGTGACTTTAACAAAAAAATCACGACTTTAAGAAAAAAATCATGACTTTAACAAAAAAATCACGATTTTAAGAAAAAAATCGTGATTTTAAGACGTAAAACTTAGAGTTAAGACGCAATGAGTTGGAAAAGCGACGTTGGGGTGTCTAAAATCGAAAATATTTAGATAAATCTCAATTTTTTAACTTAATTGCCATAATGCACAGTCAGATTACGAAACTTAAAAGTACATGGGCTTAGAACCAAAGCTGTGTGTTAATAACTAAAGAAGATACACATAGTCAAAGTAGCAGATGGAACCTTTAACTACTGCGGCGATCGCGATCGGCTCTATAATTGCCACTAAAGCCTTAGAAAAAACAACCGAAAACGTAACAGGCACTTTATTGGATAAGACTGGCAAGTTTCTCGTTACGCTCAAAAAACATTCTCCTCATACTGTAGCTGCTATAGAGAAAGCACCAGAGCAACCACTTGATTATGGCAAAGCTGTACTAGAGGTTGAATCGGCTGCTAAAGCTAATCCTGAAGTGGCACAAGCTGCACAGGAATTGGCCGCAGCAGCTAAAGCGGAACCAAATCCTAAACTTGCTGAAATTCTGGCTATGCCTAACCTAGAGAAATTGGCAGATAAAATTGGTCAGGTTGTCATGCCAGGAGGGACAGGAAATATTCAAAATCAGTCTTTTTAAATTATCGTGTGACCTAACCCCCAGCCCCTTCCCTACAAGGGAAGGGGAGTAAGATTCAAAGCCTCTCTCCGCTTGTCTGACGACAGGCTGACGCCAACGGAGAGAGGTTTGGAGAGAGGTTTTTTAGTTCTCTCGTGAACAGCAAGATTTAACTATGTATGCCTGAAGACTTTGGGAAGTTTGCCGAGAAAATTGGTGTTTACGTTGCCCCTGGTGGTCAAGCTTCCATTGGCACTCAAATTATTAACGGGCAGAAACAGCTAACTCCCACAAAATTTATCCCTCGCGGTTCTATTCATTTCGTCGGGCGAGAAATCGAACTGACAATGCTGCATGAAGACTTGCAGCGCAGAGACTATGTAGCAATAGCGGGAATGGGTGGCGTGGGCAAAACTGAATTAGCCACCCAATACGCGAGACGATATCAAGAAGATTATGGCGGCATTGTCTGGTTTAACGACAGAGAAACCAATCTCGCCGCCGAAGTTTTAGAGTTTTTCCGGTTGCAGTTTGGTTTTGAGATTCCCCAAGAATTAGGAGGAAGACTTTTAAGCCTTAAAGAACAAGTTGCCTGGTGTTGGTCTAAATATCCTAACTCCGCCTTGCCTATTTTAATTGTGTTAGATGACGTAACCGACCTAGCTAACCTCCGCGAAGTGGTACCCGATGTTCACCGCTTCCGAGTCTTAGTTACTACTCGACTGCGGCATTTAGACCCGAATTTTATTCAAGAGATTCCTTTAGATGTTCTCTCGCCCCAAAAAGAACCAGGGAAAGCCTTAGAACTGTTAAAAGGACTGTTGGGGGAAAAAGATAAGCGAGTTGACAACAAACCACAAGCCGCAACTGAAATCTGTGAATGTCTGGAATATTTGCCCTTGGGGATAGAGTTAGTTGGAGGTTATTTAGTACGCGACCCGGAAATGTCTTTAGATAAGATGTTTGAGCAATTGCAAGAACGTAAATTAGAAGAGTCAGCTTTACAACACCGGGAAACTCTCAACTCAACTCAACTGGGAGTCAAAGCCGCGTTTGCTTTAACTTGGAAAGAACTCGACCCACTAGCGCAACAACTAGGAAGATTTTTGAGTTTATTTTCTCCTGCCCTGATTCTTTGGGATTTGGTTATTTGGGTGGCGATAGGTGGAGAGGAAGCAGAAAATCAGGAAGAAAGACAGCTAACTTGGTCAGAAAATGAATTAAACGAAGCTAAAATGCAACTCTACGGGCGCAACTTGCTGCAACAGGTAGAACAAAGAGAAGGATGTTATAAAATTCATGCCTTAGTGCGGTGGTTTTTGCAAGAGCAGTTAAGGGTCTTGCATCAAAATAAAATCCCACCTCTACAGTTTCTATTGTTAGGCTTCAAATGGGTGATTGGTACAATATTTAAACGCAATTTTATAACGGCCTTTAGCGGAACCAAATCAGTTTTAGAAATAAAGTTTGCCACCGCTATGATAGCCCTTGCTCAAAATATTTCCGATTCACCCACCTTTGAGGATATCGAATTCTTCAAAGATGTCGTTCCCCATCTTGAAGACCTGGGTAAACGTATAATTGCAGAGATAAAGGAAGCAAGAGAGGCACATATAATTTCTCTAGCATCAGTCCCCAATGATCAAGTAATTTTGGTATTTATGGGGATAGGAAAATTTTATAAGGGACAAGGATTATATAAATTAGCAGAACCCTGGTGTGAACAATGCGTAAATGTTGTTTGCCAAGCTCTGTTTGCTGGCGACCATCCCGATGTCGCTACTAGCTTGAACAATTTAGCAACACTCTACGATTACCAAGGGCAGTACAGCGAAGCCGAACCCCTCTACACCCAAGCCTTGGAGATGTATAAGCGGCTGTTTGATGGCGACCATCCCCATGTGGCTGGTAGCTTGAACAATTTAGCATTCCTCTACAAAAGCCAAGGGCGGTACAGCGAAGCCGAACCCCTCTACACCCAAGCCTTGGAGATGAGAAAGCGGCTGTTTGCTGGCGACCATCCCGATGTCGCTACTAGCTTGAACAATTTAGCTTTACTCTACCAAAGCCAAGGGCGGTACAGCGAAGCCGAACCCCTCTTGACCCAAGCCTTGGAGATGAGAAAGCGGCTGTTTGCTGGCGACCATCCCGATGTCGCTACTAGCTTGAACAATTTAGCTTTACTCTACCAAAGCCAAGGGCGGTACAGCGAAGCCGAACCCCTCTTGACCCAAGCCTTGGAGATGAGAAAGCGGCTGTTTGCTGGCGACCATCCCGATGTCGCTACTAGCTTGAACAATTTAGCAGCACTCTACAATAGCCAAGGGCAGTACAGCGAAGCCGAACCCCTCTTGACCCAAGCTTTGGCAATATGCCAAAGGGTGTTAGGAGTTAATCATCCCACTACAGCAACAATTCGAGAAAATCTAGCAATCCTGCAACGCCAGTCTACTCCTCGCGCTATCTGGAAACATCGGTTAGGTCAGTTTGTCCAAAGCTTGTTAGCGATTGCAATCCTACCGTTTTCCCGGCTGTGGCGATCGCTTAAACAACTAATTCGTAATTAAAATAAACGCCTACGCGCTTCCTGCTTAATAGCTTCAATATCTGTATACTGCCCAGCACTACTGTCAATTCCTTCTTGCCAAAGACGGCGTAATTCATCAATATTCTGCAACTGCAACAAGCGTTTTTGCTTCCAGTCGCGTAGTGCTTCGCGGATAACTTCACTGCTGCTGGCATATTTGCCAGATTCCACCGCATCATGCACAAAAGCAGCCATTTCTGGTGTGAGAGCAACACTTATTTTCTCGACGTTAGGCATGGCTGGGCATCCTTTTTATTTTAAAGTAGCAAACGATTCATACCAAAAGTTAAGATTGCAATGTCTACGATGGGCTACGCCGGAGCAATTCTACCGTTTTCCTTGCTGTGGCGATCGCTTAAACGACTAATTCGTAATTAAAACATTGGCTTTGCGTCTAGGCATTTTTGCCTCAACTGTATTCTAGATTTTGTGAGGCGATCGCACTTTTGACGAAAGTTTGCGATCTACTAACCTTGAGCGATCGCTGATCAATTAATACTGTGCTACTTTAAGAAAAATACTGCAAAACTCAATCAGTATGACCAGTGCTGCATCTACGCCCGTCGTAGCGATCGCTTGAGTGTGACTCTGATGATAAAACTAATAAACCCTACTTAACACGAGTTGGTAATGAGTCAATTTATCCAACCCATAAACTTGCAAATATCACCTGATTCTTTAAATCAAGGTGAAGAAGCTATCCGCCAGGAATTAGCTTTACATCTGTACGCACAGAATATTTTTACCTTTAGTCAAGCACGTCACTTAGCTAACTTGTCTGTATGGGAATTTCAGAAACTTTTAGGACAAAACAAAATTGAGCGTCATTACAATGAAGCAGATTTAGCTCAAGATATTGAGATAATTGAAGCAGGTTTTTAGATATTGTGACCGTTGTTTGTAACGCTACGCCTTTGATAAATTTTGCAGCTATTAATCGCCTTGATATCTTGCAGGCTGCATTTAGGCAAATTGTTATTCCCCAAGCTGTCTATAATGAAACGACTGTTGCAGGTTTTCCCGGATCGGAATTTGTATTGCAAGCGATCGCTGACAGATGGTTGCAAGTTGTCTCAGTTTCAACAATAACACTCAATATACCGTCAGAATTAGATAACGGTGAACGCGAAGCAATTGCCTTAGCACTAGAAACTGAAGAAGGACAAATTTTGTTAGATGAACGTGAAGCACGCCAAGTAGCTCAAAGTTTGGGATTACAAGCAAGTGGTACTCTAGGTATTCTCTTATTAGCAAAAAATAGAAAGATAATTACACAAGTGCAACCCCTACTAGATGCCATGATTAATACTGCTCAATATTGGGTGAGTCGCAGTCTTCATGAACAAGTCTTACGACAAACAGGAGAATTAATAGACTAATGAGCAAAAAATAGGCAAATTTTCTACTATAATCGCATTCTTTAGTCTTGTGGCGATGACCTATTATTTTAATATCCCAGGAGATTAAATTATGGTTCAGGTTCGCTATGGTGGACAGAACGGCCAACAGTATGAACTTGCGATTAGTAACGAACACGTTGTAGTGCGTACCGAAAGCCGCAGTAATCTTGTCGGTGGCAGACCATTTGAAGTTGCACCGATGTCACCCCCAGCTCGTAGTATCCTTAATCAATTCGAGTTAGTAACGCGGTTTCGGCAAGCGGGTGTGGAAATTTTGCGAGCGAAAGTTCCGACTGAGGATGTCGCTTTGCGCGATCGCGCCCGTGAAATTCTCAATCAAGAGTCTGAAGTCCAATTTGCCGGACGTGTTCTGATCGATCCACTATCCAAACAACCTGTAGTCTACACCGAAAACCTCTTTGTTAAATTCGATAACCAAGAGGAGTTAAGCGTCTACGAGGAGGTATTAGGACGTTACGGCTTAACAATTAAACGCCAACTTGAATATGCACGAAATGCTTACTTTGTCAATGCACCTGCAAATACTGGTATAGCCGTCTTTGACATCGCCGAGAGACTTCTGAATCAAGAATCGGTTGAACTGTGCCATCCTGAACTAGTGCGTGAATCACGCCAACGGCAGGTTTTCCCGCAGCAGTGGCACTTAAAGCAAACAACAATTAATGGTAAGGTAATCAACGCCCATGCCAACGTCGAGGCAGCTTGGAAGTTAAGCGACGGCACAGGGACGATAATTGCAATAATTGACGACGGTGTGGATCTGGATCATGAAGAGTTCCGTTCCTCTGGAAAAATTGTTGCCCCGCGTGATGTCACACGTAAAACTAACAATCCCACGCCGGGAAACGACAATAACCACGGGACAGCCTGTGCAGGAGTAGCTTGTGCAAACGGGAACTTTGGTGCATCTGGTGTGGCACCGGGGGCAAAGCTGATGCCGATTCGTTTAGCTTCGGCGCTGGGTTCGCAGGATGAAGCAGATGCTTTTATTTGGGCGGCTCAAAATGGTGCTGATGTGATTTCTTGTAGCTGGGGGCCAGCAGATGGTGTTTGGTTTGAACCAAACGATCCTGTACATAACCAGAAAGTACCTCTGCCTGACTCTACACGACTTGCTATAGATTTTGCAATCAATAAAGGGCGTAACGGCAAAGGCTGTGTAATTTTATTCGCGGCTGGCAATGGTAACGAAAGCGTGGATAACGACGGCTACGCCAGCTACCAAAAGGTGATTGCGGTGGCAGCTTGTAACGACTTCGGTACCAGAAGCCCTTACAGTGACTTTGGTCAGGCGGTGTGGTGCGCCTTCCCCAGCAACAATGGCGATAGTTCTCAAACCCCTGGAATTTGGACAAGCGATCGCTCTGGTGTACTGGGTTATAATTCCGGTAATCGGAATCTGGGTGAGGCCGCAGGTAACTACACAAACGAATTCGGCGGAACTTCTAGTTCTTGTCCAGGTGCAGCCGGTGTAGCAGCCCTGATTATTGCCAGAAACCCAAATCTGCGTTGGGAGGAAGTGCGAGATATTATTAAACGCTCTAGCGATCGCATTGATCCATCTGGAGGTAAATATGATACAAATGGTCGCAGCCCTTTCTACGGTTACGGTCGAATGAATGCTCTCAAAGCTGTAGAATTGGCCAAGCCGACTCAGAGATCGCCCATTAGCATATTCAAAGCAGTCCAAGATATCCCGATTAACGACTTACAAACATCAACATTATCGTTGGCGATCGCTAATACCAGCCTTGTCAAATCCATCAAAGTTAATGTAGACATTGAGCATACTTTTATTGGTGATCTTGTAGTTACTCTCCTTCCCCCAGTGCAAATAGGCGTACTTCCGATCATTCTGCACGATCGTCAGGGTGGAGGTACAGATAATATTAAAACAACTTATGATGAGGTAAACACCCTTAAACTTGCTGCCTTTAAAGGTAAAAATCCCCAAGGAACCTGGACTCTGGAAGTTGCAGATAAAGCTGAGACAGATACAGGAAAGATTCGCAGCTTGACCATTGAAATTGAATTTTAATTGGGAGACAGTGCAGCCAGTCGTTGGAATGCCGATGGTACTGGACTATTTGCGAGGTGCTGGCGTATCACCTCGGCACACACCCCCGGACTTAACAACGAGGTATCGACTTCAAGGTCATAGATACCAGGGATGTGGACTTCACGTTGCCATAACTCAACCGGAGGTGGCACCGGGGAGTCGGCTGCACTTACTACGTTCCACTCCGTATTTTGTCGTCTTTTCATAATTATCTCGATGGGGCAGCGAACGCCTACGAACAAGACCGGCAATCCGTTTAAACGTCGGGCACTATCGGTTAGAATGCCCCGTTCCATTGCGTATGCGTCATGGTGTCCGACATCAACCACGACATTCAGTCCCAAGCGGCTATGGGCGGCGATGGATTCATACATGGCGCTGTACAGAATGGGAACGAGGGGTTCGAGATCCTGGCGTTCTCCCCCTGGCCGCAAACCAATCCCAGGCAGGTATCGTGCAGGAGTCATTTGCATAAATCTATCGACACCCAAGTTCATCCATACGCCATCAAACGTCTCCTGGATCAGTGCCACAATGCTCGACTTCCCTGATCGCGGGGTACCATTCAGGATGATAATCTGTCCTAGCTCCTGTGTCTGTCCCACCATCGCTCCTCCCATCCTTAGTAACTCTTAATAAATAGGCGGCGCAGTGGTTAAGAATGCGTTACCCCCAAGCGTAACGCACCCTACAAAACTGGTGACTTATCGAGTCTCCAATTCCCCATGCCCCATGCCCCATGCCCAGCGTAAGAGCGTCAATTAGCTTTGAGTCACAGGCTCTTTCGCCAAGAACTTCTCTAATTCTGTCAGCGCATCAGCATCAACCTTAGTTTGCATTGGGCAGAACTTCGGCCCACACATTGAACAAAACTCAGCAGTTTTATAAATGTCTGCTGGCAAAGTTTCATCGTGATATTCCTTAGCTCTTTCTGGATCGAGTGATAATTCAAACTGACGGTTCCAATCGAAGTTGTAACGCGCCTTAGAAAGTTCATCGTCTCTATCCCTAGCACCAGGGCGATGCCTAGCAATATCCGCCGCATGAGCTGCTATTTTATAGGCAATTAACCCATTTCTGACATCTTCGGCATTTGGCAGACCCAAATGTTCTTTAGGTGTTACATAACACAGCATTGCAGTACCGTACCATCCCGCCATCGCTGCTCCAATGGCTGAAGTGATATGGTCATAACCGGGAGCAATGTCTGTCACCAATGGCCCCAACACATAGAAAGGTGCTTCAGAACACTCTTCCATCTGCTTACGGACGTTGAACTCAATTTGATCCATTGGCACATGTCCAGGCCCTTCCACCATCACCTGAACATCATCTTCCCAGGCTTTGCGAGTTAGCTGTCCAAGGGTTTTCAATTCAGCTAATTGTGCTTCATCTGAGGCATCATGGGTGCAACCGGGACGCAGAGAATCTCCTAAACTGAAGGAGACATCATATTTTTTGAAAATCTCAATAATGTCTTGGAAGTGGGTATAAAGCGGGTTTTGTTTATGGTGATGTAGCATCCACCGCGCCAAAATACCGCCGCCGCGAGAGACAATACCAGTAATCCGATTTCTCACCAAAGGCAAATGCTCAATCAAAATCCCTGCATGGATGGTTTGATAGTCTACTCCTTGCTGGGCGTGCTTTTCGATGATATGGAGAAAGTCATCAGCAGTCAGATTCTCCATTGTGCCATGGACACTTTCTAAAGCTTGGTAAACTGGCACCGTACCAATGGGAATAGGTGAAGCCTTAATAATGGCGCTGCGAATTTCATCCAAATTACCGCCGCCTGTAGATAAGTCCATCAGGGTATCAGCACCATACTTTACCGCCAGATGCAGCTTATCAACTTCTTCCTGAAGATTAGAAGAGTTGGGGGAAGCGCCGATATTAGCATTTACCTTACATTTGGAGGCGATGCCAATAGCCATCGGCTCTAAATTAGTATGATTAATATTAGCCGGGATAATCATTCGTCCCCGCGCCACTTCCTCACGAATGAGATCGGCAGGGAGATTTTCGCGTTGGGCGACGTAGTGCATTTCTTCGGTGATAACACCTTGGCGGGCGTAGTGCATTTGAGATACATTACCCTGCCCACGCCGTTTAGCAACCCATTCTGTCCGCATATTATAATTCCTCGATAAACAGCTTCCCTCCGCTGGTATTACCCAGACTCAGGTGTTAAGGGTGTGATCTCAGCCTGGTTATGTAGGCACCCCTAGCATGGATGTAGTGTAGCACCTTGGTTGTATCTCAGAGCAAGGGGGTTAAAAATTTATGCTGTTTTTTCAGGGTACAGCGATCGCAGTTTTAACCCAGTTGAGGTTAGGTATAAAGTTGCGATGCCAACGGCGGGCGCAGCCATCGCTAAAACTAAACATCAGGGGAAGTTTACGGCGAAATACCTAAAATTGCTACGCACCTCCCCGCAATTTATCCAACACGCTTCGATCTTCTAATGTGGAAGTATCCCCAGATACTTCTTCTCCAGCAGCTAGATTCCGCAATAAGCGGCGCATAATCTTACCCGATCGCGTTTTCGGCAAAGCCTCTGTAAAGCGAATTTCTCCCGGACGCGCGATCGCACCAATTTCTTTGACAACGTGCTGTTTGAGTTCTCTATTCAGTTCCTCACTTTCCTGATAACTGCCTTCTAAAGTTACAAAAGCAACTATTTCTTCACCCTTGAGTTCATCCGGTTTACCCACTACCGCCGCTTCTGCAACTGCTGGGTGAGAAACCAAGGCTGATTCTACTTCCATTGTACCGAGGCGATGTCCTGATACATTCACTACATCATCTACCCGACCCATTACCCAGAAATAGCCGTCTTCATCAAGTCTTGCGCCATCACCAGCAAAGTAAATATAGTTACCATCCTTGGGAGGAATATGTTCCCAATAGGTGCGGCGGAAGCGTTCTGGATCGCCGTAGACTGTCCGCATCATTCCTGGCCAAGGATGTCGCACCGCTAGATAACCGCCTTCCTTATTGGGTACGGTGTTTCCTGATAAATCTACGATATCTGCGATAATTCCAGGGAATGGAAGAGTTGCTGAACCGGGTTTGGTGGGAATTGCTCCTGGTAGTGGTGTAATCATGATACCGCCGGTTTCTGTTTGCCACCAAGTATCAACAATTGGACAGCGATCGCCACCAATTACTTTGTGATACCACATCCAAGCTTCTGGGTTAATCGGTTCGCCGACGGTTCCCAGCAAACGCAATGAAGACAGGTTTCGCGCATTCGGATGTTGTTCTCCCATCTTAATAAATGCGCGAATTGCCGTAGGTGCAGTATAAAAAATATTAACGCCATATTTTTCAATTACATCCCATGTACAACCAGGATTAGAAGCACGGGACACACCTTCATACATTAAGGTTGTTGCACCGTTGGAAAGGGGACCGTAGACAATGTAGCTGTGTCCAGTAATCCAACCTACATCCGCAGTACACCAATATACATCTGTATCTTGCAGATCGAATATCCACTTGCTGGTTATATGGGTATATAAATTATAACCAGCAGTTGTATGTACTACACCCTTCGGTTTGCCGGTGCTGCCAGAAGTGTAGAGGACAAATAGCATATCTTCGCTGTCCATCGGTTCGGCGGGACAATCGGCTGATACACCTTTTTGTAAATCATGCCACCAATGATCGCGTCCCCCCAACTGCATATCAGTTTCTTGTCCAGTACGCTTGACAACTAGGACATTTTCGAGACTGGGAACAGCACCATCAGCTAAGGCTTTGTCTACCTGTTGCTTGAGAGGAACGATCACATCTTTGCGCCAACCACCATCAGCCGTGATTACCACTTTAGCTTGAACATCGATTAAGCGATCGCGCAAAGCTTCGGCACTAAAACCACCAAATACGACAGTGTGGGGTGCGCCAATTCTCGCACAAGCTAACATAGCGATCGCAGCTTCGGGAATCATTGGCAGATAAATACCAACGCGATCGCCTTTTTTTACACCTAGTTGCTTCAATACATTGGCGAACTGGCAAACTTCCCGGTGCAGTTGGGAGTATGTGAGGGTACGCGAATCACCTGGTTCTCCTTCCCAAATCAATGCTGCTTTATTTTTGCGCCAAGTAGTGAGATGTCTGTCAAGGCAATTGTAAGAAATATTAATTTTACCGCCAACAAACCACTTAGCAAAAGGCGGTTGCCAATCTAATACTGTGTCCCATTTTTGGAACCATTCTAATTCGGTTTCAGCCAAATCTGCCCAAAATTGCTGCGGATCGGCTTTGGCTTGAGCGTAGATACGCTGATAGTCATCCAAGCTTTTGATATGGGCGTTTTTTGAGAATTCAGAACTAGGATGAAAGAGGCGGTTCTCTTGTAGGATTGATTCTATAGTTGGTTGAGACATAGTTATGAGTGCGATCGCTATTGTTAGAGTCATCCTAATATATGTAGTGAGGCTGTCAGAAAATACATCGAAGATCCTGATCATGCTTCAAACTAAAAAGAAAATACCACTGCGACTCTGATTCGCTCGTTCCGGTTCCTTCTCAGCACCCTTGGTGGTCATCGCTTCCAACTTCCGACCCTTCGGCGTAGCTCAGGGCACCGCTTCCGACTTCTTTAATTGCTTGCCTGTTGTTAGCCACCATCTCCCGATAAATTTAGCTGCCCATAGACATTGATATTAAATGTAAATTGAATATCGATGTGGTTGTTCGTATATCCTGTGGGCAAAGGTGCAAAAGGTGCAGCTCGTTGTATAGCGTTGAGCGCCGCTTTATCAGTGAGGCTGAATCCAGAAGTTTGTGCGAGCTCGAGATTGCTTAGTTGCCCGGAACGGTTAATAGTGAAGTTAAGCACTGTTCGCCGGGAAGACTGGCTCACTTCTGGTAGCCACTGCTGCTTGACTCGTTGCTGAAGTTGGTTTAAGTAAGAGGTGATATCTATATTTTGACTGCTGGCATCAATACCAGAAGTGGCTTGACGATCGCGGTTGGAATTAGGTAAGGCTGCCAGATAATCACCGCTAAAATTCCGACTAGATACACCCACAGTACCACCCAGCAAGCTTGCTCCACCTGTTTTCCGAGATGAATGAGCTTGAGATCGTGTTTGTCCACTATTTAATCTAGTTCCCGACTGGCCTAAGTTCTTAGGATTGGGTACTGGTGGTATAGTTGCAGGTGCCGCAGCTACGCCCCTGGTAGACATCGCTGTTTTTCGCGGTAGGGCTGGTGATGGTGTAATATTAGGCACTACTGCTATTTTTTTTGGTTTGGGTGCTGGTGATCTAATCGCAGGTGCGATCGCTATTGGCTGTGGCTTGAGTATTGGTGATCTAATCGCAGGTGCGATCGCTGTTGGCTGTGGCTTGAGTATTGGTGATCTAATCGCAGGTGCGATCGCTGTTGGCTCTGGCTTGAGTACTGGTGATTTAATCGCAGGTGCGATCGCTGTTGGCTCTGGCTTGGGTGCTGGTGATTTAATCGCAGGTGCGATCGCTGTTGGCTGTGGCTTGGGTTGTTCAGGAGATAGATTTGGTGATTCCGCTTTCTGTTGCCTTGGTTCTGGTTGCAATATCTTTGCTGGAGATAAAGCTGTTGAGTCAAGAGGACTCTTGCTAGAGGCTTTATGTGCATCAGAATTAGTTGACTTTACAGCCGAAACAGGTCTTTTCGGTAAAGCTTTACCACCTGCAATTGAATCTTTAGTAGCCCGGAATGAGGTTTTTTGGGGTATGTGTGTTTCATTAGGATAAACTTCAACTACCTCAACTGGAATCTCTTCCTTAGGCTCAGGCGTAAAAGCTCTGAGCCAATATTTGCTCCCAATCATTAAAGTACAGTGTAGGAGGATTGAAATAACTAGACCTTGGAGCATCTGCCCTGGACGCACGCTCCGATAACGCTGAAATTCATGAGAAAAAGCCATATTATTATGCTTTCGCGTGATAGATAACAGCTTCAATGAGTTATTTTTAATTCATTCAGCACTCCTGAAAACATCAGTAAGTGTGTGTTGTCTGTCTCAAGTATTAATGTGGATATAGGCACAGTACAATAACTTGCATTATAGGAACTACTGATGAACCGCTCGAAAATAATTGCCATTCTTACAGGTGCGATTTCGATCATTTTAGCGATCGCCTACCTTATCCTAGTCCAACTGCTGGACTATCGGGACATGAAACCCGCTCCCATCAGCCAATTTGACCAAGCCCCTGCGATTATTTCTGATTATTGGCAGATTGACAAAATTACCGAAATGTAAATTAGATTTAGCAACACGCGGTAGGGGCAGATGCGCTTACCCTGTGTTCAGAAGTCGAGTGTTTCTATAAAATTTCTTTGAGAAAAATCAAAATTTTAAACTTGATTGCGATAATACGTTTAGCTAACTCAAACCTGTTTATCCTAAGAGTGTTAAAGTTCCCCGTACTACAAGCGAGTAGGGTCAATGACTGCTTCATTACCAGATAATTTGATCAGTTCCTCAAGCACTCATACTCTAGATATAGCTAGGCAAGAGTATCAATATAACTACACTCATATTCCATCTATTGCTATGGTGGATCAGCTTTCTCTTGCGGAAGAGTTCGCCACTAACTGGTATTTTTTATTAGCCCAGCAGTTACGAGTTATTTTTATTAATACCCTGATCGTCAACCGAGGCAATCAGGGTTCTAAATCGATTCGTGATGATGTCGAAAAGTTTATTTTAGAAGCCTTGCTCAAGGGAGCAATCCCAGTCCGAATCAGTATTCTGGCGAGAATCCTGCAAATTATCCCCCAGTTTTTACTTAAAGCGATATCCAAGGATGTTAGAGAACTCGACGATCTTTTCTTTCATATTCTTAAAGAAAACGGACTTGTGATCCTTAGAGATACTCTAAATCGGGTAATTACCCTTCTATATGAAGGACAGCCCACAGGACACGCAACCAGTCTCAAGGACTACGAAAATTTGTTTCCGGTGATTGGTGTACCAGCGATCGCCAAAACTTACCACGAAGATGAAGTATTTGCCTACATGCGAGTAGCTGGCTACAATCCCGTGATGATCGAGCGAGTAACCACTCCAGGCGATCGCTTCCCAGTCACAGACGAACATTACCAAGCAGTGATGGGAAATGACGATTCATTAGCAGCAGCAGGACTTGAAGGAAGGCTCTACTTAGCTGACTATAAAATGTTAGACGGTGCGATCAACGGTACATACCCGAATGAGCAAAAATATGTCTATGCTCCCCTAGCACTGTTTGCCTTACCCAAAGGCTCAGACTCCACCCGTCTATTGCGGGCGATCGCCATTCAATGCGGTCAAACCCCAGGATCAGATTATCCCATCATTACCCCTAACTCCGGTAAATACCCTTGGCTATTTGCCAAAACAATTGTCCAAATAGCAGATGCCAACTTCCACGAAGCGATTACTCATTTAGGAAGAACTCACCTGTTTGTTGGTGCTTTTGCGATCGCCACCTATCGACAACTGCCGCTTACCCATCCTCTAAGAATTCTGCTGCACCCGCATTTTGACAGCACCTTAGCAATTAACGATGCCGCCCAACGGATTCTCATTGCTCCAGGCGGTGGCGTCGATAGATTACTCTCAGCATCAATCGATAACGCTCGCGTTTTCGCAGTGCTTGGGTTACAAAGCTATGGTTTCAATAGTGCCATCTTACCCAAGCAATTCCAACAGCGCGGTGTGGATGATCCCAACCTATTGCCTATTTATCCTTACCGCGATGATGCACTATTAGTCTGGGATGCCATTACTAAATGGGTTTCAGACTACCTGAACCTTTATTACATCACAGATGAAGACATTCAGCAAGACACAGCCCTGCAAGCTTGGGCAGCCGAAATCTCAGCTTATGATGGTGGTCGCATCCGCGATTTTGGCGAAGATGGGAGTATCAAAACGTTCAATTACCTAATTGATGCCACTACACTGATTATTTTCACTGCCAGCGCTCAACACGCAGCCGTTAACTTTCCCCAAAAAGATTTGATGAGTTATGCCGCAGCCATACCAACGGCAGGTTATTTACCAGCCTCAACTCTCAAAAGAGAAGTTACTGAGCAAGACTACCTCAATTTGCTCCCCCCTTTAGATCAGGCGCAACGGCAATACAACATACTCAGCTTGTTAGGGTCTGTATACTACAACAAGCTGGGCGAATATCAGCAAGGATACTTTATAGACCAGAAAGTAAAACCATTCTTACATGCATTCCAGAGTAATCTTCAGCAGGTGGAAAATACTATTAAGCAACGTAATTTGCACCGTCCAACTTATGAGTATCTGCTTCCTTCTAAAATTCCTCAGAGCATCAATATCTAAATTGGGGACAAGGGGACAAGGGAGACAAGGGAGAATAACTTTATGCCCAATGCCCAATGCCCAATGCCCAATGCCCAATGCCCAATGCCCAATGACTCAAAGTAAATATTATGACACTTAAAGATAAAGTTCTCAAAGGTCACGATCGCCAGCTCTGGCTTGCACCTATACTAGCCAAAGTAGGTTATGACACTGCGATCGGTAAGTTTCTACGCTTGATTTTCTATTACATGGATGCATTAATCATGCTCAACGCATGGCGGGACTTTCTCTACATCCGTAAGGACAATATTGGCGACAAGTATTTTGCAGTAGACCAAGCAATTATGCATTCCTCTCACGCCCAGGTGAGGGAACTAATGCAAACCCAACCACAACTGCGGGGAAATGATTTAGGCATCATCAGAATATTAGCTCCTAGTTACCTACTCGATAATCCTCTGAGCTTGGGGACGAACGGTAACGAACACACAGGACTCCGTACTGTGTTCTTACAAGCCTTACCAGAACCGTCAGAGCAGATAGACTTTTTAAGCTATCTAGTTGAGCAAAGCCTGTTAGAGGCTGCTAGACAGGGTAAATTACACATCGGCAACGATTTGCCAAAGATCATGCTGTCGATTTTGCACCAACTGGTTTTTCAGATATCTTTATCTGAGGAAGAAATCACAGCATCAAGTAATTACATTAAAGGTATGCCTCTGGCATCATTACCAAATTTTATTAGCAAGTATCTGCTGGCAATATTAACAGCGCCAAAAATTCACCATCGTCAATATTTAACCAAGCGATATCAACAATCTACTAAATGGGCATCTTACTTTGAAACAGGCGCTCAGTATCAGTTGAACGAACACCAAATCGCTAATAGCCTTTTCGATATGATTCATCTTGCCGGTACTGCTGGTACGAGTGGGCTTTTGGGATCTGTTATTGGTGTTTTATGCTTGGATAATGCCCTCAGAAATAATGTAGTATCAGAAGTCAATGCAGTTTGGAATGGCAAGGAAAGTTTAGACTCAGACGCTCTAGAACAGTCAACACTTCTCAATCAAGTGATTCTGGAAACGGCTCGTCTCTATCCACCTGTGCGATTTGTTAGCCAACTCACCACTGAAGCGGGTGAAGTTGAGATTGCAGAACAAAAATGTCCATTCCAAAAAGGTACTCGCTTGCTTGGCTCTATTTTTACAGCTAATCGGGATACCAATAGATACCAAAATCCAGATAATTTTGACGTAACACGAAATTTTTCCGATATCTTATCTTGGAACGGTGAAGGGCATGAGCGAGCCTGTCCTGGTAAATCCTTATCAATTGGCTTTATCAAGATTTTCTGTTTACATCTGTTCAATAACTATCAATGGGACTCAATTACAGAAGTCAAGTGGGATTTTGAAAAAGTGACTGCCGTTACTCCTAATAGTTTAGTGTTACAAGGTTTTGCTCAACGATTGTGAGTAGTTAGTGCTGAATTATGAGTTGGTAATTGTTATGGCTTTTTGAGTTTGTCTTAATTACAAATTACAAATTAGTATGAGTGAATTAATCGAGAAAAAACAACTCAATAATATTGCAACCTGGATGATTCCAATCAAACAAACAAACTTGCCATCTGTCCTTAAAGGTGTGTTTTTTTTGGATGGCAATCCACTGCCAGATACTTGTATCACTATGTACAATTTAGAATGGGATACATACAACAGAGCTTTGGTATTACCAGTCTTTGCACCGTTGCAGTGGACTTTTCATAACTCGATTCCTGGGTGGATATTACTACGTTTAGTTCAATGGTTTGAGGTAAGTTACAAAATTCAGTTTGAAGATGAAACTTTGCAGCAAGCTCAAATCATACCTATTTTGCTAGGAATACCAATTTCAAGATCGATTGTAAATTTTACAATGTCCCAAGACAAAAATTCTCTCAATGGAGATATTTGGCACAGAAAAAACCTTTGGTTCGGCGGACTTTCTCCCGCTGGTGAGTATACTCTCCGTAGGGTTGTTGATGAAAATGGTCATTACACTCCAGCTTTTAACGATATGCTCCCCAGAGTTCCAAATGAGTGTTTAGTAATTGGAATAAACTCAAAAGACAACGCCTCTAGTAATATTATTAACAGCCAATTGCTCAGGTAAAAAAATGCAGTAGTAATCCCGATAGTGATATCTAAATTAGCTTATTGTCTCATAAAATCCGTTGATTCCTTACCTTCGGAATGTGAGCAGATGCAGTCCCTAAGCGATATACTTAACCTAAGTTGTCAAGAAAAATAGACATGACGAACTCTCCTGATAAGAAGAATCTGGCAGATAATGAACCGTATAAAATTTATGAATTTAAGAAAAACAACCAAGAAAAAATATCTGGTTATTTAGTAGTTAGTACTGCAAAACTCAATGTTGAGACAGAAGAATCTAACAACTATTTATCAAAAGTTATTAATCAAAACTTTTTTAATATTAATGATGGACAAGCTGAACCTTCAGCCCAAGAGATGCTTGAGAAAATTGCTGAAAGCTTACAATCAAGCCCAGAACCAGAAATTATTATAAACATTCATGGATATAGTTCGACACCATCGGATACAGAGACAGGCTGCAAAAAGATTTATGAATATGTCAATACACATATTCAGCAACCAAATAAGTATATTTTTATAGGATATAGATGGCCTTCTGAAAATCCTATAAAAACAGATGAATCTGGTTCCTTTGGGCAAAAGCTAATGAACGCCCTATATTCTCTACCAACTTTACTAGCTATCAATTTAGTTGTGGGACTGACAATTAGTATATGGTCTACCATAGTTTTGTTGTTCCTAAATATTTTGAGTAATAGCGCTGTCCACTTTTTCACCGTGTTGTTAATTTTATCTGGCATTGTATCTTCAATTATTTTGACATTAATTATTCTCAGAATATCTACTTATTTTCGTGATACTTATAGAGCGGTTAATTATGGTGTAACAGACTTAGTTGAATTGATCAGACAGCTTGATGTTACAGTAAAGTTACCCCCTAATAAACGCATTAAATTGTCATTTATTAGTCATAGTATGGGGTGTTTTGTAGTTACAGATGTAATTCGTATCCTCTCTGATGTTTTTGACGTTAAATCTATTAATAAAGAACCTAATTCAGATATTGGCAATGTATTTCGCTTAGGCAGACTTGTGCTAGTTGCACCTGATATTCCTGTAGAAACCATCTTGCCAGGACGAGCTAATTTTCTTCGTTCTTCTTTACGTCGGTGTGAAGAAGCTTATATCTTTTGTAATGAGGGAGACTTAGCGTTACGAATTACCTCCACTGCTGCAAATTACTTTAGTTTCCCTGCGCGAACTCGTATAAGTGGCTACAGGCTTGGTAATATCACAGTTAAGCATTTCAACAACAAAAATGATAAAGTTGGTCAGACACCCAGATATGGAGTTGTGAATTTTCAGAAACAATACTATGAGAAAGATTACACACTTGATAAACCTTATAACTATTTAGAAATTCGTTCTTCTAGTAGCGAACATAGAAGACTTGAAGAGATAACTGAAATTTCCGAAAATGAGGTTCAACCCGCAGATTTATTTACATATTTTGACTGTACAGATTATAAAGATGATCGAAGTCTTCAGATAGGAGTTGTTAGTTCTGCCCTCCAACAGCCAGCGATAGATTTTGGGAATTATATTTTACTAACTTTGGCATTTATTCGGAAGTCTATTAACAATAGAGATCCTCAAGGTGTTGATACCCACACAGGCTATTTTGAAGGTGGTTTTAGTCAAAAAGCTATCTACGAATTAGCTTTTTTAGGATTTCAGGGATTTTTAAAATCTTTATCAATTCAGGGAGATAAGGAAGCTCAAATTCGCGCTTTTTCTCAAAAATGCCAGGAAAAGCAAATTCAAGTTATTCTTGCACCGCAAATTTATCAACAAAAGACTCAAGATTAGACGAGACGGCTCAACAGTCGCACTGT
This sequence comes from Nostoc sp. NMS7, assembly GCF_017115085.1. GTDB lineage: Bacteria > Cyanobacteriota > Cyanobacteriia > Cyanobacteriales > Nostocaceae > Nostoc. Next base: position 44,576 of record NZ_JABXKJ010000093.1, on the reverse strand, counting down.
CATAACGTGAGTTCGACTAAGCTCAATTCTCAATTGAGAGCATGGCAGATATATTGGCGGATTTAGTGTGAGTATGCCTTTAGATATACTCATATATGAATATGCTTTATCGCTCTCATCTCAGCAATTAGATGGTTGTAAAGAGATTTACCTGAGTGTTTTAATGATATTAAAAGATTACTTATATGTCAGCCTATTCTTAATAGGCAACCTAGTAATTTTGGTAAATTAATAATTTCTACCTAAGTGGCAATTTCAAATGATGCAAAATACATTAGTTGATAAAACCTTCCGTGACAGCGATGGCAAAATAGTTTTAGCTCAGATGCCAAATCTACCGATTATTGTTTGGACAGTAACCAGTTTACTAGCTCTAATTTTTACGAGTGGCAAAATCAATACAGTATTAGAAGTACTGGCAAATGGCTCCTTGTTTACTTGGGCTTGGCTGGAGTTATTTCAAGGTGTCAATTATTTTCGCAGAGCGTTAGGTCTTGCCGTATTAATTGGGATTATCGCATTAAAAATTAATAGTGATAACGGACTCACTAATTAAGCAAAATTATTTATATATCTTCGGCGAGAACTTTCATAATCGTTTGACTATTCATCTCACAGTTATCGAGATAGAGAACTTTCACCGAATTTTAGATTTTAAATTTTAGACTTCGGCATTAACGCTCACGCCGAAGTCTAAAATCCAAAATTGTATGACTATAGGCTGCGATCGCACCGAACACATTTTGCAAGTTGAGTTTCAAAATGGAGATGCTGATCAGTAGGGGCACAGCAATGCTCATTGGTGTCAACTTAAGCTAGAAATCGCTTGTTGACTTCCACGCCCGCCCAGAAATAAATTTCTTTGGCTTTTAGCCCAAGTCTACTGAAGTAGACTAAAGACTTTTCAGATTATTTAGTCATCTTTGGTAAGGTGTAGTGCTGATTGCAGATATGTTTCTAAGTTGCGTTGTCCTGCTTCTGTTTCCAGGATGTTTTTGATCAGTTTTATTTCTAGTCACTGACGGTTAATTAAGTATAAATCAGTAGTAGCAAAGTCTCTCCAGACACTTTCTCTAGTTGCAGCTAATTGCCGTCCAACCCAATCCATAAAGGCGAAAACCGCTTGAATGCGAATAACATAGCGGTTGGCGATGGGAAGCGATCGCTTTTCTAAAATTGGGTTAAACAGCATATCGTAGCTTTGATAGGCGATTCTGTCCCGTCCGTAATCAGAAAGCACTACCACCGTCCAAGGTCGCATAGTTCTGCGTCGTCCCGCCCGTCCCTTGCGTTGCAGAAATGAGGCCATGTCTCGCGATGCTTTGTGCTGGATGACACCTCTAACTTCTGGGTCGTTAAATCCCACTTCCAGAGATCAGTAGCCACAATCACATCTGCATTTGGCGTAACTCCGGTATTTTGGGAACTGGTGCGTCCAATATTCAAAGGAAGTTGCAAACTTCTGACTGTAAAGCTTGCAATCAGGGTCGGCGAAAGCTTTATTAAGTTTATTTGTTTAATCGTTGAGTTAAGATATCAGAGTGCGATCGGCCTTATAGTTAGTGCTGCGATCTGAGAAAATTAAAGTAATATTTAAAACTAAAAATAGCTTGATAATGGGGAAAGGACAAGAGGTAAAACATCTTTATCCTTTAAAGAGCCAAGTTTCCTTGGCAGACTACTGGAGGGTACACTACTGGTTCGGGTTCCCGCCTTAGTCGCGTCTGGGCTAAGGTGTTCAGCATTTGTCACAATAAGAGGACGGTTACATCACTTCCAGGAACTTGTCGGCAACAAAATCAGCCCCAGTGGCAAGTCGTGGATGACGACGGTCGCCAGCTGTGGAGATACACTGCCATAAATAGCATCTGGAATGAGTAGACAATAATGGATGAAAATAAACAGATAAACAACACAAGCCAGCAATTGGGTGAACCAACAGAGGTAAAGCAAGCAATGAAGAGTGACTCCCCAGCCCAAATTAATTTCAATGAATCTGGTAACGAGGTTACAGAGCAAGTGGCAGCCCAAACAAATGTATCGGGGGATACGGCTACTTTCAATCCAGAAAATGGCGGCACGGCAACCGAGAAAACTGAAGTGGAAACAGCAGCTTTGGCAGAATTGACTCAACAAATCGAGTCCCTGAAAACGCAATTAGAAGAGCGTAGTACTCAATATATGCGGATTGCCGCTGATTTTGAGAATTACCGGAAACGCACTAGTAAAGAAAAAGAAGAACTAGAAGCGCTGATGAAGCGGAACACGATTTTAGAATTGCTGCCAGTGGTCGATAATTTTGAGCGGGCGCGATCGCACCTCAAACCGCAATCTGATGGCGAAATGACCATGCACAAAAGTTACCAAGGCGTTTACAAACAATTAGTAGATAGCCTGAAGCGCTTGGGTGTAGCACCAATGCGTCCTGAAGGTGAAGAATTTGATCCTAACCTGCATGAAGCAGTAATGCGGGAACCTACGGATGAACATCCTGAAGGAAGAGTGTTAGAAGAGTTAGTGCGCGGATATTACTTGGGCGATCGCGTGCTGCGCCATGCAATGGTCAAAGTAGCTGCTCCCAAGGAAGATACACTTTCTGCACCAGAAGATCAGTCGAGTCAAGCCTTCAGTTAAGCTGTAGTCGTTCGCCTCTCTGACCAAAAGTGCCTGGGTTCTAGCAAGAACGAGCATCGCGTATCTAAACAACGACAAGGCTTTGGATAACTCTGTGTGTTTAAACTTATCTTTTGCTACCAGCAACAGGGGTTACACAGACGTTATCCGCTAGCCTTGGTTCAAAGCCACAAACTTAGTCCGCGACAGATTACAGCAGAAAAAGTCAGTAAAAATACTGGTAATTATGGGAAAAATTATTGGGATCGACTTAGGCACTACTAACAGTTGCGTTGCAGTTTTGGAGGGCGGTCAACCACTTGTGATCGCCAGTTCTGAAGGTGGACGAACTACTCCTAGTATTTTGGGATTTGGCAAGAGTGGCGATCGCTTGGTTGGTCAATTGGCAAAGCGCCAAGCCGTAACCAATGCCGAAAACACAATTTACAGTATTAAACGATTCATCGGTCGGCGTTGGGAAGACACTGAAACAGAACGCAATCGCGTTCCCTACAACTGTGTCAAAGGTCGAGATGATACTGTTGATGTCCAAATTCGCTCCAAAAATTACACGCCACAAGAACTATCCGCCATGATCCTGCAAAAGCTCAAGCAGGATGCAGAAAACTTCTTGGGTGAGGAGGTGACTCAGGCAGTGATCACCGTACCCGCATATTTCACAGATGCCCAAAGACAAGCAACTAAAGATGCTGGCACGATTGCAGGGTTAGAAGTCCTGCGAATCATCAATGAACCAACAGCCGCGGCTTTAGCTTTCGGATTGGAAAAGCAAGACCAAGAGCAGCTAATTTTAGTATTTGACTTGGGAGGCGGTACCTTCGACGTCTCGATCCTACAACTTGGGGATGGCGTTTTTGAAGTTAAGGTGACTTGTGGTAACAACCACTTAGGTGGAGACGACTTTGATAATGCGATCGTGCTTTGGATGATGGAACGCTTCGAGCAAGAGGAAAAAATCAACCTTTCCCAAGATAAGATGGCACTACAACGCCTGCGGGAGGCAGCAGAAAAGGCAAAAATTGAACTCTCCAGCACCGTCAATACCTCCATCAACTTGCCCTTTATCACGGCTGATGACACCGGGCCAAAGCATCTGGAGATGGAACTCAGCCGCTCTAAATTTGAAGAACTCACAGGAAAATTAATTGAAGCGACCATCGAACCAATGATCCAAGCGCTCAAAGATGCGGATATCAAACCACCAGCGATAGATCGGATTATTTTGGTAGGTGGTTCTACCCGTATTCCCGCAGTTCAAAACGCGCTAATTAAGTTTTTCAATGGCAAAGCTCCCGATCGCTCTATCAACCCTGACGAAGCTGTAGCATTGGGAGCGGCGATCCAAGCAGGTGTGTTGGGTGGCGAAGTCGATAATCTCTTACTATTGGATGTCACCCCTCTGTCCTTGGGAATTGAAACCTTGGGTGAAGTGTTGACCAAAATCATTGAACGCAACACTACAATTCCTACGAGTAGATCACAAGTTTTTTCCACAGCAGTTGATGGGCAAACCTCAGTCGAAATTCATATCCTCCAAGGTGAACGGGCAATGGCACGAGATAACAAGAGTCTCGGCAAGTTTTTGCTAGCCGGAATTCCCCCATCTCCCCGTGGTGTGCCGCAAATTGAAGTCGCCTTTGAAATCGATGTCAACGGCATCCTGAAGGTTTCTGCCCAAGACAAAGGTACAGGTAGAGAACAGAGTATTCGGATTACCAATACAGGTGGCTTGAGTACCAACGAAGTCGAACGGATGCGCCAAGAGGCCGAACTGTTTGCCGAAGAAGATAGAAAACGTAAAGAACTGGTTGAACTCAAAAACCAAGCAGATAATCTGTTGTTCAGTTACCAATCCACCATCAAGGATAATGGCAACCTTATCGGTGAACAGATGAAAACCTTGGCCAGTGAAAAAGTTTCACAACTCCAAGCTGCCATGATTGACTCCAGTGTTTCCACAGTGGAATTTAAACAGCGCTTAGACGACTTCCAACAAACCCTGCTGGCAATTGGTGCTGATGTCTACAATAGAGCTAACAGCCAAAGTGATGACAGTGAGGAGGCTTCAGCTAGTCTCTTAACACCAGAAATGGAGTCACCAATGAATGGCACACTAATAGCACAATTCAACTTTGATTTTGAGGAAGAAAATACCGCACAGGCTGATTATGAGGCGATAGATTAGGGGTTGGGCACTTGTACTGAGCGAACGCGAACAGCGTCTCGTAGAGAAGTCGTTGGCGCAGCCTCTGGTAGAGAAGTATTGGGCATTAGGCATTCGTTATTTTCTCTTTGTCCCCCTTGTCCCCCTTGTCCCCCTTGTCCCCCTTGTCCCCCTTGTCCCCCTTATCTCCCTCATCTCCCACTCCCCATCTCATAAAATTGATTATAAATTTAGTGAAGTTTCACAACACCCCAGCAGTTTGCTAGATTGTAGAAGCAAATTACTTTGGGCTAGGCAGTGCGCCAGTTCAGATACAATCCAAAGCATATGGGTGGTTTTCCACACCTAATGGTGCGGCTAGCTCCTCTGGTTGATGGGCGGGGTTTTCTTCTGGTACGTAGCACAATTGTAAAAGAGACAGCCGACTCCGCAGTGAGAAGTTTCAGCAGAGGCTTACAACCAGCTCTAAACTTCTATAGCTTTTGTCGTCTCCCACGAGGAAATCAACTGTTGCTCAAGATTTGTCGGTGATTTTTGTGAAAGGGAAAGGGTAAAATCAGTTATTAACAAAAATTAATTTTATCTTCTGCCTGACATTTCCCAAGCCGCCCTCTGAAGGACACTGCATTGCTCTTCTAGAGTCTTTAGGCAATAACGCCTTCCCGTAGGGTAGCAACTGACCGTGAGTGACGTTCTACTGCCCTTCTCCTGACGGAGACGCTACGCGAACGGGTGACGCTCCTAACGTCGCTAACGCTGCGCTAACGCCAGTCGCTAATGGGGAGCCACTGCGGTCTTGGGGTCTTCCCAAGTGAAGCAAGTGGCGTGGAAACCCCCTATTCCCGCGCAAGCTCACCTTCTGCTTTCTTCCTTCTAACTTTTACCTTTGCTATATGGCCCGCGACTATTATGAAATTCTGGGTGTCTCTCGTGACGCCGACAAAGAAGAAATCAAACAAGCCTATCGCCGTTTAGCCCGGAAGTATCACCCAGATGTGAACAAAGAACCGGGGGCGGAGGATCGCTTTAAAGAAATTAACCGCGCTTATGAGGTACTCTCGGAAGCAGAAACTCGCGGTCGTTACGATCGCTTTGGCCCAGAGGGTGTGTCTGGTGCTGCTGGCGCGGGCTTCCAAGATGTCGGCGATATGGGTGGTTTTGCCGATATCTTTGAAAGCATTTTTAGTGGCTTTGGTGGCGGTATGGGTAGTCCCACGCAACAAAGACGGCGCAGTGGGCCTGCCAGAGGTGATGACCTGCGGCTAGACCTGAAGTTAGACTTTCGGGAAGCGATATTTGGCGGTGAAAAAGAAATTCGCATTTCGCATCTAGAAAATTGTGAAGTCTGTAGCGGTTCTGGTGCTAAACCTGGAACTCGCCCTCGAACTTGTTCGACTTGTACCGGTTCGGGTCAAGTACGCCGTGTCACTAGAACACCCTTTGGCAGTTTCACCCAAGTCTCGACTTGTCCCACCTGTAATGGCACAGGGATGGTAATTGAAGATAAGTGTGATGCCTGTGATGGTAAGGGGGCAAATCAAGTCACAAAGAAACTCAAAATTACCATTCCAGCTGGGGTGGATAATGGCACACGCTTACGGATTTCTAGTGAAGGAGATGCAGGTCAACGTAGTGGACCGGCTGGGGATTTGTACGTTTACTTGTTCGTGAATGAAGACGAGGAATTCCAACGGGATGGCATTAATATTCTCTCGGAAATCAAAGTTAGCTACCTGCAAGCGATTTTAGGTTGTCGGTTAGAGGTAGATACGGTAGATGGTCTGGTGGAACTGATAATTCCAGCAGGAACCCAGCCCAATACGGTGATGAAGTTGGAAAATCGCGGCGTACCCCGCTTGGGCAATCCCGTCAGTCGTGGGGATCATATGCTGAACGTATTAATTGATATTCCTAACAAAGTAACCCCAGAGGAGAGGGAACTGTTGGAGAAGCTAGCTAAAATTAAGGGAGATCGCACTGGTAAAGGCGGTCAAGGATTCTTGGGAAATCTATTTAAGTAATGAAGCCCTCTGTTGTTTTAACTCCTGATGCTCAACTTGATTTACGCGGCACACCTTGCCCAATTAATTTTGTGCGGACAAAACTTCGTCTAGAAAAAATGCCATTGGGAGATTTGCTAGAAGTCTGGCTAGACCCTGGTGAGCCGATTGAGCAAGTTCCCGATAGTCTGACAATGGCAGGCTATCAGGTGGAACAAATTACAGATTGCACTAGTTATTTTTCTCTGTTAGTGCGCCGTCCAGTTGCTAGCCAATGACAGGTGAAAATTTTGCCGCAACTGGACAGTTGTTGGGTACGGTGGTTGCTGTACAGGCTAATTTTTACCGAGTACAGCTAGATGCAGAAGATGGGGAGATGAGGGAGATAAGGGAGATGGGGGAGCAATATCTTTCTCATCTTCCTTATCCCCCTCTCCTGCTTTGTACCCGGAGAACACGCCTGAAAAAAATCGGGCAACAGGTGATGGTAGGCGATCGCGTTGTCGTAGAAGAGCCAGATTGGGCTGGAGGACGCGGAGCGATCGCTGAGGTTTTAACCCGCCAAAGTGAGTTAGATCGTCCAGCGATCGCCAATGTCAACCAAATTCTATTGGTATTTGCCGTTGCTGATCCACCTTTGGAACCTTATCAGTTGAGTCGGTTTCTAATTAAGGCTGAGTCTACTGGTTTAGATGTGCTTTTATGCTTGAATAAAAGTGATTTAATTTCACCGCCAGAACAACAAAAAGTTAGCGATCGCCTCCTTGGTTGGGGCTATCAACCGATATTTATCAGCGTCAAAAATGGTATAAATACTGACCAAGCAGCCAGATATTTGAGCAATAAAATTACTGTAATTGCTGGCCCTTCCGGCGTGGGCAAATCCAGCTTGATCAATTCGCTGATTGACTCTCTTGAGCTGCGAGTCGGAGAAGTTTCTGGCAAACTGGCTCGTGGTCGTCATACCACTCGCCATATAGAATTATTTGAGTTGCCTAGCGGTGGAATGCTTGCAGACACTCCCGGCTTTAATCAGCCTGACATGGATTGTAACCCAGAAGAATTAATTCGTTATTTCCCAGAAGCAAGAGAGCGGTTAGCAGTTGCTAGCTGTCGGTTTAGTGATTGTCTGCATCGAGACGAGCCGGAGTGCGTGGTGCGCGGAGACTGGGAACGATATCAACATTATTTAGAATTTTTGGACGCTGCGATCGCTCATGAAACTCAGCTGCACCAACAAGCTGATCCAGAATCCACTATGAAGTTAAAAAGCAAAAGCAAAGGCAAAGGGCAAAGTCAATACGAACCCAAGCTAGAAAGTAAAAAATATCGCCGGATTTCCCGCAAGACTCAGTTACAGGACTTGCAGGAATTATATCGGGATGAGGATTAAGGAGTGCGATGTCTACGATGGTTACTGACTTGTGCCGAGCGTAGCCGAGGTAGCTTGCCGTACCACTTCGTGGAAGCAAGCTACGCGCAGCGTCTCGTAGAGAAGGGTCTCGTAGAGAAGTACGGGCTGCGCCTATGCAAAGGTTTGTCACGATAGCATGGATACAAACAGAAAAACTATCTTGTATGTCTCAGCCCCTTGCTGCCACCCCTAGTTTAGAAGATGTCACTGAGAGTATAATTTTCTCACCAGGCAACATCTATAGTGACGAACCCCCCTTGGAATCTGACTTACCTTAATCAATATTTAGTGATAGTTTTTTATAAGTCCCCAAGCCTTTTGCTCAAAAATAACTCTCGTGATGTTTCACCCAATTTTTCATCTTGCCTTCCCCGTCCGAGACTTAGAAGAATCTAAGAACTTTTATGTCACCACCTTCGGTGCCAAGGTAGGTGGTGTCCGTGACAAGTGGCTCGACATATTTCTGTTTGAAGCTCAGATTACTTTGCATGAACAACCCTCTGAGGTTTTACCGATGAGAGAACATGGCGTGCGTCACTTCGGTGCGGTTTTAGCGTGGAGTGATTGGGAGACGCTTGCAAATCGCCTTGATGAAATGAGGGTTCAGTTCAAGGTAAAGCCAAATGTTTCTGGTGTGGGTACCGACGCAGAGCAAGCGAAGATGCTATTAAGCGATCCGAGTGGAAATGCGATTGAAGTAAAGGCATACAGAAATCTATCTGTCGCCTAGGAGTTGAATCTGGTAAATTACGCTTTTTTACCCCAGATGGACATCTGGTAATATTGCCAGAAGAAGAAGCAAACCAACAGTTACAGCAAGCAAACCAACAACTAGAACAAGAACGTCAACGGGCTGAAAAATTGGCAGAACGCTTACGAGCCGCAGGTATTAATCCTGAGCAAATATTCTGAAAATAGAATTTTATTTCTAAACTAGGCATGGGAAAATAGTGCTATGAACCAAACAATATCTGATCAAGTCCGTTGGACAACCTCAGACTTAGAATTACTCCAAACTGACGAATGGAAGCGCTATGAAATTATTGACGGAGAACTATTTGTGACTAGAGCGCCTCACTGGAAACATCAAGGGACTGCGGGTAATATCTGCTTAGAATTACAAATTTGGTCGCGCTCTAGTGGGCTGGGGGAAACCCGTCAAACTCCCGGTATAATTTTTACAGATGCCGATAATGTCATACCCGATGTAGTTTGGATCAGCCATGAGCGTTTAGCACAATTGCTAGATGACGAAGGGCATTTGAGAGGTGCGCCAGAACTGATTGCCGAAGTGCTTTCTCCTGGGACAACTAACGAACGTCGAGATCGAGAAGCCAAGCTGAAACTATACTCATCCACAGGAGTCCAAGAATATTGGATTGCAAATTGGCAATTACAGCAGCTAGAAGTATATCGCCGAGAAGTTGCCCAATTAAAACTGATCGCAACCTTGCTGGCTGATGACGAAATCAGATCACCACTGTTACCAGGTTTCGGCGTTCGAGTTCAGCGTTTTTTTGGATAATTCTGGCCGCTCTTCAAACTCAACTTCATTAAAGAAGGTATAATTCAAAATTCAAAATTCACGCATTGTTCGCGTGGTCACTGAGCCTTGCCGTTCGCGCAGCGTCTCGTAGAGAAGAGAGTTTTAAGCAGGGATTTAAACCCCGATGGTTCCTGAGCTTGTCGTTCGCGTAGCGTCCCGCAGGGAAGGACTGTAGCTTGCTTCCCGCAGGGTAACTGAAGCTAGACGAAGGTGGCTCAAAAATAATTAATTATTAAACTGCCAAGGCGCAAAGCTCACAAAAGGACTGTAACTTAGAAACCCGATTTTTCTACTGCAACAAGCCAACCACAAACTAGAACTGAATGACAACTAGTCCAAAAATTGGCACAAGGCTTTTAACTCAATTGAAAACTGCTATATATCTACCTGACGATCGCCATAAAGTCTTAGAATATTGTTGATTTCTGCCCAACCTCTCGACCTTCAACTTACAAGTATCACCCCAAAATCACTATGGCTATCGGCTACGTCGCGCTTGTACTCCACGCACATCTGCCCTTCGTTCGTCACCCGGAAAGTGACTACGTGCTGGAGGAAGAATGGCTCTATGAAGCCATCACAGAAACCTACATCCCCTTATTGAAAGTATTTGAAGGCTTAAAGCGAGACGGTATCGACTTTAAAATCACGATGAGTATGACACCCCCTCTAGTGTCAATGCTTCGTGATCCTCTGCTTCAAGAACGCTATGAAGCACACTTAGCCCAACTAGAAAAACTTATACAACTAGAAGCAGAACGTAATGTCAATAATGGACATCTTCGTTATTTAGCCGAACATTACATTACTGAGTTTAAGGAAGCGCGTCAGCTATGGGAACGCTACAACGGTAACTTAGTGACAGCTTTTAAGAAGTTCCAAGACAGTAACAACCTGGATATCATCACTTGCGGCGCTACTCACGGCTATTTGCCGTTGATGAAAATGTATCCAGAAGCAGTGTGGGCGCAAATTCAGGTAGCCTGCGAACATTACGAACAAACCTTTGGACAAGCACCCAGAGGTATTTGGTTGCCGGAATGCGCCTATTATGAAGGTTTAGAGCGGATGCTAGCCGATGCTGGGTTACGCTACTTCCTCACCGATGGGCATGGCATCCTTTACGCCCGTCCGCGTCCACGCTTTGGTACTTATGCCCCAATTTATACAGAAACTGGTGTTGCTGTCTTTGGTCGAGATCAGGAATCTTCCCAACAGGTATGGTCTTCTGAGGTAGGCTATCCTGGGGCGGCGGAATATCGAGAATTTTACAAAGATTTGGGCTGGGAAGCAGAATATGAGTACATCAAGCCCTACATCATGCCCAATGGCCAACGGAAAAATACGGGGATTAAGTATCACAAAATTACTGGACGTGGTTTAGGGCTGTCAGATAAGGCACTCTACGATCCGTATTGGGCTAAGGAAAAGGCAGCAGAGCACGCTGCTAACTTTATGTATAACCGAGAGCGGCAATCGGAGAATCTCCATGCGATAATGGGGCGATCGCCAATTATCGTTTCGCCTTATGACGCAGAGTTATTTGGACATTGGTGGTATGAAGGACCCTGGTTCCTCGATTACCTATTCCGCAAGTCGTGGTATGACCAAGGAACATATCAAATGACCCATTTAGCAGACTATTTGCGAGATCAGCCAAATCAGCAAGTCTGTCGTCCTTCGCAATCGAGTTGGGGTTTCAAGGGTTTCCACGAGTATTGGTTAAATGAAACGAATGCGTGGATTTATCCGCATTTACACAAAGCCGCAGAACGGATGATTGAAATCTCCCACCTGGAACCAGAGGATGAGTTGGCGGCGAAAGCACTAAACCAAGCGGCGCGAGAATTATTATTAGCACAATCTTCTGACTGGGCATTTATTATGCGGACGGGAACAATGGTACCCTATGCAGTTAGACGGACGCGATCGCACCTGATGCGCTTCAATAAGCTCTACGAAGACGTTAAAATTGGCAAAATTGACAGTGGTTGGCTAGAAAAAGTCGAGTTAATGGATAATATCTTCCCCGAAATCAACTATCGCGTCTACCGTCCATTATAGTTTTACACAAACTAGGGTGGGCAATGCCCACCTTCTAGGGGTTAAATGAGTACCCAATAACCCCACAATTTTAAAACATCCTCTTAGGGACTACAACTAATGGATTGAATACCATTAGTTGAAACTAAAACATCTACTTTATATTCTGCTGGGCATGTTTCAATTGAGTTACCTTTTATAAGTTTGATTTCCTGTGAAAGCTGGCAACTTTTAAACTGTGCTTTATCATCAAAAGATATAGATTTTTCGGCTTGGCACTCAAAATTAGATAACCCGGAACTGGGGCTGGAAACCTGTACATTCATATCTTGACCAAGAATACAACTTGCCAACGAACCATTTTCATAATTACTAATTGTCCCACCTTCACATACAATTGACGCTTGAGCAGGCAGAGAAACAGCAAAATTGATTGAAAATAAACCTAAAGAAGAAGTTAAAACTGCCAAAACTTTAGACGAGAATTTCATAAAAAATACTGATTACTAGAATAAAAGTTGTTACTTCATTTATACTTGATTGCTATTAAACACTGATACAGCAAAGATACTGATCTTGCTTTAAAGTTTCTGTGAACGGTTTAGCTATCCGCTTATTTCGATTTGACGGCAAAACCGGAGAAGTTTACATTCTATCTGCGGATGAACTGCAAATTATTGTTTATCGCAATGGCGAATGGGATTTTGTCAATGAACCAGAATTATCAGCAAATGAGTTTTTCAGAGTTGAGAGCTTATGTCGTGGAAAACCGCGAAGACATTGAAGCTCTACGTTTTTTGATGAGCAAACGTGACCCTAATTATCCAAAGTATCCCATGCCTTTAACAGAAGCTGATATGCAAGCCCAAATGGAAATCATCAGGCGCAAGATTAACGGAGAGCTTTGAGATTATTGTCTAAGTTCAGTAATCATAATTAGGGTGGGTAAATTATACTCACCCGATTATTTTATTAACACTTTCGGTTAGCTAAAGGTTATCTGGATCAATATTTAATTCTCGGAGTTTAGCAGCTAATCTTTGCGCCTTTTCTTTAGTTTGCTGTCGAGCCTCCTCTAGAATTGTTAGATTACCTCATCTAATGAATTGATAAAAAAGCCATTAATCTATAACTACATCAGCTAGTAAATCATCCATATCATCGCTAATTTCTTGAGTATAAGGAATTAGCTCAGAAGGGTTATGCATAGCATCCTTCATCAGAAAATCAAGGAAAAGGCTCATTATAATGCTCTCATCTTCATTCATCAGCTTCATCAACATTATCGGTTTCTTTTCGCTTTGAACTGAGCTTAAAACTCTAACATATAAAAAAAGACAGGCAACAAGCCTGTCCTACAAGTAATGATTTAGCAGAGAATTTAGAAATTCATCTCAGCAGCTTGAACTTTCTCAACCTGCTTCTTCTTCAGCACTAGCATAACTTGAGCCAACATTACAAGAGCGATGAACGCAATCATCCATTTGACTCTAGAGGCGTCTTGCAGTACGATTTCTGCATCTTTTTGACCGAATCCACCGACGACGTTCGGGTTGTTGGTCAAAGCATCACCAGTCTTAACTGTTTGCCCTTCGGAAACAAGCAGTTCTGGTCCTAAAGGAATCGGATCAACGACAACATCACCAGATTCCGGTTGAATGTTTACTAGATATTTGACGTTACCATCTGCATCTTCCTCTTTGGCAATCTTGGTAATTGTGCCAGTAGCGGAAGCGTTGTAAACAGTGTTGTTGCTCTTTTCGCCAGTGGGATAAACTTGTCCGCGTCCCCGATTAGCACCTACGTGAACTGAATATTTACCGAAGTGGATGTTTTTATCGGTTGCGGGGTTGGGAGAAAGAACTGGGAAGACGATTTCCTGATACTGTTCACCGGGTAAAGGTCCGACGATGACGATGTTTTCTTTGTCTTCGCTGTAGGGTTGGAAGGGAGTATCGCCAACTTCTTTTTTAAGTTCCTCGGAAAGACGGTCTTCAGGAGCAATCTTAAAGCCTTCAGGTAGCATCAGGACAGCACCGACGTTCAAGCCAGCCTTGGAACCGTCAGCACCAACTTGCTGGGCGCCCAGATCGTAAGGGATTTTCACCACAGCTTTGAATACAGTATCAGGTAGCACCGATTGGGGAACTTCCACTTCTGTAGGTTTGGCTGCTAGGTGACAGTTGGCACAAACAATCCGCCCGGTTGGTTCGCGGGGGGTTTCAGGATAGGTTTCCTGTGCCCAAAAGGGATAGGCGGCAGCAGATTGGGGAAGGGCGAGATCGCTGGTGAAGTAGAATGTCACGGTAGCGATCGCTATGAGCAATATTTTGACGATCGCTCTAGCACTGCGAGTTAACCTCGCTATTAACAAAGCATTTCTCATCTCTATAAGGGCGACGATTGAATTAGTCATTAGTCATTGGGCATTGGGCATTGGGCATTGGGCATTGGTTATTCTCCCAACTCTCTCACTCCCTTACTCAGCACTCAGCACTCAGCACTGATTAAGACCACCAAGGGGCATCACCAGTGCGGAAGTCGGTTTCAGTCCAAGGGGTCAAGACAATTTTGTCGTCGTTTACATTGGTATGGGCCAAAGGCAGAGACAGAGGTGCTGGGCCGCGAATAACCTTACCAGTTTCGTTGTATTGAGAACCGTGACAAGGGCATTTAAACTTGTTCTCAGCAATGTTCCAAGGGACGACACAACCTAAGTGAGTGCAGATGGCGTTAATGCCATAATCTCTGATCGCCTCTTTGCTGTCTACCACAATATAGGTCGGATCTCCCTTTAGTCCTTGGACTAGGGTGCGATCGCCTGGGTTATGGCTTTCTAAAAATTTACTAACACTAACATCGTTACCCAACTCGTCTTTTCCAGTTGCACCGCCACCAGCAGCACCACTAGAGGGTGGAATAAAGTACTTGACAACGGGATACAATGCACCCAGAGCTACTCCAGTCACAGTCCCAAAAGTGAGCAGATTCATGAACTGACGCCGACCCATATCGGGCACGTCTGCTGATTCAGAAAATTGAGCCATAATCTACGCGCTCTTTGTGTATTTTGTTAAGCATTTTGACAAAAGTACTAGTGCTTGACTAACTCTTGTCTAAGTCGAAATGCTAGCGCTCACAACGATGCCAGACTTCTCTATTCCAAGATATATTTAGCATCTTTTCTGTTAGCATTACATTTCTTTATATCCTTATCATACTGGAGTCACGGAACTTAACATCATAACTAAATGTAAAATCTGATTGAGAAAAGCTATGACAGGACAGGAATTACGTCAGATGTTGCTTGATAAGTGGGGATATTCTTACGATGTCCAGTTGCGGCGGGTACAGGGAAAGATATTTTTGCAAGTCATGTGGAAATATCTGGAGCAAGCTTCTTTTCCCTTGAGCGAAGCGGAGTACCAAGAGCATC
Source organism: Nostoc sp. NMS7 (assembly GCF_017115085.1). GTDB lineage: Bacteria > Cyanobacteriota > Cyanobacteriia > Cyanobacteriales > Nostocaceae > Nostoc. The sequence goes on along the minus strand of NZ_JABXKJ010000093.1, from coordinate 29,339 downwards.
TTGATAGCGTTGCCAATTATCTTCATGCCTTGGGTGGATCAACACAAGTACAAACATTTATTACTCAAACACGCGATCGCCCCCGACTCGGCAAAGCTGTCAGCATTCCTCTCGATTTGGGCGATCGCGCTTCGGAATGGATATTATGACCCACTATTGGATTAACATTAATAAATTTCTGAATAATTACAGTATTTTTTATCCAAAAATAGGGGATTGACATGAGCCGCCAACCATTGCTAGACCCAAATCGTTCTTATACTTTTAGTAATTACTTTGAGTTAGGGTTTGCAGTTGACGATTTAGTTGCTGAATTTGGCTATTCCTTCGAGCGGAAATTTATTGATTTACCACAATATTCTGGCACATTAGACCGATTTTCTCACCTGAAACAGCGAATTGAGGAAGTTTTACCATACATAGATTTGGAGAACGAAGCTACACGCCGCCAAATGCTAATTGCGCCAATTGTTACCGATTTAATTCACTATTCCCGCGCTAAATTACGAATTGAATACACCATTAAAGTTGATCACCGACTTCAAGGTAATTTTAATTATTTCCTTAAAACACAAACTGATTTAATTATGATTGAAGCCAAGCAAGCAGATATAAATAGGGGATTTACACAACTAGCAATTGAGATGATAGCTCTTGATCGGTGGACTGATTCTACTCAAACAGAAATATTAGCAGCAGTAACAACAGGTAATGTTTGGCAATTTGGCAGATTGTATCGACAGACACAGTGTATTGAGCAAGCAATTAACCTTTATCGAGTAACCGAATTGGAAATAGTGGTTAGGATTTTACTAACTGCACTCATCAACTAAGTTGAGATTTTGGGAATTTGCAATTAAAGCAGTGCGATCGTTATTTACCTGTGAGCTTAACCAATCCAACACCACCGAAGTAAAGCGCTAAAACTGCTCCCGCTAAGAGACTTTGAGTTAGAGGGTCAGTAGAAGGTGTCAGAACGGCTCCTAAAACCACTGCTCCCATAATCACGTAACGCCAACCAGAAACCATCTGTTTAGACGAGACAATGTTTAAATTACCGAGTAACAGTTGGATGATCGGAATTTGAAATGCTAAACCAGTGCTGAATAACAGTAACAGCACAAATTCAAAATATTTATCAATTGACCAAAGTTGTTCGACAACATCTGCTCCGTAGCTGATGAAAAATTTCAACGCTGCGGGGATAAGCAGTAAATAGGCAAATACTAATCCCCCCGCAAACAGCACACTCGAACCCAAAACCACAGGCCCCAGTAAACGGCGTTCGCGGCGAGTCAGTCCTGGAACCACAAACTGGATAATCTGGTAAAGAATGAAAGGACTAGTAAGTATGATGCCTGTGTAGGCTGCAACTTTTAGGGAGACAAAGAAATATTCTCCAGGTGCAAGTTGGAGAAATTTTACTCCTTGTGCTGGAACCTCAAGTAACTGGACAATGGGCTTAACGGCAAAGAAACAGCCGATAATGCCCACTACTACGGCAATCAGCGAATAGAAAATTCGCTGTCGCAACTCTTCTAGGTGATCGAAAAGGGACATTTCGATTTCACCTGGCAACTCATCAAGAGGATCGGTGTCTGAGTTGTCATATCCTTCTGGGTCGATGTTGGGAAGGTTTACAGTATCTACGTCTTGTGAAGGCGTCACGTCGCTTCGCTCCGAATTCAAAATTAAAAATTTAAAACAATTGTCTCGTTCCCAGTCTCTGACTCTTAATGCATTCCGAGAGGGCTGCCGCCTCAAGACTTGCGGCACCGCAATGAGATGCATTTCCAGCCAGAGTCTAGAAACGAGATTTTAAAAGGGTTTTGGCTTAAGTTGACACCAATGTTCATGAATTGCCCCGGAGGGCGTGTAGTTTTGCGTAAGTCCTCAGCACTTTTAACTCAGCACTCTTCATTATTTTATCTGGGGAATGCAGCCACCAAGATATGTTTTTGGATGTTGCGGGTTTTTTGTCCTGTTTTTCGGGGTTGCATCTGCATAAGTTAGTAGGAAGCCATCTTGTAGGGAATGCCTAACCTAAAAAGAGGTGGAACCGATAATTTAGCAATCACGTCTTTGCGGGTAGTAACGCTGAGTAAATTGACACAACATCAACATATAATATTCAGTTTTAAAAATCCGGTTCATCAAGGTGGCATCTATATATAGATAGCGCAATCGGAAATTTTTAGTTGAGGTTGGGTATGAACCGGACAATTTGCATTGCCCTGATGGCATTGCCTGTTTATTTATACAATGTTGAGCTAGGCAATATTTGTAGTCGTGACGTGTCAATTGTCAAAAACCAGCTTCCGATGATGGCTGCTGTAATTGTTTACAGGACAAATACTCAGTCATGTATATTGCCGTGGCAAATATCAGCTAGAGATGACCAAACCGAAGATTGCCTTCGCGCGGGTACTTGCAAAGATTGATACTAATTCGTAATTCGTAATTCGTAATTACGGCAGTCCCATCATAAAAAAAAAAGAAAATTAATGGTTACAGAAAATCAACGCACAGTAGTGGTTACAGGAGCTTCAACAGGAATTGGTCAGGCGTCTGCTTTGCTTTTAGACCAGTTGGGCTTCTCTGTTTTTGCTGGCGTGCGTCAAGATGTTGATGCTCAAACACTGAAGCAGAAAGGGTCACAAAGGCTGATTCCGATTTTTTTAGATGTTACTGAGGCTGAGTCGATCGCAGCTGCGGTTGATCAGGTAACCAATGCTGTCGGTGATGCGGGGATTTTCGGTTTAGTAAATAATGCCGGCATTGCTGTCCCTGGCCCGTTGGAATTATTAGCGATCGCAGAATTTCAATACCAGATGCAGGTTAATGTTACCGGACAATTAGCTGTCACACAAGCATTTCTGGGTCTATTACGCCAGAGTCGGGGGCGAATTGTCAATATGGGTTCGATTTCTGGTAGAAGTCCTGCCCCGTTCATGGGAGCTTACAATGCATCAAAGTTTGCTTTGGAAGGACTCACTGATGTCATGCGGATGGAATTACGACCTTGGGGAATCTCGGTTTCTATTATCGAACCTGGTGCGATCGCTACTCCAATCTGGGAAAAGTCTTTAAGTCAATCGGAAATAGCACAGGAGGATTTACCAGAATCGGCACAAAATCTCTACGGTCAGGCGATGAATATTGTACGTAAGAAAATGCAGAATCTCGCATCTGGGGGAATTTCTGCCGATATTGTCGCTCAGGCTGTTGTCCATGCGCTGACTGCAAAGCAGCCTAAGACACGCTATCTTGTTGGACAAGATGCCAAAATTGGAGCTGTGCTGAAGCATATTTTACCGGATAAGCTGCATGACCGGATAATTTTATACTCAATGGGGTTGTAGGGTTGCCCTCATCCCCTAACCCCTTCTCCCAATATGGGAGAAGGGGAACTAGAGAATTTGCTCACCTCTCCCAATATGGGAGAGGGGCTGGGGGTGAGAGCAAAACTCATACACGTGTAGGGGAAAAGCCATGCTAAACCCCTACGAATGATGTGGTTTTTCACCTGAGACATATTTGATATTTCTTGTCAATGTGTAAGTCCTAAAAGTCATTATTTTAAGAAAAAAATCATCATTTTAAGAAAAAAGTCATCTTTTTAAGAAAGAAGTCATCTTTTTAAGAAAGAAATCATCATTTTAAGAAAGAAATCATCATTTTAAGAAAAAATCATCATTTTAAGAAAAAAATCATCATTTTAAGAAAAAAATCATCATTTTAAGAAAAAATCATCTTTTTAAGGAGTAAATGATGGCGTTAAGGCGTAACCCATCGCTTTCAGGAGTAAATTATTGCTTTCAGGAACAAATTATCTCTTTAAGGGCTAAATCTAGCGCTTACGCCTTAACAGAAAATACCAAATATCTGTGATGCAAAAAACCGGATCTGTCGTAGGGGTTTAGCATGGCTTTTCCCCTACTGTCAAGCGAAGTTTGAAGGGTAAAAGAACGAACCGCATTCGCAGGGCTATTTCATTCTCATCTATGACTTACGCAAAAGTAGACGCCCTCCGGGGCAATTCATGAATTGCCCCTACCTGAAAATAAGGGTTTCGGCTATTGTTTGCGTAAGTCCTGTCATCTAGTCCGCCTCAGAATGAATTCTGAGTCTAATAGCGAAAGTCGTCTAAAGACGACTAACAAAAGGTTATAGTCCGTTAAAACGGACTTTAGCTATGAGCCTCTGAACTTCAGTTCTGGGCGGTTTATGTCTAGAACGAAATAGCCCTGACCGCGTTCGCGTTCGCGTCTCCCCTTGGGAGAAGGACGCAAAGAACGCATTCGCGCAGCGCGATGCCCTGAGCTTGCCGTACCACTTCGTGGAAGCAAGCTACGCGCAGCGTCTCGTAGAAAAGGGTCTCGCAGAGAAGGAAGAAGGAAAGAAGATATATGCAATTGAGAACCGCTATATATTTAAGAGCGCTATCAAACTGTACTTAACAGTACCTTTTTTTGTGCTGGATATTTTTAATATTGATAAGAGTACCTTATTTAGTCAAGGAGCTTTTTGCTATTTGTACTTATAATAGTATTTTTACTTACTTAAAATTAAATATCAGCCTTGCCTTGTGCTAGATGAAACCTAAATATAAAAAATCATCCCGAATACTGCTAATTTAGCTAGTATTTTGAGTGAGATGTACTTAAATTAAGGAAGAAATTCCCTAAAACCAAATATATTTATTCAACAGATTTTTTCATCCCTATTCCTGAGTGAACTCGATTAGTTATGCTCCTAGATTTAGAAAGATTTTATCAGGCTTGCAATCCCAGCAGACCTCTAATTATAGGAAATGCCAGCGATCGCAGATACTATATCGATTTTGCTGCGGTGCGGGGTGGCAAAATCATTGAGGCTTTACAGCGCACGATCGCTCGCATCTCACCAGATGCTCCAACTTGTCAGCTATTTACAGGACATCTCGGTTGTGGAAAATCAACGGAGTTATTGCGCCTGAAAGCTGAGTTAGAGGAACAGCAATTTCATGTAGTTTATTTTGAGTCTACCCATGTCTTAGAAATGGCCGACGTGGATGTGACTGATATTTTGTTAGCGATCGCTGGCCAGGTGAGCGAAAGCTTAGAAGCGATGAAAATTAGGCTCAAACCTACCTACTTTACCAAGTTGTTTGGTGAAATTGTCGATTTCTTGCAAACGCCAATTGACATTGGGGTAGAAGCAGAATTATCTGTGGGAATTGCCAAAATTACAGCTAAAACTAAAGAAAGCCCCCAATTGCGGCGGCGGTTAAGAGATTACTTGGAACCGCGAACAGCAAATATTTTACAGTCAATTAATCAAGAATTGCTAGAACGTGCCACCAAGGAACTGAAAGCCAGGGGTAAAAAAGGATTGGTGGTAATTGTTGATAACTTAGATAGAGTAGCAATTCGACCTTTACCATCGGGGCGATCGCTGCCAGAATATTTATTTATTCAGCGTGGTGAACAGTTACGCAAACTAAATTGTCATGTAGTCTATACTATTCCCTTAGCGCTGACTTTCTCCAACGATAGCGCCGAACTTCAACATCGTTTGGGGGGAGGAGTCGCGCCAAAAGTGTTACCGATGATACCTGTGCGTTTGCGCTCTGGGGGGATTTTCCCACAAGGGTTAACAATGTTGCGGCAAATGGTGCTAGCTAGAGCTTTTCCCGACATTTTAGCTAGCGATCGGTTAGGCTTAATTACAGAAGTGTTTGATAGTTTGGAAACCTTAGATCGATTGTGCCTGATTAGTGGTGGTCATGTACGCGACTTGCTAGGGTTACTGTTTGACTGTCTGCGAGAACAAGATCCACCTTTTGACCGGGAGTGTGTCGAGTTGGTAATCCGAAGACAACGGGATTACCGAACTAATGCTATCGACCCTCATGAGTGGGAATTAATCTTTCAGGTAGTGCAACAGCAGAGAGTTAGAGGCGATATAGAATACTATACTTTATTGCGAAGTTTATTTGTATTTGAATACCGCGATCATCAGGGAGCTTGGTTTGCCGTCAACCCAGTTTTAGCAGAGACAGAAAAATTTAAGTCATGGTTGAACGACACCCACAAGCAGATGTAACAGCAGCTAACGAGCGTGCTATACGGAATTTGGGGAGAGCAATTGCCCTTTCTAACGGTCAATTCTCTCTGGTTTTGGTGTGCTGCAATTATCGAGTTTTGCAAGAGCAAATGCTGCAACAACTCGATGAACTCTCTTCAGGAGTACATCAGATTCAAAAGGTAGTTTTGCCGCATAATGCCAGAAGTCTTTACACAAGTATTCATTTACAACTGCTAACTGAAAAGAATCTGCCATCGGCGTTGATGATTTTGGGTTTAGAGTCAGTAGATGGACTTGATGATTTACTGAGGTCTATCAATCATATTCGTGATGAATTTCGCAAACGTCATCCGTTTCCGATGATTGTCTGGGTGAATGAGGAAGTGTTGCAAAAGGTAGCGCGTTTAGCACCAGATTTTGCTAGTTGGGCGGCGACACCGATTAAGTTTGAAATGACAACTGAGGCATTGCTGCAATTTCTGCAACAGGAAACTGACTCTTTATTTGCTACGGTGTTACCAAACGATGCTGCACAACACCAACGTCCTGAAGTTGCAAAGCATTATTCTACTGTGGAGCAAGTCTGGAAACATAGCTATGAACTCCACTTTGCCATTAAAGAGTTACACAATCGTGGTATTACCTTAGAGTCAGAATTAGAGGCTAGTTTAGAATTTGTTTTTGGTCTAGATGATTATATTAGCGATCGCATTCATCCAGCTTTAAAGCATTTTCAGCAAAGCTTGGAAGTTTGGCAAAAGTTGGCAAAAGGAAGGGATGAGGGGGATGAGGGGGATGAGGGGGTATTTTCTTTGCCTATGCCTCCTAATCGGCCATCTCCTCTACTTTTACGACAGGGAATTTTACTGTTTTATATTGGGCTGTGTTATTGCCGTTTTGCAGAGCAAAATCAAACCGAAAACCGCCGTCATTGGTACACAGCTAAATCTTATTTTCAGCAATGCTTAAATGTTTTACAAGTGGCTGGACGTTTAGATATAGTTGCTGGATTTATCAATCAACTCGCTGAAGTTTTGCAATATCTGCAAGAGTGGGAAGAGTTGCAGACGGTTGCTCAAAAGTCTCTGGAGTTACATCAAACTTATGGTAGTCAAATTGAATTAGCTTGTGACTACGGTTTTCTGGCGCAAGTGGCTGTACAGCAGTCGCGCTGGGTACAGGCGAGTATATTAGCACACGTATCACTGCTGAAATTAGGTGAGGCGCAAAAGCACAACGACCCTTACAACTGCTTATTTCCATTATTATTGGGGCAAATTTACTATTTAATTTTGGCGAAAGCCCAGCGAAATTTAGGTGAGTTAAAAATAGCGCGTGAATACCTGGATAAGGCGACAAAAGAACTACCAGCAGCCTTAGAAAGCAGCGCTCATCAATACGATGCCCATCGTTATATTCGCTTATTGCGGAGACTGCGATCGCTCTACTTTGAAGAAGGGCGCTATCTGGAAGCCTATTATATTCGACAGAAACGGCGTTCTGTTGAGCAACAGTACGGTTTTCGGGCTTTTATCGGTGCAGGACGCTTGCAACCGCAAAGACAGGCGACAAATCCAGCATTAATGTCACCTTCTGGGAGTAGTAGCGTTGCTTTAGAAATTGCCGCTTCTGGTCGGGAGCGTGATATTAATAACTTAATTGGCAGAATCAGCCGTGCTGATCAAAAGCTGACGGTAATTCACGGTCAATCAGGGGTGGGTAAGAGTTCGACTGTCACGGCGGGTTTAGTTCCAGCATTGCAAAATCGAGCCGTTGGCGATCAAATAGCCGTGCCTGTGGTATTGCAAGTTTACACCGATTGGGCGCGAGAATTAGGAAAATCTCTAAGTGAGGCGATGTCTAGTGACGCATCCCTTGCCGTGTATGCTGATATGAAGCCAGAAGTAGCTATTGAAGCGGAAGCTTTAGCTTACTATGCCCAACCGATGACGATCTTGAGAATTTTACAGCAACTAAAGGAAAATGCTGATCAGCATTTGATCACAGTTTTAATTTTTGACCAGTTTGAAGAATTTTTCTTTGGTTATAGCGATCGCAATCAAAAGCAAGAGTTTGATAAATTTATTAGTGACTGTCTCAAAATCCCCTTTGTGAAAGTTATCCTTTCCTTGCGAGAAGATTATTTACATCGTTTATTAGATTTTAAACATCTTTCCGCACTGGAAGCGATTAATCATAATATTCTCGACAAGCATATTCGCTACCAGTTAAATAACTTTACGCCAGAATATGCGAAAGCAATTATCCGAAAATTAACAGAGCGATCGCAGTTCAATTTAGAATCGGCTTTAATTGATGCCTTAATCGAAGATTTATCAACAGAATTTGGAGAAGTCCGCCCGATTGAATTACAAGTTGTGGGAGCGCAAATTCAAGATGAGCGCATTACTACACTAGAAGAATATCAGCCATATAGACCGAATAAACTCATTGAGCGATATATTAAGGAACTGATTAAAGACTGCGGCCCAGAGAATGAACGAGCCGCGTTACTCGTCTTATATTTATTAACAGATGAAAGTAACAACCGACCTTTTAAAACTCGTGCTGAATTAGCGGTGCAGCTAGCAGAGTTAGAAGATGCTGAGAAATTAGACTTAGTATTAGAAATTTTAGTGCGTTCCGGTTTAGTGGTACTATTCCCTGATGTACCAGAACGCTATCAACTGATTCACGATTATTTAGTATCGTTGATTCGCTACCTGCAACAACAAGAATCGAGCTTACAGGTACAACTGAACCAGCTACGCCAAAAAGTAGAACAGAGTCAAGCTGAGATTGAACGACTTAAAAGCGAACTTAGTCAAAATAAACAGCGTTCTAAATTGGTAGATTCTCATCCCCAACCGGGTTTGGACTTATTAACAGAATTGCGAGAGTTACACAAACGGGAAGAATTGAGTCAGTTAGAAATTGAGCATTTGCGAGCTGAACTTAAAGAAAAAGAGTTAACAGCTAAACTCGCAGAAAGCCAAAAGAAACAAAGGATTAGTGAAGCTCAATTAAATCGTTCGTTGAAAATGGCACTAACTGCTTGTGTTCTCGCCATATTAGGATTAAGTGTTTCCATAGTCACAGCAGTAGATAGCGAAATTAAAACCCTGAGTGCATCCAGTGAAGCCCTTTTTGCTTCCCAAAAAGGTATTGATGCTTTAAAGGAAGCTTTAAAAGCAGGAAGAAAATTGCAACAAACAGTCTGGGTAGATTCCAATACAAGAGAGGAAGTACAAACAGCACTTTATCAAGCAGTTTCCAGCGTCAGAGAATATAACCGCTTAGAAGGGCATATCTCTGGGGTAAATAGTGTTACATTTAGCCGCGATCGCACTTTAATTGCTTCAGCCAGTGCGGATAATACAATTAAACTCTGGCGTCCCGATGGTAGCTTGGTTAAAACCTTGTCGGGACATGATGATGTAGTTAATAGCGTCAGTTTTAGTCCTGATAGTCAAATCATTGCTTCCGCCAGTCAAGACAAGACAGTAAAACTGTGGAATCGGGACGGTCAACTGCTTGCTACTCTATTAGGGCATCAAGCTGTGGTAAATAGTGTTAGTTTCAGCCCAGATGGTCAAATTATTGCTTCGGCGAGTTCAGACAAGACAATAAAACTTTGGAGTCGGGATAACAAGCTGATCAAAACTTTGCAGGGACATGATGGTGCAGTCTTAAGTGTCGCTTGGTCGCCCAATGGTCAAACTATTGCTTCCGGGAGTGCTGACAAGACGGTGAAATTGTGGAGTCGGGATGGTAAACTGCTCAAAACCTTCCAAGGACATGATGATGCAGTCAAAAGTATAGCTTGGTCGCCTGATGGTCAAGCGATCGCTTCTGCTAGTTTAGACCAGACAATCAAACTATGGAATCTGGAAGGTAAACTACTGCGAACCTTATCGGGGCATAGTGCTGGAGTTACCAGCGTCAGTTTTAGCCCTGATGGTAACACGATCGCTTCTGCAAGTACCGATGAGACAATTAAACTTTGGAGTTTTGAAGGTGTGCTGCTGGGAACCCTGAAGGGACATAATAATTGGGTGAATAGCGTCAGTTTCAGCCCAGACGGTCGCACCCTTGCTTCTGCAAGTCGGGATAAAACTATTAAACTCTGGTATTGGGATGATGTGTTATTGCGAAAGCCGAAAGCTGATAATGATGACTGGGTAACTAGCATCAGTTTTAGCCCAGGCGATCGCACCTTAGCAGCAGCGAGTCGAGACAAAACTATAAAACTTTTCAGTCGAGACGGTAAACTAATCCGTATTTTCACGGGGCATCAGGGTCAAGTTTGGGGCGTGAGTTTTAGCCCCGATGGTCAAGCGATCGCCTCGGCTAGTAAAGATAAAACGGTGAAGCTTTGGAGTCTCGACGGTAAACTACTCAACACCTTGCAAGGTCATAATGGTGCCGTCTTAGGTGTTGCTTGGTCGCCTGATGGGAAAGTAATTGCCTCGGCTAGTAAAGATAAAACAGTAAAACTTTGGAGTCGGGACGGTAAACTGCTTAATACCTTGCAGGGACATCAAGACGCGGTGAATTGGGTAAGCTTTAGCCCTGATGGTAAATTGCTAGCCTCAGCCAGTGATGACAAAACCGTGAAAATCTGGAGTGTAGATGGTAAATTACTATATACCTTAACTGGTCATAGCCGCCGAGTAAATGGGGTTGCTTGGTCGCCTGATAGTCAGGCGATCGCTTCAGTTAGTATTGATAGCACAGTGAAGATTTGGAGTCGAGACGGTGATTTGCTAAATAATCTCGCTGGCGATGGCGATAGTTTTATCAGTGTCAGCTTTAGCCCCGATGGTAAGACTCTAGCAGCCTCCAGTGATGACAAAGTGAGGATTTGGAACCGAGAAGGGACATTGCTGATTGCTTTGAAAGGTTACAAGGATGAGTTAACCAGCGTCAGTTTCAGCCATGACGGTAAAACTTTGGCTGCGGGTAGTGCTAACGGTACGGTGATTTTACAGAATTTGGCGGATATCCAACTGGAAAAATTACTGACACGGAGTTGCGATTTACTACACGATTATTTGCAGACTAATCAGAAGGTAATGAAAAGCGATCGCGCTTTGTGTTCTGGTAGGTGATAGCCTATTTGATTATCGAATGAATTTACTTTTTCGGTAAGAATGTCGAGGATAACGTTGCTGTCTACCAAAACGGTCATGGATTGTCGTCGCTGCGGGTGAGGGTGATGATTTGTTCAGTGGTGAGGTTTCCAGCAGCGCAACCCCGCATGGTATCAATCCATGTTGAAATTTTATCGGCAGGTTGTATTTTCTTGAGGTAGAGGCGATCGCCTTCGATTTCAAACGCTAATTCTACGTCGGGAGAAATGTTTAGCACCTCTCGGATTTCAGAAGGGATGGTAATCTGACCGTCAGCTGTAATCCGCATAGTGTGTTTGTTGTTCAAGCGTTCTTATGTCCTCATGTTAATGTTGAAGTGTTTAGCTAATAGCTCCCCTGCATTTCTATTTTCCATATTTCCCACTATTTTAATTATCTTGTGAGACGATTAAAACGCGATCGCGCCTTGTATTCTCGTAAGTGATGAACCAGACTTAAAGTGATGATTCTATGACTCAATCAATCATCAGTTGCAACTCCTCTCCAACTGTTTGATTTGCTGTTCTTGATATTTTTCAGGAACGAAACTGTAACCAAACTCAGAACACTTGGACTTGACAATTTTGGTTAATTCAACGTTATCTTCTTTACGATTACCATTCTTAAACTTGATAAAATTTTTCTCATCAGCCCCCTTAGCTCTCCTGATTGTATAGCTCATTCCATAGCTTCCTATCTTTTGCAAGTTGCTCTTGGAGATATTTAAGCTGATCATCCATAGCTTAGTTCCTCCGCAACTTAGCAATTAACTGTTCCCAAGCAGACTTAATGTTGAAACCACTTCCAAACTCCAACTCACCTTCATACTCCACAAGCATCGGCACAATCGGTAGAGTTATTTTTAATTTATGTTTGGCATCTAGCTCAGGATCTTTGATGATTTCAGCTACTGCTACACTATTGAGAGACAAAGTAGGAATTCGTTCTTCTAATGCTGCTAACATCTGTTGCATTTGTTGCTCTGAAATCAAGTTTGCTTCCAGTGCATCTATTAGGTTCTGAATTAAAACTAATTGTGTTTGGTCTAGTTGCTGAGTAATAGCACTAATTATGGCTCGTTCGATAGCATCATAGCGGTTTAATAGAGCTTGACGCATTTGATTCTGATTTTCATAAATGGCAATTTGACCATTTAGTAAAACGTTTAACTTCGCATCCATCTGCTGCAATTGGCTTTCGACTTTCTGCATCTGAGCATTTGGAGTATTTGATAATTCTTGGTCTAGTTCAGCGTACTCTTGCTTGTAGCGAGCAAGTGAATCCCATTGCCGCTCAATTTCCTGGCGATACCCAGCCTTGACACGAGGGTTTGTCTCGTAGCGCAATGCTTCTTCAAACTCCTTAAGCAGTTCTTGGTCTTTGCTAATGTGTATTTCCAAATCTCGTAGTCTCTGAGAAAAGCCTGGAGAGAGCATAAGGTTAATTCTTTACTTCCTGGATAGCTAACTTTGTAAATCGCAGATAGATTAAGTAAACTTAACAACACCTGTTTTTTATTCGGAACTCAATTGAAATGAAGCCATAGCGTAATTACCGTAAGTCCTTTTTAGTGTAGCAATGTCTCGCAGGCGCAGGGCGCGATCACATCCGACAAAATGCTTGGCTGATCAAGTGAAGTTAAAAGCGATCGCATCGCACTACATCACCAATTGCGTAGGCGTAGCCCGTCGTAGACATCGCCTTTTGTTACCCAACCTCAAGCCGTTGTTTCAGAACTACGGCAGGAAAATCAGCCAGAACTCATAGACAAAGCTGTACATCTTGGTAGCATTGAGTCAAGTACCCGTCAGCAAGGGAGCGAGGGCGATGTATGCAACCGTCACACAACCACTGACTTTTGAAGAGTTTCTTGCCTGGGATGATGGTTCAGGCAGAGAGTTTGAGCTATTGGATGGGATTCCTGTGCCATTATCAGAACCAAATGCAAATCATGAGGATTTGATCGAGCGACTGTGTGCCTACTTAGAAAATCACTGCCAAGAAAATGACCTGCCTTACGTGTCGCGCCAGTCCAAGCAGGTTCGGCTCAAAACAGCACCAGCAGAAAAGGAAAAAAGCCGGAAAGCAGATATTGTCATATTTGCAAGAGTTGAATGGCAGAGGATGAAAACTAGCTCTAGTTCTGCTGCTGCATATATTCCACCACCCGGAATCATTGAGGTCGTTAGCAACAACTGGAAGGACCACTATCTGACAAAACTTGCTGAATATGAAGATTTGGGCGTTTTCGAGTACATCATTGTGGACTACGCTGCTTTTGGTGGCATTCGGTTCATTGGCTCTCCGAAGCAGCCAACCATTACAATCTACCAACTTGAAGGTGCAGAGTATTTACCCCCAAAGGTATTTCGAGGGCAGGATCGAATTGATTTTAGATTGTTTCCGAATATTCCCTTAACGGCTGAACAGATTTTTGCAATGAGTCGCTGATTAGCAACGAACAAATTTATTCTAGTGGTCTTCTCGCCACGATCGCCCAACGGTAATCAAATGTGGTGTAGCTAGCTACATTATTTACACAGGTTGTAGATTGAGCGATGTCTACGACGGGCGTAGCTGCGGCACCTTTTCTATTTTTTAGAAAGAGTCAAGCGATCGCCGCGAAAGTTTTCACTGGCAAACAGTAACAAAAACTGTTATTATGATGTCTATTCTTGTTATAAGGAAATAGATACATGAATATTTCCCTTACTCCTGAGTTGGAAGCATTCGTCCAAAGACAGGTTGAGTCCGGCTTGTACCATTCTCAAAGTGAGGTGATTCGGGAAGGATTGCGTCTTTTGAAACGTTTTAACGACCATTCCGAGGAATATAAATTGTGGCTCAATGAGCAAATTGCTATCGGTCTTTCCGAGCTTGATAATGCACAAGGTCTTCCCCAAGAAGGTGCGCGGGAGCGTATCCGCAACAAGGCGCGACAATTGATGAAAAAACCGTTGTGACGAACCGGAAATCTTATATTCTCTCGCCACAAGCGGAAAATGACCTCGCGGGAATTTATGCCTATATCGCGCGAGATAATTCGGATGCCGCCGAACGGATGCTGGACAAGCTTCTTTCCGCCTGTGATTTACTGACAGACAGCCCCGGAATCGGACAGTATCGTTATGACCTGACCCCCCTTCATGTCCGCTTCTGGTTAGTACAGCCTCGTTATTTCCTGATATACCGAGGTGAAAACCCTGTTGAAATCGTGCGAGTTCTGGCAGCAAACATGGACATTGCGCGGGAACTCACCGGAGAATAAACGTTCCGTTTTGGAAAATTTTTAGTCTCAAATCATACCACAAAACTTTTTTGTAAGAGGTCTATTATGTAATCCAACATTTTAGATGCTAAAAAATAAAATCCCTACGACCTACTATTAGTCAAGCTCTTAGGGATTTTGTGATCACGGGACTAGTGCGGCTCGAACGCACGACCTGACGCTTAGGAGGCGTCCGCTCTATCCAACTGAGCTACAGCCCCAAATAGGAAGCATATATAATCATAGCAGTAGTTTTAGCGAGATTGCCAACAATTATCCCAAGAACCGCCGCCTACTTCTAAACCACAAAGAAAACTTTCTGCTTTGAGGATTATTTGAGATTTTCTGCCATTTAATTCTCGTAACTCTAAATTTAACTTTCCTTGCATGGTGTCTCGGCAACAGTATCTTAAACCTTCCTCTGTAGGCGCACGTAGAGGTGTACCAGGTAAATCGGTGGTTCCTGTCAACTCAATTTCGTAATTGGAATTACTAGCTTTCATTTGCCATCTGCCCCAAGGCTGAATTTCCCAGTCTACTTGTGAATTCCAGGGAACGAATTCATAAAACTTGCCTTGATAGTGCAAGCCAATCATCGCTACAGATTCCATCCACCACAGCACACCACGTCGTCCACCGCCAGCAGTTAATGCTAAGTCGGGTTCGCCCTCGAAGCAATTACAGTTTATCCAAAACCATTTTTGGGGAAAAGCACCACCCCAATTTTTCTCGCCGTAGGCTGGGGCGTTGGTGAATTCGTAGATTTTGCCATTCCAGTCAATCTTCCCACTAGCTAAACCGTGAGCCATCAAAATTTGCCATCCCGGTTCAAAAATCTGCAAGAATGACACCCAGCCTGCGGTTGATTGCTGAATGCTATTTTGATTCCCCCAACCGTATACGGGTTGAATTTCGTACTGCCAACGGCAATAATTATTGGTGGCGCGATCGCAAATTATTCCCTGATTTAAGGTGGCTGTAGCTTGATATCCTTCTTGAACATGATGCTCAAACTCTGCTGGCAGCAAGTATAGGGGAGAAACTTGCAAATCCGTTTTACCCCAATGACCTAAACCCAGGACATCTCGACTACCCCAAAATTTCTTCACATCAGGAAAAGTACGGCATAAATACTCATCATCGGGACCGAGAACTTGGGCTGCACCGCCGCTATGGGGTTTACCGCCGATGGGGTCTTCAATAGAGTACATAAAGGCGAATGTTTGCCCAATTTCCGGTAACGTGACGCGGTAATACCAGCCTTCAAAGAAGCGGCGACTACTACCATCCCAGTGATAACCAGAATGGGGCGTTTGAGTTGATTGGAGAAGATTTAGGGGAATAGTTAACATAGAGTTATATAGTTGCCGATTTTTTCAGTATGCGCGATCGCTTCGATATCAATTATGCTTATGAAATTCTGGGGCTAGAACCTGGGGCATCGCCAGTACAAGTGAAGCGAGCTTACCGTAAACTGGTGAAAATTTGGCATCCCGATCGCTTTCTTGAGCCAAAGCAAAAACAGGAAGCTGAAGAAAAAATCAAATCAATCAACGTAGCTTACAACAAACTCAAATCTGAAAGTCCATCTGAGCCTCCCACTAGTGAAAATCCATCCTCATCTTCGCCTATAAATCCCCCAAAAATATCTGTCAATCGTTGGGATGCAGAAACTTTCTATACTTTGGGAGTAGAGAATGCTACAAAAGAAAGATATGAAGATGCGATCGCAGATTTTACCCATGCAATTCGTCTCAATCCTCACTATATTGACGCATATAAATATCGTGGGCTAGTTTGCTCTCAACTGGGATACGAATATAGAGCCGCTTCAGATTTAAATAAAGCTGCACAAATCGAACAAGAGTTAATAAATCCGGGCGCTGCGCGGACATCACGATCAGTTAGATATACATCTAAACCTAGACCTCTAGTAAAAAGATTTTGTCAAGGGATAAAAAGTTTACTGCGGCTAAATCGGCGTTGGAGATAAAAAGCGAATATAATTTAAGACGCTTCAGATGGCGACACCATATCTTGAGTTAGATAGTACTTATAATTGGGAATACTAAGTGTAGTAAGATTTGCTGCTGATTTTTTAGTATTCCTAGTATGAGCGATCGCTTCGATATAAATCATGTTTACAATATCCTTGGGTTAAAACCAGGTGCATCTGTTGATCAGGTCAAACAAGCTTATCGTCAGATGGCTAAAACTTGGCATCCAGATTGTTTTCTCGAACCGCAGCAAAAACTAGAAGCAGAAGAAAAAATCAAAGAAATTAATCAAGCTTATGCAAGGTTAAAATCTTATCAGCCAAGTGAGATAAATCAATCTGCTTCCACTTCGACCAAAATTGATTTCACTTCATATAATGCTGAAAGTTTCTACAAACTGGGCATAGATAAAGCTCAAAGAGGAAAATATACTGAAGCAATTGAAGACTTTAGCAAAGCAATTCGTCTAAACCCCAACTACTTTGAAGCCTATAAATATCGAGGGCTTGCTTGCTCGAAACTGGGATATGAAAATAGAGCCGAGTCTGATTTTAGAAATTCTATACAACTGGAACTGAAACAGAAAAAAGCAGCACCCAAACCTACATCTCCACCGCCACCACCCAAATCTACATCGCCACCGCCAAAGCCAGCAACTCCACCACCTAAATCACAGTCTCAACCTTCACCGTGGAAATGTATACACACCCTGACTCATCTGAACTGGGTTTTTACAACTGCAATCAGTCCAGATGGGCAAACTTTGGCTAGTGGAAGTAGTGATAATACTATCAAAATTTGGGATCTCGACACAGGTAAATTACTACATACTATCAGTGGACATACAAAATGGGTAAGATGCCTAGCTTTTAGCCCAGATAGCCAAACTCTGATTAGTGGCAGTGATGACAGCAGCATCAAGATTTGGCAAGTGTCTACAGGTAAATTACTTAACACCCTCAAAGTACATTCAACCCCAGTTTTTTCTGTAATCATTAGTCCAGATGGTCAGACTGTCCTGAGTGGCGGTAGAGACACCACTATCAAGATTTCCCATATAGAGATGGGACAATTGCTGCACGTCCTCAAAGGTCATTCTTACTTGGTTTACTCCCTTACCATTTGCCCAAGGCAGCAGATTTTAATCAGTGGTAGTGGAGACAATACCATTAAGATGTGGAATTTGAAGAGTAGAAAACTGCTGCAAACTATCAATGGGCATTCAGGTTACGTGACTTGTGTGGGCATTAGCCCTGATGGACAAATTTTAGCTAGTGGCAGTTATGACCAGACTATCAAGTTATGGAACATTAATACAGGTAAGCTAATTAACACACTTGCCGGACATCATAATTATGTTTGTGCGATCGCTTTTAGCCCTGATGGTCAGCATATTGCTAGTGGTAGTGCAGATCATACTGTGAAACTATGGGATGTTAACACGGGACAAAATCTTTACACTTTGGATAACCATTCAGATTGGGTTCACTCTGTCACTTTCAGTCCTGATGGCAAAACTTTGGTTAGTGGTAGTCGAGACAGGACAATCAAGCTTTGGCGATGCGATATCTAACGAGAAATTGAAAATTTAGATGATTTCAGTAAATTGCTAGATTTTGTCTCAAAAAATTAGATAACAGCTTAAGAACATCCATCTTTGGGATACTGTTTCTTTAGATTAAGTATTAACTCCTTAGAGATAGAGCCACTTGCTGATCACAGAGGTTATACTGATAAGTCTCGATAGTTGAGTAGCAAATTAAACTCACTATTTATCAGCAACATACATTTTTCGACTGATTAAAACCTCTTGTTTTTACAAAGCTTTAGTTTGTCAATATCTTATCAAGGAGTGAAATCAACAGCTATGCCTATTCCTACCAATAAAGGCGAAAGCGAAAACAGTGAAGTTAAGAAAGATACTTACACCGATAGTAATGGTAATACTCACACCCACCTGACACAAAGCACTGAAACATCTAAAACCAACACACCTGATCCCAACTCTTACCAAAAAGGTTACGTACAAGGTCGAAATACTGAGCATACCAATCAGCAAGCTGATTTAGCTGATCGTGATAATAACAATGCTAATGGTGGTTTGGTGTTGGGTATTGTTATTACTTCCGTGCTTGCTTTGGTTATAGGTGGGGTCTGGTACTTCAGCCAGCAGAATAACGCACCGGTTAACAATATTGTCCCAGTCGCGGTTCCTGTACCGAGTAAGAGTAGTTTAACCCCTAGTGCATCTCCTCAACCACGAACGACAATCATCGAAAGAACCAGAGAAATACCTGTTGTTGTTCCTGTTCCTGTTCCACAACAGCAGGTTACACCTTCATCTCCACCTCGCCAACCGAATATTAACATTACTGTTCCACCCCAGCAGCCTGCGGCAGTAAAAGCACCTGTAACCCAGCCAACCCCGAAAGCGGCAGAAACTCCGGCGACGAGTCCAACTAGTATTACTCCGACTCCGCAGAACAAGGACGATACTTCTACTAATACTGTCGCTCCAAGTACGAAAAGTGACACCTCTAAAACCACTCCACCTCAATAAGTAGACCAGTCAAACAATAGACTTCTTGCATAAATCAAAAAAAGAACCCCATCCCGCCTTTGACTTACGTCAAATTCTCCCCTAAAAGCCTGCGGGGAGGGGTGTTAGGGACTTTTGCAAGAGGTCTAATATTTGGGAATTGTTGCGATAAATTAATGGTATTTAAGTTTAGTAAAGATATGGTGTTGCTGAATAAACATAGGCTAGATTAAGAGCAAGGTACAAACAGGTTAAAAGTTAAACAAAAACTTTCAAGTTAGAGCCTGTGCCTCCTGCTCTAATATTGTTGCGTAGGCATAGCCCGTCGTAGACATCGCTCTGAAGTTGTGGCATCCATTGAATGTATTTTTACCTTGAGTTCAATGAGTTGTTTTGGAGGTTTGAGAACGCACAGCCCGAAAATGCCTAACTTCAAATGTCAGGATGTGCAATTCTGAGTATAGCGAGCGCGAATGCTGTCCACCTTAATTAGTTGAGTTATTTACTTCTGAATTCTCCAATCTTCAAGAAACCGCCCCAAGCTGCTGAGATTTATCCATCGTAGCTTCCGGCGGTTTCTGCTTTGAGTTAATTAAAAAGTTCAGAATTGTTAATCACTAATTAAGGTAATTACAGTCACTTCTGGCGGACAAAATAGGCGTCCTGGTTTATAAGTTCCTAAACCCCGATTAACATATAGTTGATTTTTTTCCACCTTGTGAAACCCTTGCGCCCACTCCCAATATCGCACTACTTTAGAACAGTCTCCCAGGAAAAATATTACCCAACGCCGTAATTTTTTGGGAATTTGTTTGAGGAGCTTTTTATAATAGAATACTACAGGGCCAATGCCCGGAATGACGATGTGACCACCGTGGGTATGACCAGATAATTGCAAATCTACGCGCCATTGTTGTAATATCTTGGCTGTATCTGGGTTATGGGATAAAACGATGCGGGGTGTAACCGAGTCTAGTTGATTCATGACTGATGCGGGCTGGAATTCCCGTGACCAATAATCAGCTAGTCCTACTAATGGTAATTCTTTTCCTAATGGATAGGCGATTTCATTCCAAAGCACATGCACCCCAATGCTAGTTAACGCCTGTGTAACTTCTGCTTTTGAGTGGCTGTAATAGATATCGTGATTACCAAGTACGGCGTAGATACCATAGCGACTTTGCAGATGTTTGAGTCGAAGCACCAATTGGTGAATTGGCGTCGGATCGTCAGTTACGTAGTCACCAGTTAATAGAATTAAATCTGGTTCAGCTTCGTTAGTAAGTGCGATCGCTTTTTCTAACATATCTTCCGACAGCCGCAAACCATCGTAGTGAAAATCTGACAACTGCACTAACGTTGTACCTTGTAAAGATGCTGGAAGTTCCGCAATCTTAACCGTTATTTTATCTACTCTTAAATGTCCCGTAAACAACCAATGCATAAGGCAACCGATACTCCTCATACCAGCGTTTACAGCTTACCAAAAATTAAAATACAACTTGAGTAACTGCAATAATTTATGTCACAGAGTCCAGATACAATTAACTAATTGATTTATTTGAAATCCCTGAATTTAGTTATCGGGTTTTCCTTCTGCTTTCTGATTCAGCTTGTAGTGTGATTATAGTAACTTCTGAGCGGCAAAATAAGCGTCCTGGGAGGTAAGTTCCCAAACCCCGATTGACATATAGCTGATTTTTTCCTAGCCGATGGAAACCCTGTGCCCATTCCCAATGGCTGACTACAGAAACATTTACTTGCAAAAAAGGGACTAGACGCCGCAGTTTTCTGGGTATTTTTTTTACAAGCTTTTCGTAAAAGAACGCCATAGGGCCAATTCCGGGAATCACGATTTGACCACCGTGAGTATGACCAGATAATTGTAAATCGACTCGCCAGGATTGTAATATCTCCGCCGTATCTGGGTTATGGGATAAAACGATGCAGGCGGTGTCGGGGTTTAACTGGTTCATAACTGGTACAGGATTAAATTCTCGTGACCAACTATCCGCCAGTCCAACAAGTGGCAATTCTTTTCCTAGTGGATAGGCAATTTCGTTCCAAAGTACGTGAATTCCAATGCTAGTAAGGGCGTCTGTAACTTCTGCTTTTGCGTGTCTGTAATATATATCGTGATTGCCAAGAACAGCATATATACCACTGCGACTTTGCAGATGTTTGAGTCGAAGTGCCAGTTGGTGAATCGGTGTCGGATCGTCAGTTACGTAGTCACCAGTTAATAGAATTAAATCTGGTTCAGCTTCGTTAGTAACTGCGATCGCTTTTTCTAACATATCTTCCGATAGTCGCAAACCATCGTAGTGAAAATCTGACAACTGCACCAGTTTCTTACCTTGTAAGGATGCAGGCAACCCTGCAATGTTAACCGTCAATTCTTCTATACTCAACGGTCCAGATAACAACCAATGCATAAGACGTTTAATAAACCTTAATCATAGCGCTTACAGCTTAACTGAACATTATCGCTTTGTGTGTAGCGACTAATGCAACTTATTGAAAATTTCATGAAAGTTGGAAATTTTAGTGTATTTATACTTGTTTAAATCAAAAATAAATTTACTATTAATTTACGTTAAAAATACTACTTGCTTTTGGTTGGGTGTGCGATCGCTTTCCAGATTCCTGTATAATTTAGAGTGCGATCGCACTGTCAGAAACTACTGCTATAAACATAGAAAAATCTACACTTAGCGATCGCTAATCTTCCCATAAAATTTTTAGTAATATCTGTCCCAAAATCGAGCCTAATACAAAAATTCCCCTCTAACCTGACGGTATAGAGAGGTTAGACGGAACGTCGTAACGCAATGACATCAACCTTGATCTGTCGCTATGCCGTACTCTTGGCGCTAACACACCCTACGATTAATGGATATTATTTTAAGCGATCGCACGGCATTAGATTACCACTAATTCTTATTTGATTTATCAGTCATTAAAAAAACAGCGCCAGCCTGTCATTAGGCTGGCGCTATTTTTTATTTAATTCAGAAATAACAATAGTTAGATGAATTGGCTAAATCTTCCTGATTCATTAACTGCGACTTTGTTTTTATACAGCACTGCGGTTAGTTATTAAGTTCCACACGAAAACCGCAATAATTGCACCAAGAACTGCTAGCGCAATACCAGGAATGCTAAGAGTAGGGGCTGCTAAAGTTAATGTTCCCGTACTGAAGAAGACACCTAAACTACCGCCAACAAAAGCACCGATGACTCCTAGCAAGATTGTTCCTAGAATTCCGCCACCTTGATGACCGGGGTAGATAGCTTTTGCGATCGCACCAGCAATTAAACCTAAAACAATCCAAGCAATAATATTCATTGTTATTAATTTCGTAGACTTTTCTTACCCACGACTACATATTATCAATCTTAATCTGTTGACTACATCTACCATCAGAATTAATTATTTATATCCATAAGGAATACCCTAATTGCTACTAGGTTTTTTGATATCCGCTCCCATTGAGGTAGATAATCAATTAAAAAAAGCTCCTAGTAGGTCTTCAACTAGGAGCGTATCAAACTATTGCTTGGTAATTGGAGTATATGCCTTTTAATTAAGTTGCTCCTCTACTAGAAGAATTAAGCTTAATTTTCAAAGACTGTCTCTAAAGTAATGTAAAGTCAGCAAAATCAGGCGATATCTACGACGGGCGCTCTTAAATGGGCGTGAATAATTAGAGGGTTGTAGTAAAAGCTGAAGCCCTGACTACAAGCCAGTTTAAGTATTTTACATTACGTAACTTAGTTTGATTAATTCTTACCTACTTAGTTGTAGCAACCTTCTTACCAGGATTCCCCACTTGGGCATCGCCAGGATAATTGAAAATTAGGTATTAGGAAAACTATTCTCTAGTCCCCATTCCCAGTTAAAATGCCTAATCAAATTTGGTTATCACAGTTGCAAAAATATCGAGCGATCGCAGTCATCCGCGCCCCGAAAATCGAACTGGGACAGCAAATGGCAATGGCTGTAGCATCTGGGGGAATGCAGTTAATTGAAATTACCTGGAATAGCGATCGCGCTGGGGAATTAATCAGTCAACTACGCTCACAATTACCAACCTGTACCATTGGTACTGGTACACTATTCAATGTGCAGCAGCTACAATCTGCGATCGCATCTGGGGCGCAATTCCTCTTTACACCCCACCTTGATTTGGCAATGATTCAAGCAGCACAACAAAAAGATGTGCCGATCATCCCAGGATCGCTGACTCCTACAGAAATTTTTACCGCCTGGAGTCAGGGCGCTAGTTGTGTAAAAGTGTTTCCTGTGCAAGCTATGGGAGGGGCTGATTATATCAAAAGTTTGCAAGGGCCGCTGGGTGAGATTCCCTTAATTCCTACTGGCGGCGTGACTCTGGAAAATGCCAAAGAATTTTTAGAAGCCGGAGCGATCGCTGTCGGTTTGAGCGGTGGATTATTTCCCAAAAAGCTTGTCACAGAGGGAAATTGGGAAGCGATCGCATCTGGGGCAAGAAAGCTAATGCAACAGTTAGCTTAACTTAGAATCAAATCATCAAAAACTCACGTCTATTAAAGTAGTAGATAGGGAAATAAAGGTGAAAACTGATAAGTTTCCCAATACCCGATGATTTGAGTGTGAGTGTATCTAAAATGAAAATACTGATTTATCCTGACTGGGTGCGTCGCTTACAAATACTCTTTACTGGTACAGCACTGTCCTTAAGTGTTTTTACTACTACTGAAACGAGTGAAGTTTGGGCGAATTCCAAAAATGAAGTGATTGCACAAACAATCCAGACATTACAACAATCGGATCAGCGCTGGATTCAAATTAATCTTTCAAAGCAACGATTAATAGCTTGGGAAGGTGACAGAGTTGTTTATGGAAGCGCTATTTCCTCTGGCAAAAAATCCACTCCCACTCTTATTGGTACTTTTAAGATTCAATCAAAGTTCAAAACTACACAGATGCAGGGAGAAAACTACAATGTTCCCAACGTTCCTTATGCAATGTTTTACCAAGGTAATTACGCTATTCACGGAGCTTACTGGCGTAAGACATTTGGTACTCCAGTCAGCCACGGCTGTGTGAATATAGCACCTAAACATGCTAAATGGCTATTCGAGTGGGCATCAGTAGGGACACCAGTAGTTATCCAGAAATAGTAGGTGAAGCAGCGAAAAAGCAATTTAGGTAAAATCATAAATAACAACAAATCAAGACAATTAAGTAATTCCCAGCATAAAATCTTGCTGGGAATCTTCGGAGTCGGAATTACTGAACTTGAAATAAAATATAGAAAAGGGCATTAAACAATTTGCCCAAGAAAATAAGCGTAAATCCTGATAATTCCTCTGTGAAACTACAAATGCAAACAAGAATTCGGGAAAAGTTTGCATTTAGGTATTTAAATGACAGATTTTTTGTAAAAGTTGTCCTTTGTAATTAGTCATTAGGAATGTGGATTAAACAAAATGCAAAACTTCTATTTCGCAGGGTGGGTTACGCACCCTGCGAAAGTTGCTCTTGATTAAATCCGTGTTCCTTAGTGAATAACAAATGACAAATGTGCAAATTGGACGCAGATTAGCTTAGAACTTGTCTTGAGAAGCCTTAGCGGATGAATTGCGTAAATCCTCCACAGAAAGCGAGTAGCCGATCTGGAAATTTGTAGTGTTCCAGAAAACTACTTCACTTGATGATTTTTGCGTAGTTTAGAAGATGAGGCATAATGCAAACCTGGATTCAGAATGGTGGAATTCGTTCCTCTGGAACTTTTTGTACAGGCGTGGCGCTGATGGTGGTGACTTTATTTTCTTGGTCATCACCGTTAACAGGTACACCCAACTCGACTACAGCAACAGCCACGTCAATCGATAATATCAGGCAAACATCCCAACCTCGCTGGATTGAAATTGACCTGTCAGAGCAACGCTTACGTGCGTGGGAAGGTAAAAAACTTGTTTATTCATACCGAATTTCTGGAGGTAAGCGATCGACTCCTACACCCATAGGTAGATTTCGGATTAATTCTAAGTATCGCACTCACCGGATGCGAGGTAGCGGCTACAACATTCCTGACGTTCCTTACACAATGTATTTCTACAGAGGCTATGCCATCCACGGTGCTTACTGGCATAACCGTTTTGGGACTCCAGTCAGTCATGGTTGCGTAAATTTACCTGTTAAACAAGCTCACAATCTTTACAGATGGGCTTCAACGGGAACTTTAGTAGTGGTGCGGAAATAATTTCTAATTCCTAATTAAGCTGTCGCGTCTGTAATAGGACTTATATCATGTCCGCTTGATTACTTATTAAACCCGAAGAACCCCAAAGAGCCAAAGCTACGCTTCGTCTCCCCTAAGAGCTTGCGGGGAGGGGTTGAGGGTGGGGTGCAATGACTGTGGGAATCATAACTAATTATTCGGACATGATATTACGCAAAACTACACGCGCTCTGGGGCAATTCATGTAGCTTTAGCTGACCGCAGGGACGCATATTGCATGCATCCAAACGAAAAATGAAAAAATCCCCTAGCTAGAAGTCAGGGGATTTTCAAACTTGGTCTATTAAATAGTTAGAGGATTATTTTTTAGGTGAGATGAGCATCATCATGTTTCGCCCTTCTTTTTTTGGCGCTTGCTGAAGCTCACCATAAGGCTCCAAATCCGTTGCCATTCGCTTGAGCAATTCTTCTGCTAAGTCGCTGTGTTGAATTTCTCGACCCCGGAACATCACAGTGGCTTTGACTTTATCGCCATCTTTTAAAAAGCGCTCTGCTTGCTTAACACGCACGTTATAGTCGTGTTCTTCTATTTTGTAGCGCATCTTAACTTCTTTGACATCAGCCGTGTGCTGCTTTTTCCGGGCTTCCCGCGCCTTTTTTTCCTGCTCAAACTTGTATTTCCCGTAGTCCATAACCCGACAAACCGGCGGGTCAGCTTTGTCACTGATTAGCACCAAATCTACCTGTTTTTCTTCTGCTAGTTGCAGTGCTTCCTGTGGGGGCATAATTCCCAGTTGGGCACCGTCAGTGTCAATGACCCGAATTTTTGGGAAGCGAATTCGTTCGTTAATTTGGGGCAGTTCGCGAGTTCTTTTCTTCTCAATCACAGCCATTATGATTTCTGGGATCTGTTAATGAAGGATTTGGTGTGGTCTAAATTGGTATGCCTCAGAGGCAAAATACTGAAATAACTCAGAACGTGAAAAAATAGTCTACACTTCTAGGGTAGCTAATTCAGAAAACAGTTGCATCGTTGGATTTGTCATTCTACTGACTCTGAGAGAATTTCTCTGCAATATTTAATCTAAATTACACAATCTCGACTCATGTTAAATATTATTACAATTATTAGCCTTGCACTTGAGTGTAAGGCGGGCTAGGCCTAAGCTCACTGCAACAATTGGCTTGGGGGATTGAGGGGAGTTTGGGGGAGTTTCAGCTGATTTTGGTACGGTGGTAATTATGCCAGCTGGCGCGATCGCCTGATCCAAAGATTGGGTGAAATCTCTCAAGTTGAAATTCAGCTTTTGGTGGTGCAGCAATCTCGCCGGACGCTTTATACTGCGATTCGGGAAAGCAATGAATGCCTTCCCATACTTCGTATGGGAACGAGGAAAACCTCATCAAGCTAGGTTTTTAGGACTTGTGTGTGTTGAGGCTAACTGGGTCAATTTCATGGAAGATTCCTACGAGTTAATTGAGTCAGAGACTCAATGAATGCGTTTCCATACGGAGTATGGGAACGAGGAAAAACGAGGAAAAGCTCATTAAACTAGGTTTTTAGGACTTGTGTGTACACCATAGCCTCAGAGGCGAGAGGCTTTGAATTTTAACTCCCATTCCCTCTCTTCGAGACGCTGCGCGAATGTAGGGAAGGGGCTGGGGGTTAGGTTTTTCATATAATGTAGAAAAATCAAAGTTTTATAATAGAATTTCACGCTGATAAATCGGAGGTAAGTGTGACCACTGCGGTACACTGGCAAGAACGGGTTGGTAATCAAAGGGATTGGGTTTGGCGCGGCTGGCAAACCCGCTACACTTATATTCGCCCTAGCCAAAATCACCACCAGACAACACCCCTGATATTGCTACATGGCTTTGGCGCTTCCATTGGTCATTGGCGACATAATTTAGAGGTGTTGGGTGAACATCACACAGTTTACGCCATAGATATGTTGGGTTTTGGCGCTTCGGAAAAAGCCGCAGCTAATTACAGCATTGAGTTCTGGGTAGAGCAGGTTTACGACTTTTGGAAAACATTTATCCGTCAACCAGCGATATTAATAGGTAATTCCAACGGTTCACTGATTTCTATGGCGGCCGCCGCCACCCACCCCGATATGGTGCGGGGTATGGTGATGATGAGTTTACCCGACCCCTCATTAGAGCAAGAAGCAATTCCCCCTGCGCTGCAACCACTTGTCAGAGCAATTAAAAATATTGTGGCTTCGCCGTTGATTCTTAAACCTGTGTTTAACTTCGTGCGCCGTCCTGGGGTGCTGCGTCGCTGGGCTAGTATTGCTTACGCTAACCCAGAGGCGATTACCGATGAACTGATCGAAATTTTAGCACAGCCTGCCCAAGATAGAGGTTCGGCGAGGGCTTTTAGTGCTTTGTTTAAAGCTGCGATCGGAATTAACTTTAGTCCTAGTGTCAAGACAGTATTACCAACCTTAACAATTCCGATGCTGTTAATTTGGGGACAAAAAGATCGATTTGTTCCTCCAGCCCTGGCTAGCCAATTCGCCCAATACAACGAGAAATTGGAACTGCTGAAATTGGAGGATGTAGGGCATTGTCCCCATGATGAATGTCCAAAACAAGTCAACCAAGCTATTTTAGATTGGATTGAGAGATGGATTGACGTAGGCGAAGCCCGCCGCAGGCATCGCTAACCGTTAGTTATTCCCTAAATGTGATAGTTTCTGTGCTATGGGGTAAGCAGTGCGATCGCCATGATTGAATTTTTTAATTTCTAATTCCTTAACACCTAGTCAATCGCGGCTTGGTTAATGTCAACATCTGTAGCACCATTCACAGAACGAGCTACAGTAATCATTTGGTTGAGAATTTCTTGACTAGGAACCTTACCTTTCAAGACTACAGTGCTGCCTGTCTGAGCAACCCAAAGGGTATCAACATCGTCGAGTTGGGGGTCTTCATCAAATGCCAACGCTACCCGCTTTGCTAAACCACTTTGGTCGTATTCTCCGTTTAATCCCAGACGTTCGGGCGGTATCGATTGCGTATCAGTATCGACACTAGTACTACTATCTTCTACTGTAGCCTGTGCAGTCGGATTTACTTCTGCATTTTGAGGTTTTTCCATTCCAAATAGTCTTTTTAACCAACCCATATAAACTTTTCTCCGATTAGAGGCTCATCAAATCTGACTATAAAAGCTTTCCAAAAATGCCGCATCTGCCAATGAAAAGATATGCATCAATGAAATTCCGGCTTGCAGTATGATTTCTGGCCAATTTCTCTCTAGAAAATGCAATGAGTGCAACTATTAAGTTTAGAATAGAAGGTCGCACTGACTTTTTTAGTGCGGTAGTACGTCTAGCGTAGCCCTTAGCTAGTGTCTGCGTTCCTCAATTCCTGCTCTAGCCTCTGTTGGCGAAGATGAAACATACTCTTTCAGTTCTGGTAGAAGATGAGGCGGGTGTTCTTTCCCGCATTTCTGGTTTATTTGCGCGTCGCGGCTTTAATATTGAAAGCCTTGCTGTTGGTCCTGCTGAACAAGGAGGAGTCTCCCGAATTACGATGGTTATACCTGGTGACGATCGCATTATCGAGCAACTCACCAAGCAACTGTACAAGTTAGTCAATGTCCTGAAAGTACAGGACATTACCGAAACCCCTTGCGTCGAGCGGGAATTGATGCTTTTGAAGGTGAATGCTAGTAGCAGCAATCGCTCAGAAGTGATTGAACTGTCTCAGATTTTCCGGGCGCGAGTCGTGGATGTGGCGGAAGATTCTCTTACCTTAGAAGTTGTGGGAGATCCAGGTAAAATGGTAGCGATCGTGCAGGTGTTGCAAAAATTTGGTTTGAGAGAAATCGCCCGCACTGGCAAAATTGCCCTGACTCGTGAGTCGGGTGTGAATACCGAGTTACTCAAGTCTTTGGAAGCAAAGGTTTAGTTGGGAACTTCCAATAAAGGCTCGTAAATAATCAACTTGTGGGGGCGAACATCTGTGCGTCCCTAAAGTCTGTTGCATCCATAGACGCGCACCGATGAGTCAGTGAGTTAGCGGGTTTCCTGATTTATAGCAACCGAAGCATAGATTAGGACATAATAGAAGTAAATGACCTTCAAAAAC